>DXFM01000023.1 GCA_019114465.1 Candidatus Lachnoclostridium avicola
GAGAGCGGGCTCTGTAATACCTGCCACAAGTGCGGAGAATGCGGAAGAGCCTGCCACCTGTTTAAAATCTTTATTTTTGCTCTTTAAGGATACAGCAAGAGAAGCAGCACCTTGTGCCATGTTGGCGCAGAGCTCACCGATACAGATAAAATTCTCATACCCGGTTGTGGCAATCATACCAAGCTTTATCGGGGTAAATGCATGGTGCATACCAGCCATGACAACAAACGGATAAATACCGGCCACCAGTCCGATGGCGATAAAACCGAGCTGGTCATGGATAAAGTATACGATATCTGACAGGACATTGCCGAGGATTGCCCCCAAAGGTCCCAGCACGATCAGGGCAATCGGTGCCTCGATCAGCACCACCAGCATGGGACGCAGGAAGTTCTTAGTCACCACGGGTGTAATCTTATCTGCCAGCTTCTCCACATACTTTAGGGACCATACTGCCAGGATGATCGGGATAACCGAGTAGGAATAGGAAGCATAGGTAACCGGAATAAAGCCGAGGAATTTTACCACCTCCCCTGCCTCATTTGCATTGCTCATCAGAGAAATAAAATTAGGATGGAGCATGATAAGCGCAATGCTGGCCGCATAGTACATATTTGTCCCGAATTTCTTTGATGCAGAGATGGCAATCAAAACAGGCATAAAGAAAAAGGCTCCGTCTCCCATAACACTTAACAGGTTATAGGTATTCCCTTCTGTATCAAGCACGCCTATCATGGGCAGCAGCGTCAAAAGCACCTTGATCATAGCTGCTCCGATGATCGCTGGAATAACTGGCGCCATAATGCCGGAAATCGTGTCCATCAGCATGGAGATGATTCCTTTCTTTTCCTGCTTCTGGGGTGTGCTCTTCGGCGTCTCGTTTGAGAAGTTACCGAGCTTATTCAGCTCTGCAAAGACATTGGCCACGTCATTGCCTATGATGATCTGGTACTGTCCAGCCTTCTTCATTACTCCCATAACGCCTTTTGTCTTTTTCACTGCCTCGTCGTCCACAATGGACTCGTCTTTCAGCGTGAATCTCAGTCTGGTCATACAGTGTACAAGGCTGATTACATTTTCTTTTCCTCCTACACGCTGCAGGATTTTCTTTGCAACACTTGCGTAATCCATATCTTCACCTCATTAAAATAAATTTATGCATCCCGGAAGTCTCCGGAAAAAGAAAGACCTGGCCTCAAAGAGCGCATTTTCCCGGGAAATGTGCCCTTCAGGACCAGGTCTTGCTTAACTGAATAATAACAAACCTGTGAACTAGCGATGCTGTTCGTCCAGTATTCTCTTTATATGAATCAGCAGATATAGCTCTTCATCTATGCTAAGCCGGTATCCGTACTGCTTTTCAATGAACTGGGCCACCTTTTCCACACCCGTATAGGCATGCCCGTTTTGTGCCACCATTGCATGGTATATCTCCTCCATGCTGTCCTGGTAAACCTCACCATCCAGCATTCTGGCCGAGAAGAATTTTAAATGTGTCAAAAATCTCTGATAGGACACAGAATCCTCATCAAATTCAATCCTGAAATGCATTTTTACAATCTTGATAATGGCATTGATCAGCTCTGTCATCTTTTGCACATCTGAAACCTCATTGCTCTCAAACTCTGAGGATATAATATGCATGGCAATAAATCCCGCCTCGTCTTCTCCCAGATCAATATCTGTCATCTTCCGAATCCACTCAATGGCCTCCTGGGCCACCCTGTATTCCTGGGGATAAAATTTCCGAATCTCGTGTCGCATCAAATTCTTGAGGCTGATTCCGCTCTGGTATCTCTCCACAGCGGAATTGATGTGATCTGTCAACGTGACATAGAGGGTATCTCTCACCTTCAGTCCTTCTTCTCTGGAAGCAGTGACCACCTTGCCGGCAATCTCCAGATATTTTTCCGAGATTTCCCTCACCACCTGCTGCAACCTGTAATTATCTTCCGCACTCTTCAGGCAATAAATTTTCTCCACGCAGGACTTGTCCAGCTCTTCGCCTTTTTTCTTTTTAAAACCAATCCCGGCACCGGTAATGATGATTTCCCGGCCGTACGAATCCAACGATACAACTGCATTTGTATTCAGAACCCTGACGATCTTCACCTATTCCTGCCCCCTCTAGCAAACATCCGAAGCAATTCTAATATAAAAAAACTGTCCATAATACTATTATCCCAATCAGTATTATAAACAGTCTTGCTTACCATTACGTAATAACAAACTTAATTTATATATATTTTAACAGTTCTCAGTGCATTTGTCCATAGCTATATTCATTTTCATCATATATTACAATTTTCTTTTTTTATTTTTGTACAATATTTCAAAATTATTTTCTCAGCTCCAGCCAACCTGTAGAACTATACAAAACATTTTATCTAAAATATGATGATCGGAGCCGACATTGCAAAGCTTCTATCATTTTCCAATACAAGTACATTCTCATCTCTTTTCTGTAAAATGTATGGATGTTCACCACGTCAGTACAAAAATTTTTCCAAGAACACGGATGAAATTTGTTGAGGAAAGAGCTTTTTGACTGATATTAATTTCAAGATTTGAAAGTTATTCATACTTTACTTTTATACGCATATATGTCTCTATTACCATTTACCCGTTTTATACTATATGATATAATAGCTAAGGCGATTCCCATGACGCCCATCCCCAGTCCTACGGCAAAAATCCAGGAGAACACCAGCCGGACCCCTATGGTGGTAAACAGGGAGACTGCGGTGGTGTACTTCACATCCCCGGCGGCCCGCAGTCCCTTTCCCAGGGGGTCCGCAAAGGGGAACGCCGCCGTGTTGAAGATATTGTGGATCAGCACCAGAAGAATGGTCAGCCGCTTCGTCTCATCGGACAGGGAATAGAAGTGGAGCACCACCGGGGTGACCGCAAAGATCAGAGCGTTCCAGACGGCCGCGAAGATCACCGTGATCTTCATCAACTTCCGGAAGCTCTCCTCCGCCCCCTTCACATCCCCGGCCCCCATAGCCTGGCCGATCACCGTGATGAACACCGGACCCATGGACACGCAGACCAGGGCGGCCATACTCCAGAGACTCTGGGCCACGCCGTTGGCGGCGATCTGGTAGGTTCCAAACAGCGCCACCACGCTGCTTAAGGCCACCTTCACCAGCTGAAAGATCCCGCTCTCCACCCCGTTGGGCACCGCAATCCGCAGAATCCGTTTCTGAAGCTCCCCGTCCAGGCGGAAAATCCACTGTTTTCCATATTGTACCGGATTGGCCCGGGAAAAGCACAGCACCGTGATCACCACTGCGGAGAAGGTCCTTGAGATGAGAGAAGGCCAGGCCACCCCGGCCACCCCCTCATGGAGGACGAACACGCCGATACAGTTTCCCACCACATTGATCACATTGGCTGCCACGGAAATATACATGGTCGTGCTGGTCTTTCCAAAGCTTCGGTAGAGGGCCGCCCCGGCGTTGTAAACGGCAAGGGCCGGATAGGAATAGGCGGAAATCCTCAGATAGGTCACGCAGGCGTCCATGACGTCCGCCTCCACCTGGCCGAACATCAGCCTCATGAGAGAGGCGTTGGCCGCCAGAATCGGGATGGTCACCGCCGTGGAAAACAGCACCGATGCCGCCAGGAGCTGGCTGGCTGCCTTTCCCGCCTGCTTTGCTTCATTTCTGCCGATATACTGGCTGATCACCACCGCTCCCCCGGAAGCCAGGGCAGTAAACAGATTGATGAAAATGGTGTTGAATGAGTTTACCAGGGAAACACCGGACACGGCGGCCTCCCCCACAAATCCCACCACAAACACGTCTGCCATTCCCACCAGCGCCACCAGAAGCTGTTCCCCGAACAGCGGCAGAATCATCCTCTTTAAACTGGAAAAATCCGTCATCTTTTCTCTTCCTCTCTTTTCCTGTGAATCTGAATCCATTCTACCTCTGCCTCCGTCAAAAATCTAATACCTGTTCGGTATCGGGACAAATGCCTTTCGCGCATGGGCCGGGAAGGGCAGGAACAGCGTTTCCTATAAAGCAAAAAATCCCGGCAGATCCGGGATTTTACTCCTCAGATCTGCCGGGACCGGCTATTCTTCCGCCGCCGGACTGCTGCTGTCCGCATGCGGCCGATATTCGTTTGTTATTGAGCCTGATCTTCCTGGGGCAGGATCTCAATTCCCAGCTCCTCCAGCTGTTTCGCGTCCACGGGAGCGGGAGCTTCCGTCATCAGACAGGAGGCATCCTTCACCTTCGGGAATGCGATCACGTCCCGGATGCTGTCAGCTCCCACCATAAGCATCACCATGCGGTCCATGCCGTAGGCCAGACCTGCGTGAGGGGGAACTCCGTACTTAAACGCCTCCAGAAGGAACCCAAACTGCTCCTGAGCTCTCTCCTTGGTAAAGCCCAGAACTTCAAACATCTTCTCCTGGATATCGGACTGGTGAATACGGACAGAGCCGCCGCCCATCTCCGTGCCGTTGAGCACGATGTCGTAGGCTTTCGCCCGGACTGCGCCGGGATCGGTGTCGATGAGATCCAGATCCTCCTCCATGGGCATGGTGAAGGGATGGTGCATGGCCACGTAGCGGCCTTCCTCCTCCGAGTACTCCAGGAGCGGGAACTCTGTCACCCAGAGGAACTTAAAGTCGTCCTTCTTCAGCAGATCCAGCTGTCTTGCGATCTCCAGACGGAGAGCGCCCAGCACGTCAAACACCACTTTATTCTTGTCAGCGGCGAAGAGAAGCAGATCTCCAGGCTTGCCGTCCATGGCGGCCACCAGAGCCTTTAACTCCTCCTCCGTCATGAATTTGGCAAAGGAAGACTTGTAGCTGCCGTCCTCCTGGATGGAGAGATAAGCAAGTCCCTTCGCGCCGTAACCCTTGGCAAACTCCACCAGGGCGTCGATTTTCTTTCTGGGCATATGGCCCTGTCCCTCGGCGTTGATTCCCCGGACGGAGCCGCCCTTTTCCAGAGCGCTCTTAAATACGGCAAACTCCGTATTCTTTACCACGTCAGACACGTCGTGAAGCTCCATGCCGAAGCGCAGGTCCGGCTTATCGGAACCAAAACGCTCCATAGCCTCTTTCCAGGTCATTCTCTGGATGGGAAGCTGCAGGTCATAGCCGCAGATCTCCTTAAACAGTTTCTTCAGCAGTCTCTCGTTCACATCCAGCACGTCGTCCACGTCCACGAAGGACAGTTCCATGTCGATCTGGGTGAACTCCGGCTGACGGTCAGCCCGCAGGTCCTCATCCCGGTAGCATCTGGCCAGCTGGAAGTAGCGGTCGTAGCCGGAACACATGAGCAGCTGTTTGAAAAGCTGGGGAGACTGGGGCAGAGCGTAGAAAGAGCCTGGATGCACACGGCTGGGCACCAGATAGTCTCTGGCTCCCTCGGGAGTGCTCTTGATCAGGGTCGGAGTCTCGATCTCCAGGAATCCCTCCTCCGCCAGGAAGGCTCTGGTCAGGGTGGCCACACGGCTTCTCACCATGAGGTTTCTCTGCAGATCGGGACGTCTCAGATCCAGATAGCGGTACTTTAACCGAAGCTCTTCCTTCGTTTTGCTGTTCTCCTCGATGGGGAAGGGCGGAGTCTCAGACTCGGACAGAATCCGCAGGGATTTCGCCCGCACTTCGATGGCTCCCGTGGCCAGATTCTCATTGACCGCGCCGGACCGGTTCTCCACCTTGCCCTCCACAGCGATGACAAATTCGCTTCTCAACTTCATGGCCTTGGCAAAATACTCGCTGCCGCAGTCTGCTTCCTCAAAGATAATCTGCAGGATGCCGGAGCGGTCCCTCAGATCCACAAATATAATTCCGCCTTTATTTCTCTGTTTCTGCACCCAGCCCATGACGGTGACGTTCTCACCCACATTGGCGGTGCCAAGCTCAGCACACCGATGGGTCCTCTTCAGACCCTTCATTGACTCTGCCATTTGTTCTCCTTTCCCTTCCCTTACCGTTTCAGGGGGTCTTTGTAAAATTCTTTAAATTCTGTATAGCCTTCCTTCTGGAGCTGCTCCTTCTGGAATTTCTTATTTTTGTTCATCTGAGCCACCAGAATCTGGCCGCCGGCCATCCGCTCCTTCGTGGCTTCCTTCATCACCTGGCTTAACCGCTCTCTGTCCATTCCCTTCTCAAACAGGTAGGCCGTCTTCGGAGCGGCGGCAGGCACTGTAAATCCCGCGTCCATGAGGATGGTGACAATCCGCTCAAAGCCGATGGAGAATCCGCAGGCCGGCGTCTCCATGCCGGTGAACTTTCCGATCATCTTATCGTAGCGTCCGCCGCCGGCGACGGATCCGCCGAAGCCGTCCATGGACACCTCAAAGATGGTGCCGGTGTAATAGCCCATGCCGCGCACCAGAGTGGGGTCAAATTCCAGGCCGAAGTCCGCGGTAGCCACCTCCGCCACCGTATCCATAATGTCCGCCAGGTTTTCCGCCTGTCCTTCCGGAAGGAAGCCTGCCAGAGTTTCTCCCAGGGCGCGGACGCCGGCGGCGTCATGCTGCACGCCGGAGAGCAGTTCCCCGTACTTTTTCACAGCTTCCCCGGCGTATCCCAGCTCCAGAAGCTCTTTTTCCACTCCGTCCATGCCGATCTTGTCCATCTTGTCCAGGGTGATGAACACCTGGTCCGTGGAATCCTCGGGGAAACCGGCGTACATGGCCATGGCCTTTAAGATCTCCCGGTCGTTGATCCGAACCGTGAATTTCCGGTCGGGGCAGATCTTTCCCAGAGCCGTGGTGGTGGCGGTGATCAGTTCGATCTCCGCCAGGCTGGTGGCGTCCCCCAAAATGTCAATGTCGCACTGGACAAACTGGCGGAACCGCCCTTTCTGGGGCCGGTCCGCTCTCCACACGCTGCCCACCTGAAGAGCCTTGAAGGGGCTGGGCAGATTGGCTGCATTGTTGGCGTAATATCTGGAAAGGGGAAGGGTTAAGTCGTAGCGGAGGCCGCTGTCTGTCAGATCGCTCTCCGACTGAGCCTCCTCCAGCTTTAATTTTTCCCCTCGTTTTAAAATTTTAAAGATCAGCTTCTCATTGTCGCCGCCCTGCTTGCTGGTGAGATTTTCGATGTGCTCCACGCAGGGGGTCTCAATGGAAGAAAACCCGAAGCTTCTGTAGGTTTCCTTGATCTGGTTCAACACATAGTCGCGGATCTGCATTTCCGCAGGCAGAATATCCTTCATGCCGGTGACCGGCTTCTTTTTCAGCGCCATGTTTTCTCTCCATTCTGTTGGTTTTTACTGTGAAAGCCCGATCGGCCGAATTGCCAATGCAGGCGGAATCGCATGGGCGCGCAGCGCAAAGCGATCCCAGAGCTTTCACGGTTCGCGGTGTCCGCGTCAGCGGACACGGGGATTCATCGGGAATGCGCGCCTGTGGGGCATTCTCATATTATTGTACATGGAATCCTTATTTTTGCAAGTATTTTAGACGATCTGGGACAGGAGTTTTTCCTTCCGCTCAATCATCTCGTCGATTCTCTGGATGTACTGATCCACATCTTTTACATTTTCAGTCCGCTCTCTCCGGTTCTCCTGCGGGAACACCACCTTCGTGGTGGTTCCCGCTCCGCAGGCGGCGATGGTCTGCATTTCCTCCATAATGAGAATGTTGTAGATGCAGGCCTTTCCCGGCAGGGAATAACCCACATTTTCAAAATTTCCAGCCATATTTTTCTGGCGGTACAGATAGTAGGGCTCCATCCCCATCTCTCTGGCAAACCGGGCTGTCAGGTCAATCATCTCCTGAGTGTTTACCATGCCCATATCCGCGTACTGATCCCACTCCAGGTTCAGTCTGGCCGCCCGCTTTAAGGCCAGAGAGTGAACGGTCAGGCTGTCCGGAGAAAGCCTGCGAACCTCCTCCAAAGTATGGGCCACATCCTCCATCCGCTCTCCCGGCAGGCCGATAATCAGATCCATGTTGATGTTGTCAAAGCCCATCTCCCTGGCCAGAGCGAATTTTTCCTTCACCATATCCACAGTGTGGCGTCTGCCGATCACATCCAGGGTCTTCTGGTTCATGGTCTGGGGATTGATGGAAATTCTGGTAATCCCGTGGCGCTTCAGCACCTCCAGTTTTTCTCTGGTGATGCTGTCCGGCCGTCCGGCCTCCACCGTGAATTCCTGAACCCCGGACAGATCAAAAAGTTCCTCCACCTTAGCGATCACCTGATCCAGGTGCTCCGCCGACAGGGAGGTGGGGGTGCCTCCGCCGAAGTAGACCGTATCCAGCACCTTTCCCTTCATCCGATCCGCCGTGTACTCCAGCTCCCGGAACAGGGCTCCCAGATACTCGTCCATCCGCTTCTCCCACTTTCCGATGGGGTAGGAGGTGAAGGAGCAGTACAGGCAGGTGGTGGGACAGAAGGGAATGCCCACATAGAGGCTGTATCCGTTCTCATAGGAAATCCTGGACAGAAGCTCCCGCTCCCGCTCCGCGATCTCCACGCTGAGGGCGATCTTGTCGTCCCCGGCAAAGTAAGTCTCCTTCATAAAGTCCGCGATCTCCTCCCGGCTCCAGCCCTCCTCCAGCTTCGTCATGGGAATCTTTGTGGGGCGGATGCCGGTGAGAGTTCCCCAGGGCAGACTGCGGCCGGTGCGCTTTTCCAGCAGACGGTAGAGATTTCTCTTGATCCTGTTCTTCGTCTCCAGCCGGTCTCCCTCCGGCACCGGAAATTCCACGGCGTCCCCGTCCAGCTCCAGGCGGTAGACTCCCTCCCCCGGCGTTCCCTTCACATCAAATTCCGTTCCTTCCGTCTTCTGGTGGACAAATTTTTCTCCGGGATAGAAAGCCATGAGCAGTTCCCGGATATCCTGCTCAAATCCGTTGTCTTCCAGCAATATTCCTATCATATCTTATCTCCTGTACCTCGCTACCGGGTTGTACTGTTTCTCTCTTCCGATCACTGTCGGGTCTCCGTGCCCCGGGTACACCATGGTGTCATCAGGCAGGGCGAAGAGCTTTCCGGTGATGGATTCCACAATCTCCTTCGCGCTCCCTGTGGGGAAGTCGGTGCGCCCCAGGGACTGCTCAAACAGGGTGTCCCCGGAAAACAGCACTTTCTCCTCTTTCTCCAGGTAGCAGACGGATCCCTTCGTGTGCCCCGGCGTGGCGATCACCTGAAAATGGAAGCCTGCCGCCTCCACCACTTCCCCGTCCCGGACCTCCCGGTCCGCCTTTAAGCTGGTGCGGGGCATTCCCAGGGCCAGGGAAAGATTGAGGGACGGGTCCGCCAGCAGCTCCCGCTCCGTCTCCGACGCGATCACAGGAATCTTCCACTCCTGTCTCAGCCCGTCGGCCGCCAGAATATGATCCCCGTGGCCGTGGGTCAGCAAAATGGCCTCCGGCGTCACCTTCGCCTCCCGGCAGGCGGCCGAGATGGCAGGCCCGTTGTCCGCCGGATCGATGATCACGCCCCGGCCGGAGCCCTCCTCATATACCAGATAACAGTTGGTCTGGACATGGCCCAGCACCATGGTTTTGATTCTCATATCCATGACGTTTCCTCCTCACACACAGAAGGAGATGCCGCAATCCGGTATATTACAGCATCTCCTTTTTCTCTGAATCCTTCCGGCGTCAGCCCGCCGTTCTCTCTATATCCTGTACGCCCTCAATGGTGCGCAGCTTATCCACCAGCCGGTTCAGCTCCTCCACCCCGTGGGTGTCAAAGGTGACGGTGATGGTGGCCGTCCCCTGCTTGCTGGTGCGGGCGCTCATGGAGGTAATGTCGATCTGTCTCTCCGTGAACACCTTGGAAATATCCACAAACATGCCGATCCGGTTGTTGGCATAGATCTGAATCTCCGTGGAATAGCGCTCGCCGCTGCTGTCGTTCTCATCCTGCTGCCATTCCGCATCGATCAGCCGGACCTTCTCATCTTCCGGCAGATTGATGATGTTGATGCAGTCTGTCCGGTGAATGGACACGCCCCTTCCCCTGGTGACAAAACCTACGATCTCATCTCCGGGCACCGGGCTGCAGCACCGGGAAAAGCGCACCGCCACGTCATGGATTCCCTTTACCACGATTCCGCTCTTGGACTTTTTGGACACGGGAACTTTGTTGTTCTCTCCGATTTCATTTAAGATGGTGTCGTCGGTGACATTTAACGTCTTTTTCTTCTTCTCCTCCTCCACCATCCGGTTGACCACCTGGCTCTCCTTCAAGCCGCCGTGGCCCACGGAAGCCAGGACCGCGTCCCAGTCCTTATAGGCATACCGGCGCATCACCTTTTCCATGTACTCCGGCTTGCTGATCTCCGCCCAGTTGATGCCCTTTGTCCTGCAGTACTGGGCGATCAGCTCCTTGCCCCGGTTGATATTGTCCTCTTTTAATTCCGACTTAAACCACTGGTTGATCTTGTTCTTCGCCTGGGTGCTCTTTACAATAGAGAGCCAGTCCCGGCTGGGTCCCTTGGAATTCTGGGACGTGATGATCTCGATCCGGTCCCCGTTCTGGATCACGTAATCGATGGGCACCAGCTTGCCGTTCACCTTCGCTCCCACCATCTTGTTGCCCACGGCGCTGTGGATGGCATAGGCAAAGTCGATGGGGGTGGATCCGCTGGGAAGATTCTTCACATCTCCCGTGGGGGTAAAGCAGTATACGCTGTCGGCAAACAGGTCCAGATCGCTCTTTAACAGGCTTAAAAATTCCTTGTTGTCCGACATGTCCCGCTGCCACTCCAGGATCTGGCGCAGCCAGCTCAGCTTCTCCTCTTCCCGCCCGGCGGCTGCCTGGCCGCTGCCGCTCTCCTTGTATTTCCAGTGAGCGGCGATACCGTACTCGGCGGTGCGGTGCATCTCGTAGGTCCGGATCTGGATCTCAAAGGGGCGGCCGCTGCTGCCGATCAGGGTGGTGTGGAGAGACTGGTACATATTGGGCTTGGGCATGGCGATGTAATCCTTAAACCGCCCGGGAATGGGCTTATACATCTCATGAATCACGCCCAGAGCCGCGTAGCAGTCCTTCACCGTCTCCACAATGATGCGGACTGCAAACAGGTCATAAATCTGATCCAGCGTCTTGTGCTGGTTCACCATTTTCTTATAGATACTGAAAAAATGCTTCACCCGGCCGTCCACTTTGGCATCGATGCCCGCATTTTTCATGTGTTCCCGCACTTCCTCCACGATCTGGTGGACGAAGGCCTCTCTGGAATCTTTCTTTAAGGAAATTTTTTCCGCCAGGTCGTAGTAGACGTCCGGTTCCAGATACTTGAGCGCCAGGTCGTCCAGCTCCACCTTGATCTTGGAAATACCAAGACGGTGGGCGATGGGAGAATAGATTTCCAGGGTCTCCTTTGCTTTTTCCTTCTGCTTCTCCGGCTTCATGTACTGGAGCGTTCTCATATTGTGAAGGCGGTCCGCCAGCTTGATCAAAATCACCCGGATATCCTTGGCCATGGCCAGGAACATCTTTCTCAAATTCTCCGCCTGGATCTCCACCTTGTCCGCGGACCAGGACAGCTGGGTCAGCTTGGTGACGCCGTCCACCAGAAGGGCCACCTCAGAGCCAAACTCCTTCGTCAGCTCATCCAGCGTCATCACCGTATCTTCCACCACATCGTGGAGGATGGCGGCTACGATTGTCTCCTTATCCATCTCCAGATCAGCCAGAATGATGGCAACACAAAGAGGGTGAATGATATATGGTTCACCCGATTTCCGCTTCTGGTCCTTATGTGCTTCAGCCGCAACGCGATACGCCTTTTCCACCATGCTGATATCGTCTGACGGATGGTATCTGCGGATGGTCTTGATTAAATCTTCATACAGGACGTCCGGACTGGTAAAATCAGCCGGAGCCTCCAGCTCCACATCTACTTTGGCCGGTATTTGATTATCTGACATAACACTCCGCCTTTTCCAATCGTATTTATATTTCTACATTATAATTATTTTATCGCCAAATTGCAAGTCCCTGGGCCCCGCCCTTTAAGCCTCCAGGATCACCTGGCAGGTGCGCTCGATGTCCTCGTCGCTGTGGGCTGCGGACACAAACATGGCCTCGTACTGGGACGGAGCCACGTAGACGCCGTTCTCCAGCATATGGCCGAAGTACTCCGCATAGGCCTTTAAGTCGGAGGAGGTGGCGCTGTCGTAATCTCCCACATGGCGGTCTGTAAAGAAGGCGCAGAGAAGGGAGCCGATCTGATTGACGCTCACCGGAATGCCGGTGCGTCTGCCCCGCTCTTTTAAAGCCGCGGCAATTTTCTCCGCCTTCTCCTCAATCTGGCTGTAATACTCCGGATGGGCCTTCAGGATCTTTAAGGTCTCGATTCCCGCCGTGGTGGCGATGGGATTGCCGGAGAGGGTTCCCGCCTGGTACACCGGTCCCACAGGAGACACCATATCCATAATGTCCCTGCGTCCTCCGTAGGCGGCCATGGGCATTCCTCCGCCCACAATCTTTCCCATGGTAGTCATATCCGGACGGATGCCGAAATATTCCTGGGCCCCGCCGTAGCCTAAGCGGAAGCCGGTGATCACCTCGTCAAAGATCAGCAGGGCGCCGTATTCCTCCGTGATCTTCCGCAGATACTCCAGAAAACCGTCTTCTGGGAGCACCACGCCCATATTGGCTGCCACCGGTTCCACGATGATGGCCGCCACCTGCTCCCCGTACTTCTCCATCAGCTCTCTCACCGACTCCTTGTCGTTGTAGAGAGCCACCAGAGTATTCTGGGTGTAGGAGGCCGGCACGCCGCTGCTGTCCGGCACCGCCGTAGTCAGGGCCGCGGATCCCGCCTTTACCAGCAGGCCGTCGGAGTGGCCGTGGTAGTTGCCCTTAAATTTCAGAATATAGTCCCTTCCGGTGTAGCCTCTGGCCACGCGGATGGCGCTCATCACCGCCTCCGTCCCGGAGCTCACCAGCCGGACCTTCTCCACGGAAGGCATGGCCTCGCAGATCATATCCGCCAGGATCAGCTCATTCTCCGTGGGGGCTCCGTAGGTCAGCCCCTTGTCGCAGGCCGCCTTCACCCCGCGGATCACCTGGGGATGGGCGTGGCCCAGAATTCCCGGCCCCCAGGAACACACATAGTCGATAAATTCATTTCCATCCACGTCCGTGATCCGGTCTCCCGCGGCGTGGTCGATGAACAGGGGATTGCGGCCCACAGCGCGGAAAGCCCGCACCGGGCTGTTGACTCCCCCCGGGATCTTCTCCAGCGACTTTTTAAACAACTCTTCTGACCGTTTTGTATTCATAATGGTTCTCCTCGATTCTTGTTATTATCCCTGCAGGGCGGCCGGTATCCATTTCCTCCGCCGGCCGTCTCACATTTCCCGGTATACCTGGTAGAGCAGGGCGTTTACAATGGCGGCGGCGATGTTGCTGCCCCCTTTTCTCCCCTTTGCCACAATGTGGGGGATATCCGTCTCAAGGATCATCTCCTTGGCCTCCACCACGTTCACAAAGCCCACCGGCACGCCGATGATCAGCTCCGGCCGAAACAGCCCCTGATCCGCCAGCTCCCTCAGCCGGATCAGGGCCGTGGGGGCGTTGCCCACCGCCGCGATCACCGGCCGTCCCAGGGCTGCCGCCTTTTCCATACAGACGGCAGAGCGGGTGACTCCCCGGCGTTTCGCCTCCTCCGCCACATCCGGGTCGGAGATAAAGCAGCGCACCTCCACTCCCAGGGCGGAGGCGGAGCGCTTGTTGATCCCGGCGGCGGCCATGGAAGTGTCGGTGACGATGGTCACCCCTCTTTTTAAGGCGTTCAGGGCCGTATCCACAGCCCCCGGCAAAAACACCAGGTTGTCCGCGTAATCAAAATCCGCGGAGGTGTGGATGCACCGCTTCACCACCAGAAGCTCTCTCTCCGGCCAGGAGGACGCCCGGTCCCCCAGCTCCCGTTCTATGATTTCCATGCTCTTGTTCTCAATATCCTGCGGTCTCACGGCCGGTCTCCTCCCTCGGGTCATGATTTTTTAAAAGGCCCTTCACCCGAAGGTGAAGGACCTTGTCCAGTTTCCACTATTTTATCAGTATGCGGGGGAAAAGTCAAGAAACGGGGGAGCCGCCGGCCCTATTTCTTATAAATCATCACTGCCTCATAGGGCTGCAGAGTCTTTCCGTCCCAGGTCCCGTCCGGATAGCTGTCCAGCAGCAGCTTCCCATCCTCCGGGAGAATTCCCTCCGGCACGGGGACGGTTTTTCCAAAGAAATTGCAGACCACCCACAGCTCTTCCCCGCCCAGGCGGCGCCGGTAAGCCAGAAGGTTCTCGTCCTCCTCCAGAATGGGAGTCACATCCCCCTGACTGATGACCGGAAGCTCCTTCCGCAGAGCCGTCAGCTTTCTGTAGTGCTGAAAGATGGAATCCGGATCTTCCCTGTCCAGAGTGTTGATCCGGGCGCAGTTGGGATTCACCTCAATCCACGGCGTCCCGTCGGTAAAACCGGCGTTTTCCGTATTATCCCACTGCATGGGAGTTCTGGCGTTGTCCCTGGACTTGCGCCCCAGACTCCGGTAGATCTCCTCGTCCGTCTTTCCCTTTAATTTCATCTCATTGTACACGTTCAAAGTCTCAATATCCCGGTACTGGCTGATGTCATGGAAACCGGCGTTGGTCATGCCGATCTCCTCCCCCTGGTAAATGCAGGGCGTTCCCCGCAGGCCGTGCAGGGCTGTGGCCAGCATTTTGGCCGACTCCACCCGGTATTTCCCGTCGTCCCCTATGCGGGACACGATTCTGGGCTGATCGTGATTGTACCAGAACAGGGACTGCCAGCCGCCGCCCCGCTCCATCTCCCGCTGCCAGGAAAACAGATTGTTCTTCAGATCGTGGAATCGGAAAGGCTGGATCTCCCACTTGTTCCCCGAGGGGTAGTCCACCTTTAAATGGTGGAAGTCAAAGATCATGGACAGCTCCTCCGACTGGGGATTGGTGTATCGGATGCTGTTTTCCAGATCGCTGGAGGCCATCTCCCCCACAGTGATCACCTCCGGATCCCGGCCGAAAGACCCCCGGTTCAGCTCGTGAAGGAACTGATGGATTCTGGGCCCGTCGGTGTAGAACCGGTGGCCGTCCCCCGTCAGGTCGTCCTCGTAGACATCAGGCTTGGAAATCAGGTTGATCACGTCAAAGCGGAAGCCCTTCACCCCCTTGTCCATCCAGAATCTTACAATATCGCAGCAGGCCTGACGCACGCAGGGGTTCTCCCAGTTTAAATCCGCCTGGCTGACGTGGAACAGGTGGAGATAGTACTCGTCCGTGCCCGGCAGATAGCCCCAGGCGCTGCCTCCGAACTTGGATACCCAGTTGGTGGGAGGCAGGCCGCCGTCCTTTCCCTTCCGGATGATAAAGAAATCCCGGTAGTAGGGATCCCCCGCCAGGGCTTTCTGAAACCATTCATGTTCTGTGGAGCAGTGGTTGAACACCATGTCCATCATCAGGTACATGCCCCGTTTTCCCGCCTCCTCCACCAGCTGGTCAAAGTCCTCCATGGTTCCGTACCGGGGATCAATGGCCCGGTAGTCGGCCACGTCGTAGCCGTTGTCGTACTGGGGGGAGAGCAGGAACGGCGTCAGCCACAGATAGTCCGCCCCCAGTTCCTTGATGTAATCCAGATGCCGGATCACTCCCTGCAGGTCGCCGATTCCGTCCCCGTTGGTGTCCTGAAAGGATTTGGGGTAAATTTGATATATGATTTTATTTCCCAGATTCATCGCTGTCATTCCTTTGCCTGTTTTTTCAAGTGCCGGCTTCTGAAAAGGCGCCGGCTCTGCCGCCCGGCGCCCGTCAGAAAAGCCGGTCCGTCTGTGATCAGTGGTTTCCGTAGTCCTTCAGCTTCGTTCCGGAGAGAAGCAGGGTGAACAGAAACGCCAGTACAATGTCCGCCGCAATGCAGACAATATAGATCAGAATCTTATCCCCCCTCATGGACAGGAACGCGGGGATGCCGCCCACGCCCACGCTGTTGGCGATGACGCCTGCCAGGCGGGAAAAGATTCCCATCACGCCGCTGGCCAGCATAGCTCCCACAAAGGGGTAGAGATACTTTAAGTTGACGCCGAACATGGCCGGTTCCGTAACTCCCAGGTATCCGGAGATAAAGGCCGGAATTCCCACTTCCTTGGCTTTGGCGTCATGACGGTTGATAAACACGAAGGCTGCCACGGCAGTGGCCTGGGCAATGTTGCTTAACGCCACCACCGGGAAGGTATAGATTCCGCCCATGGTGGCCGCCGTCTGCAGGTCGATGGGCAGCATGGCGTGGTGCAGGCCGGTAATCACCAGCAGGGGATAGAGCAGGCCGTAGATTCCGCTGAACAGCCAGTTGACCGGAGAGTTAAAGCCGGCCATGATGATGCCTGCCAGTCCGTCTCCCAGCATGCGGCCGAAGGGGCCGATCACCGTGTGGGCCAGGATCATGGCCGGGATCAGAGAAAAGAAGGGCACCACGATCATGGAAATCATATCCGGCACGTGTTTCTTTAAGAAGCGGTACAGCAGGGCAAACACAATTCCCACCAGAATGGCCGGGATCACCTGGGACTGGTAGCCTACCATATTGATGTGGAAGCTGCCGAAATCCCACATTTTCACCGGATCCCCTGCCTCCACCGCCGCCACGTAATCGCTGGCGGACATTAGCTGGGGAGATACCAGGGTGATTCCGAGAACGATGCCCAGCATCTGATCCGCGTTCATCTTCCTGCACACAGACCAGGTGACGCCTACGGGAAGGAAGGTGAAGATGGCCTCACCGGCCAGCCACAGGAAATTGTAGGCTCCGTTCCAGAACTGGGACACTTCTGTGATGGATTTGGTGCCTCCGTCCAGCAGCTTGATGTCTCCGATGATGTTCCGGAAGCCCAGGATCAGGCCGCCTACGATGATGGCGGGAATCAGCGGGGCGAACACCTCCGCCAGATTGGCCACCGCCCGCTGAAGCAGGTTCATATTTCCCTTTGCCGCCTGCTTTACCTCCTGTTTGCCTACACCTTCCATGTGGCTGATGGCGGAAAATTCATCGAAGAATACCGCCACCTTATTGCCGATAATCACCTGGAACTGTCCGCCCTGAGTAAATGTTCCCTTTACAGAATCCAGGGCCTCAATTCCCTTCACATCCGCTTTCTTCTCATCTGCCAGCACGAATCTCATTCTTGTGGCGCAGTGGGTAAAGGACACAATGTTTTCTCTTCCTCCCACCAGCTTCAGAAGTTCCCCGGCATCCTGTTTAAAATCTGCCATTTTTGCTTCTCCTCTCCATCTCCATACATTTTCAGGGCCGGCCCCGCCCCGTTTTTAACTTATACGTATATGTATGGCTATAACCTAACATATCCGTATATGATAGTCAATAGAAAAAGGCAAAAAAATAGCGCCGATTTACACTTTCGGCGCTATAGATAAATCAGATCTTCTTTCTTTGTGCAACTTCCACAAATCTGAAGCAGTCCGGCCGGTGCCGGGACTCAGTGAACTGGAAGAGAACATTCTCTTTCGTGTACGTATAGCTTCGCACGACCACCACCAGGTCGTACCGCTTCATGTCCAGATACCGCCTGTCATCCTCCGTGGCGTCCTCCACCACAATCTCTTTGGTGGCAAAGCCGATGCGCAGCCCCTTCTCCTCCTCCAGATAGGCGTAAACAGAATCCCGGCAGGCCCTCAGGGGAAGGTTGGGCACCACGCTCCGCTTAAAGTAATCGTGGTCCACAATCACCCGCTCTCCCTCAATCTTCCGCACCCGGAGCAGGTCGTAGATCTCCTTCTCCTCGTCGTCCTCGAAAATATTCATGATCCGCTCCGGATCGGACAGGATCTCCAGATTTTCCACCTCCGTCTCCGTCCGGCGGTTTAAATGGGCGTTCAGCTCCTTGAAGCTCAAGATTTCCGCGAAGGGGAAATTGTAAGCTCCCCGCTCCACCACCACGGCCACTCTGCCCCTGGATTTCTGGATATACCCCTGGTTTTCCAGCATTCCCAGGGCCTTGCGGACCGTATCCCGGGACACCTGAAACTGTTCCTGGAGAACCGCCTCCGAAGGAAATTCCTCCCCGATGGCATACTCTCCGCTCTCAATCTGCTTTTTCAGCGTATTGTAAACCTGTACGTATTTGCTGGACATAACCTGCGCTCCTTCCTTCTGCTGTCCCGCTGTTCCGTCATACGCCCTGGTCCAGGATCTCGTACACTTTTTTCATGTCCAGTGATCGCCTCACCAGGTCCGCCAGCCTGTCATACTGTTCTTCCTTGTATTCTTTCCAGTCGCGGCCGACGGGGATGGGCTGGGGTTTTTCCGTCTCCCCCCGCTTTCTATCCGCCAGCTGGGCCGCAAACCGCTCCGCCACGCCGGGGGCGTCAAAAAATCCGTGGAGATAGGTGCCGATGACGGTGCCGGAGGAATTGCCCAGCCCGAGAACCGGCCGTTCCTCCCCCTGGCCCCGCATGATCTCCCGGCAGCCGCCTAAGTTTCTGGTCACTCCCATGTGGATCTCATACCCTTCCGTCTCCATGCCGGCCAGAAGCTCCCAGCCGGGAAGCTGGTCTGCCAGTTTTCCCTTCTCCCGGGTGCGCACCTTCTCTCTGGAAAACACAGTTTTCGCGTCCAGAAGACCCAGGCCCGCCATAGTGCCTCCGTGTTCCACTCCGTAGGGATCGCTCAGCCGCTTCCCCAGCATCTGGAAACCGCCGCAGATGCCCACCACCGGCACATCCGCCGCCGACAGCTTTTTGATCCGGTCTGCCATTCCGTTCTCCTGAAGCCAGGCCAGATCCGACATGGTATTTTTCGTTCCGGGAAGGATGACCGCGTCGGGAAGTCCCAGCTCCTCCGGATTCTCCACGTACCGGAGAGACACGCCGTCCAGATGCTCCAGCACGTCAAAGTCGGTGAAATTGGACAGATGGGGCAGGCGGATCACGGCGATATCCGTGCCGCCGGTGCACTCCCGGCGGTTCAGCCGCTCCGCCAGGCTGTCCTCATCCTCAATGTCGATGGCTTCCATGGGAACCACCCCCACCACAGGGACTTCCGTCAGCTCCTCGATCATGCGGAGTCCCGGCTCCAGCAGGGACACGTCCCCCCGGAACTTATTGATCACCATCCCCTTGATCATGGCCTGCTCCTCCGGCTCCAGCAGCTTGACCGTGCCGTAGAGGGAGGCGAACACGCCGCCCCGGTCGATATCCCCCACCAGGAGCACCGGCACCTTCGCCAGCCGGGCGATGCCCATGTTGGCCAGGTCATTTTCCTTCAGATTGATCTCCGCCGGACTTCCCGCCCCCTCGATCACAATGATGTCGTAGGATTCCGCCAGATGGTCCAGGGCCTTTTTCACCACCGGCATCAGCTCTTTCCGCCTGGTGAAATACTCCTGGGCGGAGTAATTGCCCAGCACCTCCCCGTTTACGATCACCTGGCTCCCGGTATGGCTGTTGGGCTTCAGGAGAATGGGGTTCATGGCCACCTCCGGCTCCACGCCGGCAGCCTCCGCCTGCACCACCTGGGCCCGGCCCATCTCCAGTCCTTCCTTCGTCACAAAGCTGTTGAGGGCCATATTCTGGGCCTTAAAGGGCGCCACCCGCCAGCCGTCCTGGTGAAACACCCGGCAAAGCCCCGCCGCCAGGAAGCTCTTGCCGGCGTTGGACATGGTTCCCTGGACCATGATCATTTTTGCCACGTCTGTGCTCCTCCTTCCATCCCTTTGCGGAACTCATGGGTGAAGGTGCCGTCGTACAGCCTGGAGAGCTCGTAGTCATCCCCCAGAAAGCCTCCCACGGCGATGAGGGCCGTCTTGCGGATTCCCGCCGCCCTCACCTTCGCCCCGATATCCTTTAACGTGCCCCGGACGATCTTCTCATCTGCCCAGGAGGCCTTGTACACCACAGCCGCCGGGGCGTCCCAGCCGTAAGACGGCGCCAGATCCGCCGCCACTTCCTCTATCTGTCCCACGCTGAGGAAAATGATCATGGTGGCCTGGTGCTCCGCCAGCGCCTTTAAATCTTCTTTCTCCGGCACCTCCGTCCGGCCTCCTTTTCTGGTGAGGATGACCGTCTGGCTCACCCCAGGCAGGGTGTACTCCTTCTTTAAGGAGGCCGCAGCGGCCAGGAAGGAGCTGACTCCCGGCGTCACGTCATAGGGAATGCCCATGCGGTCCAGGGCGTCCATCTGCTCCCGGTGGGCGCCGTACACCGACGGGTCCCCCGTGTGCAGGCGGACGGTCATTTTCCCTTCTTCCTCCGCCCGCTTCATCACCGCCAGCACCTGTTCCAGGGTCATCTCCGCGCTGTTGTGAATCTCCACCCCTGCCCTTCCATAGGAGAGAAGCTGGGGGTTGACCAGAGAACCGGCGTAAATAATCACGTCCGCCTCCTCCAGAAGCCGTTTTCCCTTCACCGTGATCAGCTCCGGGTCTCCCGGACCTGCTCCCACAAAATGAACCATGCTATCACCGTCCTTCCTGCTTTTCCAGATGGTATCCCCTCGGCGTCACCATCCGTCCCGCCGTCTCTCTGGTGGCGGAATTGCCCACAAACACTGTGGTAAACATATCCGTCTGCGCGTCTCTCAGCTCTCTCAGGGTGAGAATCCGAAAGCTCTGCCCCTCCCGGCCGATATTTCTCACCAGCCCGCAGACCGTATCCGGGGACCGGTAAGCCAGCAGGACGTCGCAGGCCTGGCGCAGATAATCGCTCCTCTTTCTGCTGGACGGATTATAGATGCAGATGGAAAAATCTCCCTCCGCCGCGCAGGCCAGCCGCTTTTTGATCAGCTCCCAGGGAGTGAGCAGGTCGCTCAGACTGATCACCGCAAAATCATGAATCAGGGGAGCTCCCAGAACCGCCGCCCCGGAGAGGGCCGCGGTGACTCCCGGGATCACCTCCACCTGACAGTCCGGGTAATCCTTCCCCATCTCCAGCAGCAGGCCGGCCATGCCGTACACGCCGGCGTCGCCGCTGCAGATCATGGCTGTGGTCTTTCCCTTTGCCGCCTCCTCAAAGGCCATACGGCACCGCTCTTCCTCCCGGCGCATGGGAGTGGTGAGAAATTCCTTTCCCGGAAAGTGCTCCCGCACCAGATCCACGTACACGGTGTAGCCCACAATCACATCGCAGGAGGAGAGGACTTTCTCTGCCTCCAGGGTCATCTTTTCATAGTCTCCCGGGCCGATGCCCACCGCGTACAGCTTATTCATCTTCTCCGCCCTCCTTCGCGATAATCAGAGAATAATAGCCGGAATGGTCGCCGATCTCCTCCAGGCTGCGGTACAGGGTCTCCCCCTCCATCCCGCAGTTCTCCACCATGGCCACGGAGAGCCCCGCTTTCCTCAGCTGCTCCTTCACCCGGCCCATCTGCTTTCCCGCCTTCATCAGCACCTTCGTTCCCGGCAGAGACAGGCTGTCCTCCACCTGGTAGGTGGCGGGGATGATGTGAATCTCCTCCGCTCCCTCCGCCAGACCCATGTTCAGCCGGGCCGCGGCGGCGCAGAAGGACGGGATGCCGCTCACCATGGCCGTCTCATAGCCCCTGGCGGCAATCAGCCGGTGAATGTAAAGGTAGGTGGAATAGATGGTCACATCCCCCAGGGTGAGGAAACCCACGTCCTCCCCCGCCCGAAGCCACGGCTCCAGGGCGTCTGCCGCCGCCTGGAAACAGGCTTCCAGCACCGTCCGGTCCTTCGTCATGGGCATGTGGACCGCCACCAGCCGCTTTTTCTCCAGCTCCGGCACCGCCTGAACGGCGATGCGGTAGGCCACGCTCTCCTGGGGCGTCTTTCCCGGGACAGCGATGACGCCGCACTCCCGGATGCGGCGAATGGCTTTTATGGTCAAAAGCTCCGGATCTCCCGGACCGATTCCGATTCCGTATAAGGTTCCTGTCTTCATAGTCTGCTCTCCGATTTCTCTCATTTTCCTGTGTTCTCCGGTCTCCTGCAGAGGAGCTGGAACTCGTAAGGACATTATACCGTTACGGGGTGGGAGTTGCAACCCGGTTTTTCTCCGAAGAAAGGGTTGACAAATCTCTGATCCGGGAATATATTTGATATTATCAATTAAATGGAGGTGATGGTTTGCGGGAAGATATTTCCTTTGCCGCCTGCGTCTCCGTCCTGAGAAAGCAGTTTTCCGCCTACTGTTCCGGGCGTCTGGCAGAAGCCGGCGTCTCCCTGGGGCAGCTCTACATCCTGCTGTACGCGGGGAACCGGGACGGCTGTCCGCCCAAAGATATCTGCAGCGCCCTCAGACTGGACGCCGGCTATCTGAACCGGGAGCTTGCCAAGCTTTCCGACCGGGGCATGGTCACCCAGGAGAAGAACCAGGCGGACCGCCGCGGCCGGATCGTCCGGCTCACAGCAAAAGGACGGGAAGTATTCCAGATGAGCCGGGGCCTGTTCCGGGAATGGGACGAAATGGTTCTGTCTCCTCTGGACGCTGAGGAGCGGCGGCATTTAACCGATCTGATAAACAAAATAGCCTTCCGGGACGGCGGACTGCCATCCGGAAGAGAAAAATCAAAAAAAGGAGAATGACATTATGAAGCAGTTACAGGAATTTATCTCGATTCTCACCGGCTCCTTCAACAACCGGGAGCAGTGGGAGTCCATGAAGGAAACCAACCCGGATTTTCCCTTTGCAGAGCACGTGAACACGGCCTGCAATCATAAGATCACCGGCCTGCCGGAGGATTTTGCCGGCGTCTTTATGGTGGAGGAGAGCTATTTTACCGCGAAAGGAAATACCCACGCCGCCCACCATTTCTTCCTGTTCACCGAGGAGGAGAACGGCGTCCTCCTCACCTCCTACGAGATCCCGGAAGGGTATGACAAGAGCTCTTTCACCTACGCCAATCTGACGGAGGTCAGCTACTCTTCCTTAAAGCGCTCCGAGCGGTTTACCCCTGCCCTGTACACGAAAAAGGACGGAGTGTGGGAGGGAGGAAGCACCAGCATGTTCTCTCCGGTGCTGAAATTTTCCCTGTTTGAGCGCTTTTCCCCGGAGTGCCTGGAAGTGACGGAGACCATGGAGGTACAGGGAAAGCAGACTTTCGGATACGGGGTGCCCATTCTTTATAAGAGGGTCTGACACACCCCCTCATACTCCTTCCTCTCCTCCCGGTAAATCAGATGGTACACCACCTTCGCCTCCGGATCCGCGATGGGGACGGTTTTTCTTCCCCTCATCCCCCCGTCCCCAGCCCCGGACAGATTGGTGACGAAGCAGAGCAGGGAGGATTTTAAAATCAGTTCTCTCATTTCAAACTCATCGGTCTGGACCAGAAAACGGGAGGCGGGCATCTTCCGGCGGCACATGGCGTCCCAGAAGCCGATCTCTGAGCGGAGCAGGCAGTTGAATCCGTTCAGCATCTCAAAAGTCACTGATTCACAGCCTGCCAGCTCATGATTCTCCGGGATGCAGACATACAGCTCCTCCCGAAGGAAGGGAACGCAGCGGACGCCCTCCAGGCAGACAGCCTCCGGCAGAATTCCCATCTCACAGACTCCCTCCGCCACATGGGCCCCGATCTGGGCCACCTCCTCCAGGGAGGAGGAGATGGTCATGCCGGGAAAGCGGCCGGAAAGAGCGGGGAGGAGGGACCAGAGGGGAGCCGGCGCGCAGGACTCCACTGTGATGGTGTGAAGCCTCTTGTCAAACTCCCGGACCTGGCGCAGGACGTCTTCCGCCTCCGCCAGCAGATGCTCTGCCCGCTCCGCCGCCTTCCATCCCGTCTCATTGAGCTCGATTCTATTTTTCCCCCGCACAAAAAGCGGCACGCCGAACACCTCTTCCAGGTTCTGCATAGTCCTGGACAGGGTGGGCTGGGAAATGTGCAGTTTCTCCGCCGCCTTTGACAGAGTGCCCTCCCTCGCAAACATGGTCAGCTGACTCAGTTCTTCCAGATCGATCATATCCCCTCTCCTTCCCCCTGGGCCCGCAGGCTCTGGTTTTT
Organism: Candidatus Lachnoclostridium avicola; assembly: GCA_019114465.1. Classification (GTDB taxonomy): domain Bacteria; phylum Bacillota; class Clostridia; order Lachnospirales; family Lachnospiraceae; genus Lachnoclostridium_A; species Lachnoclostridium_A avicola. The sequence goes on from DXFM01000023.1 coordinate 23,921, forward strand.
TTTAATCTCATCATACCATTTCTTCTTTTCCCCGAAAAGATCCTCTGCTTATTTTTATTATTCACTTTTTGAATAATAGTTTTCAGCATTCATATTGTACATTTCTGAAAATCCCATGTAGAATACAGGCATAAGAAAACAGGAGAAAGAAGGTTTTTACTATGATTCGCAGACAAAAGGAGCAGCAGATCGTCACGGCGGAAAATCCCAAAAACGGAGCGGGAATGCTGACTATACGCAAAATTCTGAATGGTCCGGAAGAACTCGATGAGAAAGGGCGGGCGTTTAACCACTGTTTTCTGGCACCGGGCTCCGGGCTTGGATATCACAGACACGAGGGCACCACAGAGACTATGTACATTCTCAGAGGGCAGGGACGCTATACCGACGAAAACGGAGTCGAAACGATTCTCTCTCCCGGCGACACGACCTTTACGGACAGCGGGCAAAGCTACAGCTTATTCTGTGAGGGGGAGGAACCGCTGGAATTTATTGCTCTGGTGCTGTTTAAAAATCAATAGGGAGGTATAAAAGTTATGGAAAAACGTCAGCTGGGCCGTTCCGGCCTGGAGGTATCAAAAATCGGCTATGGCTGCATGAGCCTGATTTCCGGATATGACGTGCCGGTATCACATAGTTAAAGATATTGGTATCATTCAATCAATTTTGCCGATAAAGCGGTAGAAGATTTCTACCTCCTGTTCCCGGCTTCCGTCCTCACCTTTGACCGCTTCATGGACAACGATTTTTTCAATCAGCGTATTCAAAAGTTCGGC
>DXFM01000024.1 GCA_019114465.1 Candidatus Lachnoclostridium avicola
TGTTATACTCTTGCTCATGAAGGATATGGCCCCCTCTCGTCAAGTTGTTGTCCACAGCTCCAACTTTAACCGATGAGGCCCTATCCTTCATCCCTTTTTTTCAACTGTCCAAGATGTATTGTACTCCTACATCCCCCAAATAGGTATAAAAAATACGCCTCTTGTCGGGAGGTTCCGAAAATGATATAATGAATCTGTTCGAATATCCAATGTTCTTTTCCTGGAGAAATCCGGCGAGAGAATCTATGTGAAAGCCGTTCGGTGCTGGTAAACACCGGGCGGCTTTTGCGTTAATCCGGGTTTTTATCTTTTTGTCATGTCTGAAAATAACAGTGCTAAACTATATCTTGTGCTTTATCCACCGATTTATCAACATTTTGTGGATAAATCTGAAAGATACGCTATTTGGAAGAAATTTAATTCTGAAAATGGAGGTGGAACGGATTGTCCAGGCGCTGCGTATTCTGAAAGTAGAGGAAGAAAGTAAGGAAGCTGAGAGGAGATTGAGGAGGTGGAGAGATGCTTGAGAGACTGGAGAAGCTGATTGACGTAAAATCAATTATGACATTGATGCTGACTGCGGGCTTTGTCGGTCTGACCTGCGCGGGAGAGATTTCAGGCGATCAGTTTCTGACTTTGTTTACGATGATTGTTGGTTTTTATTTTGGAACGCAGGCTCAGAAAAACAGAAGTGAAAAATAGAAATCAGGAGAAAGAAATCGGAATATTCTGTCTTTGGAGACATTGACGATTTTTTATTCATATGATAAAATATTAGGCAAGTAGATAATCTAGTAAGAATGGCACTGTATCATATACGGTGCCTTTTTCTTACGGCATGGACTGTGGATTTTTATACACAGAGGTGAACAATGGATAAAAATCAGGCAATGTGGAAACGGGTGATCCGGCAGCTGAAGGAACGGAAAGAGGCTGGATTTGAAGAGTTTTTTATTCTGACCTATCAGCCGGTATACCAGGATATTATTCAGGCGGTGGGGCAGAAGGAACAGGCGGAAAAACTGCTGGTCGATTTTTATGTACAGGTTTACAGGGAACTTCCCGATCTGCCGGACCGGATTGACGGGGAAGCGGAAGCGGTACAGTGGTTGGAATCCATTCTCTATGAATTTTTTGAGATTCAGACGGAAACCAGCGGGGAGGACGGCATTCTGACCAAACGTCTTCCGGAGGAACGGGCGGCCACTTTATTTTTCCAGATCGAGGACCGGCTGGGGATTGGGGACAGACCGGAAGACGGAGACCGGGAAGAGGATGAAAATAAGCCGGAGAATGAAAAAACGAAAAAATGGAAACGGTTTTCTGCCCTGGGCCTGACGGCGGCAGTGCTCCTTTTGGCTGCATTGGGAACGTGGAAAGTGAGAAATCTCATCGGCCGCTGGGAAGAATCCATGAAGGTGGATTTGGAAACAGAGGAAGTGGTGTACAGCCGCCCCGAGAATATTCAGGACGAGACAGAAGAAATTGCTGAGGAGAGTACGGAAGAGTCGGAGGAGGAGGAAACCTGGCTCCGTCTGGCCGGCTGGGAGATCGCCGTGGGAGAGAATGGTGAGATTCTGGATACCAAAAGAGAGGGAACGGAAGAATTCCATGGCGCGGTCCAGAGTGCGGACGGCTGGAATTATATGCTGATTCTTGAGAGCCAGTTTCCGGACGCGGAGGAGGAGCTGAAGGACTGTCTGGTGAGAATGCGGGAAAATCAGAATGATCAGTATGAAGTCGTTGCGTCTGGCGTGGAGGATTTCTGTATTGAGGGAGAATGCCTGTACTATGCCACAGAATTTGGAGTGACCGGTGAAAAACTGGAGGAAATTCCTGATCTGGCGGCCAGGACACTGGCTGTGTCGCTGCAGGTGAAGAATGACGGATTTTATCTTCTGGATGATCTGGGAGGTCCGGAGACGGCCTCGCAGGTCCGCGACGGGGACAGGATACTGCGGGTGGAAAACGGAAGAATCAAATACGCGGCTCAGGCTCCCCAGACGGCAGGCGGAATGACATTTTATCTGGCAGACGGAGATCAGAACGCTGGAAATGAACTGTGCTGGAGCAACGGGACAGAGGCCTGGGTGCTTCAGAAGGGAACCATATGGATCGACAGTTTCTGTATAGCGGGAGATTGGGTGTATTACAGCGCCTATGAGGAGCGGGACGGCGCCGATATGCGCTACAGCAGGATCTACCGGGTAAAAACAGACGGATCTTTGGTACAGCCGGTGACAGGGCTGTTTCAGGGGAATGTGTCGGCGATGTACTATTTTCCGGAAGAAGGGGCGATTTACGGAGAATTCAAGCCGGACAGCTATCACAGCTATTATGGTCAGATCGTAAGGATATCGCTGAACGGGGAAATGCAGGTGCTGGACAACCGGGAAGCTCGCAGTGTGTACCAGACCACGGGAAATGACATGCTGGAGCTCATAGATGTGGAAGGCGGCAGAATTTACTGTTACTGGCATGACTGCAGCCTGAGCGGCAGCCAGGCCAGCATTCTGTGGACCCGGCCGCTGGTGCTGGGATAGGAGTGTTGGCTTCCGGGGGAAGAATGCCGTGCCCGGCGGTGCGGCTGAGTTTGCCGCTGGCACCGCTGGTGGGGCTGCGCCGCTTTTACTCGTCAAAATCCACCACCACATAGAATCCGCGGGAGTTTTCACGGACTTCTTTTACCACTCCCGTGGGGGATTTGATGCGGTCTCTGGCAGAAAAACAGCCGGACATGGCCACAGCCGGATCGATGATGTAGCTGTAGCTGCTGGTGCCTTCCCGTTCGATGATATTTACCACGTCGCCGGCTTTTACCAGGCCGGGCCGTTCCATCTTAAATTCTACTGTTCTCAAAAAAATTCCCTCTTTCTTTGGATTATGTCTTCTGTATTTTATTATAATTTTGCCGGAAAGAAAGTCAAGCGGACGGCTGAGGCGATGCCGGCGGGAACAGGAAGATAAGAAAGATGACGACGGATGGAGGGGAGAAGATTCTATGAAAATTTTCTTAAAAAACAGGGCTTTATTTGATTAAGTATATTGAGTATGTTAGAATGAAACGAGCAAAAGGAGTGGCTTAATATGTTGAGACAAGAGGAGCGGCTGGTTCAGCAGCTGAGGGATTACAGCGCATCTGACTATTACCCGTTTCATATGCCGGGACATAAGAGAAATACAGAGCTGGGAAAAGAATACAATAATCCTTTCGAGATCGATATCACGGAGATCAGCGGATTTGACAACCTCCATCACCCGGAGGGAATCTTAAAGCGCTCCATGGAGTGGGCGGCGTCAGTCTACGGGGCGGATAAGACGTATTATCTGGTAAATGGAAGCAGCTGCGGGCTGCTGGCGGCCATTTTTGCAGCCACAGAGTGGGGCGGTCATATCCTCATGAGCCGGAACTGTCACAAGGCGGCTTACAACGGGGTCTTCCTCAAACATCTGAAAGCAGATTACGTGTATCCCCAGGTTATCGGAAATCTTGGCATTCAGGGGGGAATCCTGCCGGAGGATGTGGAGGACATGCTGGCCTCTGATCCGGAGATTCAGGCAGTTCTTGTGGTCTCTCCCACTTATGAGGGAATCGTATCTGATATCGCGGGAATTGCGGAGGCAGCCCACCGGTATGGAAAGCCTCTCATTGTGGATGAGGCTCACGGCGCCCATTTTGCCTTTGGAAAGGAGTTTCCCCGGTCAGCCCTGGAACTGGGGGCGGATGTGGTAATTCAGAGCGTGCACAAGACGCTGCCCAGCTTTACCCAGACGGCTCTCCTCCACCTGCGGGGAGACCGGGTCAGGGCGGAGGAAGTGGAGCGGTACCTGGGAATTTTCCAGTCCAGCAGTCCTTCCTATGTGTTTATGGCCGGGATCGAGAATTGTATTTATTATATGGACGGAAGAGGCCGGCGGGAGATGGAGCATTTTTCGGAAAGGCTTCTCAGCCTGCGGACAGCGTTAAGGGAGATGAATCATCTGCTTTTGCTTGACCGGGATCTCATCGGAAAGTTCGGTATATTTGATATGGATCCGGTAAAGATTGTGATCAGCACGGAACGGACCAATCTTACCGGCGCGGATCTGGACGGGATTCTCAGGGAGCGCTACCATCTGGAGATGGAAATGTGCGGTGCGGACCACGTAGTTGGAATCACCTCTCTGGGAGACCGGGAGGATGGATTTCAGCGGCTGGAGGCGGCTCTGCTGGAGCTGGACGGCCGTTTGAACGAGAAAGTGGAAGATATGGATCTGGAGAGCAGCCTGGAGTGGAGCAGCAAGGTCACGTCCAGGCCGGAGGTGGAGATGACGATCTATGAGGGAACTTCAGCTCCGGCGGAGCCTGTCCTGCTGGAAAACAGCGTGGGACGGGTTTCCGGAGAGTTCGTCTACATCTATCCACCGGGAATTCCCATTGTGGCTCCCGGCGAGATGCTTCTCCCGTCGCTGGTACATACCATTGAAGAGTACCAGCAGATGGGACTTTCCGTACAGGGACTGAAGGACCCGGCGGGAAAAACGATCCAGGTGGTAAAACGGCCATGAAAAAAATATTTTACGTGATGGGAAAGAGCGCGTCCGGAAAGGACACAATCTATAAAAAGATACTGGAACAGATGCCGCGGCTGTCTACCGTTACCCTCTACACAACCAGGCCCATGCGGGATGGGGAGAAAGACGGGGTGGAGTATTATTTCACCGATGAAAAGCATCTGGAACAGCTGAGAACGGCTGGAAAGGTGATCGAATCCAGAACCTATGAGACCGTATGCGGTCCCTGGACTTACGCCACAGTGGATGACGGGCAGTTTGAACGGGCCGGCGGAGGCTGCCTGATGATCGGCACGCTGGAATCCTTTGAGAAACTGAAGACCTATTTTGGGGAGAGCAGGATCGTACCCATCTATGTGGAGGTGGAGGACGGACTCAGGCTTCTGCGGGCTGTGGAGAGGGAGCGGCAGCAGAAGAACCCGAAATATGCGGAGGTGTGCCGCAGATTTCTGGCAGATGAGGCGGATTTCAGCGAGGAAAATCTGAAAAAATGCGGGATTGCCAGACGCTATGAAAATGAGGATCTGGATGTCTGTATGGAACAGATTTTGACAGATATTAGAAAGATCTTGTAGGTGTCAACGGAAGAATTTTGTGTTATACTGGATGGGAGGTGCGGCTATGGCCGGGTTTGACCAGGTTCTTGGACAGGAGCATATTAAGAAATTTTTCCGGAACGCGGCGGCGACGGGAAATGTGCCTCACGCCTGTATCCTGTCAGGAGAAGAAGGGATGGGAAAGCGGAAGCTGGCGGAAGCCTTTGCCAGAAACCTGCTCTGTGAAAGGGGAGGTGCGGAGGCCTGCGGTCAGTGTCACAGCTGTAAGCAGACGGCAGCGGAAAGCCACCCGGATCTGATCTTTGTCACCCACGAGAAGCCTGCCAGCATCGGTGTGGATGATGTGAGAAAGCAAATCCAGGATACCATAGTGATCCGTCCCTACAGCGGCAGGTATAAGATCTACATTGTGGATGAAGCGGAGAAGATGACGGTTCAGGCGCAGAATGCCCTGTTGAAAACCATTGAGGAACCGCCGTCCTACGGAGTGATCCTGCTTCTGACGGAAAATCTGGACATCTTTCTGCCCACGATTCTCTCCCGGTGCGTACAGCTGAAGTGCAGGCCTGTGAGCGACAGGGATGGAAAGGCGTACCTGATGGATCATTTGCATGTGCCGGAGGAGAGAGCGGAAATCTATGCGGCATTTGGGAGAGGAAATATTGGAAAAATGGTAGATTTTGCGACTTCTGAAAAATTTCAGAATATGTATGACAAGATGATTTATATTCTGAAGAACATCAAGGAGATGGATATTTCAGATCTTTTAAACTGTATAAAGGAACTGAAGGATGAGAACGTGGATATTTACGACTGTCTGGATTTTATGCAGCTGTGGTACCGGGACGTTCTCATGTATAAGGTTACCAGGGATATGAATCTGATGATATTCAAGAATGAGCACAACGCCATCAGTGATATCTGTGAAAAGTCCGGCTATGACGGACTGGAGCTGATCCTGCAGGCTATCGACAAGGCCAGGGTGAGGCTGAATGCCAATGTGAATCAGGATCTGGCTCTGGAACTGATGCTTCTGACAATGAAGGAGAATTAATATATGACGAAAGTAATTGGAGTGAGATTCCGGAATGCGGGGAAAATCTATTATTTTGATCCCGCGGGCATGGACATCTCCACCGGCGATCATGTGATCGTGGAGACGGCCAGAGGAATCGAGTACGGGTTTGTGGTGCTGGGAAGCCGGGAGGTGGAGGATTCCAAAGTGGTATCCCCCTTAAAGCCGGTGATCCGCATGGCAACTCCCGATGATGAGGCCATAGAGGCCAACAACAAGAAAAAAGAAAAGGACGCGTTTAAGATCTGCAAGGAAAAGATCGCCAAGCACGGTCTGCAGATGAAGTTAATTGACGCGGAATACACCTTTGACAACAATAAGGTGCTGTTTTATTTTACGGCGGACGGAAGAGTGGACTTTAGGGAACTGGTGAAGGATCTGGCGTCGGTGTTTAAGACCAGAATCGAGCTTCGCCAGGTGGGAGTCCGGGATGAGACGAAGATCATGGGCGGAATCGGCATCTGCGGCAGAGATCTGTGCTGCCATTCCTACCTGTCAGAATTTGCCCCGGTGTCCATCAAAATGGCGAAGGAGCAGAATCTTTCCCTGAATCCGTCCAAGATCTCCGGCGTCTGCGGCCGCCTCATGTGCTGTCTGAAAAATGAGGAGGAGACCTATCAGTATTTAAACAGCAAGCTGCCGGGAACGGGAGACTATGTGACTACCTCGGACGGCTTAAAAGGCGAGGTCAGCAGCGTCAATGTGCTGAGACAGACGGTCAAAGTGGTTGTGACGGTAAATAAGGATGAGAAAGAGATCCGGGAATATCCGGTGTCCCAGCTGAGATTTAAGCCGAGAAGGAAAAAAGAGAAAGTAAAGGTCAATGACAAGGAACTGAAGGAGCTGGAAGCTCTGGAGAAAAAGGAAGGAAAGTCAAAGCTGTCATGACAGTAGAACTGAAGGAGAATGAGCGGATTGACGATCTGGAGAGAAACGGCTACCAGATCATTCAGCGGACCGACGGTTTCTGCTTTGGAATGGACGCGGTGCTGCTCTCCGGCTTTGCGGCGGTAAAACGGGGAGAAAAAGCTCTGGATCTGGGAACAGGAACGGGGATCATCCCCATTCTGCTGGAGGCCAAGACAGAGGGAGAGCACTTTTCCGCCCTGGAAATTCAGGAGGAAGTGGCGGATATGGCCAGGCGGAGCGTTGCCTTAAATGGGCTGGAACAGAAGATTACAATTGTGAATGGGGATATTAAAGAAGCCAGTCAGATTTTCGGCCCGGCTTCTTTTGATGTGGTGACGTCCAATCCCCCCTATATGAACCATTCCGGGGGACTGAAAAATCCCCATCTGCCGAAGGCGATTGCCAGGCATGAGGTGCTCTGCACTCTGGAAGATGTGGTGCGGGAGGCGGCGAAGGTGCTGAAGACCGGCGGGCGTTTTTACATGGTTCACCGTCCTCACCGCCTGGCGGAGATTATCAACACTCTCACCGCCCACCGTCTGGAGCCGAAACGTCTGAAAATGGTCCACCCCTTCGCGGACCGGGAGGCCAACATGGTGATGATCGAGGCGGTCAGGAGCGGAGGTTCCTTTCTGAAAGTGGAGGCGCCGGTGATCGTGTTCCAGGCGCCGGGAGTTTACAGTGACGAGATCCGGGATGTGTACGGATATTGAACATCCGGATGCGGGAGATAAAAATGAACGAGGAGGAGAGCTATGGCGGGAAAATTATTTCTCTGCGCGACGCCCATCGGGAATCTGGAAGACATTACCTACCGGGTGTTAAAGACTCTGGAAGAGGTGGATCTGATCGCGGCGGAGGATACCAGGCACAGCATCAAGCTGCTGAATCATTTTCAGATCAAAACCCCTATGACCAGCTATCATGAGTACAATAAGGTGGACAAGGCCAGATATCTGGTGGAACAGATGCTCTCCGGCGTCAATGTGGCGCTGATCACCGACGCGGGAACTCCCGGCATCTCTGATCCGGGGGAGGAGCTGGTGAGGCAGTGTTATGAGGCGGGAGTGGAGGTCACCTCCCTGCCGGGGCCGGCAGCCTGCATCACGGCGCTGACCATGTCCGGGCTGTCCACCAGAAGGTTCTGCTTTGAGGCCTTTCTGCCGGCGGAGAAAAGCGATAAAAAAGAGCGGCTGAGAATCCTGGAGGAGCTGAAGGGGGAGACAAGAACCATCATCATCTATGAGGCTCCCCACCATCTCACAAAGACTCTGAAGGATTTGAGGGAAGCTCTGGGCGGCAGCAGAAGGATTACGGTCTGCAGGGAGCTTACGAAAAAGTATGAGACAGCCTGGCAGACCACCCTTGACGGAGCTGTTTCCAGATACGAGGAGGAAGAACCCAAAGGAGAATTTGTGCTGGTGATCGAGGGGAAGAGCCTGGATGAGATCCGGGAAGAGAAAGTCCGCTCCTGGGAGGAGATGTCCGTGGAAGACCACATGGCCCTCTACGAGGGACAGGGCATGGACCGGAAAGAGGCCATGAAGCAGGTGGCGAAGGACCGGGGAGTGAGCAAGCGGGAGATCTATCAGATGCTGCTGTGACCGGCGGCATCTGCCCGGCGGAAAAACCGATTGAAATTTGCCGGTCAATTCGATATAATAGAAAAAAATATTTTGGAGAAATCAAGCATGGTGTTCAACGGAGAACTGGTTGGATGGCATGCTTTTTGTTTTTTTCCAGGAGGAGGATAGGGAGCATATGGACAGAATTCAGATTGAGACGTTTACCCGGCTTCAGTTTGTCAGCAATCCGTCATTTTCCCCCGATGGCAGGACCATCGCCTTTGTGGTGAAATGGGCGGATTTGAAGGACAACGGCTATAAAGGGGATCTGTACGTCTATGACTGTGAGAAAAAGCAGACCAAGAGACTGACCTGCCGGGGGGATGTAAAGCATTACACCTGGACAAAAGGCGGGGCAGTCCTTTTTGCGGTGGCCGGAGACGGAAAGACCGATTACTATGAAATTTTCCTGGACGGCGGCGAGGCGCAGAAGAAGTTTTCCGTGGAACTGGCTGCGGACAGCGTGTACGCGGTGGATGAGGACCGGTATCTGTTTACAGCGGTGAGCGAGCTGGAAAAACGGACAGAGTCCAAAAACGACGCTTATGAGGTGGTGGATGAGATTCCTTTCTGGTTTAACGGAAAGGGCTTTACAGGCGGCACGAGAACCCGTCTGTACCTCTACCAGGGCGGAGAGCTGACTCCGGTTTCGGATGAGACGGCAGACTGCAGCAGCTTTGGAGTGCGGGGCAGCAAGGTCCTCTATAAGGCCTATCCCTGGACGGACATTCACAACCAGTATGACGGCATCTATCTCTATGATCTGGACAGCGGGGAGACGAAATGCCTTCTGGAAAAGGATACCATGAGAACGGGAATGATCGGTTTCTGGGATGACAGGGAGGCTCTGGTGGCCGCCTGCGCCGGTTCTCCCTATGGAAATGGAAAATACATGGATTTCTACACCATGGACCTGGAAAGCGGAGAGATGAAGCTTCTGGCGGAATATGACTACAGCAGCGGTTCCGGAAGCGTTGGCTCCGACGCCAGACTGGGCGGCGGCCGGACGGTAAAGGCCGGGGACGGAATCTGCTATTTTATCACCACGAGAGGCTACAATGCCTGCCTGTATTCCATTGACCGGGCGGGAACCATCACCGGCGTGGTGACAGAAGAGGGGTCCTGCGACAGCTTTGACGTGAAGGACGGCCATGTGGTGGTCTGCGGGCTGTACGGAGATAAGCCGGCAGAGCTTTACCTGGACGGAGAACAGATTACAGAGTTTAACGATATGAGCCAGTACGCCGTGTCCACTCCTGAGAAATACACGTTCACCGCAAAGGACGGCTATACTCTCACCGGCTGGGTGATGAAGCCTGTGGGCTATGAGCCGGGAAAGAAGTATCCCGCTATTTTAAATATTCACGGCGGCCCGAGAACGGTGTTTGGATCTGTGTTCCATCATGAAATGCAGGTGTGGGCTTCCGCCGGATATTTCGTATTTTACACCAACCCCAGAGGTTCCGACGGCTTTGGAACGGAATTTGGAGATATCAACGGCAAATACGGCACGGTGGACTATGAAAACCTTATGGATTTCACGGATTTTGTGCTGGATCATGAGCCGGATATCGACCGTGACCGGGTGGGAGTCACCGGCGGATCCTACGGCGGCTTTATGACCAACTGGATCATCGGCCACACAGACCGGTTTAAGGCGGCGGCTTCCCAGAGATCCATCGCCAACTGGATTTCCTTTGAATATATGTCGGATATCGGCCACACCTTCACCAAAGACAACCAGGCAGTGTTTGCCTGCGAGGATGTGGATAAGCTGTGGTTCCACTCCCCCATCAAATACATTGAGAACTGCAAGACGCCCACCCTGTTTGTCCACTCAGACGCGGATTACCGCTGCAACGTGGCGGAGGGAATGCAGATGTTCGCAGCCCTGAAGATTCTGGGAGTGGAGTCCAGAATGTGTGTGATCAAAGGGGAAAATCATGAATTGTCCCGTTCCGGACGGCCGAGAAACCGAATCGTCCGCATGAGAGAGATTTTAAGCTGGATGGATCAGCATTTAAAGCCGGAGACGGGGAAGGAGGAACAGTGACATGGGAATGACAGAAAAAGCCCCGGTAAAGCGGGAGGATTTATTTGAATTTCAGTTTCTGTCGGAGGCGGCTCTGTCTCCCGACGGAAGATATGCGGCCTACGTGGTGACCCAGGCGGACCGGGAGAAAAACGGCTATAATTCCGCCATCTGGATGTATGATCTGGAGACGGGGAAAAACCGTCTCATGGCGGAAAGAGGCGGTGCCAAGGGAATCGTCTGGCTGGATGAAAAGAGCTTTCTGTTTGCTTCAGACCGGGGAGACGCGCCGGATCAGGAGTCAGCAGTGTACTACCGGCTGTCTGTGGACGGCGGCGAGGCGGAGAGCTTTTTAACGCTTCCCCACAAGGCGGAGAAACTGGTTCCCATGGGAGAGGATCAGTTTCTGTTCACCGCCCGGGTGGAGGAGTATGAGAAAGAAGAGCCGGGAGAGTACGAGGCAGAGCGGGGAAAAGACTATGAGATCTACGAGGAACTTCCCTTCTGGTTTAACGGCAAGGGGATCGTCAGCAGAAAGCGCACAGCCCTGTTTATCCACAACCGGGTGACGGGAGAGACGAAGCGGATCTCTGAAAAATATCAGAATGTGGTCTCCTTCGACTTGTCTCCGGAGAAAAAGACGGCGGCGTGGTGCGGCCCGGTGTATGAGGATATCTGCCCGAAGACCACGGGGGTATACCTCTATGATTTTGCCTCCGGAAAAACTGCTCCCCTCACCTCTGATAAGGAGTTTGAGGCAGATCATGTCTGCTACATGGGAGAGAAGCAGGTGTTCTTTACGGGGACAACCTACGAGAGAATGGGGAAAAACCCGAGATTTTATGTGGTGAATGTGGATAACGGGGAGAGAACGGATCTGCCGTTTTCTGATTTCTCTGTGGGAAATTCCGTGGGAAGCGACGCCAAATACGGCGGCGGAACCACCATGCTTTACTGTGGGGAGGAAGATGTCCTCTACATGCTGAAGACAGAGTGGGGCTGCAGCCAGCTGGTAAAGATGGACCGCAGGGGCGAGATTGCCTATGTGACGAAGGAAGAAGGCGCGGTCACCGGCTTCGACATCAAAAACGGCCGGGCGGTGATGACAGCCATGAGAGGCTGTTCCATGGCGGAGCTGTACTCCCTGGATGTAAGGACGGGGGAGGAGAAGAAGCTCACCGGCTTTAACGATGAGTATCTGGACAGTCATGAGGTGATCGCTCCGGAGCCGTTCCGGTACGAGGGCAAAAACGGATACACCATGGAAGGCTATGTGATCCATCCCGCAGGCTATGAGCCTGGAAAGAAATATCCGGCGGTGCTGGAGATCCACGGCGGTCCCAAGGGAGTGTCCGGCGGCGTATTTTTCCACGAGATGCAGTGCCTGGCCTCCGACGGATATTTTGTGATCTTCTCCAACCCGAGGGGATCCGACGGACGGGGAGAGGCCTACGCCGACATCACGGAAGCTTTCGGACGGGATGACTTCGGAGATCTCATGGAGTTTACGGATCAGGCCCTGGCCCACTGCCCGGATATTGATGAAAACCGGGTGGGCATCTGCGGCGGATCCTACGGCGGATTTATGTGCAACTGGATGATCGGCCATACGGACCGGTACGGCGCGGCAGTTTCCCAGCGGTCCATTTCCAACTACGCCACAAAGTGTCTGTACACGGATATCGGATACTACGCCAACCGCCTTCAGATGGAAGCTTACCCCTGGGAGGATTTCCACAAGGTGTGGTCCATGTCTCCTTTAAGCGGTGCGGTCAACGCCAAGACCCCCACTCTGTTCCTGCAGTCGGATGAGGACTACCGCTGCTGGATGGGAGATGCCATCCAGATGTTCTCCGCGGTGAAGCGCCAGGGAACGGACGCGAAGCTGGTGCTCTTCCACGGGGAGAATCACGAGCTTTCCAGAAGCGGCAAGCCGGAGAACCGCATGACCCGCTTGAAAGAGCTGGAAGAGTGGTTTGAGAAATATCTGAAGAAGAATTAAATTCCTCCATTGACTTTTTCAGTGGATTTTGCTATTCTGAACGGGTAAAAAGCATATCGTTATAGTGTGTTACTGGTAAAACAGGCATCAGCTGTTCAGACCCCCATGTATGTGCGGGTCTGTTGGCTGGTGCCTTTTTTGTGTCACAAAAAAATTCTCTTTATACCGGTACGCGCAGGAAAACGAGGCAAACAAAGAAAGGAACGGATGAGTATGAAAGACAAAGTATTCAGTGTGCTGCAGCGGGTTGGGCGCAGTTTTATGCTTCCCATCGCCATTCTGCCGGTGGCCGGGCTTCTGCTGGGAATCGGAAGCTCCTTCACTAACGCAACGACAATTTCCACCTATCACCTGGAGAGTATTCTGGGGGACGGGACACTGTTAAACGCCCTGCTGATTATTATGAGCAAGGCGGGAAATGTGATTTTTGACAATCTGCCCCTGATTTTTGCGGTGGGCGTGGCCATCGGAATGGCAAAGGAGGAGAAGGAGGTATCTGCGCTCTCCGCCCTCATAGCCTTTTTCGTGATGCACGTCTCCATCAACGCCGTGCTCATTGTCAGCGGAAAGGTACTGGCGGACGGAACGGCGGCGGAAGGCGTACTGGACGGAACCATTGCCAATGTGTGCGGAATGCAGACCCTGCAGATGGGCGTGTTCGGCGGTATTCTGGTGGGCCTGGGAGTGGCGGCCCTTCATAACCGGTTCCATAAGATTGTGCTGCCCAATGCCCTGTCGTTTTTCGGCGGTTCCCGGTTTGTGCCCATTATTTCCACAGTTGTGTACCTGTTTGTGGGAATCGGCATGTACTTTGCGTGGCCGGTGGTTCAGAATGCCATCTTTTCCCTGGGCGGCCTGGTGACGGGAACGGGCTATGTGGGGACTCTGATTTTCGGAATTGTGAAGCGGGCGCTGATTCCCTTCGGACTTCACCACGTATTTTATCTGCCTTTCTGGCAGACGGCTGTGGGCGGCACCATGATGGTGGACGGACAGCTGATCCAGGGCGGACAGAATATTTTCTTTGCCCAGCTGGCATCTCCGGATGTGGTTCATTTCAGCGCGGACGCCACCAGATATTTCTCCGGTGAGTTTATTTTTATGATTTTCGGACTGCCTGGAGCGGCTCTGGCCATGTACCGCTGCGCAAAGCCGGAGAAGAAAAAGGCGGCGGGGGGACTTCTGCTGTCCGCGGCCCTGACCTGCATGTTTACGGGAATTACAGAACCTATTGAGTTTTCCTTCCTGTTTGCAGCGCCCATGCTGTTTGTGGTGCAGGTGATTCTGGCGGGGGCGGCCTATATGATTGCTCATATGTTAAATATTGCTGTGGGACTGACCTTCTCCGGCGGACTGCTGGATCTGTTTATTTTCGGTATTCTTCAGGGAAATGAAAAGACCAGCTGGATGAGAATCATCCCAGTGGGCATCATCTACTTCTTCCTGTACTACTTCATCTTCAGCTTCCTCATCAAGAAGTTTAACTTAAAAACCCCCGGAAGAGAGGATGACGATGAGGAGACGAAGCTGTACACAAAGGCAGATGTGAACGCCAGAAAGGCGGAGGCGAAGGAGGAAGCAGCGGGGACAGACGAGCTGAGCCAGGCCATTGCCAACGGCCTTGGAGGAAAGAAAAATATTACATCTGTGGACTGCTGCGCCACCAGACTGCGGTGTTCTGTGGCAAAATCAGAGCTGGTCAATGAGAAAATGTTAAAGGCCACAGGGGCCGTGGGTGTGATCAGAAAAGGCCAGGGCGTTCAGGTGATCTACGGCCCCCAGGTGGCGGTGATCAAGTCCAATCTGGAGACTTATCTGACCACAGCTCCCGATGTGGAGTATCACGGAGAGGACGGAGAAACTGTTTTTGCCGGTCATGAAGAAGAAAAGACTCCGGTCGTTTCGGAAAATGGAGACGGCAGTGCACCGGAATCCAGGGAGAAAAAGACGGGAAGAACGGTGTATTCTCCCTTCACGGGAACGGTGAAGCCCATCACTGAGGCGCCGGATCCGGCGTTTGCGGGAAAAGCTATGGGAGACGGATTCCTGGTGGAGCCGGAGAAAGGAGAGCTGGTGGCCCCGGAGGACGGACAGGTGGATTTTGTATTTCCCACAGGACATGCCCTGGGCTTCCACACGAAGGATGGTGTGGAGATGTTGTTCCACATCGGAGTGGACACGGTAAAACTGGATGGAAAAGGTTTTAAGGCCCTGGTAAAAGACGGAGATGAGGTAAAAAGAGGTGACAAACTCATAGAGTTTGATTTACAATATATTAAAGAAAACGCTCCGTCAGATGTGTGCATCACTGTGTTTACGGGAATGCAGGAAGGGCAGGAGATCCGTGTGACAGCTTCTCACGCAGATGCCCTGGACGAGGCGGCAGAACTGATCTGAGAATCTGACTGTGGGGGAAAAACATGTATCGGGTGATCAAGGTGTTGAATAATAATGGGGTGCTGGCTTTTGACATGGACAAAAGCCGGGAAGTGATTTTCCTGGGAAACGGAGCCGGTTTCGGAAAAAAGACCGGGGAACGGTTTGCCCAGATTAAGGGAGCTTCTTCCTACGCGGCGGAGCCCAGGGGAGATGCCGGTTCCGCTCTGAAGGCTGTAAACGGCATGGATCCTGTGTTTCTGGAAGTGACGGGAAAGATCATTGACGAGGCGGAGAAGAGATTTCAGAACGTCAGTCGGGATGTGCTTCTGCCGTTGGCAGACCACATTGCCCTGGCGGTTCAGCGGGCCAGAGAAGGAAAGGAGTTTCCCAACCCCTTCAACCAGGACATCCGAGCCATGTTTCCCCAGGAGTATCTGGCGGCAGAGCAGGGAAAGCAGATGATCGAGGAGGCGACAGGCCAGAAACTGTCCGACGACGAGACGGGGCTGATCACTCTCCATATCCATGCGGCGCTTTCCGATGAGAATGTGGAGGAATCCCTGACGGCGGCCAGACTGGTGAAGGTGAGCGTGGAGATGATAGAGGAAGGGCTTCATGTGAAGTTAAAACCGGACTCTCTGTCCTACAACCGGCTGGTCAGCCATGTGAGGTACATGATTTTCCGGATTATGCGGGAAGAGCAGGTGAGTCTGGATCTGGAGGATTACGCGAAGGAAAGTTTTCCCCTGTCCTATTCCCTGGCGGAGGAAATCTGCGCCAGGCTGGAGCGGGAGCTGAAAAAGAAAATCCGGCGGGAGGAGATAGGTTTTCTGGGAATCCACATCGAGCGTGTGGCCAGGATGTGAAACAGTAAAAATCCACGGGAGATGTCTTTCCAGGTCTCTTCCGTGGATTTTTAGTTTTCTGTCACTGAAACTGACAGCTTTTGTAAGCTTTCGCGAACACCTTTGCGGTGCTGCATGCAGGCTTCGCTGGTTCCCGGCCGCAGGGCACGGAATCCATGGGAGTTTTCTCTCAGAATGATTATGCCTGGGATGCTTTGTACTGCTTTAAAGCCTGAGCCAGCTGATCCGGACAGGAGGTGGGCTTCATGCCGCATCTTACGCCGTCCAGACGGCGGATCACTTCGTCAATGTCCATTCCCTCCACCAGCTTGCTGATGCCTTTCAGATTGCCGTTGCAGCCGCCTGTGTAGCTGACATCGGTGAGCTTTCCGTCTTTTACGTCAAAATGAATCTGTGTGGAACAGGTTCCTCTTGTCTTGTATACCATTTGATTTTCCTCCGTATTTCCCTCATAAATAAAACAAATTGTTAGCAGCTTCATTATATCCGTCAGAAAAAGGGCTGTCAAGAGCGGCAGAAAACCGGATAAACAGGGATTTTCTTGCAAAGGAGCACTGCTTTCCTGTATACTGGAAGAAAAATGAATGGATACAGGAGGTAGACAATGCTTGGAATTATCGGAGCCATGGATCAGGAAGTGGCGGAGATCAAAAATCAGATGACAGATGTGACCGTGGAACGTGCGGCTGCCATGGATTTTTACAGAGGAAAACTGAAGGGAAAGGATGTGGTGGTGGTCCGCTCCGGAATCGGCAAGGTGAACGCCGCCGTCTGCACCCAGATTCTGGTGGACCGCTACGGTGTGGACGCGGTGGTGAATACGGGAATTGCCGGCTCTTTGAGAAATGAGATCAACATCGGGGATATTGTGCTGGCCACAGACGCGGTGCAGCACGATATGGACGCCACCTGCTTTGACTATCCTGTGGGAAAGATTCCTCAGATGGACGTCTATGAATTTCAGGCGGACGAAAAGCTGCGGGAGCTGGCAAAGGCGTGCAGCAGAGAGGTGATTCCCGATGTGGGCGTATTTGAGGGACGGGTGGTCAGCGGTGACCAGTTCGTCAGCAGCCGCGAGAAAAAGGACTGGCTGGTAAAGACTTTCGGCGGCTACTGCACGGAAATGGAAGGAGCGGCCATCGCCCAGGCGGCCTATCTGAACAATATTCCGTTTCTGGTGATCCGCTCCATCTCCGACAAGGCAGATGACAGCGCCCATATGGATTATCCGGCCTTTGAGGCAAAGGCGGCGGAGAATTCCGTGAAGCTGATGATTGCCATGGCGGAGAGACTGTGACGGAGAGATTGTAACAGAAGTTCTGCTACGAGAGAATTTTTCCCTCCTCCGTGAGGAAAAACTCCGCCGGCTTCTCCTGGGAGGAGAACTGGAAGGGAGTCAGGGCGGCGGCATAGCTGCCCGCATTTGTGACGGCGACGATGTCTCCCGGTTCCAGATGGGGGAGAAGGATGTCTTCCGCGATCACGTCGGCGGCGGTGCACAGATTTCCCGCCAGGGTCACCTGCTCAGACGGCGGTTCTTCTTTGAAGGTCATAATCCCGCATTCATCCCTGCAGGTAAACAGGGGTTCACAGCCTTCCGGGGAAGGATCCGGGGAATACCGGCAGATGAGGCGGGCCAGAACCGGGCGGAGAAAGCCGTTTAAGGTATTTTCCAGAATGAGGTAGGTTTTGCCCCGGGATATTTTCCGGTCCAGCACTCTGGTGACGTAATATCCGCTTTTTCCCACGGCGAACCGCCCGGTCTCGATCAATATGGCCGTGTCCGGGTGAGAAGTGTGAAATCCTGCAAATAGTTCCGCGGTTGTTTCTTTCAGCGCTTCCAGGTCCAGGGGACGGTCGTCGGGGGAGTAGGGGATGCCCATTCCCGATCCCAGGTTGAGAAATTTTAAGGGGAATCCGGTTTTCTCCTCAAAAGTTTCCGCCAGATGAAACATATTTCTGTAATATTCTGCCAGGACTTCCGAACGGAGTTCCTGGCTTTTTAAATGCACATGAATGCCGCCGATCACCACATTTTTCAGTGGCGTTTCCGCCAGAAATTCATAGAGCTGGCTCTCGTCAATCCCAAATTTGGATGAACTGCCGGGTCCGCCTCCGAAAGAAAAATCAGGATTTATGCGGACACCTGCGTGCAGGATCTGCCCGGATTCTCCGGCGGCGGCCTGAATCCGCAGCAGTTCTCCGGTACTGTCGGCGATGAGAGTGGATCGGGACATGGCCCGGCGGATGTCTTCTGAAGTCTTTCCGGGAGCGGAATAGTAGATCTGATCCGGAGAAAGCCCCGCTTTTTCGGCGGCCAGCACCTCCCCAAAGCTGGCGGTGTCCGCGCCAAGCCCCCGGGAACATACGCTTTGGATCACATGGGGATTGGGATTGCACTTGATGGAATAGAGAAACTGGGCCTGGGGAAAGGTCTCTTTCAGCAGATCAATATGACGGAAAATAGAAGATTCATCGTAAAGGTAAAAGCTGCCCCCGGCCTGGGCCAGGGAGCGGACAGCAGATGCTAACCGGTTCATGAAAATTCCTCCTTCGGATGGGTTGATGACTTCATTATACAGGGAAAATCCCGGTTCTTCCACTGGTTTGCAAAAAGGGGCGCAGGAGGTTAAAAACCCCTTCCAGCGCGATTCCGGGAGGGATTTGTCGAACGATTCTAGGGCCTTTAATCTTCTCATGTAAAAATGCCCCCGCTATAATAGGTGGTATCTGGAAAGCGATTCCGGAAAGAAAGGGGAGCATTTATCATGCAAGAATTTTTAGCAACAGGAAAAGTGCTGTATGTGCTGGCGGGACTGTGCCTGCTCAGTATGATCTGCAAATGGATGACAAAGAGCCTCTACAAACGATTAATGAAAGAAACCACTAACATGGCAATGACCAAAAATAAGAACCTGAAAACATTAAAGCAGCGGATTGAGAGCACCTACCGGTTAAACGGCGGAGTGGCCAACATGGCCGCGTATCTGGAGAGACAGACGGCGGATTTTAAATTTCTGAAGATTTCCTTGTCCGGCTGGAGCAATTTTTCCAATCAGCTGACTCTCCTGTGCTTTCTGGTAGGCGGGGCGGCGGCGTTTCTGGCCTACTGGTACCGAAGCGATACCTATTATATTGCCCTCTACGGCACCATGGGAATTCTGGCCGGGCTTTTGACCATGGTGGTGGATGTGGGAGTCAATTTAAGTGAAAAGAGACAGCAGCTTTTAGTGGCGCTGGAGGATTATATGGACAATTCCCTGTTCTTCCGGCCAGGGAAGGGGCGTATGGCGGCAGCTGAGACGGAAGACGGAGCTTACAAGCCTGCCATAGCCGCCCGCAGCCGGGAAAGCGGCAAGGTTCCGGCGTATGAGGCGCAGCGGGAGGAACTGAAGGAGAGCGCTGCCGTCCGGGATGACGGGCTGAGGGAAGGCGGACTTCGGGGAAGTCTGCGCGCCCGCCGGAGAAGGGAGGACAAGCAGCAGGAGCCTGCGGTGGACACCGGTTCTTTAAAGCACAGCCTGGAACAGATCGCCGCCAGCAGGGACAAGGACCGGTCCGACGAGAACTGGCTGAAAGATTTGAAACCGGAGGAGGTGAAGCTTCTCGGAGACATTATCAGAGAATATTTGACCTGAACATAAGAAATTTTACTTTTAATGAAGGAAAATTATGGTATAATATAGCCGAGTTGTTGAATATTTTGTGAACAGCGCAGATCATGCCGCCATCACAGAAGAAAAGGAGAGTGGATATAACAATGGGAAAAACAGTGACATTTGACTATTCCAGGGCTGCGAAGTTTATCAGCGCAGAAGAAATGGAAAACGCCAAGGGAACTACCATGTATGCCAGGGACGTTCTGGTGAACAAGACGGGGGCCGGAAATGATTTCCTCGGGTGGATCGACCTGCCTGTAAACTATGATAAGGAAGAGTTCGCGCGCATTAAGAAAGCAGCTGAGAAGATTCAGAATGATTCTGATGTGCTTTTGGTAATCGGCATCGGCGGCTCCTATCTGGGAGCAAGAGCAGCCATCGAATTTTTAAGTCACAGTTTTTACAACGTGCTGGATAAGGGCGTGAGAAAGACGCCGGAGATCTATTATGTTGGAAACAGCATCAGCAGCAAGTACATTCATGACCTGAAGGATGTGCTGGCCGGCAAGGATTTCTCCATCAATATCATTTCCAAATCCGGAACTACCACGGAGCCGGCAATCGCGTTCCGGGTATTCAAGGAGATGCTGAT
>DXFM01000025.1 GCA_019114465.1 Candidatus Lachnoclostridium avicola
GCGTTTTCCTTTCTCCCTCTGGCTCTTCCCCATGAGGATTCCTCCTTTCCGGCCGGCAGGAGGTCCCCACCGGCCCGTTTTCTTATCTGCAAAATGGCTTTCTCTGTGACAAGCAGCCACTCTGGAGGTCATAAATAACTCTTTCCGGCATTCCTTTTATTCCCGTCAGTGTGGTTCATACCAAGGAAGCCCTTCATCATTTACCGGATCTACCGGTGGTTTTCCCGGGGATTTTTTGTCCGGAGTCTTCTTGAAGTTTTCCATGCAGTTGTGATACTGCTCTACCGTCATGTCTGCAAACTTTTCTACTTTATATAAGCCACAGATCGCCCTCCAGCTCTTCCCAGTACGCTCACATTCCCGCATCAGATCGTTGAATTGTTCCTGTGAGATACGTGGCTCTCTGTTCTCCTTTTGCGATCTGGACGTTGGAGGCGCATCCTGGCGTCTACTGGGTTGTGTTTTGTGGATCTCTGCGTCCGGATCCAGCATTTCTTCTGTGGGAATGCAGAACACCTGAAAACAGGCATATTTGAATGCTGCTGATAGTGCCTTGTTACTGGCCTTATCCCCGCTGTCCATCCCTTCCCCAACCACAACAGCCTCAACATGGCTGCCATCCTCTGCATAGAACGTATACTTCACACGGCACACAGAATAAATCAGATTTCCTCCCTTTACGGTCTGACGCTCCTCACGACGGTGTTCCAGCACCTCCGGCACTATGAACAGCCGGTGATTGATCAGAGCCGGGTTAAGCGCATTCATAACATCGTCAATCCCGCGGTACAGGAAGCCCTGCTGTGCGTTTCTCTTCTGCTTTCCGATCGCCCCGACTTCCTCCATCACCGCGTGGATGGATTCATAGATATTTTTCTTTTCCGCCATCCCCTCACCGCCTTACTTGATCTGCATATTGTTATGGATCACGATGCTGGCTCCGGGAATATCCATTCCATGCTCCAGTGCATCTTTGATTGCTGTCTTATTGATCTCCAGTTTTTCTCTCACCAGATCGGAAGGCAGTTCCTTCAAATTTCCAGTAAACTCTACTGTCTTGCTCTTTCTCCATGTTACCGCCACTCTCTCAGTAGAGAATTTCTGTCCATTCAGGATGCCAGATATGTATTTTTCCAGGGAATCCGCTTTCCTCTCTGCGGACTGCTGACGGGAAGCAAACGCCTGCTTTTCCGCTTTCAACGCCTCTGCATCCGCGCGGAGATTCTTAATCCATAAGAGCACTTCTTCCACTTTTCTGCTCATCTCCATCTGCAAGCCGTCCAGCGCTTCATAGGCTCCCTGGTTAATAATTTCCCCTGTTTCTGGATCCACCGCAGCCTCAAAGGCCTCTGTAATTCTCGCATCTATCTCGTACAGATTCACTCCTAAGTCCCTCCTCTATCTCATAGTTATGTTGGTTCCGCAATCTAACCCGATGTGCTTTTGCATAGGTTTCAGGCTGATCATCCACCTGGTCAATCTCTAATGCGATTCTCATACACCTCAACATTTAGACCCCTTCTTCTGAACGGACAGGATCTTTCTGACCGTATCCTGATCGGGATAATTATCGTTCATGTACATATCTCTTAAAATATCCATCCGGATCTTATACTCAATCAGAGTCTTATACTCTTCCAGACTCACAGTGATTTCTGTCATCAATGTTCTACCTCCCTGAAAATCCTCTCCAGCATCTCCTCAAAACTTGGCTTCGACTCCTCCGTACATTTGTCGATCTCTCTCAAAAATAACCGTACCAGGGCTTTCTTTTCTTCCGGGGATTTTCCTAAATCTTTTACCGCATCTACCGCACAATGGGCGATCCCGCGGCATATCTCCATCCGGGAAAGTCCATATCCCAACGAGGCGATCTGTGCCGCAATCGCTTCCCCTCCATCAATTTTCTTCATTCCAAACGCGAAGATTAAATCGCATTCCCTCAGGTCCCTATCACAAATCTCTCCGTTGAGTTTTCCCCAGATTCTTCCTTTTACCATCTTGACGCTTCCTCCTTAAATCGTTTAAAATAAAAGTGGTTATTTACTCATGGCCCTGACCGGTTGCCGCCGGCGGGCCTTTTTGATTGCCTGCATGGCCTGTCCGCGGCCGTTGCCCCAGCCGTAGGGGTTTACTCCCAGCTGAGCCCCGGCCCGCAGGGTGCCGTTTTTCCGCTTGCTCATGATGTCACCTCCTCCCATAAGCCGCCCTCAGGAATGTTTCCAGGGCTGTTTTGCCCTCATCCATTTTTGACAGATCCGGTTGCTTGTCCAATTCTCGGACCAGCCGCACACGGCCCCATTTGATCTCCAGCTTCCAGTGTTCCCGCACATCTGCCAGCCGGTTAAAGTTCCGGATAAAGCTCCCGTCATTGCTGCAGGCCGCATATCTTGCCCCGTTGATTCCTCTTCTGATTCTGATCGTCGTCATCTCTTCGCCCCTCCTCAGATCACTCCCTGGGCCAACACATAGCCCAGAGCCACGGCGGTCACCACAAACAGTCCAAACAGCACTATCCGATCCCGCTCCAGCCGCTCTACCTTCCCCTGGAGCTTGTCCGTATAGCGGATCATGGACCGCCACTCAGTTTCCGTCACTATTTTGCCCTCTATTACTTGCATCTCATCACCTCCTATGCTTGTCCACTCTGGCCGCCCTCAGGCGGTCTTTACCACACTTACATCCGCAATCGTTGTCAGCGGCCTGTAGATCAAACTGTCCGCGACTCGCTGTTGCTGATCTTTGGGCAGATCATTCAAGGCCACTCTCCGGTCTCCTATCCGCACCCAGTTTGTAAATGTAATCTCTTTATTCACGATTGCCACCTCCACTCTAATAAAGAGTATGCGATACCGGTTGTACCGGTTGCCCCTTCTTCCTCTTTCTCCTGTACTTGCGCGGTTTTTTCTAAATCACAAATTTTAATCGCTGCAGTGGAGGAATCCAAAGAACCTGTCCAGGATAAAGTATCTCGCCGCAAGTCAGATTATTTATCTCTGCTATGGCTTTATACCCTTCCTCTATTCCATATTTGCAAAGAGAGATACTTATAAGAGTGTCTCCTTTTTTTACCTCATACTTTTCACATAAAAGTTTTTCTTCAAGCAGGTTCATCCTTTTTTCCAATGCGATCCACCTTGCTTTTGATACCCACACTCACTTCACCTCCTATCCAAAAACCAGGTATACCGCTATGGCACAAAAGATTAGAATCGCAAGGACTATACCAAACATAATCAGTGCTTCACGTATGGAATAGCAATAGACCGCAATTGCAAACAATGATCCATACAGCAATGCAAGCATCAGCACGCCAATAAATTTTCTCAGCATATATTCATGTTCCCCTTTCATTCTCGGCGAATACAGTGCAACTGCTTCCGTAGTTGCTGCCGTCACAGGAATCATCACTTTGTTGAAATAATTGTTTAAGCTCTCTTATTTCCCGTAAAATCTGGCACAGCAGCATCATCTCCGGCATGTGCTGTCTATCAGCTTGCCGTTCTATGAGATCTAAGCCTTCATTTGAGATTTTCATTCTCCTCTCACCTCCTTTCATCCTCGGCAAAATACTCCACCTAGATAATCAAATTTCATTGACTGTCCTATCTGCTTTCCTCTATAATTTAGTTAGCACAATATAAGGAATGATTTAAAATGAGTATAAAAAATTACTTTGAAAGCAACAAAATAGCCCGAAAAAAGTTATCCGGAATGCCACTATCCAATGAAGAGATGGAAATCCTTCTCGACGGTGTTAAAACTGAGCAAAAAGTCAAGTCAACCATTAGACTTATCTGGAATTTTACAATCGGACTTTGCAGTATTATCGCTGCGATTTTCAGTATCCTTTCCTACTTCAAGTAAAGATAGCACTCTATCGAGTTTTCTGTTAATCTGTTCACCTAAGGCGCATACATATGCGAATTCCTTGTGCTCCATCTTCTCACCCCCTTCCTCCTCGACAAACAGGTAGTCCCTGGCTTTTCTCCCCTTCCCGTGATATACTTTCCTTACAAGCGTGCCAGCGCTGAGTACAAAGAGAAAGGAAGATTATTATGAATGATTTAACCAAAGAGCTTATTACTAGAGCTATTGTTGATTACATGAACTCCAATTTGCCAACTATACGTGAAAACATTCTTGCTGGAACACATGATCAAATGACAGAAAATGAATTCTATACACAAACCTTATTAAATTCCATTCGAGTATCTACCGAACTGTCCATCAACATAATCCTCAATGTTCTGGAGGGTACAGGGTTGATTCAACTTCTTTCTGATGAAAAAGAGCTTCGAAAGCTTCTTCTACGCCCTGTCGAGAAATCCGGTCAAGATTGATTTTTCCAATGTTCTCTGGCTGACCTTGAACTTCCTTTTCGAGGTCAGCTACTCTTTTTTCTAATGCCACCCACTTCTTTTTGGAAATCCACACCCCTTTTCACCTCCTTTTCTAAAACCATATCTCAATCAGCTTTGTCGCCAGGTATATCCCCATCACCAGGCCACCGCCTATTGAAAGTCCTATAAATGCGATGGTAACCAAAGCTACTATTGCACCAACCAACTTACATGCAATTTGTTTTACAAATTTTCTTTTTATCATTCTCATCTCACCTTCTTCCGTCTGCTTGCCTTCCCCATTCCTTTGTCTTATACTGTATTTACCAGACCGCCATCTGGATACTTATTCAAAAGAAAGGAACAAATATAAATGGTTTATTACACTACTGTTGGCAAAATGGTTTATTGCCCATATCTAGATATGGATGTTTCACTTACTGGCAAGTATCGACTAATCGGCGATTCATTCAAAGTCGAATTCTGCTATGCAACATGTTCTATTGTAGAAAACAGCCGAAAACCTATTTACGACCAAAACGAGAACGAGAAGTATCTACAATGTCCTAAAAACAATCACTGCAATCTACTGGATAAAGAAAATTTCAATAAAGATGTAAATCTAAAAAAATATGGTCTTCATCTATAGAGCTTTCTTTGTTCCAATAAAAATTCAAAACTGGTAGCTTTCTGATGTAAAGCAGATACTTCTTCCAGGGCGTCGTTCACAATTTTCATGGATGGCGCCTCCTGCTTCATTTCTTTTTTAATTCTCTCAATCCAAATTCTTTCGTTTTCAAGAATTTTCTCTAACTCCGATATATTTGTAATTCGTTCGGATATACATAAAGTTTTTTTCCTTTTCAACCTCTCACCCCCTTTCATCCACAGTTTTTTGTCCTTTTTCGTGACATTTCTCGTCAAAAAAAATTTTTTGAACAGTTGTCCCATAATAATTTGCTAATAGGATTTTAATCGAATCACGAGGCATTCTCTGTTCTGTCTCATACATTCCGAGTGTTGACGTAGCAATTCCTATAGCTCTCGCCACTTCTGATTGACTGCGATTCCCTCTCAATTCAACTAACCTTTTTCCATATGGAACCAATTTATATCACCTCCTTGTCACTTTATGTGACTAAATGGAGTATATCACTTCTTCTCATCACTGTCAATCACATTTTGTGACGTTTTTCTATTTACTTTTATCACGTTTTGTGATAGCATAAATTCACAAGGAGGTTTATCATGGGAAATTTCCAAAATATATTTAAGCGTTTACGTACATCTAGTGGATTAACACAAGCAGAAATCGCAGAAAAACTAGGGATCTCAAGAAGTACTATTGGTATGTATGAAACTGGGGCAAGAGAACCCGATTTTGAAACTCTTGAAAAAATCGCAGATTTCTTCAATGTTGATATCGACTTCCTTTTAGGAAGGACTGAGAAAACAACCATGCTTCCTGAAACCGCCGGACACTACTATCTCAATGAGGAAACCCGCGAAATCGCACAGGAAGTTTTCGAGAACCCTGATCTACGCTCCCTGTTCCATGTGGCAAGAGACATCGATCCAGAGGAGTTGCGGGCTCACATAGATTTCATGAAAAAGCTAAAAGCCAGAGAAAAGAGATCCGATAATGATGAGGGGTGTTAACCGATGCACAATCCTGCACTAACAGAAGCAATCGGGGTTCACTTTATAGATATGACTCCGCAAGTTGAAGAACAAGTCGTGCTCAATGAAGACGGCAGTTTCTCCATCTTCATTAATGCCCGCCTTAACTGGGAGCGCCAGATGGCTGCCTATCAACATGCGATCCGGCATATTATGGAAGACGATTTCAGCAAAGAATGCGCTGATGAGATAGAAAAGGCAACATAGTTGCACATAATAAATGCAAAGCGATTAAAAGGAAAGAGGAATTCATCAATCAGTTTCAAGGAGGTGTCACCATGCCGCTACCCAAAGAACACACTTATACCTCAAAGGACTACTGGAATCTGCCGGAGGACCAGCGCGCGGAGCTGATCGACGGTCAGTTTTATGACATGGCCCCGCCCAGCCGGATTCATCAGAAACTTGTCCATCTGATTTCATATACCATTGAGGACTATATCCGAAAACATGATGGGGAATGTGAGGTCTACCCCTCCCCCTTTGCTGTCAACCTGGACGCCGCTGATGAAAACTGGGTTGAACCGGACATTTCTGTAATTTGCGACAAGAGTAAATTAACCGACCGCGGCTGCTCCGGAGCTCCAGATTGGATTATAGAGGTGATCTCTCCCAGCACTCAGAGTCACGATTATCTGAAAAAGCTCTGGCTCTACCAAAAACATAATGTCCGCGAATATTGGATTATCAATCCAACCACCAAAAGTGTGCTGACCTACGATTTTGATCACGGAGAGTCTACCGGGTATACCTTTGATGATCAGATACCGGCAGCCATTTACGGCTCTGATCTAAAGATTCGCATTTCCGATTTGCTGTAACTTATGCCCCGGCCCCCTGCCCCAGCAGGGGAGCCTCCACCTTGACAATAATATACTTACCCGGGCAGCCGGGGGACGTGCTCCAGCCCGTTCCGAGATCCTGCGGAAAGGGGTGGTAATTATGAGTACATATGAAGAATTGCAATTAATTACATCTGTAGCAATGCTCATTGTTGCAATCCTGACTTATACCCATAAAAAATAGCCGTCCTGCCCTGACAAGCCGACGACTATTTTTTAGTTGAGCTTCGCCGGGACGGGTGAGGTGCATTCACCTTCCGGCTGTCCTGTTAAATATATTATATGTTAAATTCAGTAAAATGTCAAACTTCCAAAGGAGGATACAAGGTTGAAAATAAATGCCAATGGAACAGAGATCTCTGTTATCGGCAATATCGTAAATGAAAATGCCTATATTTCTCTAACTGATATTGCAAAGAAAAAAGATCCGAATGAACCAAGAATTGTAATTTCTAACTGGATGAGTTCCTATTCCACAATTGATTTTCTTGCTACTTGGGAAAGCCTGTATAACCCGAATTTTAACCGTCTGGAATTCCAGACGGTTAGAAGTGAACCGGGCAGGCTAATAATGACCCCCAAGCAATGGATTGAGCGCATGAACGCTATCGGTATTACCTCACAGGCAGGACGATATGGCGGAACCTTTGCACACACTGACATTGCATTTGAATTTGCCTCCTGGATTTCTCCAGAATTCAAACTTTATATCATAAAAGACTACCAGCGTCTTAAAATTGATGAGGCTAAACGTCTCGAAATCGGTTGGGACACCAAACGTGAGCTTACAAAAATTAACTATCACATACATACGGATGCGATAAAAGAATTTCTTATAACTCCTGAACTGACAGCCCAAGAGCAGAGTTTCACATATGCCAACGAAGCTGATTTATTAAATATTGCTCTTTTCGGAAAAACAGCAAAACAATGGCGCCTCGAAACAGGGAATAAAAAGCAAAACATGAGAGATTTTGCGAGTGTTGAACAACTTATTGTACTCGTAAACCTTGAAAGTATGAATGCCGACATGATCCGCCAGGGTATTCCCGCTCCAGAAAGATTAAAGAAATTAAGAAGTGTTGCTTACTACCAGCTCCATTCTCTGCTTTCCAACAATTCTGCCAAAAGGCTGAAAGAAAATATACAGAATCGTCTTGAACAAAAATAACGCAGAAAACCGCCCGGTGCTACCAACACCGAACGGCTTTCCATAGATCATCTCTTCCCGGATCGCTCCAAAAAGATACAATCAGCTTGAACACCTGAATTATATCATCTCTGGAGCGCCCCGGTCAAGAGGCGTATTTTTTGCACCCAAAAACATATTTTTATAACACAGGGTATCAGGTGATATAATGGAAAATCAAATCAAAACGGCAGCTCTCTACATCCGGGTCTCCACCGACAAACAGGAAGAGCTCTCGCCCGACTCCCAGAAGCGCCTGCTGCTGGAGTATGCCAAAAACCACGATATGATCGTCTCCCAGAAGCACATCTACGTGGAAAACGGCATCTCCGGCCGCAAGGCCGACAAGCGGCCGAAGTTTCAGCAGATGATCGCCGCCGCCAAATCGGAGGAGCACCCCTTTGACGTCATCCTCCTCTGGAAGTTTTCCCGGTTCGCCCGGAACCAGGAGGAAAGCATCGTCTACAAGTCCATGCTCCGGAACAAGTGCCACGTGGATGTGGTCAGCATCTCTGAGCCTCTGATCGAGGGCCCCTTCGGCGGCCTGATCGAGAGGATCATTGAATGGATGGATGAGTTCTACTCCATCCGGCTGTCCGGGGACGTGACCAGGGGCATGACGGAAAACGCCCTGCGGGGCGCCTACCAGTGCCGGCCGCCTCTGGGCTACCGGATCCCGTACCACAAGGCCACGCCGGAGATCATCCCGGAGGAGGCGGAGATCGTGCGCCTGATCTTCGACAAATATGTCAACGGCCGCATGAGCATCTTTGCCATAACCAAATACTTAAACAGCCTGGGGCTGAAGACCAACCGGGGAAAGCCCTTTGAGAAGCGTTCCGTGGAATATATCCTGCAAAATCCGGGATACGCCGGGGACGTCCGCTGGAACCGGACGGTCAATGAGACGAAGGAAGTCCGCGATCCGTCGGAGTGGATCATCCGGCCGGGACATCACCCAGCGATCATCAGCAAGGGCCTGTTCCTGGCGGCCCAGAAGCGCTTCCAGGCCGAGTACCGTCCCAAAAACGCAAAGCCGGCGGAGGTTTCCAAACACTGGCTCTCCGGGCTGCTCAAGTGCCCCGCCTGCGGCCGTTCCTTATCTTCCTGCGTCATGCACCGGAAGACGGCCCCGGACACCTTCTCCTTCCAGTGCTACGGCTACCTGAAGGGGAAATGCGGGCACAACTGCTATGTGCGGGCGGAAGAAATCGAACCGGCCGTGATCCGGGCCCTGGAGGACGCCATACAGCGCGGCAGCGTCACCTACACCGTCAAAAAGAACCGGGAAAAGGAGCGAAACGGGGAGAAAGAACTGGAAACTCTGAGAAAAAATCTGGACCGCATCACCCAGAAAGAGGCCCGCGCCAGGGAAGCTTACATGGACGGGATCGACACCAAAGAAGAATACCGTCAGAACAAAGAGCGCCTGCTGCAGGAGCGGGCGGAGCTGGAAAAAATGATCTCCCGCCTGGAACAGGCAGAACCGGAGGAAAATGCCAACGACGCCCGGATGATGGAAAACATCTCCAGCGTTCTGGACATTCTCCGATCCGGAGATTTCTCCGTACAGGAGAAAAACGCGGCCCTGAAGAGCATCGTGGATCGGATCGTGTTTTACAAGGACCGCGGCCACATCGACGTGGACTATTATCTGGTGGAATTCCCGGAAAACCCTTTATTTTCCGGGAAATTTTCCATTCATACGCACTTGCGGTCTGGTTGACCCAATGGGGATCCTGTTCCCTGGGCGAGCAGGGCTACAGCCCCATTGAGATCCTCCGCTACTTCTACGGGGAAAGCATTTACATCAACACGGCAGACCAGATTTCCGGCATTCCCATTTCCTGGCCTGGATATGAGCTGACGCTGGGTTCCTCCGGCGATAAAGTCCGCCACGTCCAGGAACAGCTGGATACCATCGCCACTGTATACTCCGCCATTCCAAGAATCGATCAGGACGGAATCTACGGCCCTGGGACACAGGCGGCAGTTTCCGCCTTCCAGTCCATTTTCGGCCTGCCCCAGACGGGAGTCATCGACTTTGCCACCTGGAATAAGATTTCTCATATTTATGTGGGAATCACAAGGATTGCGGAGCTGAACTAAAAGAACGCCGTCCCGCCTCCGGTTTTCCGGATAGCGCGGACGGCGTTCTTTTTACACGGACAAATATCCGCGAAGCTTCCGTTCTCTCACTGCTGGGAATGTCTGTGAGGGTTTAACTGACTGTAAAAGGTGATAATGTAAAGGCCGCACAGACCCACCAGTCCATAGATCACCTTTGACAGCCAGGAATTACTCCCAAACAGCCAGCTCACCAGATTAAAATTGAAAAATCCGATCAGCCCCCAGTTGACGGCGCCGATAATGGCAATGGTGAGAGCCGTGTAATTCAATACTTTATTGTCCATAATTCATCTCCCTTCCGATATCTATGGACCAGTATTCCCGCTTTTTCCTTTTTTATACACGCCGTCTGTCTCTGCTGATTTCTGCTGAACTCTGAGCAGGAAAATCATTCTCAGTATTACAAACAGGCGTCGTTTGTGTTAAAATAAAGACAGCTGTCACTGAATTATCAGATTCCATTTTAAAGGAGGGATCATTATGCCAGGACCAGGAGGAAGACCACCCGGCGGAGGAAGACCGGAAGGAAGACCGCCCGGCGGAGGACCGGGGCCTATGGGTGAAAGGCCATTTGGCGGACGGCCATTTAGCGGGCGGCCCATGGGAGGGCCGGGAAGAATGAGGCCGGGCGGACCGCCGCCACCTCCGCCCAGAAGAGGCTGGGGAGGCTACCGCAGAGGAGGATGTCTGCCGGGATGCCTGATGTATGTGGTGGGAGCAGGAGGAATCATCGCTCTGCTCATCACTGGAATCGCCTCGTTATTTTTTTAAATCGAATGACCGGCAGCACGGTTGCTTGCTGCCGGGATTCCCACGGAAGAGGGACCGGCCTGGATATTCAATCCATGCCGGTCCCTTTCTCACCCCGGTTTTTTCTGTGAAGCTCCTCTATGGGGGACAACCGCTGTCCCCAGGGGCTCTACCTTCCGCCCAGCGTGTCTTCTGTCTTCCCGTCACCCATCTTGGCCGCCAGCAGGCAGCCTCCCGCCAAAAGCAGAACTCCCAGAAGTCTCTGTCCTGTTTCCACTTCTCCCATGGAAATTCCCCAGAGAATTACCACCGGGGAGGATGCCACCAATCCGGTTACTGCCGCATAAACCATGGCTTCCCACCGGTTCAGCAGAGTCTCCATGGTCTTCGCGCACAAAAATATGCCTGCTACCAGACCCAGGGTAAAAGGCAGCAGGATCTCCTGCTGAGCCAGCACCGTCTGCCAGTCCCCGGTTAAAACTCCGGTCTGTACCAGATTGAATGCGTGGAGTACTGGCTGATAATATCCCATCATCATCAGAAGCATGGTTCCGCTGACCCCCGGCACCACCATGGTCACTGAAGCAACCATTCCCACACAGCCCATGGTCAGCAGCCGTTTGGCGGCTGAGTCAAATACCAGCTCCTTTACCGTCCCGTCACCGCCCTCCGCAATGGCAACAACAGTCATCAGACAAAAGACCGTCACCGCCGTCATATATTTTTTCAGCCCGTTCTTCCGGAAATCCGCCCGTCTCAAAAGGGCCGGAATCCCGCCCAGAATCAGCCCCAGAAACGCCATGCTGGTGGCAAAAGGGAAGGATCCAAACAGCGTCTCAATCACAAACGCCAGACCTCCGATTCCCGCCAGCATTCCCGCGCCATAGGGAAACAGGATGCGGATACTCTCCCCCGGCTTTCCAAACAGATGGGTCACCGCACCGATAATCTGATCATAAACTCCCATGGACACAGCGAGGGTGCCTCCGCTGACGCCTGGCACAATACCAGCCACGCCAATGAGAAGCCCCCTCACCATTTCCTTTAAAAATTTCATGGATAACCGCCTTAAACGCTCTTATCCTATTCTATTACTGTTCCAGCTGTTTCAGAATCTCAAGTATCTCCGTCAGCCGGTCCATCCGGTAATCTGCCGGACTCTGGTCAAAATGAAACCTGTCATCTTTCAGGGCCGCCACTGTCATGCCCGCCCTGTGTCCCGCCAGCACGCCGAAGGTGGAATCCTCCACCGCCAGGCATTCCTCCGGGGCAACTCCTAGCTTCTGCGCTGTATAGAGGTAAATCTCCGGATCCGGCTTGCTCTTTTTAAACTGGCCACCGCTCACCAGAATCTGAAAATAATCCGCAATCTCGTTCTCCCGCATCACCCGTTCCACCAGAGGAAGCTGGGTGGAGGATGCCACCGCCAGTTTATAGCCTTTCTTCTTTAATTCCTCCAAAATCCCGCGGATCTCCGGCCGGAAAATCGCCCGGTAATCCACCCCTTCATACACATCCACATGGGCCTTCAGATCTTCTCGCGCTTCCTCCCAGGTCTGGCCCTGCCCCACGGCCTCCGCCAGCACAGACCAGGCGTCCTCCTTTGACGCTCCCACCATGGGATAGAGCTGTTCCAGCTTCATATCCGGATTTTTCGTCTTTCCGTACTCCCACATTTTTTCCAGATATACCAGCTCGCTGTCGATGATTACGCCGTCCATATCAAAAATCACTACTTTAATCATAGTCAACCTCATAAATCAAGATTTTTTGTTTCCTCTATCATCCTAGCAAATTCCCGCCGTTTTGACAACATACACCGCAGATTCCAGAAAAATTTTTGCACCGCAGATTCTGACCTCAGCAAACGCTGTCAGCGTTCTCCCAAACAATGCAAAAAAGCTGCCCGACACTGGAAGCCTTCGCTTCTCAGCCCTGGACAGCCTTTAAAAGGGGGAGTAATATGAAAAAGTATTATGAAAAAGGATTGCTTACCTTTTACGATTATTAGGATACCTTTTATATATGTCGAAAGTGTGTTCAAAATATGAATGTTTTGTGAAAGAAAAAGAAAAAAATCCTAACATTTCCCTGAAGAAAAAAATGGTTGTACGGCCGCAAAGAAGGGCAGATCTAGCATACATTCCTCCCCATAAGACAGCAGTCACCGGAACAGGAACCGCCGGAATCGGGAGGAACTGCTCTATAAAGAAATCTGCAAGGGAACCCAGATCCGCCGGATGAAACCGGCCGCCATCGATAGGGATCTGTGCGGACTCCGTTTTGTCATGCGTCTCCATCCGCGGAAAAACGCCATCGGAGAACCTGATCAATACAATATATCATGCAGCGCGGCGGACGATCCAGCGATAAAGTTATGAAGACAGTATACCGAAATGTCATAGACCTGGAAAAAGAAAAACAGAACAAAAAAGCATGATCACTTCCGTGGGCTGAAATCCGTGTGATATTCGTGTGATACTTGCTTGATATTCAGGCGTGCATTTCTGCATTTGTGACGACCACTTTTTTCTTTTAAAACCGCAAAAAACCCTTGTAAATACGGCATTCCTCCCGCAAATACAAGGGTTTCTAAAAAGTGGAGACAACAGGACTCGAACCTGCGACCCTCTACACGTCAAGCAGATGCTCTCCCAGCTGAGCTATGTCTCCATACAGACATTATACGCACCGCCGGGATAAATTGCAAGCATTTTCCGCCCGGACACAGGTTTCATTTTCCGCCCGGACACAGGTTTCATTTCCCGCCCGGACACAGATTCCATCTCCCGTGCAGGTCCTGTCTCCCCACAGGCACAGGTTCTGTCTCTCCGCAGGCGCGGCTTCTTTTTCCCCACAGACACCGGCCCCGCCGCCATCGGATATCGGATTCCATCCTCAGTATACGGCCGGCTCCAGCACCATCATTGTGGGCCAGCCGTTTTGGCGCAGCCGCATCTCCATGTTTGCCCCATTGTCCAGGTTCAGGAACGCCCCCACCCGGACCTTATAGTACCCGTCCTGATAAATATAAAAGGCAGGGTATCCCTGCTCCATCAGCTCCATGGTAATTTCCTCCGCCACCTGGCGGCTCACGTACGCTCCCACCTGAATCTGGTAATATTCCGGGCGGATCTTCTCCTCCTCTTCCAGCGTCCGGAGAACGCCGTCGGCAATGGCCTGGGCGATTTCCTGGAAACTCTCGTCGAACCGCTCATTGTCCTGGGGATTGTCGATAAAGCCGGCCTCCACCAGCACCGCCGGCATCTGGGAACGGCGAAGCAGGATCAGCCCGGGCCGCTCAATCACTCCCAGATCCTCAAATCCCACTCCCGCCAGCTGACGGTTGATGTTGCTGCCCAGAAGCTCCGCCGTCCCACCCTTTTCGTACACCAGACTCACAATGCCTGACGCCATGCCGGGGATGGGCATGGCGTTGCGGTGAATGGATATTAAGTAATCGGCGCCGGACCGGTTGGCCATCTGCGCCTTCTCCAGGGGAGAATCAAACACATCCGTCACCCGGGTATACATCACCTCCACCCCCGCATTCTCCAGAATCCGGCCCACTGCCAGGGCCAGGCGGAGGGCGTCGTCCTTCTCCTGCCTTCCCTCAAATACTGCTCCCGGATCACTTCCGCCGTGACCCGCATCTATAATCACTCTCTTTGTTTCTGACAAAAGAAAGTCTCCTTTCACACAGCCTGCTTATTATAGGATATGTGAAAGAAGACTGAAGTTGACTTATCTTTCCCAGGGCAGCCGGATTTCACCGGAAAACACTTCCACCGCCGGGCCGGTCATGGAAATGTGATTGTCGGAGCTGTTCCAGCGGATGGTCAGGCATCCGCCGGGCAGATCCACCCGGATGTCTTCATCCCTTTCTGCGGCTCCGGACAAAACAGCCGCCGCCGCCACCGCGCAGGCTCCCGTTCCGCAGGCCAGGGTTTCCCCGGATCCCCGCTCCCAGACCCGCATGACCAGCTCGTTTTTCCCCTGCACCTCCACAAACTCCGTGTTGGTTCTGTCGGGAAAGCGGCTGTGTTTTTCAAAGAGAGGACCGAACACTGCCAGATCCAGAAAATCCAGGCCGGAGGCGGTCTCTGCTCCGCTTCGGCGCTCTATGGTTTTCTCTTCCTTTTTCCAGTCGGACAGCATTCCCGTCACCGCCTCATCCAGGAACACCACCGCGTGGGGATTTCCCATGGAGATCCCCCAGAAGGGAACCGTCCTTCCCCCCACGTAAAGGAGCTCCGGCAGCTTCGACGTCACCTCCGGCTCTCCCATGTCCACGGTCAGAAGGCTTACCGTTCCGTCCTCCACCTGCAGATCCAGATATTTGATTCCCGACAGAGTCTCCACGGAAATTCTTCTTCTCTCCGGCGGCACCAGTCCGTGGTCGTAGACGTATTTCCCCACACAGCGCACGCCGTTGCCGCACATCATTCCCCTGGAACCGTCCAGATTGTACATATCCATCCGGCAGTCTGCTTTTTCCGACGGCTGAATCAGAATCAGGCCGTCGGAGCCGATGCCGAAATGGCGGTCGCTGACAAGTCTGGCCGCCTCCTCCGGGTCGGTCACCTGCTCTTCAAAACAGTTTACATATACATAATCGTTGCCAATGCCCTGCATCTTGGTAAATCTCATGTTTTTCCTCCTCTAAGCGATCAGGCTGATGATCATCTCTGCCGTCTCCACCAGGCTGCTGCCGTTGGTCATGCTGCACTTCTGAATATACCGGTGGGCCTCATCCTCTGTCATATGGTTCCTCTCCATGAGCATTTCCTTCGCCCGGCCAATCAGTTCCATATCTTCCCGGCTTCTGGGCCGGGGGATCCGTCTGCGCCTTCTGTGGCGCTTCTCCTGGGCCATGATCATCATCTCCAGAGTGCTCACCAGATCATGGACCTTCAGGGGCATGGGCAGAAATACGGCGTTTTCCGGAGCGTCCTCCTCAAAGGCCCCCGCTTTTGCCATCACCAGCATGGAAAATTCCTCCGGCAGCATCCGGCAGACCTCGCCGTAAACCATATCCTGGAATTTTCCTCCGCCTACCACCACGCCCCGGTCCAGTTCCTCCGCAGCCGTCAGGATCTGAGAGCCGGACGTGCAGACAGACACCACATGAAACCCGCTTTTCACCAGAATATTCCTGATATTTCTTCCATTTTCCGGTTGGGAAAAAGCCACTATCACGTTGGACACGCCTCTCACCTCCGCCTCTCTGCCGTCTCATTTCGATTAATACTTGTACAGATACTCATCCACTTCCCAATCTGTCACATGAGCGCGGAAATCTTTCCACTCCCGGTTCTTCGCCTCCAGATACTTGCTGAATATGTGATCGCCCAGCACTTCTCTCATCAGATTGCTGTTCTCAAAAGATGTCATGGCATCCTTCAAGGTCTCCGGAAGAGCCTCAATGCCGGCTGCCTCCTTCTCCTCCTCCGTCATCGCGTAAATGTTCCGATCCACGCTGGGCGGAGGCGTCATTCCCTTTTCGATTCCGTCCAGTCCCGCTGCCAGACAGGCCGCCAGGGCCAGATAGGGATTTGCCGCGGAATCGGGACAGCGCAGCTCAATCCTGGTGTTGGATCCCCTGGCCGTGGGAATGCGGATCAGGGCGCTCCGGTTGGACCGGATGGACCAGGCAATGTAATTGGGTGCGTCATATCCGGGAATCAGGCGCTTGTAGGAGTTAACCAGCGGATTGGTCAGAAGCACCATCTCCTTCATATGATAGAGAATTCCCGCCATAAAGGAATAGGCCAGGCGGCTTAAGCCGGCGGCGTCACTGGGATCCTCAAACAGATTCCTGCCCGCCTCATCCATGAGGGACATGTTGATGTGCATGCCGGAACCGTTGACCCCTTCCTGGGGCTTGGGCATGAACGTGGCGTGAAGGCCGTGGCGCTTTGCAATATTTTTCACCGTCATTTTAAATGTGGTCACATCGTCCGCCGTCCGCAGTCCTTCCTGATACTGCAGATCCACCTCGTGCTGGGCTGGAGCCAGCTCGTGGTGGGAAGCCTCCACCTCAAAGCCCATCTCCTCCAGGCAGAGCACAATATCCCGCCGCACATTCTCGGCGTAATCCAGAGGTCCCACATCAAAATATCCGGCCTTTTCATGGGTCACCGTACTGGGATTTCCCTCCTCATCGGTGTGAAACAGGAAAAATTCACATTCCGGGCCGGCCATGAATGTGTAGCCCATATCCTTCGCTTTTTTCAGAACCCGCTTCAGCACATTGCGGGGATCCCCCTCAAAGGGTCTTCCGTCCGGGTAATGGACGTCGCAGATAAAACGGGCCACCTTCCCCTGCTGGGGTCTCCAGGGAAAAATCTCAAAGGTGTCCCAGTCCGGGTACAGATACATATCGGATTCCTCGATCCTCACAAAGCCCTCGATGGCGGAACCGTCAAACATACACTGATTGTTCAGAACCCTTTCCAGCTGGCCGGCTGTCACCGCCACATTTTTCATCATGCCGAAAATATCCGTGAACTGGAGGCGGATAAACTCCACGTCCTCCTCTTCCACCATACGAAAAATGTCTTCTTTCGTGTACTTGCTCATCGTCATATCCTTTCTTCCGCTCCAGCAGATTCGCTGTTCATAAAGCGGCGTGCGTCCTTAAGCGCCCCGCATTATGACTCATTTTAGCACAACCGGGGATAATTGTAAATCTTGTAAAAGGACTGCCGCCGTCAATCGGAGGGAAAGTCCCCTCCCCTGTCCGATTCGCCATACCACGGGCAGCTCACAGCAAAGCTGTTCGCTGTCCGTTGCCCGGCATATATCTGCCTCCCCGGATGTGCAAGCACCTCCGGGCGGCAGCTGCATGCCGGGCGTATCGCGCAAAAAGCTCCGCGGAACCTTATTTTCGTTCCGCGGAGCCTGCCGCCGGCCGGCCTTCTCTGTCCGTCCCCGGACAGGGCCCGCCGTCTTATGATTTTTTATAGGTCAGCGCCCGCATGGCATTTAAGATGGCCAACACAGACACGCCCACATCCCCGAATACCGCCGCCCACATGGTGGCGTATCCCAGGGCGGTGAGAATCAGCACCAGCACCTTTACCCCGATGGCAAACACAATGTTCTGCTTGACAATTCCCACCGTTTTTCTGGCAATGGCGATGGCGTCGCCGATCTTGGAAGGCTCGTCGGTCATGATGACCATGTCCGCCGCCTCCACCGCCGCGTCAGAGCCGATGCCGCCCATGGCGATTCCCACATCCGCCCGGGACAGCACCGGGGCGTCATTGATGCCGTCTCCCACAAATCCCAGAGTGGAGCCAGCCTCCTTTTCTCTCAGCAGCTCTTCCACCTTCGTCACCTTGTCGGCGGGAAGAAGACCGCCGTAGGCCTCGTCCAGGCCCACCTCGGCAGCCACAGCCTTTCCCGTCTCCTCCCGGTCT
Source organism: Candidatus Lachnoclostridium avicola (assembly GCA_019114465.1). Classification (GTDB taxonomy): domain Bacteria; phylum Bacillota; class Clostridia; order Lachnospirales; family Lachnospiraceae; genus Lachnoclostridium_A; species Lachnoclostridium_A avicola. The sequence continues at coordinate 18,359 of DXFM01000025.1, forward strand.
CCGGTGAGCATGACCATGCGCTTCACGCCCATTTTCCGCAGGCGGGCCACCGCTTCCTTCGTATCCTGACGAATGGTATCGGAAATCACCACGCTGCCCAGGTAGCGCCCGTCTCTGGCCACATACAGGGTGGTTCCCACCGGGGAGGGCTCATCCAGCCCTTCCATTCCCTCCTCGGCCATCAGCTTCCGGTTTCCAATGCAGACTGTGGTCCACGCTCCATTTTCCAGAACGGCCGTGCGCACGCCCTTGCCCGCAGCCTCTCTGGTCTCCCCCACTCTGGCAGGATCCACTTCCCTTTTATACGCCTCCCGCACAGACACGGCAATGGGGTGGTTGGAGTGGCATTCCCCGTAAGCGGCGGCTTCCAGAACCTCCTCCTGGGAGACAGAGGGCGCCGGAATTACCTTTGCCACCTGAAATTTTCCGGTGGTCAGAGTGCCTGTCTTGTCAAACACCACCGTTTTCAGGCTGGCGGCCGCCTCCAGGTAGTTGCTGCCCTTTAAAAGGATTCCCTCCCTGGATGCCGCTCCCAGGCCTCCGAAAAAGCTTAAGGGAACAGAGATCACCAGGGCGCAGGGACAGGACACCACCAGAAAGCTGCAGGCCCGGTAGATCCATACTCCCCAGTTTCCCATCAACAGGGAGGGAACAATGGCCAGAACCAGGGCCAACCCCACCACGATGGGAGTGTATACCCTGGCAAACCGGGTGATGAAATTCTCCGCCTTCGCCTTCCTGGAACTGGCATTCTCCACCAGCTCCAGAATCTTCGCCACTGTGGAATCGTCAAACAGCTTCGTCACCCGCACCTTCAGGGTACCGGTGAGATTGATGGAACCGCTCACAATGGAATCTCCCTCCCGCACATCCTCCGGCATGGATTCTCCCGTGAGGGCTTTGGTGTCCAGACTGGATGCGCCGCTTATCACCACGCCGTCCAGGGGAACCTTCTCCCCCGGCTTGATCAGGATCACATCGTCCACTTCCACCTCGTAGGGATCCACCTGCTCCTCCCTGCCGTCCCTCAGCAGGTTGGCGTACTCCGGATTGATATCCATAAGGGCGGCGATGGACTGACGGGATTTTCCCACAGCGTAATCGTTAAACAGCTCTCCCAGCTGATAAAACAGCATCACGGCCACCGCTTCCTCCAGGGCTCCCACGGCTATGGCCCCGAAGGTAGCCACCGTCATCAGAAAATTCTCGTCAAATACCTGGCCTCTGGAAATATTTCTGGCCGCCTTCAGCGGAATGTCATACCCCGCCGCCAGATAAGAGAGAATAAACAGAATCCACGCCAGGCTCCATCTACCCTCCGCCGCTGCGCCCGCAATCAGCAGCACTCCGCTGACCGCCAGGCGGATGACCATCTTTTTCTGCTTTTTCGATCCCATATCCCGTTCTCCTTCTGCTTCCTTTTTTGTCAGCGAATTACCTTAAAACCAGCTTCCGGCTCGATCTTGTCGGCCACCTTTCTCGCTCCCTCAACGGCTTCATCCTCTCTGCCGTCTTCCACTTCCATCACCAGCCTCTGGGTCATAAAGCTTAAGGTCGCTTCCTTCACCCCGGGAAGCTTCCGCACCCCGTCCTCAATTTTGGCCGCGCAGTTGGCACAGCAGAGTCCTTCCAGCTTGACAATTTTCTTCATGATGATCTTCCCCTTTCTCTTTTACGCCCGCCGTCCGGGCTCACTCCTGAATGTGTTCCATTCCCTGGGCCAGGATCGTCTGGATATGTCCGTCTGCCAGAGAATAGAATACGGTCCTTCCGTCCCTGCGGAACTTCACCAGCCTCATCTGCTTCAGCACCCGAAGCTGATGAGAGATGGCCGACTGCCCCATCTGAAGCAACGTCGCAATGTCGCAGACGCACATTTCCGCCTGACTGAGGACATACAGGATCTTGATCCTGGTGGAATCGCCGAAAATCTTGAAAAATTCCGCCAGATCCATCAGCTGGTCCTCATCCGGCATCACCTTCGTCACCCGGTTTACAATATCCTCATGCACATGGATAAAATCGCACTGCTCAATCTCCGGGTCGCTCATCCTGTATGCCATTTCCGCCGCCTCCTTTTCTTCATACTGACAAATGCCATTTATATGAATGTTTATTCATATGTTTATATTATCACCTTCTGATTGGTTGTCAATAGAAATTGAGAATATTATTCAAAAAAAGAATGGGGGCGTATCGCTCCGTACTGCGCACTCACGCGATCCGACCTGCATTCGCAATCCGGCCTACCGGGTTTTCACACTAAAAACGGCAGAGCCGCCGGTCCGTTTTGAACCGCGCTCTGCCGTATATTTCCGGGAAATTCTTCAGCAGCTTTACCGTTTTCCCAGTTCTTTTTCAGCCGCCCACAGCAGCCCTTTCATAAAACCGGTGGGATAGGAAAATGCCCCCGGCATTCCTCCGAATCCCTCCATGGGCCGGAATCCGTGATCGATGGAGATCACGGCACTGCAGTCACAGGCCACCAGCTTTTTCATGATGGCGTACATGTCCGCGTATCCGTCCTCCGCCAAAGTCTCCTCGAACACGGGGAGAGTGCTGTCCACATTCCGGAAGTGGACGCACAGGACTCTGTCCTCCCTGCAGAATTCCTCTATATCACTCATGAGATCGCCGAACTGGTCTCCTCCCTCCAGCCAGCACCCCACACACAGCTTCATTCCCAGAGCCCTGCTTCCGTGGGCCATGGAAAACGCCCGCCGGTAGCACTCCGTATTGTAAATCAGGCTGGGGATGCCCGCCATGCAGGCCAGGGGCGGATCGTTGGGATGAAGGGCCATCCGAACCCCCGTCTCCTCCGCAACAGGAATCACCCGATCCAGGAAATACTGGAAATTCTCCCATATCTCCTGCTCCTCATAGCTTCTCGCCTCCGCGTTGGGCCTTGCCATGATCTCGTTCTGATCACAGTAAGCGGAAATTCCCCCTCTCGTATGCCGGCCCACCCGGTGGTCAGTGCGCAGGATTCCGTTGGGCTGCCATGCAATGGATGTAAATGGCACCTCCGCCTTTCCAAGAACCTGGAGCATATCATTAAAGCGTCTGATCTGGTCATCCCTGTCCGGGAAATTTAAATGGATGCTTTTGTTCTTCTGCAGCTCATTGCAGAGCGCATCTGACACGGTCAGGCCAAACTTTGCCAGCCGTTCCTTCTGTTTCATCACGCAGTCATAGGTGAGCTCCTCCGGCTTCAGCGACAGGCTGACATATTCAATTCCCATCTGCCGGATAAAGGAGAGGGCGTCGTCGCTGTCCGCTGTGCGGACCGGTATCTGTGGTTTCATAGACATATTATTTTCCTCCCTGTGGTTTGATTATGGTGAACACTCCTTACGCCAACGGGAAAAACAGATTGGCGCTGAACACAATGGACGCGATGGCAATCAGGATAAAGGGAAGCGTAAATTTCAGCGTTTTCGTGATCTTATAGCCCCCTGCCGCGTAGGCGATTCCGCAGGCCGGAGATCCGGACGGGAACGCAATGGCCACATTGGCGCAGAATGCCACGATGAGCACAACCCCCCTGGGATCCCATCCCGCTGCCATACAGGTGCTGGCCGCGATGGGCACCAGCACGTTTCTGGTGGCGGTGTTTGACATAAATGTGGTCATCACTGTGGTTACCACCGCAAACACCAGCATTACCATGATTCCGCTGGGATTTCCGCCGAGGATTTTTAAAATTATGCTGCCGATCAGCTCACCGGCTCCCGTATCTCCCAGAGCGTCCGCCATCACCAGCACGCCGGCGGCCATCCACACCGCATCCTGGGTCATGGCCGACGTCGTTTCCTTCACAGACATGACCTTTGACAGAAGAAGTACCAGAATTCCAATGGCGGGCATTACATACATGATATCTCCCAGCATTTTTCCAAAGAGCAGGGAAGCCATCACCACCACAAACACAATGTAAATGATCGTCTCATCCCTTTTGGGAATGGCTTCCGTTTTCTTTACTTCTTTCAGCTTCGTGGCGTCATAACTGTCATTGGGCATCAGCTTGTAGGCAAACAGACAGTACAGGGTGCACAGCGCGCAGGGAATGATGGAAATCTTGAAAAAGTCGAAAATGGAAAGCAGCTGATCCGGGCCAGATGCCATGCCCTCATAAAACGCGTTTAAGGTAATATACTGGGTGGCTCCCATTCCGATGGGCAGCTTCGTTCCCCAGATACTGATCATGGCCAGAATCGGGATGGTCATTCTGGAAGGGGTGATGTCTCCCGTATTTCCCAGGGCCATCAGGAACATGAGCATGATGGTCATCTCCGCCGTGGTGGGCAGGAAAGCCGCCAGAATAATGATTACCGCATATATGGCGATCAGCAGAACCAGTCCGCTTTTCCCCTTCAGGTCTATCATTTTATCCTGTATTTTGGTCAGCAGGCTGGTCTTTCCAAATGCTGCGCTGATGGCAAACATGGGGGCCAGCAGCACAATGTTCTGGCTGGAAAATCCGGAAAACGCGTCGCTGACGCCGTATACTCCCGTGACCACCAGCAGCACGCAGCAGATCATGGTCGTGATGCCAAAGGGCCATTTATTCAGCACAAATCCGAAAATCATAAACGCCATAATCCCCAAGACAATATAAAGCTCCATACTCCTTGCCTCCTTAAATTTCTTTTATTGTCTCTGTTCGTTTTACCATTTACGTCACCGGTGCGTTTATGTGATACCTGCATTGTACCTGGAAAATTATTGGGCTTCTAGCTGTAAAAATAACAAAAAAACTTTCTTTTTTGATATATAATGACAAAACAGCGCTATTTGAATTATAATATGACATATAATTGAAATTTCTTTCAAAAATGAAGGATTAAAGGAGGCATTTTATGGCAAAGGCAGCGCTGTTGCTCCCCAATATTGAAATTATGGAATCCGTTTCCTACGCGGCCAACCTGTACCACCTGTCGGTCTGCTCCACGGCTATTGTGGACCACACCAACATCCGGCATTATATCTCCCAGGCCCTGGCCGACGGCGCGGATTTTATCATCGCCCGGGGCAGCCAGGCAGAACTCATCCAATCTCTGGTCTCCGTACCCGTGGTGGAAATCAAGATCACCTCCCTGGAAATCGGCGCCATGCTGAAATCCGCCAAAGATCTCACCGGCATGGACTGCCCCGCCGTCGCCCTCACCGGTCCGAAGAATATGTTTGCCTACATTGATACAGACTCCTTCAATCGGCTGTTCGGAATCCGTCTGCAGGTCTATCTGTTTCAGACTGTGGAGGAGATGGTGGCCACAGCCAAAAAAGCCATTGCCCAGAAAGCGGATGTGGTGATCGGAGGATCCATCGTCTGTGAATACTGCCGTTCTGTCTCCGTGCCCTGTCTGAAAACCGTCTCCGGAAGGGAGAGCGCCCTGGAAGCCTGCCGCATCGCCAGCCAGCTCAGCACCGCCCTGGACACGGAAAAGCAGAACGCCGCCAGTCTGAAAATGCTCCTGGACTATGCCTACAGCGGCATTATCCACATTGACGAACACGGCCGGATTCTCCGGGTCAACCGCTTTGTGGAAACTCTGGTGATGATGGAGGCTGCTTCCATGGAACATATGCCCGTGTGGCGGATCATCCCCGGGATCACAAAAAAAATGCTGGATTACGTCCTGGAAAAACAGAAAAGGATCCACTCCGCGGCCATTTTAATCAATCAGTCGGAATTCCTTATCAGTATTTCCCCGGTTCTGGTGGAGGGAGCTGCCACCGGGGCCATCATCAGTTTCTACGAGGGCCGTCCGGTGGCCGCGGGCAATGAAGAGATGAAAAGAGAGCTGATGAGTCAGGGACATGTGGCAAAAATGAAATTTGGCAGCCTGATCGCCCGAAGCCCGGCCATGCAGGCCGCCGTCGAGCGGGCAAGGGGGTTTGCAGATTTTCAGTTTCCCATTCTGATCACCGGGGAAGGCGGAACGGAAAAACTGCCTCTGGCGGAGTGCATCCACAACGAAGGTGCCTTTCAGGACTGCCCATTTATCCGGTTCCAGTGCGAGGACTGCGACCACAGCCAGATGGAAGCCCTGCTGTTCGGGAAACCGGAAAACGGATCCTTTCCCGGTCTGGTCTATCAGGGGCCCTGCACCCTCTATCTCTATGAGATCGGCCAGCTCTCCCTCCGCTCCCAGCAGCAGCTTCTCCGGGTGATCCAGAGTGCCCCCTACCCCTCCGGTTTTCTCTCCCTTCAGGCCACTCCCAACCGGATCCGGATCATCGCCTCCACCCGGCACAATCTTCTGGATCTGGTGGAACAGGGCACCTTTCTCCGGGAACTGTACTATGCCCTGTCCGTCATGACTCTGACCGTACCGCCCTTAAGAGAGCGGCCGGAAGACATCACCGCCTGGACCGATCTGTACATGAGAGAATTCCAGGAATCCTACGGCCGATACATAAAACTGACCGGAGACGCCAGAAAACTTCTTCAGTCCTACCAGTGGCCGGGAAATCTTATGGAGCTTCGGATGGTGTGCAGCCGGATCCTGATCCACGCCTCCCACTACTATGTGGACGCCCCTGAGGTGGAACAGTATCTGGATTATCCCGCAGCGCAAAAAAACGGCCGGATGAAAGTCCGGGAAATCCAGGCTTTCGATCCAGCCGCTGAGATTATCGCCGCCCTCCGCCGCTGCGGAGGCAGCAGGGAGCAGACAGCGAAAGAATTAAATATCAGCACTTCCACCCTGTGGCGCAGGATGAAGAAATACCGCATTGACAAGAATGAAGGGAAAGGGGGAATCACCCCCTGACCCCGACTCATCCCGGATAGACCGGGAAGAAAATGCTGGCGCTGATCACCAGGGTCACCACCGCGATCAGCAGGTATGGCAGGGTGAATTTCAACAGGCCCACCGGGCTGTGGCGCCCTGCCGCGAACATCAGCGCGCACTCCGCAGATCCGCTGGGGAACGCCACTGCCATGACAGACGCGATGTTGATGATCAGCACGATTCCTCTCGGGTCCATTCCTCCCGCCAGAGCCATGCTGGCCGCAATCGGCGTCAAAATCGCCGCTGTTCCCGTGTTGGACATAAACGTAGTCATCACGATGGCCACCACCGCAAACACTACCATTACCACCAGACCGCTGGGGGAATCTCCCAGAATCTTTAAGATTCCGCTTCCGATCAGCTCTCCCACTCCGGAGCTTCCCATGGCGTCTGACACCACCAGCACGCCGGCAATCATCCACACCATGTCTCCTGTCATGCTGGTGATGGCTTCCTTTGCCGTCAGAGATCCCGTGTAGATCAGAATCAGCACGCCGATGGCCGGCGCCAGGTTCATCAGGTTGCCCAGTTTGGTTCCGAAGAAGAAGGCGATCATCACTCCCACAAACACCACACTGATGCAGAGCTCATCCTTTTTCGGGATGGCCTCCGTCATCTTCACCTCTTTCACGTTGCTGCTGTCGATGGGATGCTTCGGAATCAGCTTCCACGCAAACAGGGCGTAGATGGTCAGGGCGATGCAGGGGATGAGAGCTACCTTAAAGAAATCTCCCGTCTGCAGCATCATGGCCGGGTCGGACACAATTCCCTCATAGTAGGCGTTGGCTGTGGCGGACATGGTAGCCCCCAGCGCGATGGGCACCTTTAAGCT
>DXFM01000026.1 GCA_019114465.1 Candidatus Lachnoclostridium avicola
GCTACTGCAGACGGCGAGCTGGAAGCAGGAGCTGAGATCTTCGAGGAAGCAGCAGAGCAGACAGAGGAATAATCATCCGACAAAAGGTTCAGGACGGCAGACGTCCTGAACTGCTATGATCAACCGATTAAATATGGAGGGAAAGAAAATGGCAGCAGTTACCGCAGCAATGGTAAAGGAATTAAGAGAGATGACAGGCGCCGGCATGATGGACTGCAAGAAGGCTCTTGCAGCTACAGAAGGCGATATGGATAAGGCAGTCGAGTTCCTGAGAGAGAAGGGACTGGCAGGCGCTGCCAAGAAGGCTGGCCGTATTGCGGCTGAGGGAATCGTTTACACAGATATGACTGCAGACGAGAAGAAAGCAGTTGTAGTTGAGGTAAACGCAGAGACTGATTTCGTTGCGAAGAACGAGAAGTTCAGAAGCTACGTGGCAGATGTGGCTGCTCAGGCATTAAAGAGCGATGCTGCAGATATGGATGCTTTCCTGGCTGAGAAGTGGGAGAAGGATCCGACCATGACGGTAAAAGAGGCTCTGTCCTCCCAGATTTCCATCATCGGTGAGAACATGAACATCAGAAGATTTGAGAAGGTAGAGGAGGCCAACGGCTTTGTAGCTTCCTATATCCATGCCGGCGGCAAGATCGGTGTTCTGGTGGACGTTGAGACCGATGTGATCAACGACGCGATCAAGGAGATGGCAAGAAACGTGGCAATGCAGGCTGCTGCATTAAAGCCCCTCTACACCAGCGAGGCTGAGGTGGATGCCGACTACATCGAGAAGGAGAAAGAGATCCTTACAGCGGCTGCAAAGAACGAGAAGCCGGATGCCAATGAGAAGATCATCAACGGCATGGTGATGGGCCGTATCAAGAAAGAGCTGAAAGAGATCTGCCTCCTGGATCAGGTATATGTAAAGGCAGAAGATGGTAAGCAGAGCGTAGGAGCTTACGTGGCTTCCGTGGCAAAGGCCAACAACGCCAACATTACCATCAAGAAGTTCGTTCGTTTCGAGACCGGCGAGGGCATCGAGAAGAAGGAAGAGAACTTCGCTGAGGAAGTTGCTAAGCAGATGGGAATGTAATGCAGGATCTGCATTGACCTTTTGCTGAATAGAACCCCTTACAAGCGGTGAAATACCACTAACTTGTAAGGGGTTTTTCATTTTCTCTGAATTTGGCTCTATTCATACGGATGCAGTGCTGCGGTAGAGTCATCTGGAATACCTGATAGAAGTGCGCCAGCTGGAAAGGAGAGCGACCGTGGATGGCAGGACATTAAAAAAACAGCTGCGGCAGGTGACAATAGCTGTAACGACGGCAATCGCAGTTATCCTTCTCATCGGAGGATCTCTGCTTGTAAATCTCTTTGATTCTTTGGAGACTGCTGCGGAAAATCAGATAAAATCAGAGACAGAAGAGTACAGTCAGCGAATTTATCGCAAGCTCAATCAGGACGTCAGCTGGCTGAATACTGTGGCGGCTATGATTGGCGCTCAGAATACGCTGGATGATTCTAATATCACCGCGATGATTGACGGGGCAAACCATACCGACAGATTTATATCCCTAGGCTTTTTTCCCTTATCGGGAAAGGGCATTTACGCGGAAGAGATCAATGGAAACAGCGCGCTATATAAAATCTCACTGACAAGCATGGAGAAAGAAGTGGAAAGGGTTGTCTGTCAGGCAATGGAAGGGCAGGAGGTCATATCAGATATCTACCGCAGCTACCATGCCAATGATGAAATGCTGGCGTTCAGCGTTCCAGTTTACATGGATGGTCAGATTGTCGGGGCTTTGGGAGGCTGCAAAGATACGGAATCTCTTACCCGAATTCTGAATGAGGAGACGGTGCTGAACGGAGGAGGCTACCTCGACCTTCTGGATTCAGAGGGGAAGATACTGATTCAATCGGACAGTACCGTCATTCCCCACAGAATTTATTCCATCTATGATGGTCAGTATCTTGAGCAGGGAGAAGGAAACGAACAGGGGATCCGGGAAGCTATGAGCGCTCAGGAGCCGATCTTTTCTTCGTTTGCGTATGAAGGGGAAGAATATCTGATCTACCTGGAGCCCATTGGAATCAACGGATGGTACATATGCTGTATTGATACAAGAGAAAGTACCCTGATGCCCGCCCAGCAGGTCATTGCCATTATGCTTACGGCTATGGCCGGTATCCTGGCGATTATCGCCATTTTCTGTATTCTGGGATATGGAATGATTCGCAGAAAGTGCCATAACCTTTTAAAGGCAGCCTATTTCGATCCAATTACCGGCGCGGAAAACTACTCTGCGTTTCTTCAGCATATTCAGGAGGAAGCCGGACAGCTGGATGACGCTTATATTGTAGCGATCAACATTCATCAATTCAAATTTGTGAATGAGCTGTTTGGTCAGAAGCAGGCGGACCGGCTGCTGTGGGAAGTGAAGCAGATTTTAGACAGAAGCTTGCGGGAGGGAGAATATTTCTGCCGGGAAAACGGAGACCAGTTCTGCATTTTAATGCGTGAACAGTCACCTGAGACGGTCTCCAGCCGCGTGAAGGGGATCATGAAACGGATTGGCCGTGTATCCGTGCTGGAAAAAAGCAATTATCAGGTCATGCTCTACGCCGGGGCAGTGGCGGGGAGTGACCGCCAGGCCATGCTTCATGTGATGTTTGCCCTTAAAAAGGCGCAGAAGAGCGAATACAATAAGATTGTGTTTTTTGACGAGAAACTCCATGAAGCGGAGGAGACCAATAATTACATTACGACGCATATGTTTCAGGCACTTGAAGATCAGGAATTTAAGCTGTATCTTCAGCCGAAGATCGATTTTTCCACGGGGAGAATCGGAGGCGCGGAAGCTCTTGTCCGCTGGCAGACTTCTGACGGAACGGTTCTTTCCCCCGACCAGTTTGTTCCCCTGTTCGAGCAGAACGGTTTTTGCAGCCGGCTGGATATGTATATGGTGGAAAAGGTCTGCCAGTGGATCAGAGGCAGAATGGATGCGGGGCTTCCCGCGGTACCGGTGTCCGTCAATCAGACCAAACTTCTCTTTTATGAGACGGAATATGTCAGGGAACTCTGCGGTCTCATAGAAACATACGGAATCCCGGCGGAGCTGATCACTTTGGAGATTCTGGAAGGCTTAGCGGTAAGCCGCGTGGAGGAGCTGAACCGTCAGATTCGCCGTTTGAAAGAAAAAGGATTTCGAATCTCCATGGATGATTTTGGCTCCGGCTATTCTTCTCTGAATACGCTGTACAGCATTGAGATTGACGAGCTGAAGCTGGATCAGGTATTTCTGACCCATTCTTCCAAAAAACAGGATTTTCGCAGAAATAAGATTTTGAAATACACCATCCAGATGGCCAAAAGCCTCCACATCGTCACCGTTGCGGAGGGCGTGGAGACGGAGGAAGACCATTTGATGATCCGCAGTCTGGGGTGCGATTACGGACAGGGGTACTATTACAGTCCTCCCGTCAGCGCGGAGGAATTTAACCGGTCTCTGATATAGCTGAGCGATAGCAGAAGAATCCCAGCCGCCAAAAGAAGCATCTGAAGGAGCAGAACCGGCCCCGGCAGGGTGAGAGAGGGATCCAGGGTTTCCAGGGTCAGAGGATATTCCGAGAAAAACTGTCCGCTCCAGAGGCTGAAGGGAGCAGGCAGGGGGAGAAGGCGGAAAAGGATGGGGACGGCCATCCAGGCAAATATTGCGGAAGGACAGATCTGTCCCAGCTGCCAGCCGCTTCCCAGGGCGAAGACCAGGGCCGGCACCAGGGTGATCAGAGCCGGCCGGAGCAGATCCCACCCGGGGTTCTGATGGAAGTATCCGGCGCAGAATAAGGCGGCCTCCCCCAGGCAGAGGACGGTCAGAACGCCGACGGCGGTGAGGGCGGCGCCCAGTCTGATTGTCTCATAGTGCCTGAGAGACACTGGGGTGAAGGCGGTGAGGGCAGCGGCCCGCCTGGCTGCCGGGGAGAGAAAAAAGTTGAGGAAAAACAGGGCGGCAGCCCAGAGGAGAGGGAGCATCCGGCAGGCATAGTCTCCCAGGCTCCAGGGGGAGAAAGGGGCTGTGCGGGCTGCCCCCAGTATGGTTATGCGGTTCAGCACCTGGTATCCAAAAAACAGCAGGATCAGCAGGATTCCAAAGAAAAAACGGTTCCACATCAGTCTTCTGCATTCATATCGAAAAATTTTACTCAAGATTAATATCCTCCTCTGTCAGCCCGCAGGCGTTTAAGAACATTTCATAGGTCAGATAGGGCTCTTCCCAGCTCGGCTCCCGGCAGAACAGCCTGGAGAGGATCTGGTCCATGGCTGTCTCACCTCCGGCCAGCTGCTCTGCCTTCAGGATTTTTAAAGGCATTTCACAGTACTGTCTTACCCGGGACAGGCGGTTGGTGATCTCCAGCCGCTTCGCCTCCGGCAGCCGCTGGAAAAATTCCGGGTTACGGACGTAGAAATTGGAATAGTAGTCCTCCATCTCCCGTTTCCACTGATCCACATAGCGGCGCTCGGCATATTCCGCGCCGTACAGTTCCTTGACAATGCGGTAGGTGGTGTAGACGGTCAGCCCTTCCGCCGACCAGGCGCCGTCCGCCTCAAACATGCTGGACAAGCCCCACCACTGGTGCACCAGCTCATGGATCATCACCTCGCCGGGGACAGAGCCTTTGGAGGTGTCCCGCAGGCTGGCGATGGTGAAATCCGCCTCGTCCAGCAGGCTGGCTCCTCCGCCGGCGTATCCTCCGCCGGACACCCGGCTCTGGATCAGTTTAAGGGTGTTTCCGGAGAGGAAGGAGAGGGGACCGTAGTGGTCCGTACAATATTGGATGACGGCCCGGATGGCGTTGGCGGCACCGGCCTCCTCCATCACGGTCTCGTGGTTTCTGCCGTAATAGAATTCCACTGTGATTCCGGCCGCCTCAATATCCTGCCGGATATAGTCTCCGGCGTAGAGGATTCCTCCGGTTCCCTCGTCCTCATACTGCCAGGTGAGGGTGCCGCCGGGATTCTGGCTGATAATTTCTGCCTGAGGAGAGCCGAAGGGAATGACGGTCATGTGTTCCGGAAGAGTGATCTCTACGGTGACAGGGAGAACTCCGCTGTCCGGTTCTGCGTTGATCAGCCGGGGAGCCAGATCAGCGTTGGCCAGGTACAGGTATTCCCCGCTGATTTCCGCGGATCCCTGCATGGTGGAGAGAGACTGGTCTTCCCTGGGAAATCCGCCGTATTCCAGAGTCAGTTCCATCTGACTGTCCCCGGGGAGTGTCACCTCCAGCAGGGCCTCATTAAATTCCTGATAATCCCTGACGGAAGCGGGAACCGGGACTCCGTTGACCCTGGCGGAGAAAATGGTATAGCCCGGATTGATGCCGAAGGCGGCCGTCCTGGGCTTTCCGGAGGTGTTCTGAAACTGGTAGACAGCGGTTCCGGTCACAGTTCCCCGCTTGGTGTCGGGAGAGAGGCGCACCAGACGGCGGGAGCAGGTGAGGCCCTGTTCCAGCGGAATCTGGTCGAAGGCGGAAATGCTTTGGTCCGGGTTGCTGTGGTCCACGAAGGGCTGACCGGCCCAGGCGCAGGCGGAAATCAGAAACAGGATCAGGGCAGCGGCGGGGCGGAGGACCTGCCGGCGAACGGAGAAGCCGGTTCCTGCCTGGCTGGGAATCTTGGAGAGGAAAGGGATCCTCCGTCTTCGGCGGACAGCTGGGCAGGAGAGGAGCCATAGGCCTGCCAGCCCGGCTGCCCAGGTCAGGCGCATGTAGGCGGCGGAGCGGAAGATCCGGAGATTGGAGAAATCGTCGGACAGCGCCCACACGCAGGGATTCAGCCAGCAAAGCTGCCAGTTCTCAGACCACAGGGTGAGGCTTAAGCCGGCGAAGATTCCAAACAGGGCCAGGGCAAGATCTGCCCGTCCCCCAATCTGGAATGCAGACGCCGACGCCAGAACGGCCAGAAAAATTGCCGATCCCATAAATAGTACATAGGAAAGCAAAAAGTCCCTGATGTCAAATACAGAGCCGATGAGGAAACGGCTGACTGGAAGCCAGAAAGCCATGGTTCCCAAAAGGACAGGGAAAGCGGTGAGAAACAGGGCAGCTGTCCGAATAAAGGCCATGGATGAAGGAGGAATGATCCCGTCGATTAATGTATTCACACCGCACCGCTTTTCACGGCCTCTCTCCCGGATGGTGAGCAGACCGAAGAGGATTCCGCCGATGGCCCCTCCCGCCAGGGCCGGATTTGCCAGATATTTGGACAGCATAGTGTCCGCCGTGGCCGGACAGTACAGGAAAAGGCCGAATGCTGGGGAGCAGACGGTGAGGAAAAAAATCAGGCGGACAGAGGGTCGCTTCAGCAGGCGGCCCCATTCCAGAGCGATCAGAGCACAGATATTTTTCATCGTCCGCCCTCCCTGGAAATCAGTGTGAGATAGGCGTCCTCCAGAGGGGAATTTCCCCTGGGGACGGTGTCCGCTGACGCTTTTCCTGTGGGAACTGCGTCCTCCGACAGGTTTCCCGGGGAGACGGTGCGGATCAGCTCCTCCGGCGTGCCCCAGAACAGGATCTGGCCGCGGCAGAGCACTACAAGCTGGCTGCACACTGCCTGGATATCTTCAATGATGTGGGTGGAGAGAAGCACCAGGCGGTCTTTTGCCAGGCGGGAGAACTGGTTTCGGAACTGGGCCCGCTCTTCCGGATCCAGTCCGGCGGTGGGTTCGTCGAAGATCAGAAAAGAAGACTCCCCCAGGAGAGCCTGGGCGATGCCCACCCGCTGGCGCTGGCCGCCGGACAGGGAAGAGATCCTGGATTTTGCTTTTTCCTCCAGGCGGACGGCGGAGATTGCCTTCCCAACGGCGTCCTTCTGCCCGGAAAGACCTTTGAGAGCCGCCATGTAGTCCAGAAACTGGCAGACGGTGAGCTCGTCAAAAAGGCCGAATTCCTGGGGCAGGCAGCCAAGGCAGGATTTCAAGCGGCGTTCACAGACCTCCAGAGGCTGACCGTCCGCCAGAATGGTTCCGGAGGACGGCAGCAGAGAAGCGGTGAGAAGTTTCATCAGAGTGGATTTTCCTGCGCCGTTCGGTCCCAGAAGGCCGATCAGGCCGGGAGAGCGCAGCGTGAGAGAGATATCCTTCAGGGCCTGACGGCCGCCGGGATAGGTCAGACTGACGTGTTTCATGAGAATTTCCATAATGGTCCGGTCTCCTTTCTGTATTGGGGAATACAGAGAGTATACCGGGCCATTGTGGAGTGGGTTTGAAGTTTATATGTGTTTTGTGTGAAGACAAGATGAGGCGGGAAATCGGACAAGAACCTGGACGCCTCCCTCCGTATTTTCCACCGTACAGGAAGCTTTGTGGCGGTCCAGGATCATTTTTGTCAGGCAGAGTCCCAGGCCGCTTCCGCCGGTGCTGCGGCTGCGGGAGCTTTCGATTCGATAAAAGGCTTCAAAGAGATGGGGCAGGGCCTCTTCCGGGATGTGGACGCCGGAATTTTCCACGGCGAAGGCGGGCTGATCCTGGATGAGACCGCACCAGACGCGGATCCTCGCCCCTTCCGGAGAGTAGAGGAAGGCGTTGGAGAGGATGTTTTCCACCGCTTTGGAGAGGAGGGCGGAGTCCGCCTCCACCGCCAGCCCGTCCGCCAGATCTGTGGTTATCCGCTGATTCCGCAGGAGAGCCAGGTCTTTGTCCAGGGCCAGCTGATTCTTCAGGAGAGAGGAGAGTTCCAGGGGCTCCGGCCGGAAAGCCTCCGGAGTGTTTTCCATCCGGGAGATGGCCAGCATTTCCTGAATCAGCCGCTCCATGCGCCCGGCCACCTGCAGGGAGCGGAGCAGATATTTGTCCCTGTCCCGGTACACATCAATTCCCTCCAGCATGCCGGAGAGCTGTCCCTTCAGGATGGTCACCGGGGTTTTCAGTTCGTGGGAGGCGGCAGAGAAAAACTCGGCCCGCTGGCGGTCCAGCTCCCGCTCCCGGTCTACCTCCCGCTGGAGAGCCTGATTGGCCTCCTCCAGTTTTGTGAGGGCGGCGGACAGGCGGAAGGCCATCTCATCCAGGCTGCGGCCCAGGACGCCGATCTCGTCGGATCTTCTGCCGCCGCATTTCCATTGAAAATCCAGTCCGGCCATCCGCTCTGCGATACGGCTGATGCGGATCACCGGCCGGGTAATGTACCGGGAACAGATCCAGGCGCAGAGCAGGGAGAAGGCCAGAAGCACCAGCAGAACCCAGGGGGCCATGCGGATCAGCGCCCGCACCGCCAGATTCTCTTCCTGCCGGTGGGGAGAGACATAGAGGGTGTAAATTCCCTCCTCCCCGGAAAAGGTCACATCTGCCAGGATTCCGTATGGTTCCAGGGACGCGACGGCAGTATCGCCGGACCCCGGGGAGAGCTGAAGACCCATGGAGGAGCGCAGACCGTCTTCGGTCTCAGGACCGGAGGAGGTGACAGTGATGCGGCTGCCCTCCGGGAGGGAGGTTCCGGACAGAGCAGAACCGGTATGGGCGATCTGCCCGTCCGGTGTCAGAATCAGGGCGTCGCAGCGGGAGGAGCGGATAAACTCATCCAGGAGAGGGCCGCACTCCTCCGGGGAGGAATCCTCCAGCCGCTTTGCCAGGGCGTCCGTCCGCTGCTGGAGATCATCATTTGCCACAGCAGTGTAGGTGCGGGGAGTGGCCCAGGCGATGAGGCCGAAGGTGACGGCTCCCGCCAGAAGAAGAATGAGAAATGTGAGGAGAAACATGCGGGCGGAAAGATGTTCACGAAGTCTTTTTTGCAGCACGGTAGCCAATCCCCCTTACGGTTTCAATATAGTCCCGCTGCAGCTTGCGGCGGAGGTTTTTAATGTGGCTGTCCACAATCCGCTCATCCCCGTAATAGTCCCAGCCCCACAGGCGGGCGAGGAGCATTTCCCTGGTAAAGACCCGGCCCGGGGAGGATAACAGAGTGTAGAGCAGTTCAAATTCCCGGGCGGTCAGATCCAGAATCTGTCCGTCCAGGACTGCTTCCCGGCTGTCGGGATCCACGGTCAGATCCTGATAGTTTAACCGGTGTTCCCCGCCTGGGCCGGAGCTTCGCTTCAGGATCACCCGGATCTTTTCCAGCAGGACAGGCATGGAAAAGGGCTTGGTCACATAGTCGTCAATATCCATGCCGAAGCCCCGGAGCTGATGCTCCTCCCCGTCCAGGGCCGTGACCATGAGAATGGGAACCTGGGACTGCCGGCGGATCAGTTCACACACGGCGAAACCGTCGATTTTCGGGAGCATCAGGTCCAGGAGAACCAGATCAAAGGAGCGGGTGCGGAACAGGTTTAAGGCTTCCACCCCGTCTCCCGCCGCGGAAGGGGCGTAACCGGCATCCCGGAGGTAGGCGCACAGCAGCTCCTGGATATCCGGATCGTCCTCAGCAATTAAAATTTGTTTCATCGTCAATCACCAGTTGCAGTATACCACGGAAATATGAATTTCTCATGGAGAAATGGAAAAAAGAATCTTTACATTGTCACAACGATCTTGCCATCCACTTTGTGATGATCCATGTCAAAAAGGGCCTTGGAGATCGCCTCAAAGGGATAGACCGCTCCTGCTTCCGGCGTGATCTGGCGGCCGCTCAGGAAGGAAAAAATATCCGTCATGGTTTGCCGGGTCGGATAGTTGGAGAAAAAGCCTGTCAGATAAACTCCATTGGGTATTTCTTTAATGGGGTCAAAGCCATTCAAGGCATAAACGCCGCCGAGAATCCCTGTGTTGCTGACAACGCCGCCCTTTTCGACACAGCGCAGGGTGTCGCGGAGCGTTTTTGGCCCTACCAGTTCCAAGGCTTTGGTGACGCCGGAGAAGGAACCGGCAGCAGTGCATACTGGGCATAACTGCCATTGAAACTGCGGCCCATACCCCCCATGAGGGCAACGACCTTCTGTCCCTCATGAAAAGAACTGTCGGACGGGTCGGCCACTTCCCCCACGCATTCAATGCCGGGAATGATGGGCTTGTGGATGTAGTCTGCTTTGATTTCACTCATCCGGAGAACCTGCTCCGAATGAGTGAGTCCCAAAGCCTTTACTTTTACCAATACCCATCCGGGGCGAGCCTGCGGGACGCTGACTTCGGACAGCACAACATTTTCGGCCGGTGTCGGCTCCATCAAAACTACGGCTTTCATCGTTTTCGGGATCATGGTGTTACCTCCTTACAGCACTGGGGGTCTGCGGCGTAAAAATTGCCGTCCTTGCCGCTGGCAACCGCAGGACAACCCCGGCAGAAGGCCAGCAGTTCGCACTTGGAGCATTTTTTATAACTCAGGTCACCTTTTTGTAACCTTTGCGCTGCTTCGGGATTTCCTGAAAAGAGCAGATTGCAAATTTTTTTGAGAACTCACAGATGTTGATGCTGGGGGTTTTCTGGGATATAATGAATGTAACATCACAAACGAATGCAGCATATCAATTCGAGTGCGTTAATAAATTTGGGAGGTGTACCTGCCATGAAAACCAAAGATGAGTTACCGGCCTGCCCTGTGGCTACTACAGTACAGCTCATAGGAAGCAAATGGAAACTGCTGATTCTGCGGAATCTTTTGCAGCGTCCGTGGCGTTTCAACGAGCTGAGGAAGAATTTAGAGGGGATCAGTCAGAAGGTGCTGACCGACAGTTTGCGGTCCATGGAAGATGACGGAATCGTTACCCGCACGGTTTATCCTGAAGTACCGCCGAGGGTGGAATACGCTCTGAGCGAACTGGGGGAATCCATGCGTCCTATTATCAAAGCGATGGAGCAATGGGGCATCACCTATAAAGAAGGAAGAAAATAAGAAACCGGCGCCCCCGCTGTTTCCTGCGGGAGGCGCCGGTCTGCTGTTTTTATATTACCGGGCCAGGGCTTCTTTTCCCAGAGCGTCGGCGGTTATAATTGCTGCGTAGAGCTGATCAGGAGTCACATCTGCCACCATGTTGTGGATGGACTCGCCTTCCACGCAGGACTTCTCCGCGATGACACGGATCTGCTCGTCGGTGGTGATTCCGATTTCCTCCAGGGTGACGGGAAGTCCAACTTCCATACAGAAGTCCTGAACCTCTTTGAACTCTTTCTTCGGAGCCCGCTCCAGGACAAGCTGCACCAGAGTGCCGAAGGCCACGCAGTTTCCGTGGGGAGCGCTGTGTCCGCCCAGAGCGGTCAGGCCGTTATAGAAGGAGTGGGCAACCGCCAGTCCGCCGTTGTCTGCACCCACGCCGGATAAGTAGACGTTAGCTTCGATAACAGCCTCCAGGGCCGGGGTTACCACGTGGCACTCGCAGGCTTTTTTCGCTGCCGCGCCGTACTCTTTTAAGGTATCGTAGCACAGACGGCAGAGAGCCATGGCGGAGCGGGTGATTCCGCCGGATTCCAGGCTGGGAGCATCGGTCCGCTCGCAGGCCCGGGCTTCAAAATAAGTTCCCAGGGCATCGCCCATGCCTGCCACCAGGAATTTGACAGGGGCGTTGGCGATGACATCGCTGTCCACGATCACGGCCTCCGGGTTCTTCGGATAGAAGAGGTAGCTGTTGAAAGTCTTGTCGTCGTTGTAGATGACGGAAAGGCCGGTACAGGGAGCGTCAGTTGCTACCACAGTGGGAACGATCACCACCGGCAGCTTCTCGTAGTAAGCCGTAGCTTTTGCGGTGTCAATGGCAGAGCCGCCGCCTACGCCCACTACCACATTCAGGCCGTTGTCCCGCACGATTTTTCTCATCCGTTCGATTTCTCCCGTGCTGGACACACCGCCGAATATTTCGTACTGACGGACATCCTGGGTCCCCTCAAAACTTTTCTCTATCTTGTCATGGGTCATTTTATAGCCGCTTCTGGAGCAGATGAACAGCCATTTGTCCCCCAGACTTTCCATCTCTTTGTGGAACTGAAGCAGAGAATTCTTTCCCTGCACATATTTCTGCGGTGCACGCATCATTCTAAGTCTAAGCATATGAAAGCCTCCTTCTGATATCATGCTTTTGGGTATTTCCTTTTTTCACCTTCATTATAGTTCGGATGAAAAAAAGAACAAGATGAAAAGTTCTGAAAAACAGAAGAAAATTGTTATTTTTTTGTCTATTTTGAAAAGGGCAGTTCCATTTCCGGATGGTCCCTGTCCACAAAGCCGGTCCAGACCTGGCAGGAAAAGAGGCGGGCGATCCACCGGGAGAGCTCGTCCCTGACTTCCCACGGCGTAGACCACCTCTCCGGCGTCAGGGGCTTCCTCCTCCGTGCTTCCAAAGGGCAGAAAGGTGTCCCCGGGGCGGGAGAGGCGCACCTGAATGTCGTCCCCGGCATCTCCCAGGTCATGGGCGCCCAGGGGAAGGGTGTACTTGAGGGAGATGGCGTTTCCCAGATCTACCACCGGGTTGATGTGGGGCATGCCCTTGCCCTTGGCGATGCGGGTAAACAGGGCTTCGATGGAGCACACCCTCAAAGCGTGCGGCAGCCGTCCGGATGCTCTCCTCCAGCAGAGCGTCGATTTCCGGATAGTTTCTGCTGTTGTCCATACCCACAGCGGCTGCCACGCCGAAGCAGGCGTTTGGCAGCTTTTCAAAGATTTCTTTTTCCACAATGAATTTCATAGGTTACCTCCCCGCTGGTTTTATTGAATCTGGTCTAAGGCGTACAGGGCGGCCCCCACGGCTCCCACAATCTCCGGCTCTGGGCAGATGTAAAGCTTTGCGCCGATCTTTTCTTCCACAGCCCGGACGACTCCCGGGTTTTTGGCCACACCGCCGGTCATCATAAATTCCGGATCCAGTCCCACCCGCTTCATGAGAGAGTAGGATTTATTGGCGATGGAATGACAGACGCCGTTGGCAATGTCCGCTTTTTCCTTATTCTGGGCGATGAGGGAGATTACTTCCGACTCCGCAAAGACGGAGCACATACTGGTGATCTCGATGTTTTCCGTGGACTGAAGGGCCGCCGGACCCAGCTCGCCGATCTCCATCTCCAGGGAACGGGCGATCATCTCCAGAAACCGTCCCGTTCCGGCGGCGCACTTGTCATTCATGACAAAATCCGTCACTTCCCCCGTGCTGCTTAAGTGGATGGCTTTGCTGTCCTGACCGCCGATGTCCAGAATGGTGCGCACGTTCGGATTGAAATAGTGGGCACCACGCCCGTGGCAGCTGATCTCCGTCACATTCTCATCGGCGAAGGGGATGCTGACTCTGCCGTAGCCGGTGGAGACGATCCAGGAAATGTTCTCCCGCTTCAGCCCGGCCTTTTCCAGGACTTCTTCCAGGATCTTCTGGGCGCTCTGGCCGGATTTGGCCCCTGTGCGGACCACGGCAAAGGCCTTGATGTTCCGGTCCCGGTCCATGATGACCGCGTTGGTGGATGTGGATCCGCTGTCAATTCCCATTACATACATGGTGTCACTTCCTCCAGTCTTTTTCTTTAACAATTTCGGGTTCTGGCCCAGGGATTCCAGAAATGCCTCGATTCTGGTGAGAATCTGGCCGTAGCTCTGCTTGGTGTAGTCCGTCTCCAGGAGAAGGAGAGGGCGGCGGATGATCCCTTTCAGCCATGCGTACTCGTAAGAGTAGTTGTCGCAGAACTGCACCGTGTGATAGATCACCCCGTCGGCGCTGTCCGCGTATTTCTGAATGAGCTGATCCCGGCCGGCTGCCGCCTCCATGCGCATGCAGGGAAACTGGTTTAACAGGCCCCGGACGTATCCGGTCATCACCTGGTCTTCCTCCACCAGGATCTTCCGGTCCAGGCCGGTGCAGGTTAAGTCGAAGGCCACCCGGACGCCCCGTTCCTCCAGAATCTTTTTGATGTTCTGGTTAGCCCGGGCGCCGGCGATTCCCACAGACAGACCGCCTGTCTCGGATTCGGCCTTCTCACTCTGAGATTTTTTCTCCTTTAACAGTTCCAGGAAACGGCCTTCGTCAAAGGTTTTCCCGGAAAATTCCTCGTAGGCGGCCACCATGTCCCGGATCCGCCCCTCGTACAGCCGGATCCCCGCGTCCTTTGTGATTCTGGGGGTGTCCAGCATATAGATAAACCGGTCGGGGAGCTGGGCCTTTAATACGTCGTAGAGACGGCGGATGCTGTCGCAGCAGGTGGTGAGGATGACGCCCTCATAATCCTGGTTCAGCACATCCTCCAGCACGCCCTTGGCGAAGCTGCACACGTTGGGGTGCATCCGCATATCCGCCTGGTTGAAATTGGTCACTTCCGGCTCGATCCGCTTCATTTCCACGCCCATGGACTCAAAGATCTCCACAGGGGCGTATTTGCAAATATATCCTAACATGTCTCCTCCTGTCTGTGCTCGCTTTCCCCGTCCAGAATCTCCAGAAAAGCCTCCAGCCTAGTCTTGATCTGGCCGTCGTGGCTGTTGCGCTTGTCAATGCCGTCCCCGTCCAGGATCAGCATGGGGATTCCCAGTTCCTTCATCTTTTCCTTCAGCAGAATGCTGCCTCCAGACGCCTGTTTGCAGCCCCAGTGGCAGAAATGAATTACCGCGTCGGCGTCCATTTCCTGGGCCAGAAGGCCGATGGCGTCCGCCTTTACGGCGTAGGAGCCGTTGTAGAGGTTTCGGATGGTCTTTAAGGCCAGGGCACGGAAGGGGTCATTTTCGTCCAGTTCGTCGGCGAAGTCCAGCACAATGTCGCTGGCAATCACCTGGTATCTGGGATTTTCGTTGAAATATTCCCGCAGGGTTTCCTGATAGAAGGGCAGGAGATGAACCCAGAGGATCCGCTTTCCCGTAAACTCCGGATAGGTCTGGATGTCCTCCACCAGAAAATTAACCAGATCCCGGAATTTTTCCGTTCCCATGAGAAGGTGGGTGCCCATCATCAAATACAGCTGGCTGATGATCTCCCCGGGATAAAAATGCTTTTTCTCCAGCTCATAAAACTGGAACAGAGCCCGTCTGGTCTCATTTTCCACTTTTATGATATGGCGCAGTTTCTCCTCGTCAAAGCTGCGGCCGAACACTGTCTCCAGTTTTTTTGTCATCTCTCTCAGCTGATCCGCCAGATAGGCGACGGAATCCGGATCATCCCGGTAGGGAACGTCCAGGAAAGTGAAGGGGACTCCCACCTTTTTCTCCAGATAGCGGAAGGTATTCAGATTTCCGTCACAGGAGAGGGAGGTGGTGACTGCGTATTTCGGCGTGTGGATGGCTCCGCTCTCCACCGCTCCCACGAAAGTTTTGTGGTAGGAGCAGAGAGTGGGGGCGATTCCGCTGTTCTGGGCGCTGTCGATAAAATAATCCTCCAGGTGATACCCGGAAAAATAGCAGGAGAGGCACTCGATGGACAGGGTATTCAGGCCGAAACATTCCATGATCTCGCAGGGGGCGAAAATGTTGCCCCACACGTAGCGGTCTTCACGGCCCAGGGACTCGGCCACCAGAGACATCATCAGGGATTCCAGCTTCTGGTATCCTTTGGAAAGATTTTTCTTTGGAAGCAGCCGGGTCCTCCACTTGTTGGCCTGAAAACCGAGAATCATCCGGCTCCAGCCCTTGTCCGGCTCCTGCTTAACCTCTTGATTTACATAGTTGATATATCGGTCTGCAATGGACATGGTTTCACTCCTTATCTGATTAGTGGGATGGGATAGTACAAAAGAAAAAGCCGTAAATCTGATTTTACGACTTTGTCATCGATAGGATCCCCATCTGTTTTATGTCACCATTACTGTTAATTTTAGTAATTTGGATCCCGTTTGTCAACGCTTTTGAAATTTTTCCAGAAGATGGATGGGTTGCAGGAAACCTGCTTGGAACGGCATATACTACAAAAATGTTATGTATATAATAAAATACATAAATTTGATTTATAAATATAGGGTTTATATAATAAAGATACAAAGCATAGAAAGGGGAGGAATATGAAGATCACAGCAGACAACTTTTTTACCACATCGGACGGTGCTCATATTTATTTTGAAGACAGGGGGAAGGGAACGCCTATTATTATGGTTCCCGGATTTTTGTGCACTACAAAGTTTTTTGAAAAGAATGCAGAAGATCTGAGCCAGAAATTCCGGGTGATTACCATGGATCCTAGGGGGCAGGGATATTCCTCAAAAATGTGCGGGGGAAATACGCTGAAGAGAAACGCAACGGACATTAAAGAGCTGATCGACCATCTGAAGTTGGATCATGCAGTGCTTTTGGGATGGTCTCTGGCGTCCTCCGTCGCGGTGACCTATGCGGTGGATTTCGGTCAGTATCATCTGGATGGCCTAGCGCTGGTGGACGGATCTCTGTATCCTTTTTCTGGCGAAATCTGGAATCACCACAGGGGAAAGGACTACAACGTGGAAAACTGGCTGAACACCTATCTGCCTCTGTACAGCGACCCGGAGACGTTCTATGAAAAATTTGTTCAGAGAATTTCCTGCCGGGGCGGGATGTCGGAGAATATGAAAGAATGGGTGAAGAGAGAATTTCGCAAAACTATGCCCTGGAGCGCTCTGGAGCTGCATTACGACTTCTGTCACACAGACAATGTGAGCCAACTGAAAAAGGTCACCGTTCCCGTGGCGATTTTTGGCGCAGAATCAGAAGCTTACGGGTTGGAGATGACGGAGACTTTTGCCGGGAAAGTAAAAGGATACTGTGAAGTCCATAAGTTTTATGAAAGCGGCCATTTGATGTTTTTATACGAGGCGGACAAATTCAATCGCCGCCTGGCTGATTTTACCGTGAAGGCGAATGAACTGGTGCAGCGGGGAAAAAATGAGGGGAGGATTATATGAATCAGGCAATAATCGTGCTAATAATTATGGTTGTAATGATTGTTACGTTTTTTACGGGATGGATTCCTATTGTGGCGGCGGCCATGGGAGTGCCACTTCTTCTGGAACTGACTGGAATTCTGACTTTTTCAGAAGCCTGGGCAGGCTTTTCAAATTCCACGGTCATCAGTTTCATTCCGATTTTTACCATGGCGGCAGTACTGACAAAATCTAGTTTTATCTATCGCCTGAAATTGTGGGTGAAGAATCTTCAGAAAGGAAAAAACGGAAAATTTAAGGTATTGGCTGCTTTGGTGTTTGCCACTTTTCTGTTGACTACGTTTATGAATGCGGCCAGCGCAGTGGCGGTTATGGCGCCCATTATCGCAAGTGTGGCGGCGGAAGCAGGGCTTTCCAGAAAACAGACGCTAAAACTCTGCGGCGATGTGAGTAGCAACAGCATACTGGTGCTTCCCATTGGATTAACATTGACTGCATATCTGACTTATAACGCATACCTGGAGGCTGGCGGTGCGGAAAGCTCGTATCTGTTCGGTATTATGGATCAAACCATTTTGAAGGCACCCATCTTTGTGGTGTGGCTGATTCTGATGATCGTATTCGGAAGGAGGTTTATAAAAGTAAATGACTCAGAGTTGGAAGATGGAAATGAGAGCGTGGTGAAGGAAAATGAGAAGGCGACTGTCCTCACAAAAGAGCTGGACCGTTTGGCTATAGGAATGTTCTTTGCCAGCATTGTGGTCATGGTGGCGGGCACCCAGTTTTTTGGAATTCCCATCTATCTCACTTGTGGCGTTTTCGCTATTGCCAGCATTGCTATGAAGCTGATTACAGTCAATGAAGCCATCGCCTCCATGTCCTGGGTGTCCATTGTAGTCATAGCAGGCACACTGCCGGTAGCCACAGCACTCAATAAAACGGGAGCGTCCGCTATCCTTGCAGATATTCTGAGCCGGATGGTGGGACAGACTAACAATGTCTATATTCTAGCGGCGATTTTCTTTCTGGTACCCTTTGTGTTGACACAGTTTATGAGCAACACGGCTTGTGCAGCGGTATTTTCACCTCTGGCGGTGACGGCGGGAGTGGCCATGGGAGTAGACCCCAGATTTCTGCTGGTGGCAAGTCAGCTGGGAGCCTACAGCGCATTTTTAACGCCTATGTCCACAGCATGTGAGGCTATCACCTATGAAACGGGCCATTTCAAAATGGGAGAATTTGCGGTTTCCGGAATATTCTCCTCCGTCACTTGGTTTGTTCTATTTATGATCTGGTTCCCCATCTGTTCCAGATATTTCTTTTAAGTACAGGGAGGGTAATAGAAGATGAAAGTGGAAGAATATAAAGGAAACTTCACTGGGGATAGAGAAGAAAGGCTGTGCTTTCAATGGCATGGCGGAGCGTTTTACGAATTCCGGCTGCCTGGAGGCAGGACCCTGATTACAGATCCCTATCAGTATGGCTCAAAGAGAAATTATGTAACAGACAGCTCCAGGCAGGCCTGCGACGTCATTTCCGGATGCGATTATGTGCTCCTGACTCATACCCATTTTGACCATGCTCAGGATCTGCCGGGAGTGGTGGAAAAGTATCCTCACTGTTTTGTGGTAGTGCCTGACGACGCCTATGTTTCGCTGATGATGGTTCATGGGTATAATTCTTTCGTGTCCAATATCCAGCCAGTTGGAAGTTGTGACCGGCTGGAGTTTGAAGATATTGCCGTTGAGGGGTTTCGTGGGAAACATACCATATTAAGCCCCCAGGACCCGGTGCTGAAAGACAACCCGGAGATTTTTGCCTCTGGCATCCCTTATGAGAAGCAGGGGCGGTATCAAAATGAAGATGGAAGTTTTCATATGCTGAGAGGACTGGCAGACATTGAGGGCGGAATGGCGTTTAGGAACTATAAAGTCACGCTAAACAATGGGATTTGCCTTTTCATATGGGGCGGAGAATTGAAAAAAGACTTCAGAAAATACTGTTATAAGAATATGAAACCGGACATCCTGTTTGTGCAGTTGGCAGCCACCAATGTGGGCGGTGACAGACTTTATCCAAACATGGATGAGATAACGGAATTTATCGAGTATGTAAATCCCAGGATTGCGCTTCCCATCCATCAGGAAAATTTCCAGTGGGAGCAGCTGAAACAGATGGAAACGCAGTGCAGGGAAAAATTGAAAAAAGATCAAAAAAACATTTGCTATTGGAATCCGGAACCTTCCCGCTGGTACGCTCTTTGTTAGATATGTTATACTGTGTAAAAACACAGAAAGAAGAGAAGATTATGAATTTGAGGGAGTGGGAATATATCCTGATGATTGCTCAGGAGAAGAGTATTTCCAAAGCAGCAGAAAAACTGTACATGACACAGCCAGCTCTGAGTATCTTTCTCAGCCGACTGGAGGCGTCTCTGGGAACGGAATTATTTCGGCGGGAGAGCGGCGGGCTGAGCCTGACATATGCGGGGGAGCGGTATGTGGACATCGCCAGGCAGATGGTCAGCCTGAATCGAAAGTTCCAGCAGGAACTGTGTGAGATCAATGAGGAACGGCTGGGGCGGATCCACATTGGTACGTCTGCCCACATTGGCTCTATTGTGCTGCCGGAGGTGATCCCGGCATTCAATGAAAAATATCCTAATATAGAAGTGGCTATCACGGAGGGAAGTTCCAGAATGCTGGAAGATATGATAAGCCGGGGAGAGCTGGATGCGGCTTTGATGCATCTGCCCTTTCAAAACCTGACGGGAGCAGACTATGTGGAGATAAAAAAGGACCGCTATGTAATGGCTTTCTCCAAAAATCATCCCCTGACCAGCCGTGTCTATGAAAAGACAGGAGAAAAATACCCCTTCATTGATCCCAGGGAGGCGGCGGGGAAGCGCTTCATCCTGTCCTTTCCCTATCAGAGAGTCCGGCAGATTTCGGATATGATTCTGCAGAAGGCAGGGATCGTGCCGGATATCCGGGTTACCACAAGCAGCGTGCAGACGGCGCTCCGGCTGGCAGGAGCCGGACTGGGAGTGACGTTCCTTCCGGAGAGCTATATCCAGCTGTTTCGGTGGGTGAGAGAGCCCTGTTTCTGCTATATGGAAGAAGAGTGGGGCGCGTGGTGGACCTTTGTGATTGCTCGTCCGGGGAAAGTACCGGCATCGGGGCCGGTGAAGGAATTTATCCGGATCGCCGAAGATATTTTTAAGAGTGAAACATAGATGGGAACAGAAAAGACCGCCGGTCCCGCAGATTTCTGCTGCGGGACTGGCGGTCTTTCGTTGTTTTTGTGGGAAACCAGCCCTTAGTCCAGCTCCAGAGCTCCCGTGTACAGCTGATAGTAGGTACCTTTCAGCTTGATCAGATCCTCGTGGGTACCGCGCTCAATAATGCGGCCGTGGTCGAGAACCATGATGGCGTTGGCGTTCTGTACCGTTGACAGACGGTGGGCGATGACGAAAGTGGTACGTCCCCGCATCAGGGCGTCCATACCGCGCTGTACAATGGCCTCCGTATGGGTGTCGATGGAACTGGTAGCCTCGTCCATGATCATTACCGGCGGGTCGGCTACAGCCGCTCTGGCGATGGCAAGAAGCTGACGCTGGCCCTGGCTCAAGTTGGCGCCGTTTCCGGTCAGCATGGTGTTGTAGCCGTCAGGCAGCCGGCGGATAAAGTCGTCCGCGCCTGCCAGTCTGGCAGCTCCGATACACTCCTCGTCGGAGGCGTCCAGGTTGCCGTAGCGGATGTTCTCCATAACTGTTCCGGTGAACAGGTTGGTATCCTGAAGCACGATGCCCAGACTGTGGCGGAGATCCGCTTTCTTGATCTTGTTGATGTTGATGCCGTCGTAGCGGATCTTTCCGTCGGCGATATCGTAAAAACGGTTGATCAGGTTGGTGATGGTGGTCTTTCCGGCACCGGTGGAGCCTACAAAGGCCACTTTCTGGCCCGGTTTCGCGTACAGGCTGATGTCGTGCAGCACCGTCTTCCCAGGCACATAGGCAAAGTCCACATCGAAGAAGCGTACATCGCCCTCCAGACGGGTGTAGGTCACAGTGCCGTCGTGATGGGGATGCTTCCAGGCCCACACGTTGGTGCGCTCGGGGCACTCTGTGATGGTTCCGTCTTCGTCCACGCGGGCATTGACCAGGGTAACGTATCCCTCATCGGTCTCGGGCTCCTCATCCAGCAGTACAAAGATCCGGTGAGCGCCTGCCAGACCCATGATCACCATGTTGATCTGGTTGGAAACCTGGCCGATGGCGCCGGCAAACTGCTTGGTCATATTTAAGAAAGGAACCACGATGCTGATGTTGAAAGCCATGCCGGAAATGCTCACGTTGGGAGCGCCGGACAGCAGCAGGAATCCGCCTACCAGGGCAACGACCACGTACATCACGTTTCCGATATTGCCCAGAAGCGGCATCAGGATGTTGGCGTAGCGGTTACCATTTCTGGCGTTCTCAAACAGCTCCTCGTTGACCTTGTCGAAGTCGGCCTTGGCGCCTTCCTCGTGGCAGAAGACCTTGATTACCTTCTGGCCGGTCATCATCTCTTCCATAAAGCCCTCCGCCTTCGCGATGGTGATCTGCTGGCGCAGGAAGAATTTAGAAGAGTGGCTGCTGACGTAGCGGGCCACAAAGGTCATGAGAACCACTCCGCAGACCACTACCAGAGCCAGCAGGATGCTGTAGTACATCATGATGCAGAACACGCTGAGCAGAGTCACGCCGGAGATCATAATCTGAGGAAGGCTCTGGCTGATCATCTGACGGAGGGTGTCGATATCGTTGGTGTAGAAACTCATGATGTCGCCGTGGCTGTGGGTGTCAAAGTAACGGATGGGCAGGTCCTGCATATGATCGAACATTTTCTGACGAAGTTTTGCGAGAGTGCCCTGGGTAATGTAAGCCATCAGCTGGGTATAGCAGACGTTCGCGATCAGGCTGATGATGTACATGGTGATCAGGATGGTCAGCAGGCTGAAAATTTTGCCGGAAGCCAGAGACCAGTCACCGGTCTGATAAGTGTCGTCCACAACGGAAATTACATTCTGCATGAAGATGGACGGCATGGAACTCACAATGGCGTTTACAAGAATGCAGCCCAGAGTGATGGGCAGCAGCACCGGGTAAAACTCAAATACAGTGCGGATCAGTCGGGGCAGCACGCCCTTGGGAGCGCGGCGTCCTCTCATGCTGTTGCTGTTATTCGGCATTGTTGTCACCTCCTGCACGGTTCTGAGATGTATAGATTTCGCGGTATACATCGTTGGATGCCATCAGTTCGTCATGGTTGCCGATGGCGCTGATACGTCCGCCTTCCATGAGGATAATGCGGTCCGCATCCTGGACGCTGGCCACACGCTGAGCGATGATGATCTTCGTGGTTTCCGGAATAAATTCCCGGAAGCCCTGCCGGATCAGTGCGTCGGTGCGGGTGTCCACGGCGCTGGTGGAGTCATCCAGAATCAGGATCTTGGGTTTCTTCAAAAGGGCTCTGGCAATACACAGACGCTGCTTCTGTCCGCCGGATACGTTGGAACCGCCCTGCTCGATCCAGGTGTCGTACTTATCCGGGAACTGCTGGATGAATTCGTCTGCCTGTGCCAGACGGCAGGCCTCCTCCATCTCCTCGTCCGTAGCGTCCGGGTTGCCCCAGCGCAGGTTGTCCTTGATGGTGCCGGAGAAGAGCACGTTCTTCTGAAGAACCACGGCCACCTGGTTTCTCAGGGTTTCCAGATCGTACTTGCGCACGTCAACGCCGCCCACTTTTACGCTTCCCTCGGTCACATCGTACAGACGGGGGATCAGCTGGATCAGGGAGGACTTGGAAGAACCGGTTCCGCCCAGGATTCCGATGACCTCTCCGGACTTGATGTGGAGGTTGATATCGGCCAGAGCCATGCGCTCGGCTCTCTTGGAATACTTGAAGCTCACGTTTTCAAAGTCCACAGAACCGTCTTTCACTTCGGTGATGGCGTTCTCTGGGCTGGTCAGGGTGCTCTCCTCGCTGAGCACTTCCACAATACGCTCGGCAGACTCTGCGGACATGGTGATCATTACGAATACCATGGAGAGCATCATCAGGCTCATGAGGATCTGGAAGCTGTAGGTCAGCATGGCGGACATCTGTCCCACGTTGATATCCAGGCCTCTGCCGGTGATAACGGCATAGGAGCCGTAGGACAGCACGAATACCATACCGGAGTAAACGCAGAACTGCATCATCGGGCTGTTGATGGCCATGATGCGCTCGGCGCGGGTGAAGTCCTTCCGGATGTTTTCAGCGGCTGCTCCGAATTTCTTCTTCTCATAATCTTCACGCACATAGGATTTTACCACGCGCATGGCCTGTACGTTTTCCTGGATGGAATCGTTCAGGGCGTCGTACTTGCGGAACACCCGGCGGAAGATGGGGGTGGCTGCCCGGATCACCAGGGCCAGGCCGATGCCTAAGATCGGGATGGTGAACAGGAAGATCATGGCCAGCCGTCCTCCCATGATGAAGCCCATGGCGAAGGAGAAGATCAGCATCAGCGGTCCCCGGATAGCCACACGGATGATCATCATGTAGGACATCTGCACGTTCACAATGTCGGTGGTCAGACGGGTTACCAGACTGGAAACTGAAAATTTGTCAATGTTTTCAAATGAATAGTCCTGAATCTTGTAAAACATGTCCCTGCGCAGGTTTTTGGCAAAACCGGTGGACGCAGTGGCACAGGTGGAACCGGCAGCGGCTCCGAAGATCAGGGAGACAACGGACATGACGATCAGGATTGCTCCGTACATGGCGATCACGTCCATGGTGCAGCCAGCCTGCATCTGATTCACAAGCTGTGCAATTACGAAAGGAATCGCGCATTCCAGAATAACCTCCACCATAACCAGGAGAGGCGTCATGATCGAAGCTTTTTTGTATTCGCCAATGCTTCGGGCCAAGACTTTAATCATTGGTGTTATTCCTCCATTTCTGTTTCTGTGTTGTTTCTAGCTTTTCTGCTTTTTTTCGCGGCGGCAGAGGCCGCAATTTTGTTCTGTTTCGAACTGTTCAAGGGTTGGTATGTACCTCGTCGAATGAACGGTCTGCATCTTCACTGTTCCAGTCGTTCAGATTGCGAAGCATCTGAGCAGCCGTCTCTTTGAACAGCTGTACCTGACCGTCGGATAGTCCGCGGGTCAGCATTCGGTCCGTCTCCTTCAGACCGGCCAGCACCTGCGCATCCAGTTCCACGGCATGCTGGGTAGGTACCAGACTTTTCAGTCTCGCGTCGTTTGGGTAGCTTTCCCTTCGAATAATACCGTTTTTTTCCAGCTGCTGCAAAATACCGGTGGCGGTGGAACGGCTCAGGCCGAACACATTTTCAATATCCCGCTGAAAGACGGGTCCTTCCTGGCAGTGTACCAGGATATAATAAATGACCCGGCTCTGAACGGCAGTGATGCCCAAATCCTGCATCATGGCGTTCAGCCGTGCTTTGACTTTGTGCGACAGCAGATTAATCCATGCGCCGCAGTCCTTTTCCAACTCGATTACACCCCCTTTGACACCGATTTATTTGTTCGGACACAAACAGTATAGTATATTATTTTATAAGGATTGTCAAGAAGCAGAAGCTGTCCGGTTTTGTCTTTGTTCTTGAATTGTCAAAAGTGTTCATATATAATAAATAATATTTTTTTGGACAAAATATCTACCCGGTTTTTACGGCGGGAAGAGGGAAGAAAGGACAGAAGAGGCATGAAGTACAGAACCAGATTTACAGCATTTTTTTTCACCATGATTATTTTTGATCTCGCGGCGAATTTTGCCCACCCGGTGACGCCCACGGTCATTCAGGATTTGAATCTCCATGATTATATGTTCGGCGTAGCCCTGGCGGCCATGATGTTTACCAACTTTCTGCTGTCTCCGTTCTGGGGAAAAATCAATAATTACATTTCCTCCCGAACCTCCCTTCTGATCTGCTGCTGCGGCTACGGCGTGGCCCAGCTGTGGTTCGCCTATTCCACCACAGAGCTGATGATTATTCTGGCCAGAATGTTTGCCGGCCTGTTCACCGGCGGCATCTTTGTCAGCTTTCTCACCTATGTGGTGAACGTGGCCCGGCCGGAAGACCAGGGAAAATTTCTCACCTATACGGCGACCATCAAAAGCGTGGCCAGCGCTTTCGGGTACATGATCGGGGGATTCCTGGGGGAGATTTCCGTGCGCCTGTCTTTTCTGGCCCAGGCCGCCACGCTGATCGCTGTGGCTTTCCTGTTTTTTGTCATCTGCCAGCCGGACAGCAGTACCAGTCTGAGAGAAGTATCGCCGAAGCAGCTCGCAAAAGAGGCCAACCCCTTTCAGGCATTCATCGACAGCCGTCATTTTATGAGCATGGCCTTTGTATTCCTGTTTGCGGTGAATATTCTGACCAATTTCGGCAACACCGGCTTTGACCAGGCTTTCAACTACTATCTGAAAGACGCCCTGGGGCTGACCTCCTCCTACAACGGGATTGTCAAGGCCCTGGTGGGTCTGATCTCCTTTGCAGCCAATATGACTCTGTGCCTCTGGATCATCAACCGGACGAAAGTGCGCCGGTCCCTGGTGGTCATCGTGCTGGTGTGCACCCTGTCCGCCCTGGGAGTTACGGTATTTTCCAACATTGTACTGTTTATCGCCTTCAGCGTTCTGGTGTACGCCGGATACTCTGTGAGCGTTCCCGTCCTTCAGAGCATGGTGGCCGGCCGGGCGACTCCGGCCCAGAAAAACCTGGTGATGGGATTCTTCAACGCCACCCAGTCCCTGGGCAGCATCGCCGGCTCCCTCACAGCAGGTTTTATCTATTCCCTTCATGCGAAGGTTCCCTTCGCCTGCACGGCAGTGATCTATGCTCTGGGCACCCTGGCGGCCCTGGGATATGTGAGGCTGGGGAAGAGAGCGGGAAAGGCGGCCTGACGGGAAAACAGAAAAAATTTCCCCAGATACTTGACAGACAGCGGTATCCCTTATATGATTAAACACATAAAAACGGCAATAGAGGCGCGAAGCTCAAGAGTAATCGTCCGGAGGCTGCGGAAAGCCAGGGAAGGACGGAGAAAGGGAACTTCGCCGAAACCGGCGCTGTCCGCAGGCGCTGCAGTTGGGGTACAGTCGAACAGGCTGTGCACTCTCACCGGAAGGTGGAGGAGCTATTGCTTCATGGGACAGGTTCGATGAAGCAGTGGTATATTTGTACCGCTGCTTTTTACATGCTGTGGCATCGCCCTTCGCCGTTTCTATCAGGTGATCCTCTCTGACCGATTACTAAGGAGGAACATGATATGATTAACTTTCTGAACTGGCTGGACGGAGTGCTCTGGGGAGTGCCCCTGATTGTGCTGATGGTCGTCACCGGTCTGTATTTCACGGTGCGGTCTGGATTTTTCCAATTCCGCTTTTTCGGGTGGATTATGAAGCGGACGGCGGGGCAGCTGTTAAATAAGGAAGGCCGGGAGAGCGGCAGCGATGAGAAGGGAATGCTCAGCGCCTTCGAGGCCATCTCCACGGCCATCGGCGGAACGGTGGGATTCGGAAATATTGCAGGTGTGGCCACCGCTGTAGCCACGGGCGGTCCTGGTGCGGTGGTGTGGATGTGGCTCACCGCCAGCCTGGGAATGATCATCAAGCAGGTGGAGGTGACTCTGGGCTGCTATTACCGTCGGGAGAACGACAAGGGAGAGTATTACGGCGGTCCCACCTATTATATGGAACGGGGACTGGGAGCAGAAAGGGGCTGGGGACGGCTCTGGCTGGTGCCTGCGGTGATCTTCGGCATCGGCATCTTCTCCACGTTTTTTGTCACCTCCTCCAACCTGACGGCAGCTCAGGTGGTTTCAGGCGCTTTTCATATTCCGGATCTGACGTTCGGCGGGATCACGGTGGAGGGAGTCATTCTCATGGGAGTCCTTCTCAGCATCCTGACCTACATCATCACCGGAGGCGGCACGAAGCGGATCGCCGCCATCTTCAGCAAGCTGGTGCCTTTCATGAGTATCCTCTATATTATTATGGGTATCGGCATGATTCTGGCCAATCTCTCCGTAGTGCCGGAGGTGGTTGTGGAGATCTTCACCAATGCTTTTACAGGCACCGCCGCTGTGGGCGGCTTTGCCGGCTGTGCCGTCAGGGAGATGATCCGGATCGGCATGGCCCGTTCCGTGTACTCCAATGAGGCCGGCTGGGGTACTTCCCCCATGATCCACGCTTCTGCGAAGACCCGTCATCCGGTGGAGCAGGGGCTGTGGGGCTCTTTCGAGGTATTTTTTGATACCTTTGTGGTCTGCTCCATCACCGCCATTTCCGTGATTTTAAGCGGACGGTGGATCGACGGCACGGACGGCGGAACCCTGGCTCTGTCTGCCTTCTCCAGCTCTTTCGGAGTGATCGGAAGCGTTCTGCTGGCGGTGATCATGGTGATTTTTACGGTGACCACCTCCGGAGGCTGGTTTACCTATTACCTGGCCATTCTGGAGCACTTATATAAAAAGGAAGGGCCGTTAAAGACCCTGGTGATGAAAGTATTTTACGCAGTCCGCGCCCTGCCCGGGCTTCTGTGGACCATTTATCTGGTAAAGACCGACAACCAGGGCTTTATCTGGACGCTGGTGGACATCACCTCCGCCATTCCCACTTTCATCAATGTGGCGGTGATTCTGATTCTGTCCAATCAGTATTTTGCCCTGTTAAAAGATTACAAGGCCCGTTATCTGGGAATCGGGCAGACCCAGAAAAATGCCCGGCTGTTTTATGAGGACGGAAGAGAGGAGAAATAATTATGAAAACCATTTACTACAATGGAGCTGTCTATACGGGACAGCTGCCTTTGGCGGAGGCATTTGTGGAGGAGTCAGGGGTGTTTACCTTTGCAGGCTCCAATGAGGAAGCGGTAAAAATGGCGGAGAGCGGAGACCGCCTGGTGGATCTGAAGGGAAATTTTGTGTGCAGCGGCTTCAACGACAGCCACATGCACCTGCTGGGATTCGGAAGCGCCCTGCACTCCGCAGAGCTGGCGGCCCATACCGGCAGCCTGAAGGATATGCTGGACTGCTTAAAGACTTTCCTGGAAAATCATCCCCCCAGAGAGAACGGCTGGATCATGGGCCGGGGATGGAATCAGGATTATTTTTCCGATGAGAGCCGGATGCCGGACCGCCGGGATTTAGACCAGGTGTCCCTGGAGGTTCCCGTCTGCGCCGTGCGGGCCTGCGGCCACTGTCTGGTGGTCAACTCAAAGGCCCTGGAGATTCTGGGAATCACCGCCGGC
The DNA here is from genome assembly GCA_019114465.1 of Candidatus Lachnoclostridium avicola. Lineage (GTDB taxonomy): Bacteria > Bacillota > Clostridia > Lachnospirales > Lachnospiraceae > Lachnoclostridium_A > Lachnoclostridium_A avicola. The sequence goes on from DXFM01000026.1 coordinate 28,032, forward strand.
ACTCCCCAGCCGGACGGAGGACGGATCGGCATGGACGGGGAAGGACCTGACGGCCGCTTCTTTGACAATGCCATGGATCTGGTCTACGACCGGATGCCGGCTCCCGGAAAAGAGGACGTAAAGGATATGATCCTGGCCGCCTGCCGGGCTTTAAACTCCTACGGGGTGACCAGCAGCCAGACTGACGATTACTGTGCCTTCCGGACCGTTCCGTGGACTGTGGTCAACGAGGCATACCGGGAGCTGGAGGCAGAGGGAAAGCTGACGGTACGGGTCTATGAGCAGAGCAATTTTGCCTCCCTGGAGACTTTAAAAGAGTTTGTGGAGGCGGGAAATAAGACGGGCTGCGGAACGGATTTGTTCCGCATCGGTCCCCTGAAAATGCTGGGAGACGGAGCCCTGGGAGCCAGGACCGCTTATTTAAGCCGTCCTTACGCCGACGATCCCTCCACCTGCGGAATTCCGGTGTTCAGTCAGGAGACCATGGACGAGATGATCGGATATGCCAACGCCCAGGGAATGCAGGCGGCGGTTCACGCCATCGGGGACGCCTGCCTGGACCGGGTGTTAAATGCCTATGAGAAGGCTCTGAAAGATCATCCCAGGACGGATCACCGCCACGGCATCGTCCACTGCCAGATCACCCGGCCGGACCAGCTGGAACGGATCCTGAAGCTGGGACTTCACGTCTATGCCCAGAGCATTTTCCTGGACTATGACATTCACATTGTAAAAGAGCGGGTGGGAGAGGAACTGGCCTCCACCAGCTACAGCTGGAAGACCCTGTTAAAGGGCGGCGGAACGGTGAGCAACGGCACCGACTGTCCGGTGGAGCTGCCGGACGCCATGGCCGGCATCCAGTGCGCCGTCACCAGAAAGACCCTGCGGGATCAGGTCGGTCCTTATCTGCCGGATCAGAGCTTCACCGTGCAGGAGGCTCTGGACAGCTATACGTCGGCGGGAGCTTACGCCAGCTTTGAGGAGAACCGGAAAGGGAAGATCGCTCCGGGAATGCTGGCAGATTTTGTGGTTCTCGGCCGGAACCCCTTCGAGACGGAGGAGACGGCATTAAAAGATATTCCGGTGCTGGCCACCTGTTTAGGCGGAACGATGGTGTACCAGGCCCGGTGAGGGAGATGAACGTATGAAACAGGAAAATGAGGAGGAGAGAGAACAGGTCTTTGAACGTCTTCCCGTACCCCAGGCTCTGCGGGTGATGATTGTACCGGCGGTGATCAGTCAGCTGATCGTGCTGATCTACAACATGGCGGACACGTTCTATGTGGGACGGACGGGAAATCCCTATATGGTGGCGGGGACGTCCCTGATTCTGCCGGTGTTTAACATTACGCTTTGCCTGGCGGGCCTGGCGGGAGTGGGCGGAGGCGCCCTGATCTCCCGGCTGCTGGGACAGGGGAGAGAGGGAGAAGCCAGGAGGGTGAGCGTATTTTCCCTTTATCTGGGAATCTCCATCGCCGCACTGTTTTCCGTGGGGATGGCAGTCTTTATGGAACCGGTGCTGGGAATTCTGGGGGCTGGAGAGAACACCTACGGATACGCCAGGCAGTATGCTCTGTGCGTTATTGTGGCAGGGGGAGTGCCCACGGTGCTCTCCAACGTCCTGGCCAATCTGATCCGCAGTGTGGGCCGGTCCAGGGAGGCAGGCGCGGGAATCGTGCTGGGCGGCGTGCTGAACATCATTCTGGATCCGGTGTTTATGTTTCTGCTGCTGCCGGACGGATACGAGGTGCTGGGGGCGGGAATCGCCACCTGTCTGTCCAACTGCATTGCCTGCCTGTATTTTCTCACAGTGCTGGCCCGCATGGGACGTCAGTCGGTGATCACCTTCCGGCTGGGGGCCGGCATGGCGGAGAAGGCCAGTGTGGCCGCCGTATTTGCTGTGGGCATCCCCTCCGCCGTCGCTTCCCTGCTGTTTGATCTGGATTATATTGTGATTGACCGGCTGATAGTGTCCTACCATGACCTGGCCCTGGCTGCCATCGGGATTGTCCTGAAGGTGGAGCGTTTTCCCCTCAATGTGGGAATCGGAATCTGTCAGGGAATGATGCCCCTGGTGGCCTACAGTTATGCCGCAGGCAGCCACAGCCGGATGAAAGAGATCATCCGCCGTTCCAGAGGGCTGGGGCTTCTGGTGGCGGCGGTGAGCATCACCCTGTACGAGATATTTGCCCCTCAGTTTGTGAGAATCTTTATCTCCGATGCCCAGACGGTGGAGATGGCCTCCCGGTTTCTCCGGATCCGGGTTCTGGCCACCCCGCTCATGTTCCTCAGCTTTTTTACGGTTTATCTGTTTCAGGCTTTTGGCATGGGAAGAAAATCCCTGTTCCTTGGCGTCACGCGGTGGCTGGTGTTTAACATTCCCATGCTGTTTCTGCTGAACGCCGTGTTTGGAATGTACGGCATCGTCTGGTCTCAGGCAGCGGCGGATGTGTTTACGGTGGCATTGTCCTTTTACGTGTATGGAAAGTACGGCCCGGCGGCCCGGGCACCGGAAAAAGCCTCCGGCGGCGGAAAGGTACAGAAAAGTTTATAAATTTTTTATATTTTTGTTACGTATTTGTTAGAATCAACAGGTAAAGTTAAAGAAGTTTCGGGCATATCCTGAAACTTGCTACCACGGTGAAGGCGTCAGGCATGGATGGTTCGGTCCGTTCCTGGCGCCTTTTTCCGCAGAACAAAAGCAGGAGGCAGCCATGACGATCAAGAAAAAAATCCGTCTTTCCAATATTCTGATGGTCCTCATTCCCATTGGGGTGACGGCCCTGGTATTCGGCATCTGCATGCAGACCTTTCTGGGAGATTACTGGCACTCCCTGGAGGTGATGTACCGGGATGAAAAAGGGATTCAGTCGGCCCAGAGCCTGATCTACACCTACCAGCGGGAGCTGTGGGAGGTCAACTGGGGGGATGAAGTTCCCACCCAGGCGGGGGAACCCATCCGCCAGAACGAGGAAATGCTCCACATGGAGAAAAAGCTTTCCGCCATGGGATACCACATTATGGTGAAAAAGAACGACAACGTGGTCTACACCAATATCCCGGAGGAGGAGCTGAGGGCGGCTGCCGCTGTCACCGGGGAGATCCTCTGGTCGGCAAGCACCATGACGGTGAGCGCGGAGGATATTTCCATCGTCAAAAATACCTTCGCCCACGGGGGGAAGGAGTTCGCCGTGATCGCGGTCAACAGCCAGCCGGGGGAGCAGAAGGTGGAATCCTATTTTCAGGCCTACATTCTCCGATATGTGGGAATTATCGTGCTGGTATTTTTTCTCATGACTATTTTTGTGAATATGATCCTGTCCCGGTGGATTTCAAGGAGCGTGCTGGTGCCCCTGGAGAAGCTGCGGGAGGGGACCAGAAAAATCCGGGACGGCAATCTGGACACGGAGGTGGACTACCGCCGGGACGATGAGTTTGGTCAGGTGTGCAGGGATTTTGACGAAATGAGGGAGCATTTAAAACAGTCGGTGGAGCAGCGGATCCAGGATGAGAAGCGGCGGCGGGAGATGATTTCCGGCATCTCCCACGATTTGAGAACGCCCCTCACCTCCATCAGCGGTTATCTGGACGGACTGCTGGAGGGGATCGCCGACACCGGGGAAAAGCAGCTTCGGTATCTTCGCGCCATGAAAATCCGGACGGAGGATTTAAAGCGGCTGGTGGACAGCCTGTCGGAATACAACCGCCTGGAAAGCCGCGGACTGCAGTGCCGGCTGGAGCCTGGGGATCTGAGACTGTTTCTGGAGGAATACGCGGCCGGATGCCGGGAGGAGGCAGACCGGAATCAGGTGGAGATCCGGCTGGAGCTGGAAGAGACGCCCTGTGTGGTGGCGATGGACCAGTACGAGCTGAGAAGAGTCTTTGACAATCTGCTGACCAATACGGTCCGCTACCGGGAGAGCTCCCGGTCCCTGGTGGTGATTGAGGAGACAAAAGAAGAAAAAGAAAGGCAGGCCAGAGTGGTCTGCCGGGACGACGGGCCGGGGGTGCCGGAGGAGAGCCTGGACCGGATCTTTGAGACCTTCTACCGGCTGGACAGCGCCAGAAGCCGCTCCGGGGAGGGAAGCGGCATCGGACTGGCCATTGTAAAGGAGATCATCGAAGCCCACGGCGGCACGGTGCGGGCGGAAAACCGGGGCGGACTGGCCATTATTATCCTTCTTCCCCTGGCAGAGGGCCAGGCGGAGACTGCTTCGTCCTCGTCTGACGGAGATGTCAGCGGCGCTCCTTCTGGGGAAGTTCATTCCAGAGAGTGAAGCCCAGGATCATCACCCCGCCCAGAGCCTGGGCAGGAGTCATGGGCTCGCCCAGCAGGAGAACGGAGATGAGAGTTGCCACCAGAGGGTCCATGTAGCTTAAGACAGCAGTCTCCTGCCCGCTTAAATCTTTCAGGGAGGAGAAGTACATGCAGTAGGTGATGCCGGTGTGAACCAGGCCCACGATGAGCATGCAGATCCATCCCCGGCCGTCCAGACTTCCCAGGTGGAAGCCGCCGGTGAGGGCCACGTAGGGCAGCAGGATGAGGATGGCGCCGCCGAACTGGATCAGAGTGCGGTGGATGCCGGTCACCTGGCGGATAAATTTATTCATCAGGATGACGGTGGCGTAGAAGACGGCGGCGCCCAGACCGAAGAGGACGCCGATGAGATCCGTTCCATTGCCGGCTCCGCCGGCGCCGATGATCAGCACCAGTCCTGCGGTGGACATGACAAAGCAGATGAGCTGCCGGGGCGTCATTTTTTCCCGAAACAGGATGGGACAGGCCACGATGACGATCACCGGGGCAAAGTAGTAGCTGAGAGTGGCCATGGAGATGGTGGTGAACCGGTAGGCCTGAAACAGCAGCACCCAGTTGATGCCCATGGCCATGCCGGAGACGATCAGCAGGGGAAGCTCCCTGCGGATGGTCCCTATGGGGAGAGACTGACCGGTGACGGTGAGATAGACAAGGATCAGAGCAGCTGCCAGGACGGCCCGGTACAGGGCCAGCTCGCCGGAGCTCAAGGAGATATTGCGGGTAAACAGTCCCAGAGTTCCGAATATGATCATGGAAGCGGTGAGAAGCAGCCGGGAACTTGGATGAATTTTCACAGTGTTGTCCTCCTGTTGTATGATAGTATTTTGTATTCTGCGGGATTTCTGTCCGGATGGACATGTCCTCTGAAAGTATAAAACGGCTGTGCTGGCTGTGCAACCGTTCTTTTTTTTACAAAAATAATTGACTTAAAGCAAACTTTAAGGAATATAATGAAGCCAGCTCCGGGGGAGCATTCCTGTCCGTTCTCCCGGAATCACAGAGAAAGAGGGGTAAGACATATGATTTACAGAAAATTTCAGGATCTGAAGCTGTCCGCTCTCGGCATGGGGGCCATGCGCCTTCCGGTGATTGATGGAGATGACTCCAGAGTGGACGAGGAGAAGACTCAGGCCATGGTGGATCTGGCCATGAAGCAGGGCGTCAACTATTACGATACCGCCTGGGGTTATCATGGCGGCCAGTCGGAGCTGGTGATGGGCCGCGCCTTAAAGAAATACCCCAGAAACAGTTTTTATCTGGCCACCAAATTTCCCGGCTACGACCTGTCCAATATGGATAAGGTAAAAGAGATTTTTGAAAAGCAGCTGGAAAAATGCGGAGTGGATTATTTTGATTTCTACCTGTTCCACAACGTGTGCGAGATGAACATCGACGCCTATCTGGATCCCAAATACGGCATTTTCGATTATTTGATGGAGCAGAAGAAGAACGGCAGGATCCGCCATCTGGGCTTTTCCGCCCACGGGAGCGTGGAAGTGATGCGCCGTTTCCTAGAAGCTTACGGAAAAGAGATGGAGTTCTGCCAGATCCAGTTAAACTATCTGGACTGGGAGTTCCAGGATGCCAAAGAGAAGGTGGAGCTTGTCAGCGGATACAGCATTCCGGTGTGGGTGATGGAGCCTCTCCGGGGCGGAAAGCTGGCTTCCCTGGCAAAGGAGGATGAGGAGAAGTTAAAGGCGCTCCGCCCGAATGAGAAGATTCCGGCCTGGGCCTTCCGGTTCCTTCAGTCCATTCCCCAGGTGACCATGGTGCTCTCCGGCATGTCCAATATGGAGCAGATGGAGGAGAACATCCGCACCTTTGAGGAGGATCGTCCCCTGAATGAGGAGGAGATGAAGACCCTGCTCTCCATCGCCCACGAGATGGTGGGAAAGATCGCCCTTCCCTGCACTGCCTGCCACTACTGCGTGAGCCACTGTCCCCAGGGACTGGACATTCCCAACCTGCTGAGCCTGTACAACGAGCACTGCTTCACCGGCGGCGGATTTATCGCTCCCATGGCCCTGTCTGCCATTCCGAAGGACAAGTGGCCCAGCGCCTGCATCGGCTGCCGCAGCTGTGAGGCGGTATGTCCCCAGCAGATCAAAATCTCTGAGGCTATGGCGGACTTTGCCGGAAAACTGGAGGGATAACCGGAGATGGAATACAGAAAACTTCCGAGAGGAACCGAAGAAATCAGCGTGATCGGGCTGGGCAACAGCTCTTCCGGCGAGGCGGGAGCGAAGGAAACAGAGGCGGTGGTTTCCTTGGCCCTGGAAAACGGAATCAACTATTTTGATATGGCGGCGGCGGATGCCGTGCCCTTTGAGGCCTACGGCCGCGCCACGGCCGGCTGCCGGGAAAAGGTGTATTTCCAGGTCCATTTCGGGGCGGACTACCACACGGGAAAATACGGGTGGACAACAAAGCTGGAGACGATCAAGCGTTCCGTGGACTGGCAGCTGAAAGCTCTGAAGACGGATTATATTGATTTTGGATTCATCCACTGCATCGATGAGCAGAAGGACCTGGATCAGGTGATGGCGGACGGCGTCATCGATCATATCAGGCGGCTGAAAGAGGCGGGAACGGTGCGGCACATCGGCCTTTCCTCCCACACGCCGGCCATCGTCAACCGGCTGCTGGACACCGGAATTCTGGACATGGTCATGTTCAGCATCAATCCCGCCTACGACTACCGCCACGGGGAGTACGCCATCGGGGAAGTGGATGAGCGCCAGGCCCTGTACCGCCGGTGTGAGGCGGAAGGGGTGGGGATTTCCGTGATGAAGGCCTTCAGCGGGGGACAGCTGCTGAATGAAAAGACCTCTCCCTTCGGAAAAGCCCTCACGGAATACCAGTGCATCCAGTACGCGCTGGACAAGCCGGGGGTGGTGACCGTTCTCCCCGGTGTGAGAGACCGGAATGACCTGCGGCGTCTGCTGGGATTTTTCCAGGCGTCCCCGGAGGAGAAGGACTATTCCGTCATCGGAACCTTCGCCCCCCGGGACGCGGAGGGAAACTGCGTGTACTGCAACCACTGCCAGCCATGTCCGGCAGGCCTGGATGTGGCTCTGATCAACAAGTACTATGACCTGGCGAAGGCGGGAGATGAGCTGGCGGCAGATCACTATGCCAATCTGGAGAAAAAGGCCTCCGACTGCATCGGCTGCGGCCACTGCGACCGGCGCTGTCCCTTCCATGTGGTTCAGACGGAGCGGATGAAAGAGATCAGCGCCTATTTCGGATAGAGAAGATGGGATAGAAAAGAAGCCAGCTTCCCAGGATTTTCCGCCGGCAGTCTGTACGGGAAAAAGTACAGGATCTGCATGGACGGCCTCTTGAAAACTGCCTGTGATGTCGGTATACTGTATACATAGGCAGCCAAATCCCCGCAGGGACACTGCGGGGATTCTTTTTTACAGCAAGCCTCACAGACGGCTGCCCGTGGGGGCCCGGCAGGCGGCATGCCTGCGTCAATGACAATCGTCAGAGAGGAGAACCGCTATGGAATACAGAAAATACGGCAGCGACTATGTGGTGAGAATGGATAAAGGAGAGGAGATCCTGGCCTGTGTGGAGGAAGTCTGCAGAAAAGAGCAGATCCGTCTGGGCAGCTTAAGCGGATTGGGAGCGGTGGGAGCCGTGGACCTGGGAGTGTTTGACACAAAAGAATTCCGTTACCGGACAGAGACCTACCAGGGAGATTTTGAGATTGCCTCCTGTACCGGCAATATTTCCACTATGGATGGAAACACCTATCTTCACGTCCACGCAGTGATTGCCAACAGCGCGAAGGGGGAGGTGCACGGCGGCCATCTCAGCCGCGGAGTGATCAGCCTCACGGGAGAATTTGTGCTTCACGCCATCGACGGCGAAGTGGATCGGAAGTACTCTCCGGAAGTGGGATTAAATCTGATCCGTTTTGAGCAGTAAAAAAATATTCTCAGACTCCAATTTCTGCTTTACATCAACGCGTTAAAGTGGTATGCTGATGGGAAAGCGGGTCCGGACGGTAATCAGAAAGCCGGACCGGAAAGGAGAACGAATGAAGAGAATCGTTTTAAAATGCGGCCGCCTTTTCTGCGGCGTGGATGAGACCGTTCAGGAAAATATGGCCGTGACAGTGGAGGATAACCGCATTGTCGGAGTAGCTCCCTGGAAGGACGGATGCGCTCCGACAGACGGGGAAGTGGTGGATCTGTCCGATAAGTTTGTGACTCCCGGACTGATCGACGCTCACGTCCACGTGAATATGAACGGAGAGCCCAACACCGACAATCTGGCAAAGCTCACCACAGGAGAATTTGCCCTGGTATCCATGGTAAACGCCCAGAGCGACTTAATGGCCGGCTTTACCACCATCCGGGACGAGGGGGCTGTGGGATTTTCCGATGTGGCTCTGCGGGACGCCATCAATAGGGGAATGGTTGCCGGACCCAGAATGTTTGTCTCCGGAATGGCCATCAGCTCCACCGGCGGCCACGGAGATTCCAGCTTTGGCCCCGGAGTGACGGGAGGGGCTATGGCCAGCATCGTAAACAGCCCGGACGAGGCCAGACGAGCGGCCCGCTACACCTTCAAGTACGGGGCGGACCAGATCAAGATCATGGCCACCGGCGGCGTGATGAGTTTCGGCGACGAGCCGGGAGCTCCCGAACTGAGCCTGGAGGAGATGAAGGCTGCCCTGGACATCGCCAACAGCCGGGGACGGATCTCCTCCGCCCACGCTCATGGAGCGGAGGGTATTAAGAACGCCATCTGGGCGGGCATTACCTCCATCGAGCACGGAATGCTCATCGACGATGAGGGAATGGAGCTGATGAAGAATCACGGCACCTACCTGATTCCCACCATCATCGCCGCATACCAGATCGTAGAATTCGGCAAGACCGGCGCCCTGGCCCCCTGGATGGTGAAGAAGGCGGATCTCTGCCTGCAAAACCACGGGGAGCACTTGAAAAAGATGATCTCCATGGGAATCAACATCGGCTTTGGTACCGACAGCGGAACCTGCTTCAACCGCCACGGCGAGCAGGCTCTGGAGTTTGAACTGATGACCCGCTGCGGCTTTACCCCAATCCAGACTCTTCTGGCTGCCACGAAGGTCAACTCCCGCCTGTTAAAGTGGGACGACCGGATCGGCTCCATTGAAGAAGGAAAGCTGGCGGATATCGCAGCCTTTGACGGCGATCCGCTGAAAGACATTACAGCCATGACCCGCTGCGCCTTCGTCATGAAGGACGGCGTCGTGTACAAACATTGATCGGGGAGGGACGAACATGAAGCAGGTTATCAAATGCGGCCATCTCTTTGACGTAAATGAGAAAGCGTTCAAGGCGCAGGCCAATGTATACATAGACGGAAATGTGATTGAGAAGGTGGTATACGGCGAGGACCAGACCGAAGAGGGCTGGGAGATCGTGGATCTGACCGGCAAGTATGTGATGCCCGGCTTTATCGACTGCCATGTCCATCTGAACATGGACGGGGAGCCGGATGGAACGGCCTCCATGTCGTCGGCCACTGACGGAGATATGGCTTTAAAGGCTTACGTGTACGCCATGAGGGACCTGATGGCCGGATTTACGGGAGTCCGGGATGAGGGCTCTGTGGGATTTACGGACATCGCCTTACGAAACACCATCGAGAAAGGCCTGGTGAAAGGCCCCAGAATCTTCTGCAGCGGCATGCCTCTGGGCACCACCGGCGGACACGCCGATTCCCATTTTAATCCCTATATAGGCGGAAGAACTTCCATGGGCATCATCGTGGACAGTCCGGATGCCGGAAGGGCGGCTGCCAGGGAGAATTTCAAGCGGGGAGCAGATCAGATTAAGCTGATGGCCACCGGAGGAGTGATGTCTGTGGGAGATGACCCGGGCGCGCCGGAGTTTACGGTGGAGGAGATGAAAGCCATCTGCGACGAGGCGAAGCGGAAAGGAAAGCTGACCAGCGCCCACACCCACGGAACCCTGGGCATCAAATGGGCGGTGGAAGCCGGCGTGGAGACCATCGAGCACGGCACCATGCTGGATGAGGAAGGGGTGCAGATGATGCTGGACAACGGCACCTGGCTGGTACCCACCCTCTGCGCTCCCTATAATATTATGAGGTACGGCGTGGAGGCCGGCATCCCCCAGGAGATGGTGGACAAGTGTTCTCTGGTGGCTGAGCGCCACAAACAGTCCACGAAGATGGCCTACGAGGCGGGAGTGAAAATCGCCTTCGGAACGGACACCGGCACGCCTTTCAGCGCCCACGGTTCCCAGGCCCTGGAATTTGAACTCCTGGTAAACGACGGCTTTCGGCCGGAGGATGCCATTCTGTCCGCCACGAAAAACGCGGCCCAGATGCTTCACTGGGACGAAAAGGTAGGCGCTGTGGAGGCCGGAAAGCTGGCGGACATTGTGGCTGTGGATTCGGATCCCATCGCCGACATCCGCGCCCTTCAGAATGTCACCTTCGTGATGAAGGACGGAGAGATTTTCAAGAAATAAGAGGGAGCGATTTCTCTGAGAAATTTCCCTGAGAAAATACGGCGGCGGCCGGAGAATCTGCGGAAGAGGCAGGCTCCGGCCGCTTTTTCCTCTTGGCCCTTTTTTCGGAAACAGCTTTTCAAATTTCCGGGAATATGTTATACTTTTCAGAGTAGAAAACTTCCCCCGGGAAGATGACGACAAGAGAGGTTAAACATGAAGACAAACCGTGTATTGCTGAAATTAAGCGGCGAGGCTCTGGCCGGACCGAAAAAGACAGGCTTTGACGAGGATACTGTGCGGGAAGTCGCCAGACAGGTGAAGATTTCCGTAGATCAGGGCGTTCAGGTGGGAATTGTCATCGGAGGCGGCAATTTCTGGCGGGGACGCACCAGCAATGCCATCGACCGCACGAAGGCGGACCAGATCGGAATGCTGGCCACTGTGATGAACTGCATTTACGTCTCGGAGATTTTCCGGACGGAGGGCATGAAGACCCAGATTTTCACCCCCTTCCTCTGCGGCTCCATGACGGAACTGTTCTCCAAGGACAAGGCCAATACATGCTTTGAGGAGGGAATGGTGGTATTCTTCGCTGGAGGGACAGGCCATCCCTATTTCTCCACGGACACCGGCATCGTGCTGCGCGCCATTGAGATGGATGCGGACTGCATTCTGCTGGCAAAGTCCATTGACGGAATCTATGACAGCGATCCGAAGCTGAATCCGGACGCGAAGCGCTATGATACCATTTCCATCCAGGAAGTGATCGACAAGCAGCTGGCAGTGGTGGATCTCACGGCGTCCATCATGTGCATGGAGCACAAAATGCCCATGGCGGTGTTCGACTTAAACGAGAAGGACAGCATTGCCAACGCCATGACAGGAAAAATAAACGGCACGGTAGTGACCGTATAACTAGGAGGATATATGGACAAGGAAAAATTACAGATTTATGAGACAAAGATGAACAAATCCCTGGATGCTCTGCAGAACGAGTATGCGTCCATCCGGGCCGGACGGGCCAATCCCCATGTACTGGATAAATTAAAGGTGGATTATTACGGAAGCCCCACCCCCATCCAGCAGGTGGGCAATATTTCCGTTCCCGAGGCCAGAATGATCGTGATCCAGCCTTGGGAGAAGAGCCTGCTCAAGGCCATTGAGAAGGCGATCCTGACCTCCGATTTGGGAATCAATCCCACCAATGACGGCAGCGTGATCCGTCTGGTATTTCCGGAGCTGACGGAGGAGCGAAGAAAAGAGCTGGCGAAGGATGTGAAGAAGAAGGGAGAGGCCACCAAGGTGGCGATCCGCAACATCCGCCGGGATGCCAACGACGCGTTCAAGAAGATGGAGAAGGCGGACGAGATTTCCGAGGACGATTTAAAAGAGGCGGAGGAGAAGATCCAGAAGCTGACAGACAAGATGGTGGCGGAAGTGGACAAGGCCGTCGAGAACAAGACGAAGGAGATCATGACAGTTTAATAAAAAAGGAATATATGGGGGCGGGAGCAAGACACCGCCCCTGTTTCCCGTTTATCTGCCGGCAGCGGTGTGGAGGAGTATATGGAAGAGAATAAGAACAATCTGGTGATTCCGGATCACGTGGCGCTGATCCTGGACGGAAACGGCCGCTGGGCCAAAAAGAGAGGACTTCCCAGAACCATGGGACATAAAGAAGGCTGCGTCACCGTGGAGAAGACGGTGGAGATCGCGGCCAGGATGGGAATTAAGTACCTGACGGTCTACGGATTTTCCACGGAAAACTGGAAGCGGTCCGTGGAGGAAGTGGGGGCTCTGATGCAGCTGTTCCGCTATTATATGGTGCGGCTGCTGAAGATCGCCAAGGCCAACAATGTGCGGGTGAAGATGATCGGCGAGAGAAGCCGGTTCGACAAAGATATTGTGGAAGGAATCAACCGCCTGGAGCGGGAGACGAAGGACAACACCGGTCTGACCTTTGTGATCGCCGTCAATTACGGCGGGCGGGATGAGATCGTCCGGGCCGCCAGAAGGATGGCGGAGGATCTGGAGACAGGGAAGCTGAAGAAGGAGGAGATCACAGAGCCTGTGTTTGCCTCCTATCTGGATACGGCGGGAATCCCGGATCCGGATCTGCTCATCCGCACCAGCGGAGAGCTCCGGCTTTCCAATTATCTGCTGTGGCAGCTGGCCTACACGGAGATATACGTCACCGACTGCCTGTGGCCTGATTTTGACAAAAAGGAATTAGAAAAAGCCATCGCTGCGTACAATAAGAGAGACAGAAGATTCGGCGGCGTGAAGACCACTTAGACCGAAGGGAGGAGTAACTATGTTTACCACAAGACTGATCAGCGGCATCGTGCTGGTGGCGGCGGCCCTGGTGGTGGTCATCACCGGCGGCCCGCTGCTGTTTGCCGTAAACTGCGCCATCTCCTTCATCGGCCTCTTTGAATTTTACCGGGTGCTGGGAATCGAGAAGAATGCGGTGGGAGTGGCCGGCTACCTGTCGGCGGCGGCTTATTTCGGCATTCTCTGGTTCGGCGGCCAGCAGTATGTGGAATTTGTGATCATCCTGACGGTTATGCTGCTCATGACCATCTACGTGGTCACCTTCCCCGCCTACAAGACAGACCAGGTGACGGGAGCCGTGTTCGGCGTCCTCTACGTGCCGGTCATGCTGTCCTACTTATACCAGACCAGGACCATGCCTGACGGCGCCTATCTGGTATGGCTGATCTTTTTAAGCTCCTGGGGATGCGACACCTGCGCCTACTGCACGGGAATGCTCTTCGGAAAGCACAGGCTGGCCCCGGTGCTCAGCCCGAAAAAGTCCGTGGAGGGCGCTGTGGGAGGCGTGGTCGGAGCGGCCCTTCTGGGGCTGATCTACGGCGCCGTATTCGGCGGCCATATGCTGGAGGTGGAAAATCCCATGTTTTCCTGCGCTCTGGCCTGTGCCATCGCCGCGGTGATCTCCCAGATCGGAGATCTGGCGGCCTCGGCGGTGAAGCGCAACCACAATGTAAAGGACTACGGCCATCTGATCCCGGGACACGGAGGAATCCTGGACCGGTTTGACAGCATGATCTTTACGGCTCCGGCCATATTTTTTGCCGTCAACTTTATCGCGGTGAACATCCTCCAGGGAGGACACTAACCGCGGCCTGACGGCTCATACAGAAGGAGAGAACCCACAATGAGGCGAATTGCGATTTTGGGATCCACCGGTTCCATCGGCACACAGACCCTGGAAGTGGTGGAGCAGAATAAAGATATAGAAGTGACGGCCCTGGCGGCGGGAAGCAATATCCGCCTGCTGGAGCAGCAGATCCGGAAATTTCATCCCCGGCTGGCTGCGGTCTGGTCGGAGGAAAAGGCGAAGGAACTGAGGACTGCCGTGGCGGATCTGGACGTGAGGATAGAAGCCGGCATGGACGGCCTGATTGCCGTGGCCACAGAGGAGAAGGCACAGACGGTGGTCACCGCCGTGGTGGGGATGATCGGCATCCTGCCCACCATCGCCGCCATCCAGGCGGGCAGGGACATCGCCCTGGCCAACAAGGAAACTCTGGTGACGGCAGGCCACCTGATCATTCCCATGGTGAAGGAACAAGGTGTCCGGCTGCTGCCGGTGGACAGCGAGCACAGCGCCATTTTCCAGTGCCTGAACGGAGAGCACGGAAACCGGATCCAGAAGATCCTGCTCACCGCCTCCGGCGGCCCCTTCCGGGGATGGACCAGGGAGCAGATGAAGAATATTCAGGTGGAGGATGCCTTAAAGCATCCCAACTGGTCCATGGGGAGAAAGATCACCATCGACTCCTCCACCATGGTGAACAAGGGCCTGGAGGTGATGGAGGCCAGATGGCTTTTCGGCGTGGAGATGGATCAGGTGCAGGTGGTGGTTCAGCCCCAGAGCGTGATCCACTCCATGGTGGAGTTTGAGGACGGGGCGGTGATGGCCCAGCTTGGCACCCCGGATATGAAGCTGCCCATCCAGTACGCCCTGTATTATCCGGAGAGACGGCCGCTGGCGGGGGATCGGCTGGATTTCTGGAAATTGAAGGAGATCCGCTTTGAAAAACCGGACTTTGAAAATTTCCCGGCGCTTTCCCTGGCTTACCGGGCGGGAAAAACGGGAGGCTCTCTCCCCACCGTCTTCAACGCTGCCAACGAGCGGGCGGTGAGCATGTTTTTAAATCGAAAAATCGGGTATCTTACCATAGTGGATATCATCGAGAGCGCCATGGAGCGCCATCAGGTGATCTCCGACCCATCCGTGGAGCAGATTCTGGAGACGGAGCGGGAAACCTACGACTATATCGAAAGCAGGTGGTAATTTGCTGAATATCATAGCGGCGGTTCTGGTGTTCGGACTGATCGTGCTGGTGCACGAGTTTGGGCACTTTCTGCTGGCAAAACTGAACGGCATCGGCGTGGTGGAATTTTCCATCGGCATGGGGCCGAGACTCTGCAGCTGGCAGAGGGGAGAGACCAGATATTCTCTCAAGATCCTGCCCTTCGGCGGCTCCTGCATGATGCTGGGGGAAGATGAGAAGGACGCGGATCCCAAAGCCTTCAACAACAAATCTGTCTGGGCCAGGATTTCCGTGGTGTTTGCCGGACCGGCTTTCAACTTTATTCTGGCACTCCTCTTTGCGGTGATCATTGTGATGAACATCGGCTACCAGAAATTCCAGATCAGCGATGTGACGGAGGGATCTCCGGCGGCGGAGGCCGGGCTTCAGCCCGGGGACGTGATTACCAGAGTCAACAGCCGGAAGATCACGGCCTATGAGGATGTACAGGTATATATGCTGGCAAATCCGGGGGAGACTCTCCGCATCCGCTACAACCGCCCCGCAGAGGACGGTTCCTGGGAGACGGGGGAGACCGTGCTGACTCCGAAATACTCGGAGACGGAGGGGCGCTACCTGATGGGTGTTACTTTCACCAGCCGGTATGTGAAGGCGGAAAGCCTGGGAGAGCTGGCCTACTACAGCGCCTACCAAGTGAAATACTGCGTCACTTCCACCTTTGACAGCCTGAAAATGCTGTTTACCAGACAGGTGCAGGTGGATGAGGCGGTGGCAGGCCCGGTGCGGATTGTGGCTATGATCGGGGAGAATGTGGAGGAGAGCCGGGAGATCGGAATCTCCGTCATGCTTCTGACCCTCTGCTACTGGAGCCTGATTTTAAGCGCCAGCCTGGGAATTATGAATCTCCTTCCCATCCCGGCTCTGGACGGGGGAAGGCTGGTGTTTCTCATCATCGAGGCCATACGGGGAAAGGGCATCGACCAGGAGAAGGAGGGCATGGTTCACATGGCCGGCCTGCTGATCCTCATGGCCCTTATGGTGTTTGTGCTGTTTAATGATATACGGAGCCTGCTGTGAGGAAGGATCCGGAGTGAGAAAGATACGGAGGAACTTATGAGAGAGCGGACAAAAACGGTTCAGATCGGATCGGTGGCCATCGGCGGCGGAAATCCTGTGGCCATCCAGTCCATGTGCAATACAAAAACGGAGGACTGGGAGTCCACGGTAAACCAGATCCTGCGCCTGGAACGGGCAGGCTGCGAGATCGTCCGTGTGGCGGTGCCCACCATGGAGGCGGCAAAGGCTTTAAGGGAGATCAAATCCCGGATTCACATCCCCCTGGTGGCGGATATTCATTTTGACTATCGGCTGGCCATTGCCTCCATAGAGAACGGGGCGGACAAGATCCGCATCAACCCGGGAAATATCGGAAACGCCGAGCGGGTTCAGGCGGTGGTGGACCGGGCGAAGGAGCGGAATATTCCCATCCGCGTCGGGGTCAACAGCGGTTCCCTGGAGAAGGAGCTGCTGGCCAAATACGGCGGAGTCACCGCGGAGGGCCTGGTGGAGAGCGCCATGCAGAAAGTGGAGATGATCGAGGATATGGGATATGACAATCTGGTGATCAGCATCAAGTCCTCAGACGTTCTCATGTGCGTAAAGGCCCATGAGCTGATTGCCCAGCGGACCGATTATCCCCTCCATGTGGGAATTACGGAGGCGGGGACTGTCTTTTCCGGCAATATCAAGTCGGCGGTGGGACTGGGAATCATCCTCTATCAGGGAATCGGCGATACCATCCGGGTGTCTCTGACGGGAGATCCGGTGGAAGAGGTGAAATCCGCCAAGGTGATTCTGCGGACCCTGGGACTGAGAAAGGGAGGCATCGAGGTGGTGTCCTGCCCCACCTGCGGCCGCACCAGGATCGATCTGATCCGTCTGGCCAATGAGGTGGAGACCATGGCGGCGGAATTTGACGATCTGGACGGCGTGAAGGTGGCGGTCATGGGCTGCGTGGTCAACGGGCCCGGAGAGGCGAGAGAGGCGGATGTGGGAATTGCGGGAGGCATCGGCGAGGGACTGCTGATCCGGAAGGGTCAGGTGATCCGTAAGGTGCCGGAGGCAGAACTTCTGTCCACTCTCCGTCAGGAACTGGAGGCAATGCGTTTGGAGAGAAGGAATTGACATGGCAAAAACATTTCTGGAAGTTTTTCCGGAATTACATATAGACGAGGAACTGGGGGAGCTTTTGAAACTGGTGGAGGTGGAACGTGTCACCTCCAACCGGGATCACAGCTCCATCCGCATTTATATCGCCAGCCCCCGGCTGATCGGGAAGCGGAGCATCTACGATCTGGAAAAGGGCATCAAAAATCAGCTGTTTCCCGGCAAGCAGCTGACGGTAAAGATTATGGAAAAATACCGCCTCTCCAGCCAGTACACGCCGGAGACCCTGCTGAACGTGTACCGGGACAGCCTGCTGCTGGAGCTGAAAAATTACAGCATCATCGAGTACAGCATCTTCCGGAAGGCGGAGTGCACGTTTCCGGAGCCGGATCTGCTCCACATGACGGTGGAGGACACCATGGTGAACCGGGAAAAGGCCGGGGAATTAAAACGGGTGCTGGAAAAAATCTTTCACGAACGGTGCGGAATCCCGGTGGAGATCCAGTTTGAATATATTCCGCCGAAGGAAAACCGGATGAGGAAACAGAAGGAACTTCAGCTGTCCAGAGAGGTGGAGGAGATCACCATGCGGTCCGCCGTGGGCAGCCGGATGGCAGCCGGCGGGGAAGATCAGGATGGCTTCTGGGACCGGGCCATGGCCATGGCGCAGGACAGCTATGTGCTGCCGGAGGAGGACGCCGCCCCCTGGGAGGCGGTCCCTGCCCCTGCGGCTGCTTCCGCTTCCGGTTCTACCCGGCAGGCCGCCGCTCCGAAGAAAAAAGAGGCGGCAGCCGGGAAATCCGGTTTCGGCGGCAGAAACGGCGGCCATCAGAAAAACGGCTTTAAGAGGTCCGACCAGGGAAAAGGCGATTTCCGCCGGTCCTATCGCCGTTCGGACAACCCGGACGTGCTCTACGGCCGGGATTTTGAGGGGGATGCCACGGAGATCGACAAGATCGACGGAGCCATCGGAGAGACCATTCTCCGGGGAAAAATCATCCACAAGGACAGCCGGGAGCTGCGCAGCGGCAAGACCATGTTCATGTTTGACGTGACGGATTTCACCGACACCATGACGGTGAAGATCTTTGCCGAGGGGGATGCTCTGGAGGATCTGAAGGCGGCGGTGAAGGAAGGCACTTTCGTCCGGGTCAAGGGCGTGATCACCGTGGACAAGTTCGACGGAGAGCTGACCTTAAGCTCCGTGGTGGGAATCAAAAAGAGCGAGGATTTCACGGGAAAGCGAATGGACAACAGCCTGGAGAAGCGGGTGGAGCTCCACTGCCACACGAAGATGAGCGACATGGACGGGGTGTCTGAGGTGAAGGATATCATCAAGCGGGCGAAAAAGTGGGGAATGGACGCCATCGCCGTCACCGACCACGGCTGCGTTCAGGCCTTTCCCGACGCCAATCACGCCCTGGACAAGGGAGACGAGTTCAAGGTGATCTACGGGGTGGAAGGGTATCTGGTGGACGATCTAAAGCAGCTGGTGGACCATCCCAGAGGCCAGTCCCTGGACGGGGATTTTGTGGTCTTTGACCTGGAGACCACCGGCTTAAGCCCGGAGAAAAACAGGATCATTGAAATCGGTGCCGTCCGGGTGAGCGGCGGGGAGATTGTGGATAAATTCAGCACCTTCGTCAATCCGGAGGTGCCCATCCCCTTTGAGATCGAGAAGCTGACCAGCATCAATGACGCCATGGTCATCGGCGCGCCGAAGATCGAGGAGGCCCTGCCCCGGTTTCTGGAATTCTGCGGGGACGCGGCCCTGGTGGGTCACAACGCGGCCTTTGATGTGAGCTTTGTGGCTCACAGCGCCGCCAGACTGGGCCTTCCCTTCGACCCCACGGTGCTGGACACGGTGACCCTGGCCCAGCACCTGCTTCCCAACTTGAACCGGTATAAGCTGGACACGGTGGCAAAAGCCCTGAATGTCTCTCTGGAAAACCACCACCGGGCCGTGGACGACGCCGGGGCCACGGCGGAGATCTTCGCCGCCTTTGTGGCCATGCTGAAGGACCGGGGAGTGGAGGACGTGGATCAGTTAAACGCCATGAGCCAGATGTCGGCGGAGATGATCAGAAAGATGCCTACTTATCACGTGATCATCCTGGCAGACAGCGACGAGGGGCGGGTGAACCTGTACCGCCTGGTGTCTTTCTCCCATCTGGATTATTTTGCCAGAAGGCCCAGGATTCCCAAGAGCCTGCTGCAGAAGTACCGGAAAGGGCTGATCATCGGCTCCGCCTGCGAGGCCGGGGAGCTCTATCAGGCGCTGCTGCGGGGAGCCTCCGACGCGGCCATCGCCCGTCTGGTGAATTTCTACGATTACCTGGAGATCCAGCCCCTGGGCAACAATGCCTTTATGCTGAAGGACGAGAAGAGCACGGTCAAGACCTGGGATGACCTGATCGCCATCAACAAAAAGATCGTGGAGCTGGGAGAGAAATTCGGCAAGCCGGTGTGCGCCACCTGCGACGTCCATTTCCTGGATCCGGAGGACGAAATCTACCGCCGGATCATCATGGCGGGACAGGGCTTTAAGGACAGCGACGAGCAGGCGCCCCTGTACCTGCGGACCACGGAGGAGATGTTAAAGGAATTTGAGTACCTGGGGCCCAACAAGGCCTATGAGGTGGTGGTGACCAACACCAGAAAGATCGCCGCCCGGTGCCAGAAGATCTCTCCGGTCCGCCCGGACAAATGTCCGCCGGTGATCCCGGATTCGGACAAGACCCTGCGCAAGATCTGCTATGACCGGGCCCACGAGATCTACGGGGAGGAGCTTCCGGAGATCGTGGTGGCCAGGCTGGAGCGGGAGTTGAATTCCATTATCAGCAACGGGTTCGCGGTGATGTACATCATCGCCCAGAAGCTGGTGTGGAAGTCCAACGAGGACGGCTATCTGGTGGGTTCCAGAGGATCGGTGGGATCCTCTTTTGTGGCCACCATGGCGGGAATCACGGAGGTGAATCCCTTAAGCCCCCATTACATCTGTCCCAACTGCCATTACTACGATTTCGACTCGGAGGAGGTAAAGAAATTCGGGGGAATGGCCGGCTGCGACATGCCGGACAAACTCTGTCCCGTGTGCGGCAGACCCTTAAAGAAGGAAGGGTTTGACATTCCCTTTGAGACGTTCCTGGGATTTAAGGGAAACAAGGAGCCGGATATCGACCTGAATTTCTCCGGCGAATACCAGAGCAAGGCCCACGACTACACGGAGGTGATCTTCGGGAAGGGACAGACCTTCCGGGCCGGCACCATCGGCACTCTGGCGGACAAGACGGCTTACGGCTATGTAAAAAACTATTTTGAGGAGCACGGGGTCCGGAAGAGAAACTGCGAGATCAACCGGATCGTCCAGGGCTGCGTGGGGGTGCGCCGGACCACGGGACAGCACCCGGGAGGCATCATCGTGCTGCCTCTGGGGGAGGAGATCTACTCCTTCACCCCGGTGCAGCATCCGGCCAACGACATGACCACCTCCACCATCACCACCCATTTTGACTACCACTCCATCGACCACAACCTGCTGAAGCTGGACATTCTGGGACACGATGATCCCACCATGATCCGGATGCTTCAGGACTTAACCGGTCTGGATCCGGTCAAGGACATCCCCCTGGATTCCCCGGAGGTGATGAGCCTGTTCCAGGACACCAGCGCCCTGGGAATCCAGCCGGAGGACATCGGCGGCTGCAAACTGGGGGCTCTGGGTGTGCCGGAGTTCGGCACGGATTTCGCCATGCAGATGCTCATCGACACCAAGCCGAAGTACTTCTCCGACCTGGTGCGCATCGCCGGTCTGGCCCATGGAACGGATGTGTGGCTGGGAAACGCCCAGACCCTGATCCTGGAGGGAAAGGCCACCATTCAGACCGCCATCTGTACCCGTGACGACATTATGATTTATCTGATCCAGATGGGACTGGATCAGGAGCTGTCCTTCACCATCATGGAGAGCGTCCGGAAGGGAAAAGGACTGAAGCCGGAGTGGGAGGAGGAGATGAAGGCCCACGGGGTGCCGGACTGGTATATCGGCTCCTGCAAGAAGATCAAGTACATGTTCCCCAAAGCCCATGCGGCGGCCTACGTGATGATGGCCTGGCGGATCGCCTACTGCAAGGTATTCTATCCTCTGGCCTACTACGCAGCCTTCTTCTCCATCCGGGCCAGCGGCTTTTCCTATGAGCTGATGTGCCAGGGAAGAGAGCGGCTGGAGTATCATCTGGAGGACTACAAAAAGCGGTCGGACACCCTGACCCAGAAGGAACAGGCCACCCTCCGGGATATGCGTATCGTCCAGGAGATGTACGCCAGAGGATATGAGTTTATGCCCATTGACATTTACCAGGCAAAAGCCAGACATTTCCAGATCATCGACGGGAAGCTGATGCCGTCCCTCTCCAGCATTGACGGTCTGGGAGAGAAGGCGGCGGAGGCCATTGTGGACGCGGTCATGGACGGGCCGTTCCTGTCAAAGGAGGACTTCCGCAGCCGTACCAAAGTCAGCAAGACCATCTGCGATCTGATGGCGGATCTGGGGCTGCTGGGGGATCTTCCGGAGAGCAACCAGCTGTCCCTGTTTGATCTGGTAAGCTAAAAAAGGATGACAGACCGCCGCCCCGTCAGGGGCGGCAGAGAAAGAGGGGTTAAAAAATGACAGCGGCAATTTATTTTTCACCGACCTATACTTCCAAAAAGGGAGCGGAAGCCATCGCCGCAAAGATGGCAGGGGACGGGGAAATCCTGTCCATAGATGTGACAAAGAAGGACGTCTGCCCGGAAAAGACGGAATTTGACTCCGACGATCTGGTGGTGTTCGGAGCCCCCGTCTACGGGGGACGGCTCTACCGGGGCTGCAGAGAGCGGTTCCGCCGGTTTGTGGGGAAGGGGACTCCCTGCGTGATCACCGTCACCTACGGAAACCGTCATTACGACGACGCCCTAATTGAGCTGTTTGACCTGGTGCGGGAGCAGGGCTTCCGGCCTCTGGCGGCTGCGGCCCTGGTGGGACAGCACACCTACGGCCATATTCAGGTGGGCCGTCCGGATGAGACAGATCTCGCGGAGGACCGGGACTTTGCCCTCCGGGCTGCCCAGAACCTGGAGGACGGCGTGTTTCTGGAGACTGTGCCCGGCAATCGTCCCTACGTGAAGGGGGACGAGGGCGGAAAGGGAGGAAACTTCCGCCCCCTTACCTCCGAAGCCTGTACCGGCTGCGGCCTGTGCGTCCGGGAGTGCCCGGAGGGGGCCATCGGGGAGGACTGCCGCACCATCGACCCGGAAGCCTGCATCTCCTGCTTTCGCTGCATCCGGATCTGTCCGACGGGGGCTAAAAACATGGACGTGCCGGCCTACCAGGAGTTTGCGGAAGAATTTTCCAGGAAACTGTCGCAGCCCAGAAAAAATGAATATTTCCTGTAGAAACAGGGCTTAAAACAGGGGAACTGTGTCAGAATTTTCCGACCGTTTTCCGGAATAAGAAAAGTTTCTCTCTCATAGACATAATATTAGCTTACGGGCAAATAATAAGGTCAAGAAAGAGGAGAGATACTATGTCGGAAAAAATGATGGAAAATAACAAGGTCAGCGTAATCGGGGAGATCGTGTCCGGTTTCACCTTCAGTCACGAGGTATTCGGCGAGGGCTTTTACATGGTGAGCGTGGCGGTGAACCGGCTGAGCGAGCAGGTGGATGTGATTCCCCTGATGATTTCCGAACGTCTGCTGGATGTGGACAAAAATTACGAGGGCTGTACGGTGGAGGCCATCGGTCAGTTCCGTTCCTATAACCGCCACGAGGGGACGAAAAACCGTCTGGTGTTGTCGGTGTTCGTGCGGGAGATCAATTTTCTGGAGGAATTTACAGACTACACCAAGACGAACCAGATCTATCTGGACGGCTATATCTGCAAGGAACCGGTATACCGGAAAACTCCTCTGGGAAGGGAGATCGCCGATCTTCTGCTGGCGGTGAACCGTCCTTACGGAAAGTCGGATTACATACCCTGCATCTCCTGGGGCAGAAATGCCCGATACGCCTCCGGGTTTCAGGTAGGCGTCAGGGTCCGGGTCTGGGGACGGGTTCAGAGCCGGGAGTACACCAAGAGGCTGAGCGAGACAGAATGTGAGAAGCGGGTGGCCTACGAGGTCTCCGTCAGCAAGCTGGAGTGCGTGGACCAGCAGTGAGGGGGCCGGGGGAAGGCACAGAGTGAGAGCTGAGTGGGAGAAATCTCACGCAAATCTTGCAAAATATGGAAAAATGTGGTACGATTAGCTGAAATTGAACGACGCTTATGAGGTGAAAACATGGATAAAGGGACTGTTCAGGTAATCTACGGCACCGGCAAGGGGAAGACCGGCGCAGCCCTGGGGCGGGCGATACAGATGCTGAATCAGGGAAAGACCGTGATCGTCATCCAGTTTATGAAGGGCAGTACGGTCAAAACTGATTCTGATATATTAAAGCGGCTGGAACCGGAAATGAAAGTGTTTCGCTTTGAGAAGCAGGCGGTTGGATTTAAGGATCTCTCCCCCGGTGAGAAGCGGGAAGAGCTGATGAATATCCGCAACGGCCTGAATTTCGCGAACAAGGTCATCCGCACCGGTGAGTGCGATCTGCTGATTCTGGACGAGATCCTGGATCTGCTGGAATATGGGATTCTGACTCTGGAGGAGCTTCAGTCCCTGATCGGGGAAAAGGAAGACGATATGGAGCTGATCCTGACGGGAAAGAGCTGTCCCGACGGGCTGAAGGCCTTTGTGGACTGTATCTCCCACCTGGAAAACGAGTGCATTTCCCGGTAGAGAGGAGACGGGTCCCCAACCGGCAGCCCTGGGCGGGTTTTGCAGTCAGCGGTTCCGGGGATCCGGTTGACATTTTCAGACAATAGTGATACGATAGGCACAGAGAAAAGGTAGAGGTTGCGCGACTTAAAAGTATTCCGACAGATGCCGCAGGGGCGTGAGACGGAGGAAGAAAGGAAGGAGCGCCGAAGGAAACCGCCTCCTGCAGACGGAATCCTGGGCATACGGCTAAGAACCGTGTGACTGTCATCCGGACCGGATGGAGAGCTACTGAAAGGATTGTGCAATGGCAATTTCAAGAGGGCTGTCCGGAAGGATAGCCTTTTTGTTTCACAGGAATCTGCTTCTCCTGTGAGACCACATACAATCAGTTCTTTCAAAGGAGGAAAAACATATGGCAATTTTTGAGGGTGCGGGAGTAGCGCTGATCACCCCGTTCCATGAGGACGGATCGGTCAATTATGAAAAACTGGAGGAGCTGGTGGAAGAGCAGATTGCCGGCGGCATTGACGCCATTATCGCCTGCGGCACGACGGCGGAGTCCGCCACTCTGGATCACGAGGAGCACAATTCCGTCATTCGCTTTGTCTGCGAGAGAGTGAAGGGACGGGTGCCGGTGATCGCCGGAACGGGATCCAACTGTACTCAGACGGCGGTGGAGCTCTCTCTGGAGGCGAAGAAATCGGGGGCGGACGGTCTGCTGTTAGTCTCCCCCTACTACAACAAGGCAACCCAGAAGGGACTGATCGCCCATTTCACTGCGGTGGCCGATGCGGTGGATCTTCCCATTCTGCTGTACAATATCCAGAGCCGCACGGGAGTGAACATTGAACCGGCTACCATCGTCCACCTGTGCAGAAACGTGAAGAACATTGTGGGAGTAAAGGAAGCCAGCGGCAGCATTTCCCAGATCGCCACCATCATGTCCATGGCGGACGGCTGCGTAGATCTGTATTCCGGAAATGACGATCAGATCGTGCCCATCCTGTCCTTAGGAGGAAAGGGTGTGATCTCCGTGCTGGCCAATGTGGCTCCCGGGCAGACCCATGAGATGTGCCAGGCTTATTTTGAAGGGGATGTGAAGAAGAGCGCGGCCATGCAGCTGGAGGCGATTCCGCTGATTTCCGCCCTGTTCTGTGAGGTGAACCCCATTCCCGTGAAAGCTGCCCTGAATCTGATGGGGAAAGAGGTGGGACCTCTCCGTCTTCCTCTCACGGAGATGGAACCGGAGCACCAGGAGAGACTGAAGAGAGAGCTGAAGGCTTACGGCCTTCTGGCATGACAGGAGGATTTCATATGGTAAAAATTATTATGCACGGCTGCAACGGAGCCATGGGACAGGTAATCTCCTCATTGGCAGAGAAAGATGAGGAGCTGGAGATTGCGGCGGGAATTGATCTGAATCCGGAACAGAAAAACGGGTATCCCGTGTTCTCTTCCCTGGAGGAATGTACGGTCCAGGCGGACGTGATCGTCGATTTCGCCTCCGCGAAGGCGGTGGACCATCTGCTGGACTACTGCGGACAGACGGGGATGCCCGTGGTTCTTTGCACCACCGGACTTTCCCAGGAGCAGATCCAAAAAGTGTCCGAGACCGCAGAGAAGACGGCGGTGCTCCGCTCCGCCAACATGTCTCTGGGCGTCAACCTTCTTCTGAAGATGGTGAAGGAGGCGGCGAAGGTGCTGGCAGCGGCAGACTTTGACATAGAGATTCTGGAAAAACACCACAACCAGAAGGTGGACGCCCCCAGCGGCACCGCCCTGGCCCTGGCGGATTCCATCAACGAAGCCATGGACCAGCAGTACCATTACGTGTATGACCGCTCCTCCAGACGGGAGAAGAGGGACAAAAAGGAGATCGGCATTCAGTCCGTGCGGGGCGGATCCATCGTGGGCGAGCACGACGTGATCTTTGCCGGCCAGGACGAGGTGATCACCTTCTCCCACACAGCGTATTCCAAGGCGATTTTCGCAAAAGGGGCTCTCTCAGCAGCCAAATTCCTGAAGGGAAAAGCAGCCGGCCTGTACACCATGGCAGACGTGATCGGATAATAATTTCATCTGGAAATATTTTCCTCGGGAGCCTGAAAATGCCCCGCGGAATATTCTCACATGCTCCTGCACATACTAACGAAAACAGGTGTGAAAGGAGCATGTATTATGAAAAAATTAAAAGTTTATACCCTGTCATTTCTGCTGGCTCTGGTCATCGCCATGATGACAGCCTGCGGCAGTTCGGACAATAACGCCACCTCCTCAGAGTCCACGGCCCAGACCACAGCCGGCGGCACGGAAACCTCCCGCTCCGGGGACAATAACCCGAAGGAGAGCACCGGCGTCATCGACGGGATGATGGACGATGTGGAGGACGGCGTGGAGGGCGCCGTGGACGGAATGACAGGAAATAAAGAAAGCGGCTCTTCCGAGAGCCGGTAGCGGGTAAAACAGCATGAGGCGAAGTTTCTGCCCGTCAGCAAAGGAGAGGAGTCCGGATCTGTTCCGGGCTCTTTTTCTGCTTGCAAAAGAGAGAGAAAAGAGATACACTGGTTACATACTGCAGGTTTGATCCAGAGAGGAGGATTTGAATGAGAAAACAGTGGCTGAGAGCCGGCGCTCTGGCGGTCTGTCTGGCTTTTTCGGTTCCCGCTGCCGCCTATGCCCGGGAGGAAGGGCAGGCGTCCGGGGAGGAACAGGAGGCCGGGCTGAGAGCTGCCATGGACCGCACGGCCGGGCTGACCTCCTTTGACTGGAGCGGAGATGTCTCCGCCCGCTATTCCATCCGGGGACTCACCATGACCGTGGGTCAGCAGACCCGTTTTCAGGCGTCCCAGGCCGGGACAGCGGATATGACGGCCCTGCGCCGGGATGTGGTTTCCGCCCTGGGGGCGGAGGAGGAGACGGTCTCCTTCTATACGGGAGGCTGCTACTACGGGGAGGACTATGGGTTTCCCATGAAAAACCAGATGGATCCGGACGCGGCTCTGAGCGCCATGAACGGCTTTTTCCTCACTAGAATGGGCGGCGGACTGTGTGACGTTCTGGCGGCGGATTTTTCTGCGCCGGCGGTGACGGAGGAGGGAGAGTACGCGGTGTACACCTATGTGGCGGACGCCGGGCTTCTGGCGGAATTGTCCGCGGAGGAGGAAGAGCAGTACTCCGTATTTGCTCTGCAGTTTTATGTAAGTCCTGACGGGTATGTGAGCCGGGAGAAGATGGAGGTCCGCTTCAGCGGAACGGAGGGCGATCAGCCCTATGAGCTGATCACCTACATTGACAACCGGATCAACAGTTCCGGTGAGGAAGTGTCCATTTCTCTGCCGTCCACAGATGGCTACAGAGAGTGGAACTAAAGAGAATCTGGTTCAGTATTAACACTGAAAATAGAGGCAGAAAAGGAGAAACAAAAGTCATGAATGAGAAGAGACTGCTGGACACATTTTTTGAATATGTGCAGATCAACAGCGAGACGAGAAATGAGAGAGAGATGTGCGAGCGGGTGAAGAAGGATCTGGAGGATCTGGGCCTGCGGGTGGATGTGGATGAGATCGGCGAGAAGTTTGGCTCCAACGGATTTAACGTATACGGATATCTGGACGGAGATCCGTCTCTGGATCCCATTATCCTCAGTGCCCATCTGGACACGGTGGTTCCCGGCTACGCCATCAAGCCCTACGTAAAGGACGGGCGGATCTACAGCGAGACGGACACCATGATCCTGGCTGCGGACGACAAGGCCGGAGTGAGCGCCATCGTGGAGGCAGTGCGCACGGTGAAGGAGCAGAACATCAAGACCCGTCCGGTGGAAATTTTCTTCTCCATCGGCGAGGAGTGCGGCCTTCACGGGGCAAAGAACGCGGACTATTCCAAGTTAAAG
This sequence comes from Candidatus Lachnoclostridium avicola, assembly GCA_019114465.1. Taxonomy (GTDB): domain Bacteria; phylum Bacillota; class Clostridia; order Lachnospirales; family Lachnospiraceae; genus Lachnoclostridium_A; species Lachnoclostridium_A avicola. The sequence goes on from DXFM01000026.1 coordinate 55,988, forward strand.
GGAAAGATGGCCGTGGTATTTGACATGGCGGGAGAGATCGGCACCACCTGCTACACCTGCCCCGGCCAGGTGAACTTTGAGTTTGAGGTCTTCGGAAAGACTGCCCATGCCGGACTGGAGCCGGAGGCGGGCGTGAGCGCCATCATGGCGGCCGCGGAGGGCGTGGCAAACATGAAGCTGCTGCGGATCGACGAGGAGACCACTGCCAATATCGGAACCTTCAAGGCAGAAGGCCCCACCAACATTGTGAGCAACTACGCCAAGGTGGTGGCGGAGGCCAGGAGCACGGATCTGGCGAAGCTGGAGAAGCAGGAGCATGACATGGTTCAGGCCATGCAGGACGCCTGCGACCGTCACGGGGCAGAGTTAAAGTACACCACCTCCCGTTCCTACAATCCCTACAAGGTAACTCCCGAGGATAAGGTGTGCCAGCTTCTGGAGAAGGGATATAAGGCTCTGGGCTGCGACATTCACTATGTGCGCTCCGGCGGCGGCTGCGACAGCAATATCCACAATGAGCACGGAATTCAGTCTGTTGGAATCGGAATCGGCATGGAGAAGGCCCATACAGGCCAGGAGAATATCCCGGTGGAGCAGTTAAATAAGACGGCTCTTCTGGTACTTGAGCTGATGAAGGCCTGAGTGACAGCCTGAAACATACAGGGGATTGCGTCCTTGGAGAAGAAGGGGGCGCAGATGTATAAAACAAGACAGAAGAAGCCCTGGAGAAGGATTCCGGGGCGGAAAAAGAGGCGGCGGACTGTTCCTGTCCGCCGCCTCTTTCTGGCTCTGCTGCTAGGGGAACTTCTGTGGCTGGGCAGGGAACGGGGCGACGGCCTCGCAGCCCGGTGGGAGGCCTCCGGCGTGGAAAAGCTTCCGGCTGAAGCAGCCGGCGGCCGGGAAGAGGACGGAAAGCCGGGCTGGCCGGCCAGGTGGCTGGGCTTCGGCGTGGATCTGAGAGAGGGAAAAATTTATTTTTTCCGGAGAGAAGAGCAGGTTGTGAAGTGAACATCATAGAGATTCATTAGCAGATTTAATGACTGAAAAACTTGCATTCAAAAGCACACAGCATTATAATTTCTACTGAAACATATGCTTTTTATATTTGCAACTTATAAATCTTAGAAAAGGAAAAGGACAGGTGGTACCCATGGAGAAAAAGGAATTACTGTACGAGGGAAAAGCAAAAAAGGTTTTCGCGACGGAGGATCCGGACGTTTTAATCGTGGATTACAAGGACGATGCGACGGCGTTTAACGGACTGAAGAAGGGGACCATCGTTGGGAAAGGCGCCATCAACAACCGCATGACCAACCATATTTTCAAGATTTTGGAGACGAAAGGAGTTCCCACCCATTATATTGAGGAGCTGAGCGACCGGGAGACGGCGGTAAAGAAGGTGGAGATCGTTCCCCTTGAGGTGATCATCCGCAATTTCTCCGCAGGAAGCTTTGCCAAGAAGATGGGCATGGAAGAGGGAATCAAATTTAAACAGCCCACTCTGGAGTTCAGCTACAAGAACGACGATCTGGGCGATCCCTTCATTAACAAGTACTATGCTCTGGCTCTGGATCTGGCCACGGAGGAGGAGATCAATACCATTGAGAAGTACGCGTTTATCGTCAACGACGTGATGAGAGAGTACTTTGACAGCCTTGGCATCGAGCTCATCGACTTCAAGATCGAGTTCGGCCGGTACCATGGACAGATTATCCTGGCGGACGAGGTGTCCCCCGATACCTGCCGCCTGTGGGATAAGGAAACCCATGAGAAGCTGGACAAGGACCGCTTCCGCAGAGACCTGGGAAATGTGGAGGACGCTTATCAGGAAGTGTTCCGCCGTCTTGGAATTCACTGACAGGAAAATGAGGATATTATGAACGACAGATATGTAAGCCCGCTTTCAGAGCGGTACGCAAGCAAGGAAATGCAGTATATTTTTTCTCCGGATATGAAGTTTAAGACCTGGCGGAAGCTGTGGATCGCCCTGGCGGAGACAGAAAAGGAGCTGGGACTTCCCATCACGGAGGAACAGATCGAGGAGCTGAAAGCCCACGCGGAGGACATTAACTACGACGTGGCGAAGGAGCGGGAGCGGGTGGTGCGCCATGACGTGATGAGCCACGTCTACGCCTACGGCCAGCAGTGCCCGAAGGCAAAGGGCATCATCCATCTGGGCGCCACCTCCTGCTACGTGGGAGACAACACAGACATCATCATTATGAGAGAGGCCCTCCGTCTGGTGCGGAAAAAGCTGATCAATGTCATGGCGGAGCTGGCGAAGTTTGCGGATGAGTGGAAGAATCAGCCCACCCTGGCTTTCACCCATTTCCAGCCGGCTCAGCCCACCACTGTGGGCAAGCGGGCCACCCTGTGGCTTCACGATCTCTGCCTGGATCTGGAGGATCTGGACTATGTGCTGGGCTCTTTAAAGCTGCTGGGTTCCAAGGGAACTACCGGCACCCAGGCCAGCTTTCTGGAGCTGTTTGACGGGGATCACGAGAAATGCCGGAAGGCGGACGCCATGATCGCGGAAAAGATGGGATTTTCCCAGTGCTATCCCGTATCCGGCCAGACCTATTCCCGGAAAGTGGATACCCGGGTGTTAAACGTGCTGGCAGGCATCGCCCAGAGCGCCCACAAGTTTACCAACGACATCCGTCTCCTCCAGCACTTGAAAGAAGTGGAGGAGCCCTTTGAGAAGAACCAGATCGGCTCTTCCGCCATGGCCTACAAGAGGAATCCCATGAGAAGCGAGCGGATTGCCTCCCTCTCCAACTACGTGATGTCCGACGTGATCAACCCCATGCTGGTGGCCTCCACCCAGTGGTTTGAGCGGACCCTGGATGACTCCGCCAACAAGCGTCTGAGCATCCCGGAGGGATTTCTGGCAGTGGACGGCATCCTGGATCTCTATTTAAACGTGGTGGACGGACTGGTGGTGTATCCGAAGGTGATCGAAAAGCACCTGATGGCGGAGCTGCCCTTTATGGCCACGGAGAACATTATGATGGATGCGGTGAAGGCCGGCGGAGACCGCCAGGAACTTCATGAGAAGATCCGCACCCTGTCCATGGAGGCGGGAAGAAATGTGAAGGAGAAAGGCCAGGAGAACAACCTCCTGGAGCTGATCGCCGCAGACCCGGCCTTCGGCCTTTCCCTGGAAGATCTGAAGAAGTCCATGGATCCCTCCCGCTATGTGGGACGGGCTCCCAGACAGGTGGACGAATTCCTCGCCGAGGTGGTGAACCCCATTCTGGACGCCAACCGGGACGTGCTGGGAATGAAAGCGGAGATCAACGTGTAAAAATAGGGGTACAGCCCCGGAATATTCATGATTTTCAGGCACAGGAGAATTTCCTGTGCCTTTTTGCGGTACAGGTCCGGCGGCCGGCTTTCTGAAACTTGCGCACAGTGCCGTGTCATGGTATGATGGAGAAAAAACAAGGAGAAGGATGAACGTGGAACTTCGCACACTTCGCTATTTTCTGGCGGCGGCGCAGGAAGAAAATATTACCAGGGCGGCAGATATTCTGCATATCACCCAGCCCACCTTGAGCCGCCAGATTATGGATCTGGAAAGAGAACTGGGAACGACTTTAATGAAGCGGGGAAAGAACGGCCTGACCCTGACAGACGACGGCATCTTTTTCCGTCAGCGGGCAGAAGAGATTGTGGAGCTGGCCGACCGGCTGGAGCAGTCCTTTGTGGAGAGGAACGGGGAAGTGAGCGGAATCGTTTCCATCGGCGCCACGGAGTCTGTGGGGAGCCGTCTGCTGGCCCGGTTTATCACGAAATTTTCTGAAAAATATCCCCGGATCCAATATCACCTGTACAACGAAATGGCGGATTATATCAAAGACCGGATGGACAAGGGGCTGATCGATGTGGGACTGCTGCTGGAACCTGTGGATACGGATAAATACGACTACATCCGTCTGTCCCAGAAAGAAACATGGGGAGTTCTCATGCGGGAGGATCATCCCCTGGCTGAACAGGAATTTATCACTCTGGATGAAATCACCAAATATCCCCTGATCTTTCCCTTGCGGGAGAGGGTTCGGGCGGAGATTCTCAACTGGCTGAAGTGCGAGGAGAAGGATCTTAACATTCTCCTCAGCTATACCCTTCTCTCCAACGCGGTACTTCTGGTGGAAGAGGGGCTGGGATGCGCGTTCTGTCTGGACGGGGCCCTGGCCATTCACAGCAGCCCTCACCTGCGGTTTATCCCCATCAGACCGGAGCACGCCACCCGGAGCGTACTGGTCTGGAAGAAAAACCACCTGTTTTCACCGGCTACCTCCCTGTTTATTCAGGAAATCAATCTGCTGCGTGCCAGCATGGAAGAGTGAGCGGGAGAAGGGGGAGTACGGCATCAGCGGCCTCTGCGCGGACCTCGAACAGTAATGGACAATCAGAAGAGGGGAGGAGACGCATATACAGCTGAACAGGGCATGACCTACCGGCAGGCGGCCATGCCCTGTCTGAGCGGTTCCCCTAATAAACAAGGGTTACCAGCGATTCATGTTTTTTTCAAATTTGCTTATGTATGCTTCTTTAAGTTCCTCATCACTGATTCCATAGTAAGTCCCCGTCTTCAAGTGACTTAATGTCTCCATTTTTCTTAATAATATCTACAACTTCGCCGATCTCACCAATCATCCACAACAATTTATGTTTGCCGGCTTCAGGGCAGAAGGAAGGATGCCTTACGGGGCATATTCTTTTCTCAGCATTTCAATATAATTGCGGATATATTCCTCATAGTTCCGGTCGTTCCAGATATTGAGAGAAGTACGGATGGCGCTTTCTACCCCATAATAGGTAAAGAAATAAGAATCGGTAATCGTTCTTGGATCCGTGGAATCCGCCAGCTCATGTCGGTTGACCGCCCGCTGAACGGCGCTGGTGATCAGATCAATGAGACGGAGAGTGAAGAGACGGGCCTTTTCAAAGGCTTCCGGAACTTCCTGCTTTTGCAGAACCAGATCACTTTCCAGAATTCCATTCTGATTGGCTACAACGTCGACGAAAAAGAGAAGACCGTCGTGCAGATTTTCCAGAAATGTGCACATCACCTCAGTCAATGCCCATTCTCCGGCGACTTATGACAGGGCGTTCAAATTCCTGCAGCAGTATGACAGGTATCCGTTCCACGAACTGATTACTCATAAGTTCCATGATTTAAGTGATTTTTTGCCGCATATTAAAAAAATGACCCAGCCGGATTATCTGAAGGCTGTCATGATAAGAAATGAATAAGCAATAAGTAAAGGAAAACGATTTTACAGCTGCATGTAAATCCGTGAAGAGAGGGAACCGTCCCAACAGGAGTCCAGGACATGGAGAAGTCCGGATTCTGTGGGACGGTTCTTTTTTGTGCACAAGTCATACAAAAAAAGCATTGAGAAAGATAAAATATAGGCATTAGACATTGAATCCAGGCTGACTTATAATGATATCAGAAATCCAGAGGAGGCGAAAACAATGAGAATCGCTGTACTGGAGGACAGTCCCAATAAGAATGGCTCCACGATCTGCCATTCTCCGGTTTTCCAGCAGGCCTGCGGCCTGAGAAACCGGTGGAGATAAAATTTGGCCAGGGAGAGAGTTCAGAATGAAAAAAGAAGAAATGAAATCGACCCGCCCGCTGATTGTCTCCTATTCCTATTCAGGAAATACCCAGCGGATCGCCCGGGAGATTCAGGCGGTTACCGGCGGGGACTGGAGCGAGATTTATCCGTGGCAGCCCTATCCCATGGCATTTCCGGAGCTGCTGGAGCAGGTCCGGCGGGAGATCCGGTCGGGATGCCGTCCCAGGCTGCTGGAAAATTTCAGGTCTCCCCGCCCCTATGGGGTGATCTTTGTGGTTTTCCAGAACCGGCGTAGCCGGAATTCTGGAGTGGAAAGAGAAAGAGGAGGTTTAAAAACATGAAGTATACAACCCTTGGAAATTCTGATTTAAAGGTATCCCGGATCTGTATGGGATGTATGGGATTCGGTGACGCGAAGAACGGACAGCACAGCTGGACGCTGGACGAGGAGCATTCCCGGGAGATCATAAAACGCGGTCTGGATCTGGGAGTAAACTTCTTTGATACGGCCATCGGCTATCAGAGCGGCACCAGCGAGCAGTATGTGGGCCGGGCCATCCGGGATTATGCCAGGAGAGAGGATGTGGTGGTGGCCACAAAGTTTCTTCCCAGAATCCAGGAGGAGATCACTGCCGGCATTTCAGGCCAGCAGCATATTGAGCAGATGGTCAATACCAGCCTGAAAAACCTGGGCATGGATTATGTGGATCTTTACATCTACCATATGTGGGACTATGAGACCCCTCTCTATGACATTATGGACGGGCTGAACCGCATGGTAAAGGCGGGAAAAGTCCGTTACATCGGCATTTCCAACTGCTTTGCCTACCAGCTGGCAAAGGCCAACGCCCTGGCTGAGCGGGAAGGCTTCGCAAAATTTGTTTCCATTCAGGGACACTACAACCTGATTTTCCGGGAGGAAGAGCGGGAGATGGCGAAGCTGTGCGCGGAGGACAACATTGCCATGACGCCCTACAGCGCCCTGGCGGGAGGCCGTCTCTCCAAACATCCGGGAGAAACCTCCAAACGGCTGGAGGAGGACACCTACGCGAAATTCAAATATGACGCTACGGCGGACCAGGACCAGGTGATCATCAACCGGGTGGCAGAGCTGGCAGAGAAGCGGGACGTGACTATGACGGAGATTTCTCTGGCCTGGCTTCTCACAAAAGTGACAGCTCCCGTGGTGGGCGCCACCAAGCTCCATCACATCGACGGGGCGGTGAAGGCTGTGGATCTGGAGCTGAGCCCGGAGGAGATCAGCTATCTGGAAGAGCCCTACGTCCCCCACAGACTGGTGGGCGTGATGGCTCAGAATACTCCGGCAGCGGCAAAAAAGCAGCATGTCTGGTCCACAGGAAATCAGAAAATCGAAAAAAACTAATGAGAAACTCGTGGAGGTGAGCAGTTTTGATCTATATTCCCTATTACAATGCTCTGGCACTGCCGGATGTATCCTGCTACTTTCAGCTGGACTATTTGAATGGACAGTCGGATCAGCCGGTGAGCGCCGGGGATAAGGTGCTGTTTCTGATGCTGAAAAATGAAAAGCAGGAGGGGGAGATTGAAGCGGAGGACATTTTTCCCATCGCCGTCCGGGGCGTGGTGGAGAGCATCGACAATCAGTGGGCGCTGGTTCACACTACCAACCGGGTAAACCTGGATTCCATTCAGGTGACGGGAAAGAGCTTCCGCCTGGAGATGAGAATGCGGCCGGACATTGACGACCTGGACCCTGACGAAAAGAAAGAGCGGTTCCAGAAAATGCGGGCGGCCATGCTCCAGACTTTCCAGGGCAGCCAGTGGATGGAGGGAACCAGAAGTCAGATGCTCCGGTGGAAAAATATGAACGAGATCGTCACGTTCACGTCCCCCATGCTGCGGATCAGCAATGAGGAAAAGTACGAGATTCTGAAGGAAGATTCCACGGCGAAGCGGACGGAGCTCATGGAAAAGGCTTTCTACGAGTCTCTGGAGCTCTATAAGGTCAACAGCGAGGCTCAGAGCGCCCAGCAGGAGACCAACGAAAAGCTGTACCGGGAGCAGGCCATCCGCCGGCAGATCGACTATCTGCAGAAGGAACTGGATGAGCTCCACCCGGAAAACATCACGGAGATCCGGAAATTTGAGCAGAAGATTCAGGAGTCGGGCATGAATGAGACGGCCCGGGCGGAGGCGGAAAAGGTCTTAAACCGCATGAAGCAGGAAGGTCAGGACAGCCATGAGTACGGTATGCTGTACGATTATCTGGACTTTGTCACAGGACTTTCCTGGAAGAAAGAGAAAGCGGAGGAGATCGACCTGGACGAGGCCAGACGGGTGCTGGACGAGGACCACTTCGGCCTGAAAAAGACGAAGGAGCGGATCATTCAGCAGATCGCGGTGATGGCTTTAAATAAGAAACAGTCCGGATCCATTCTGCTGTTTGTGGGAGCTCCCGGAACGGGAAAAACCAGCATCGGCCAGAGCATCGCGAAGGCCCTGAAACGGAAATACGTCCGGATCAGCCTGGGAGGCGTCCGGGATGAGGCGGAGATCCGGGGACACCGGAGAACCTACATAGGAGCCATGCCGGGCAGAATCATGGACGGCATCCGCAGGAGCGGAGTCTCCAACCCGGTGGTGGTGCTGGACGAGGTGGACAAACTGGTGCGGGATTACGGAGGAGATCCCTCCAGCGCCCTGCTGGAGGTGCT
>DXFM01000027.1 GCA_019114465.1 Candidatus Lachnoclostridium avicola
TGTTATACTCTTGCTCATGAAGGATATGGCCCCCTCTCGTCAAGTTGTTGTCCACAGCTCCAACTTTAACCGATGAGGCCCTATCCTTCATCCCTTTTTTTCAACTGTCCAAGATGTATTGTACTCCTACAGGTTTATTTTATTCTTTGCGTCAGACATTTTTGGGCTTCACCCCTATGTGCCGGAGGCTTTGGCGATGGGGCATATCACTGGATTGCAGGAAAACTGAAGCAGTGACTCATGTTATATATGGCGGGAGAGGAATGAAAAAATATGTACGGGCTTTTTCACTATCAGGTAGAAATAGATAAAAAAGCCACCAAAGAGTGGTATGCTGCGGCGGCAGAGTGGAACTGCAGCTGTGAATCCTGCCGTAATTTTGTATCTTTGGCCCGCAAGCGGAAATTTCCGGAATTCCATTTTGACCTGGAATTTAATATCACGCTGCCGTTTTTGGAGGTGAACCGATGAGAAAAATAGTTTACGCCTGCCTGTGTGTAGCTGCGGCTGCAATGTTTTTGACATCCTGCGGGGGGACGCCCAGCGGCGGGGAAGACCCGCAGAGTTCTGCGGCCGCTTCCGTGACCCGATCCGATCAGGAGGACGGGGAAGAAACGAAGGAGTTTGACAGTACCCGTATGCTCTCCGCAGATTCCCGGGAGTTTTGCGGCATTTATTTAAAAGCAGGGGATCCGTCTTACCGCATTGAGGTGAAACCGGGAGGAAGGCGGAACCGCAATCAGCTCTCCTTTACTGTGAGCAGGAGTTTCAAAGATCATTTTGGCAGCGAAACCCTCCATTTCTGTCAGATGTTTCCTGATTTTTCCCGTAAGGAGTGGATGAGCTTTGACCTCACCGATCAGGCTTCTGAAGGTAACCGATTATCCTGCGGCTTTCAGGCCACATGGAATGAGGAGGAACTATGGATCGAATTTCAGGGCCGCTCGGACGGGCTGGAGGACGGGGCTGTAGGCCGGTATTATCCGGAAGACTGTTATGTGATGCCGGAGGCATTTTTCCGCCCCCTGAACTGGGCGGATCTATGGGGACTGGCAGAGGAGGATATGAGGATTCTGAGAAATCAGTTTTATGCGGCCCACGGGAGAGCTTTTGCGGATGAAGGACTCCAGACCTATTTCGAGAATCAGCCGTGGTACAGACCGGATGCGGCTTCCTCCTCAGGGATCGGCGGAGAAGAGCCGGCAGATTTTGACGAGACGGTGTTTTCCGGGGTGGAAAAAAGAAATATTGAATTTCTCCTTGAGATGGAGAAGATGCTTTCCGAAAAGGAGAATCCACAGACAGCTTCGGATGAGCTTCTGCAGGGCCTGAGGGATGAATACGAAATGCGTTCCCAGACTCCTTATTATCAGAAGATTAAAGACAGTATGGCGGGAAATTCTCTTCCCCGCAGTGAGATTCTTGTGGAAATTTCAGCGGATCCGGAGGATTTTGAAGATTATGGAGTTTTCTATACTGCGCCGGGACGCATTTCTCTTCCTGTGACCGTCAGTCCGGCGGATTACGAAGCGGTGATGAAAAATGGGCAGGAAGCGGAAATCACCGTGAACGGGCTCACAGAGGAAACGGCAGTCATGAAGATTTCAGACAACATAGATTTTGGAGAGTGCAGGCTTTACTATGAGGGAGAGGATGAGCCGGATTACTATTTTATCACATATGAGCCTTATTCCGGAAATTACCATCTCTGGCAGAACAGCGCGGACACGCTGTTTCAGCCGGTGTATGAGGGAGATATCTTCATATTGAAAGGGGCGCAGGAGGAGTATGTCAATTATTTTCCCCTACCCCTTTCCAGCCATCCGGAAGGACCTTATGCTTTGCGGAATATTTCGCCGGATGGAGAGTTTTCCGGTGACGATTATGGGGGAAATTATCCGGTGTTTGATTCCAGAGGGTATCTCAAGGCTCTTTATTATGCGGGAGATTGATGGATAGAGGAGGGGCAACGGGATGAGGAGAAATTCTAAGACAGCTGTGGCCGGTGCGTTCTTGATCGCCTGCCTGGCGGCTTGCCGGGGCGGGAACGGTGAAATTCAGGCGCTTACAGAACCGGAGAACAGGGAAACGGAGAATGTCGAAACAGAGAGCGCCGAATTGGAAAACACTCTCGATCGGATCCCCATGGTTATGATTGACGGAGTGATGTATTATGATGCCGGGCGGGAGAGTACAGTTTCCGGACGCTGCGGCGTGATGGACGGGGAAATCACTTCCACGGTGGATGGAACAGAGGTGCCTGCGGCGGATGATCAGTCCAATTTCGGCTCCGGATACGGTTATCAGCGGGGACCGGAAGAGGGAACGGTTGAGGTCGATGTGGACGGCAGGTGGATGGTTTTCGAGCAGAGGGACGGAGAGAACGGGCAGGTGTATTTTGAGGGGCAGTGGTATGACACTGCGGATCTTTCCGAGGAAACGCTGGAATGGCTGGTGATGTACAACCGTCTTCCGGAGGAGGATCAGCTCGCCTTAAATCATATCCCGCTGGAGTTGTGGGAGCTGTCCGGGATGGCGGAAGAAGGCGGACGGACCCAGGAGACGGATGGTTTTCGGAATCTTACGGAACTAAATGATATGGAAATCCCAGACGAGGAAGAGGACTGGTTTTTTTGACGATCAGTCCAGGAGGAAAATATGATTCAGAAGAAAAACAATTATCTAAAATCAATCATCCGCTTCCTCATACAGGCCGGGGTGATGGTGGCCCTTCTCGTGGGAGTTTCGATTTTCCACAGGGGCATGTATCTGATCGGTGTGCCGAAGGCGGAGAAAGTGCAGTACGTGACAGTCTCGTATCCGGAGGTCACGGATGAGGAAAAGAAAATAACGGACCGGGAACAGATCCGGCTGGCCGTCCAGCTGACCGGTTTTTTGCGGTATTCTCTGCTGGAGGAGGCAGACAGCGGGGAGAGTCCCATGATCACCATCACCTACTACCGGGAGAATCAGCCCGCCATAACCGTCTCGGCAAACAGGAATACGGTGTGGTGGAAGGGAAAATCCCATGTGATAAAGGATCCGGATATGTTTGTGAATCTGACGGAGGGAATCTTCTTTCTGGAGGATCTGCCGGAAGCATGAGAAAAATCAATAAAGCCCTATGGCGGAAAGGATTCCTTTGAAATGATTGTAAGTCCAATTAAAATTGACGAAACGTCCCCGTCCAATGAAGAGTGGAGGGCGGTTATGTCCGAAAAATTGAGGAGCGCTTCCAGGTTTGAGATTCACTGCTGGAAGGAAGAACAGAAAGAAATTGAGATGGCTCTGAGGTTTGGCAGGAAAAAACAGACAGACTGGGGTTTTGGAACGGTGATAGAGGGAGCGGTCACAGAAGAGCTGATCAATTTCCTGCTCACTCTCCCAAAGCCGGATGATAAGGATATATATAACAAGATGACGCCGTTTTTCAGTATTTTTCTGGATAACGGCTTTTCCTCCGAGCATTATGGCACGGAGCTGAATCAGCAGGAAGATGTGCTACTGCCGTGTCTCGATTTTACGGAATGGATGGATTGACCGGCCGGAGCCGGCGTTGGTGGATCAGGCACTTTCCCAGATTATGGAGAATCATTCCGGCACTCTGGAGTGCCTGTTTCCCGATGAAAACGCCCTTCTGGTGCTGGACTGTGACTGCCTAAACTTATCTGTATACCATCCGTCGGAGAAGATGTGCCGCCTGCTTGCCCGGATTGCGGAGTCCGAGGGACTCTTCTGGAGGTTATCGGAGTCATAGACGGGACACCTCTTATGAAGGTTCTTCAATAATTCTGATTCTCTGATAGAAAATCTTTATGCCTTCCGCGTCGTAGCGCTTTTTGATTTCCCTTCGCAGCTGGGTGCAGGCGATGAAGTTGTCGTCCAGGGTTTCCGTCCGGATGGTGCATTTTAAGATAATCCCGTTTTCGGAGAAATCTTTGATCAGAACGGAAGTCTTTTTCTCCGATTCCGGCAGGCGGATCACCAGAGGATTTTCCTCCACCGCCTCTTCCATGATCTGGATGGCCCGCTCCAGATCGCAGCTGTAGTCCACCGGGATCTCCAGATAGTTTCCGACGAAATTGTGGCTGTAATTCTGGTTTTCCACGACGGCCTTGTTGATGATGGAGTTGGGAACCAGAAGACGGCTGTTGTGGTACGTGCGGATCACCGTGTGGCGGAGAGTCATATTCTCCACAATGCCGGAAATGTTTAGGTCGGCGATGTTGATTTTCTCCCCCACGTCAAAAGGCTTAGTCCAGCTGAGCGTCAGACCGCTGATGATGTCGGCCAGAACTTCCTGGGCCGCGAATCCGGCCACGGCCACGAGAAGGCTGGAGCTGGTCAGCAGGGTGGTGCTCAGATTTTTTGTGGTTTCAAACATTCCGGTCACGGTGATCACGGCCAAAACCAGCCAGACGGCCTTGACGATGCTTCCGATGAAGCTGATGTGGATTTTGTCGTTTTTCTTCGTGACGAACCGGAACACCTTGGAAATCATGAAATTTCCGCAGAACCATATGACAAAAATAATCAAAAGCTGTATTGCAAGATTCATTCTCTTCTCCAATTTCAGACGTTTTATGTAAATTAATTCCATTGTACCCGATTTTTTCATGATTTGTCCAGTTTTCGGATGTTTTTTCCCAATTTTCTTTTTTCAGAAAATCGCTGTCTCTCGGTGTTATACTGTAGGCATCCCTTCGGAAAATATTCATAAAATTGGGAAAGGAGATCTTAAGGGCGACGGATTACGGGAAAAGAAGACATGGGTTCACGGTCTGGAAACTAAAAAATGCCGGCGGGAGTCTGAGGAGCTCCGCCAGCGGTTCTGTCAGTTTTCTCTGTGGTGGTGTTCTCTGTGGTCCTCCAGCCACTGACTCTGCATCTTCTCGCTTTTGTGCTCTGCGACCTGGCCGCAGATGGAGAGCAGCTTCACCAGTTCCTGTTTGCTTACAACCGATTTTTATAAACGGGCAAATTTTAATGAATGGTAAGAGATATGTAATACCATTTCTGCTTCAGTATGGTATACTGAATGTACTGACGGCGGCTGGGGCAGCCGGACTGGGAAAATGGAAGCGGCGGAAGTGCTTCCGGATAAGCTGGAAGGAGGATCGTTTCGATATGTCGAAAAAAATCAGGGTAAAACCGGGGAAAGGCCAGTCCGCCATGGGAATGGCGGCGGGAATTGTGTTCTGCCTCATTGGATTATTTGTGGTTATTCCCACATTCGGACTGTTCGGGGTATTCTGGACGGCCATGGCGGTGATAATCACGGTCACCAACGGAATCAATGCGTTTTCCGATAAAGGCGTGTCCTCCCATGAGATTATTATTGAAAATGAGGAGAGGCAGGAGATGAAATCAGAGCACTCGGAGGCAGAGACTCTGGAGAAGGATATCAGAGAGCGCCTGGATGCTGCCAGGGCCCTGTATGAGGAGGGAACCATTACGGGAGAAGAGTACGAGGCGAAGAGGAAGGAAATCCTGGAAAGGCTGTGATCGTTTCGGCGGGTAGGCGAAGACGGGGCAGCGGGAATGTGTAAGCGGGGAGGAATGAGGACTGTGAGACCGGAATATTATCTGGCAGGCATCAACCTGGCGGGGTTCTGCCTGGAGGCGGCTGACGCCTGGCTGTACGGCCGCAGCGGGCGGCGGATCAACGGCATACTGATGGCAGCGGGCCTTCTGGGCGGAGCTCCAGGAATCCTTGGGGGAATTCTGATTCTGGACCGGAGAGCGGATAAGACCAATATGATGGCCAGGGTCTTTCTCCTGTGCGTGCTGGCGCTGGAGATTCTGGGACTGGTGTTTTTCAGAGGCGGACACAGGGATGCCCTCTCTTTTGCGTTTCCGGAGTTTTTCGCGGCCCACCGGGTGTTTTCCGCGTATCTTCTGGCAGTGAACGCCGTGACCTTTGCCGCTTTCGGCATAGATAAGTGGAAGGCGGTGAGAAACCGGAAAAGGATCCGGATTGTCACGCTGTTGGCCCTGGCCTTTCTGGGCGGAGCCGCCGGCGGGCTGGCTGCCATGTATCTGTTCCGGCATAAGGTGAGAAAAAGCTATTTTGCCGTGGGACTGCCCATGATTCTGGCAGTACAGATTCTGGCGGTGTTCTGCGTGATGAATATATAAAAGGGGATGAAAGACATGAAACTGGTTGTTCCGTCTATGGAATATGAAAACGAAATTCAGGCATTCCGCCGGGAATTTATCAGAAGCGGAGGGGACATGGACGGCTGCATGTCTCTCAGGAGAATGGACCATACCGCAGATTGGATCCGGCAGGTGGAGGAATGTTCTAAAAAGGAGACCTGCCCGGAAAAGTGGGTGGAGACGACGCAGTTTATCTATGTGAGAGAAGAGGATCACAAGGTAGTGGGAGTGATCCAGATTCGCCATTATTTCAATGAATTTCTGGAAAAGTACGGCGGGCACATTGGCTATTCCGTATGTCCATCGGAGAGGCGGAAGGGCTATGCGGGAAGGATGCTTCACGATGTTCTGCCGATTTGCCGGGATCTGGGGATTCATCAGGTTCTGCTCTGCTGCCTGAAGGAAAATGAGGGAAGCCGCAGGACGATCTTAAAAAATGGGGGAGTTTATGAGTCTACGGTATTTGAGCCGGAACGCAAAGTGGAACTGGAGCGGTACTGGATTAGGCTGGATGATTAAATCGGAGGAATGACAGAGATGGGAAGAGGATGGTTTGATTTCCGCAGCGGTCCCCAGAAGGACCGGGATTACCGGGAATTTACGGAGAGAGTGTTTTCCGGAGGCTTAGCCCACAAAAAGAGGGTGAGAGGGCGGCTGGAAGAGGTGCTTCACCAGAAGGATGTCACCTATGAGTTTGTCTACTATGTGGCGCTGAAGGATCTGCTGGTGAGAAAGCCGAAAATGACCTTTCAGGAGGGACTGGATCAGGTCTGCGGGGAGATCCATGTGATGAAGCTGAGCGACGCTGCGGTGGAAGGAATCCGGAGCGTGTTGGAGGAAGATATGGCGGGAAAGCTGGGAGGAGAAGTATGAATTTTTCAGAGAGAACACAGGTATTTATCGTGGCGGCCTATTACCGCCATTTGACGGAGCAGTTTGGAGAGCGGGGAAAGGCCGCGTTTCTCCACGGGGTGAAGCACTACGGCATGCAGCGGGGAAGCCGCATGGCCCAGCGGGCGATCCGGGCGGGAGAGACTCTGGATTACGGCACTTTCTGCCGGTACGGAGAATGGGTCTCCTCGGAGGAGGCGGTGAAGTCCGGGACGGCTAACGTGATGGAGATCGTGAGCGTCTCCCCTGATTTTGAGTCCCATGTGACCGTCTGCCCCTGGTATCTGGCGTTTCAGCAGCTGGGGGCCAAAGAAGCGGGAGCTCTGTACTGTTCCTGCCTGGATGAGGCCATCAACCAGGGATTTAACGGGGATATTCAGTTCCATACGGTGCAGACGAAGCACCACGAGGACTGCTGCATATTCCGGGTGTACAATTCCGGAATGACAGCGGAGACGGATACCCGGAAGCATATGGAATTTGTAAAAGGTTTTGACTATCACTGCGCCCACACGTTCTATGCCATTGGGGAGATGGTTCGCGGAATCTTTGAGGACGAGGGAGAGAAACTCTGCGGCCAGGTGCTTGGGGATTTTGAAAACGAATACGGAAAAGAGATGGCGGATGTGATCCGAAGCTATGAGAAAGTGAATTTCAACACCTGCCTGGAGCCGGAAATAAAATCACTGGAGGAATGAGATGAACCGATTGCTGCTTGCGTTTCTGAAGTCTATGGTTGTTACGGTGGGGTTTGATGCCGTCTGTTTTCTTTACGGAGCGGTGTCGGGCAGTCACTATGAGATTTCCCTGCCCATTGAGGTGATTCTGTTTTTGGTGATATTTGTCACCAGCTACGGGGAGTATCTGCTGGATGACCGGAACCGGCGGGATGACCAGGCGAAGGATCAATAGACGGCGGAAGAAATCAAAGGATGAGAAGCCGTACATAGTACACGGGAGGAGAGATACCGATGAGAGAAGAACTGACGTTCCGTTTTGCGGAGAGAAAAGACACACCCCTGATTCTGAAGTTTATCAGGGAGCTGGCGGATTATGAGAAAATGCTGGACGAAGTGGTGGCGGATGAGAAGACGCTGGAGGAATGGATTTTCGACAGACAGAAGGCGGAGGTGCTTTTTGCGGTGGCAGAGGGAAAGGAAGTGGGCTTTGCCCTGTTTTTCCATAATTTTTCCACCTTTCTGGGAAGAGCGGGGATCTATCTGGAAGACCTGTTTGTGCAGCCGGAGTACAGGGGGAGAGGCTACGGGAAAGGAATCTTAAAAAAACTGGCGGCCATCGCCCTGGAACGGGGCTGCGGCCGCCTGGAATGGTGGTGCCTGGACTGGAATAAGCCCAGCATTGATTTTTACCTGTCCCTGGGGGCGGAACCCATGTCGGACTGGACGGTATACCGCATTGCCGGCGATACGCTCCGGAAGCTGGGAGGGGAACAGGAATAATCGTCCGCGCTGTTTACCGGTTTAAAATCTTCATAAATTCATCCCCGGTGATGGTTTCTTTTTCATAGAGGTATTTGGAGAGCTCGTGAAGCTTTTCCTGGTTGTCCTCCAGCAGCTTCGTGGCCTTTGCGTGCTGGCGCTTCACCACTTCCACCACCTGACGGTCCACTTCCGCGGCGGTCTCCGCGGAACAGGCCAGGGAGGTGTCTCCCCCCAGATACTGATTGTTTACGGTCTCCAGGGCGACCATGTCGAAATCGTCGCTCATGCCGTACCGGGTGATCATGGCTCTGGCAAGCTTGGTGGCCTGCTCGATGTCGTTGGACGCTCCGGTGGAGGCGGAGTGGAAGATCAGCTCCTCCGCGGCCCGGCCGCCGGTGAGGGTGGCGATCTTGTTCTCCAGCTCCTCCTGGCTCATGAGATAGTGGTTGCCTTCCTCTACCTGCATGGTATAGCCCAGGGCGCCGGAGGTGCGGGGGATGATGGTGATCTTCTGAACCGGTGCGGAGTGGGTCTGCAGGGCGGCTACCAGGGCGTGGCCGGTCTCGTGATAGGCCACGATCCATTTCTCCTGATCCGTGAGGATGGCGTTCTTTTTCTGATAACCGGCGATGACCACTTCAATGCTCTCTTCCAGGTCGGCCTGGGTGGCGAAGGAACGGCCGTCCCGCACGGCTCTCAGGGCCGCTTCATTGACAATGTTGGCCAGCTCCGCGCCGGAAGCGCCGGAGGCCATTCTGGCCACCTTGTTAAAGTCCACATCGTCCGCCACTTTGATTTTTCTGGCGTGAACCTTCAGGATCTCCTCCCGGCCTTTCAGATCCGGCAGCTCCACGGGAACCCGCCGGTCAAATCTTCCCGGTCTGGTCAGGGCCGGGTCCAGGGATTCCGGCCGGTTGGTGGCGGCCAGGATGATGACCCCCGTATTTCCCTCGAAGCCGTCCATTTCCGTCAGCAGCTGGTTTAAAGTCTGCTCCCGCTCATCGTTTCCGCCGAACTGGCCGTCCCGCTTTTTGCCGATGGCGTCAATCTCGTCGATGAATACGATGCAGGGGGCTTTTTCTTTTGCCTGTTTAAACAGGTCGCGAACCTTGCTGGCGCCCATGCCCACGAACATTTCCACGAATTCCGAACCGGATATGGAGAAGAAGGGGACGTTGGCCTCGCCGGCCACCGCCTTTGCCAGCATGGTCTTGCCCGTTCCGGGAGGGCCTACCAGAAGAATGCCCTTCGGCATGGAAGCTCCGATCTCCTGATACTTTTTCGGGTTGTGAAGATACTCCACGATTTCCTTTAAGTTATCTTTTGCCTCGTCCTCGCCGGCCACGTCGGAAAATTTAATGCCTTCCGAAGATTTCACATAGATTTTGGCGTTGGATTTTCCAAACATCATGGCGTTGGGGCCGCCGGCGCTTTTCATCAGTTTCCGTGACATATACTGGCCGATGGCCACAAAGATCACAATGGGAAGAACCCAGGACAGAAGGACGGTGAGGAAGGGGGAAGTCTGCTCAATCTCCACCCCGTTAAATACGACTCCCGCATCCAGCAGACGGTCCGGAAGGCGGTCGTCCCCTACCATGGCGGTTTTGTAAATCCGATTATCTCCTTCTTTTGTGAACAGAATTCTGTTTTCCTGCTCCTGGATCTCCGCCTGCTTCACTTCTCCGTCCTCCACCATGGAGACGAAGCTGCCGTAGTCCACCTCCACGATTCTGCGCTGGGAGAGCCAGGGCATGGCTAAAAGGTTAAACAGCATCAGCACGATCAGCACGATGCAGTAGTAGTAAATCAGAGGTTTTTTTGGTGATTTTACTTCATTCATGTTCAATCTCTTTTCGATTCGGTTTTGTCCTCCGCCTGCTTCTGGAGAACCAGGGCAGACAGGGAGGTGCAGAGCGCCCGGTCCATGGCCTGGACGGCAAAGTCGATGGCATATTCCGCGTAGAGGGACATGGCTTCCGCCTGGTCCTGGGCCCAGGTCGGATTGGTTCCCCGCATTTCATTGGAGAGCTTGTCGGTCAGGATTTTCTCCGCCTGCTTTTCATAGTCCAGCTGCGCCCTGGCAAGGCTGGCGGCAGAGGGAGAGCGGCTGGAGCGGATGCGGTCGTTTAACAGCCGCTGCCGCTGCCGGCCTTCCTTCTGAAGCCGCCCCAGCTCCTCCAGAATCTGCCTCTCGTCTTTTTCCTGGAAGAGGCGAATCCGGTTTTGAAGCCTGACATATTCTTCTTCCAGCTCAGAGAGCTTGGCGCTGAAAATTTCCTGTTTTGATTTCATAAGCCGGAACTCCTTTCCGCTGGTGATTGATGTCCGTACGATTCTCTTATAGCAGGAACCGGAAAAAGACGCCATTTTCAATTTTTTTCCTGTGTATAGACAATCCCCGGAATGTGTCAAAAAATTTTACACATTCCGGGGATTGTCTATACATCTGTTCTGTATTATAAATGTTACAGGCACTTTTGATCTGATAGGGTAAAACAGAGGGCAGTGTCTAGGAATGGCGGGAGCTGTCCCATAGCTGGCCGGTGATCAGGCCGTAAAACTGTCCGGACAGGACGGAGACGTCCTTTGCGGTGTCCAAATTTTCGATGAGCAGCCCCACAAGGCCGTAGGAGTAAAAGCGGATGGCGGTTTCCAGGTCATCGGGACGGATCATCAGGTTCTCCGCCTTTGCCCGAAAGAGCTTTTCCAGATACAGCCGGGTACTGCGGACCAGGAGACGCTCAATTTCCTGGCGGCGCTGGGACGCCAGCAGATGATGGATCAGGGATTTGTTTTCCCGCATGGAAAGGATCATGGATGTCAGGGCTTCCTGAGGAGTGGGGGCAGCCAGGCCCTCATCCACAGCGCGCTGGAGAGCCTGGGCGGTGAGCCACTCCACCACATCCATAAGGTCCTGAAAATGGTAGTAAAATGCCTGGCGGCAGATTCCGCAGGCGTCCACCAGCTCGCGGACCGTGATCTTGTCGATGGATTTGTGCTTCAGCAGACCGGCCAGAGTTTCAGCAATCATTTGTTTCATATTTACAGTCACAGTTTTCTCTCCGTTGATCAGTGTTTTCGATGATTTTTATTGTAGCACAGAGGCACTTTCCCGTCCAGTGCCCGGGAAGAAAACGGACGGATACGTGTACAGGAATCATGAGGAGGAATTTATGAACACCATTTCCATTTTGGCAGCGTTGGATGAAAATTACCTGCCCAGGATGCAGGTGATGCTCACATCGCTGTATCTGAACAATCCTGGAGAGCGGGCGGACGTCTATCTGCTTCACAGCGGTATCCCACAGGAGCAGCTTGCCGCCGTAAAAAGGCAGCTGGATTTTATGCAGTATGGATTTTATCCGGTGCCGGTGGACAAATCTCTGTTTGACGGGGCGCCGGTGACCAAACAGTACCCCCGGGAGATGTACTACCGCCTGCTGGCGCCGAGGCTGCTGCCGGAGACTTTGGACCGGGTGATCTATCTGGATCCGGATATATTGATCATCAATTCCCTCCGGCCTCTCTGGGAGACGGATCTGAGGGGGAACCTGTTCGGGGCGGCGGCCCACACGGGCATGACGGAGCTGGCCAACCGGGTAAACCGGGTGCGCCTGGACAGCGGGAGCGATTATTACAATTCGGGAGTACTTCTGATGGATCTGTCAGCCGGACGGAGGGAAATCCGCCCGGAGGAGATCTTCCGGTTTGTGGAGGAGCGGGGAATGGAACTGCTGCTGCCGGACCAGGATCTGCTGAACGCTCTGTACGGAAGACGGATTCTGCCTCTGGATGACGCGCTCTGGAATTACGACGCCCGCAATTACAATAATTATCTGCTGCGCAGCGGGGGAATCTGCGATCTGGACTGGGTGATGGAGCACACGGCCATTCTTCATTTCTGCGGGAAGGCAAAGCCGTGGAAGAAGGGATATTTTTACCGGTTCGGGGTGCTCTATAAGCATTATGCCAGGCTGACCGCCCGGATGTTTCCAAAAGAAGAGGAGGGAGAGGAACGTGAAGATTGAATACGCGGATCTGGTTTATTTGAACAGAGAACTGAAAAAGAGGGGGACCAGATATCACATCGCCTACAAAAATGAGGACACCGCCTGCCTGGAGCCGCCGGGGGAGTGCTGCCTGACGGAAAAAAGAGAAGAGGACGCCAGGGACTGCATCCGGGAGTATTACCGCCGGAAGCACGCGGCCGTCCGGTTTTCCGGGGACGGGCTGTACTTTTCCCTGGAAGAGGAGAGGGAGGCCGGGGAAAGGTCAGACGGTCTCGTAGGCCTTTAAGATATTGTTCATGCTTCTGGAAATATGGTCGGCCATGGCTTTTTTCGCCTCCTCCGCCTGTCCGGCCTGAATGTGGCGCAGAATGCAGATGTGCTCGGCGGTGGACTGGCGGAAATGGCTCTCCTCATCGGAGACGGAGCGGCCGGTGCTGGGGCCGTTCCACAGCTCCAGAAGATAGCTTTTCAGCTTCTGGTTGTCTGCTGCATTCCAGATGGCCATGTGAATATCCTGGTTTAACAGCTCATAATCCTTTTTGTTCAGCTGACCCGTCTGACGTTCCATGGCGTGGAGACGCTTCAGGAGCATGGAAGTGTCCATGCCGTTGGCGGCTGCCCTGGCGGCCGCTTCGGATTCCAGCAGAATTCTCATCTCAAACGTATCTTTGATAAATTTCTGATCGATCTGATTGACAATGGCGCCCTTATTCATGCGGAGAGTGATCAGCCCCTCGGCGGCCAGAGCCTGAAATGCCTCCCGCACGGGAGTGCGGCTGACCCCCAGCTGGGACGCCACCTTTGTCAGGCTCAGCTCTTCCCCGCTTTTATATTCTCCCGAATAGATCGCCTTTTTTAAAATCGCCGTGATCCGCACCCGGACAGGCATAAGCTCCAGTGTTTCCATAAATCCATATACCTCCTGTGCGTGTTAAAGAATGAAAAAAGAAGCGTATTTCAGCTTCATTTCTATTTTAAATGACGGAGAGCTTTTTTACAATAAAAATGCTTGAAATATTTTATTACAGGAGCTATAGTATAGACAACAGAATTGTATATCGTATACGATATACGATTTTAAACCAGCACAGCCCTGTCATCCGGCGGCTGAAAACAGAAAATATGGAGGAATCAGTGTATGCATGCCATAGAAAAAATTTTTGCCAGGCACAGCGGAAAGAGCCAGGTTTCCCCTGGCGAAATTGTGACAGCGAAGGTGGATTTTGCGGAGATCAACGACCTCTATCTGCAGACCGTCTACTCCTTCTATGAGATGGGAGGAGAGAAGGTGTGGGACCGGGAGAAATGCGCCTTTGTCTTTGACCATTACGCCCCCACCCCCGATGTGAAGAGCGCGGACAACCACAGGCAGATGCGGGAGTTTGCCAGAAAAAATCAGCTGAAATACCATTTTGACACCAACTGCGGCGTCTGCCATCAGGTAATGCCGGAGGCCGGACTGATCCGGCCGGGAATGATCGTGGTGGCCACCGACAGCCACACCACCACCCACGGAGCTTTCGGGGCCATGGGCACCGGCTGCGGGGCCACGGATATGGCCACCATTCTGATGACGGGAGAGCTGTGGTTTCGGATCCCGGAGATTATCGAAGTCCGGCTGGAGGGGGAGACAAAAAAAGGCGTCTATCCCAAGGATGTGATCCTGTCTGTGCTGGGAAAGATCCGGGCGGACGGAGCGGTGTACAAGGCCATCGATTTCACGGGAAGCTACGTGGACCAGTTGAATGTGGCCGGCCGCATGGTGATCTGCAACATGGCGGTGGAGATGGGAGCGAAAACCGCCTATATGCAGCCCAACCAGGCGGTGCTGGATTATGTGGGCGCCAGGGCGGCAGGTCCCTGGGAGGTGGAGACCACAGACCCCGGGTACCGGTATGAGGAGAGCTATGTGTTTGACGTGTCTTCCCTGGAGCCTCAGCTTGCCTGTCCGGACAGCGTGGAGAACGTCCATCCCCTGACGGAGGTGACGGCGGGAGGGCCGGTGAAGCTGGATCAGGGCTACATCGGCAGCTGCACCGGCGGACGGGAGGAGGACATCGCCGCGGCCGCCTCCATTCTGCGGGGAAGGCATATTCCGGAGTACACCCGCCTGGTGGTGGTTCCGGCGTCCAGAGAGGTCATGCTAAGCTGTATGGAAAAGGGTTATATCCAGGATCTGATGGAGGCGGGAGCCACCATCACCACCCCCGGCTGCGGGGCCTGCCTGGGTGCCCATGAGGGAATCCTGGCGCCCGGGGAGGTGTGCATTTCCAGCACCAACCGGAATTTCCCGGGGAGGATGGGATCCACGGAAGCCAGAATTTATCTGGCCAGCCCGGCCGCGGTGGCTGCCAGCATATTAAACGGCAGGATCACCGATCCCAGAATCTACTTATAAAAGAGGAGGAGAGCCATGAAACAGGAAATGGAAGGAAAGGTTATCGTTGTGGGAGACAACGTGGACACAGATCAGATTTATCCGGGCCGGTATCTGGCCCTCACCGATCCGGCGGAGATCGGAAGCCACTGCCTGGCTGGTGTGGATGAGAACATTGCCGCCTCCTTCCCGGCGGGGGGGATCGTGGTGGCCGGCAGAAATTTCGGCTGCGGTTCCAGCCGGGAGCACGCCCCCATCGCCCTGATCAACATGGGGGCATCCGCCGTGGTGGCGGAATCCTTCGCCCGGATCTTTTTCCGAAACGCAGTCAATCTGGGGCTGCCCCTGGTGATCTGCCGCGGAATCCGGGACCGGGTTAAGGACGGCCAGACCATCCGGCTGGACTTGAAAAAGGGCCGGGTGACCATTGTGGAGACAGGGGAGGAATTTCCCTGTGAACCCATGGGAGAGCAGGCGGAAAAGATCCTGGAGGCGGGAGGCATCAAACCCCTGATGCGGGCCAGGTTTGGAAAAAAGGAGTGATCCGCTTACGGGTGGATGATCACCGCCGTGCCGTGAAGATCCCCCAGTGGAACAAGGGGAAGAGGGCCGTGCTGCTGTTCCCAGTCGCGGACGGCTTCCCCCGCTCCCGGGAACCGGCGGCTGTCCCAGTCGTGGAGAATGATGGCGCCTCCCGGGCTGAGCCTGGGGTAGAAAAATTCCAGGCCGGCCAGGGTGGGAGCGTACAGATCGGCGTCCAGACTGACCAGGGCAAACGCTTCACGTTCCAGTCCGGATGCCGTGTCCGGAAAGAAGCCTTTTCTGATCACGGCCTGGTCCGGGAAGGGTAGGCGGGAGATCACCGCTTCCTCGGAAGTGTCAGAAAAGTCTCCGGCTCCGGCCCGCGACAGAGAGCGGGCCTTTTCCTCCGCAATGTCGGTTTCGGCAAAGCCCTGGAAGGTGTCAAACAGATACAGGCGCCGGTGGGGGAGAAAGAGATTCAGCTTCCAGGCAGTATCGCCTTTGTATACGCCCAGCTCTGCCAGACTGCCTGGAATTTCCATACGGTTCAGACGCTTACAGAGGCGGAGCAGAACGGCGGAGCGGATATCAAAATATCTGCGCATCTCATCCATAAAGATAATATTTCCATGAAATCCCAGGTGTTCCGCCTGGGATTTCATGGTTTCTCTGCGGTCGCGGCCGGACACGCTGATAAGCAGGGTATCCGGTTTTAAGGCCATAGCCTCCGGAAAACTCATGACAGGAATTCCCTCCAGGGAGGTTCCCCACAGACGGCTGTCCTGGTCGGCTGCGGCCAGGATGGAAAAGAAATCGCGGTTGATGAGAGAGACGGCGGCGCGGCCGAACTGGCCGGCGCCCATGATCACAAGTGTTTCCATAATCTTCACCTCGTTCGATCCGGTATTTTCCAGTATTATAGCACAGGCGGGAGAGAATAGGAACTTGTATTTTTCCTGCAGTTATGCTACTATAATTTTATCATACAGGTCGATTGACCTAGAAAAAGGCTTGCCAAAGCCTGCCGAAACGGGGGAGTGGAAGGATGCGGCTGGTATATCTGGTGCGCCACGGAGAGACTGTGACCCGGGGAAGGGGGAGCTTCTGCATCTGCAGGGAGGATATTCCTCTGAGCCGGAGGGGGAGAGAACAGGCGCTGCTCTTAGCGGAGTGGTACCGGGAGAAGGACAGAGGGCAGGTGTTTTCCAGTCCTCTGTCCAGGTGCGTGGAGACGGCGTCAGTTATGGCGGGAGGCAGAGAACCGGTGCGGGAGGAACCGGAGCTGACAGAGATCAGCGGCGGAGACTGGGAGGGCCGCTCTTTTGAGGAGATCCGTACCTGTTATCCGGCCCTCTACGAACAGCGGGGCCGCTGCCTGGGGGCGGTGGCTCCGCCGGGCGGGGAGTCCTTTCTTCAGGGGGGAATCCGGCTTCGGTCCGCGGTTGAAAGACTGCTGAAACAGACAGAGGGGGATCTGGTGCTGGTGACCCACAGCGGGGTGATACGGGGACTGATCTGCCAGCTTCTGAACTGGGATCCCGCCCGCATTATGGACATTCCTCTGGCCTGCGGCACGGTGAGCCGGCTTGAGGCGGAAGGGGACAGACTGTCTGCGGAGCTTGGTCATGTGGGGATCCGGCCTGCTGTCTGCCCGGGAAGAGAGGAATGCTTCCGTCTGTGGGACAGGTTTCAGGTTCCCGGGC
Source organism: Candidatus Lachnoclostridium avicola (assembly GCA_019114465.1). Classification (GTDB taxonomy): domain Bacteria; phylum Bacillota; class Clostridia; order Lachnospirales; family Lachnospiraceae; genus Lachnoclostridium_A; species Lachnoclostridium_A avicola. Next base: position 17,108 of record DXFM01000027.1, read on the forward strand.
CGGTGAGAGAACACCAGCAGGCGGTGGCGGAACTGGCCGGCGGATGGGCGGACCGGCTGGCCGTGGCGGGACTGTCCATAGACCGGGAACTGACCTATGAGGCGGCGCTCCTTCACGACATTGCCAGGACAAAGGCGGATCACGCCGCTCAGGGAGGAAGAATCCTGCGGGGAGAGGGGTATGACCGGCTGGCCCGGATTGTGGCGGTTCATCACGGTCTGCCCCCCGGGGAAGAGAACTGCCTGACGGAAGCTTCCCTGGTATTTCTGGCAGACAAGTACGTGAAAGGAAGCCGGCGGGTTTCTCTGGAAGAACGGTTCACGGCAAGTATGGGAAAATGCTCCGGTCCGGAGGCGGTCCGGAGTCACGAGAACCAGCGCCGTCAGGCGGAGGCCGTCGCGCGCCGTCTGGCGGCCGTTCTGGGAGAAGAGGTTGGACGGCCGGAGCTGGGATAGCCGGCGGTTACAAGAGACAGGAGGATTTATGAAAGAAAAAGTGAACACGAAAGACAAACTGATACGGGCTGGAATCAAGCTGTTTTCCAAATATGGATATGCGGCGACATCCACCCGGATGATTGCGGCGGAGGCGGGGGTCAATCTGTCAGCGATCGCGTTCCATTATACCAATAAAGAGTGCCTGTATCAGACCTGTCTGAATTACATTGTGGAAAAGATCCGGGAGTACTACAGCCCGATCCGGGAAAAAATTGAAAAGGAATTTGAAAGCCGGTCCATGACAAGGGAGAGAGCCTGGCAGTATTTGGAGGATCTGATTGACGTGCAGATTGAGGCGGCTTTCGGAAAGCGGTATCAGACGACACTGGCCATGGTGTACCGGGAGGAGATCAGTCCGGAAAGCAGCCATACGCTGACGCAAACCGTTTTTCATCAGGAAGAAGAGGTGATGGCGCGGCTGCTTCAGGTGATTGCCCCTCTCTCAGATGGAAGGGCGAGAGTGATCAGCCGTTTTATCAACGGCAGCATTATTGCATTTGGAGAGCATAAGAGCCTGATCGCCCCCTATCTGGAGGACAGCCCGGAAAGGGAAAAAGATCCGGATTGGGTGAAAAAGGAGATCCGCAGCAGCTGCATGGCCATCGTCCGGGAGCTGAGAGAAAAGAACGATTGAATTTGTGAAAAATCACAAGGTTATTCAAAAATATGAACATCCCTTTGAGAACAAAAAATGAATCTCTCAAAGGGATGTTTTTATTATATTTGCACAAAAAACACCCGGAAACCGTCGGCAATCTTAAGGGAGTATTGACATATTGAACATAGCGTGTTAAATTAAAATCAATCAATCGACCGACCTATACAAAAACTGTGGGATCGGTTAATAACAAACAGGAGGTAGTCAATGTTATGAAGAAACAGTATGTGACCCTGACGGTAAACGGACGGGAATATCGTTTCTCGATCGGAGATGGCTTTGGCCAGGTTCCTCCGTCGGAAACACTGTCAGAAACACTGCGCAAGCGGCTTTCCCTCACCGGAACCAAAGAATCCTGCAATGAGGGAGCCTGCGGCTGCTGCACCGTCCTCATGGACGGAAAAGGAGTGACGTCCTGTATGCTGCTCACAATTGAGTGCGACGGACGGGAGATCGTGACCATTGAGGGACTGGAAGATTCGGAAACAGGGCTGGATCCCCTTCAGCAGGCGTTTATTGACGAGTACGCGTTTCAGTGCGGCTACTGCACGCCCGGAATTATTATGGCGGCCAAGGCGCTGCTTCTGGAGAACCCCCATCCCACTCCCGATGAGATCAAGGAGGCGCTGTCCGGCAATTACTGCCGCTGCATCAGTCATTATACGGTCATGCGGGCGATCAACCGGGTGGCCGGCAACGGGGAAGACCACACGGCCGTGCTGCACCGGGCCAACGACGATGTAAAGGATCCGATCCCGGTTCGCGAAGAGCTGTTTTTAAGCCCTTACGCGTATGGGACCAGCAGCGACCGCACACTGGATTAGAAGGAGGGCATAAAAAGAATGAGCAAACTCGAGTATCGTGATATTAAACAGCCCAATTACCGGCATATCGGAAAGTATACGCCCAGAAAAGATGCCAGAGATATTGTCACAGGAAAGGCGATATTTCTGGATGATTTTTCCGTGCCCCATATGCTGTACGGCAAGACGAAGAGAAGTCCTTACCCCCATGCGAAAATTCTTTCCATCGACACCTCAAAGGCAGAGGCCCTTCCCGGCGTCCGGGCGGTGGTAACCCATAAGAATATGCCGGAAAAATGGGGACTGGGGCTCCCGGTGCACAGACTCCTGATGGAAGATAAGGTATATTTTGTGGGAGATGTTGTGGCTCTGGTGGCAGCGGACACGGAGGAGATCGCCACGGAGGCTCTGGATCTGATTGACGTGGAATATGAACAGCTGGAAGCCGTCTTTTCCGCGGAGGATGCCCTGAAGGAGGGGGCAGTGGAGATTTACCCCAGATTCAAGGGGAACCATGTGGATAACGGAATCAAGTATTTCCAGCCGGACGGCCCCTGGTGGCAGATTATCCGGGGAGATGTGAAAAAAGGATTCGAGGAAGCGGCCTATGTGGCGGAGGATAAGGTGGCTTTTGACAAGATGCCTTCTCCTCTGGCTCCGGAAACGCCCTGCTGTATTGCCAAATATGAGGGCGGCAACGAGTACACCATCTGGGCTTCCTCCCAGAGCGCCCATATCCTGAAGCTGATGGGCGAGGGAAGAATTCCCCATTCCACTCTGAACGTGAAAACCTTTAACGTAGGAGGAAGCTACGGAAACAAGCAGTCCCTGATGACCACAGTGCTGTCAGCTTCCATGCTGTCTCTGGTGACAAAACGGCCGGTGAAGATCGTGCTGACAAAGGAAGAACAGCTCATGTCCTATGAGGTCAGACTGGGCAGCACCATTACGGCGAAAATCGGCATGGACAAGGAAGGCTACGTGCGGGCGGTAGAAGGCGACTGGCTGGTGGATACGGGCGCTGTGGCAGATTCCGTACAGGGCCAGGTAGGCGTAGGTCTGGGCGAGGCCCAGCTGGTATGCGCCAAATGCCCCAACTGGTATATGGACAGCCACATTGCCGTGACCAACAAGCAGCCGGCAGGCATTGTGAGAGGATACGGCGGGCAGGAGTTAAACAGCTGTCTGGAACGGCTGATGTGCACAGTCATGAAGGAGGGCAATTTCAATCCTCTGGATGTGTTTAAAAAGAATTATATCGCCCCCGGCGACCGCTTTATCTGGCGGGACGGACGGTGGTGGCAGAGCCGTTCTTCCCTGTTCTTCCCGGAGGCCATGCAGAACGCGGCAGACCGCTTCGGATGGTCGGAAAAATGGAAGGGATGGAATGTGCCCACTTCCGTCAACGGGACTAAGGCCAGAGGAATCGGCATGGGCGTAATCGGAAACGCGGATATCAGCGAGGACAACACGGAAGCCATTGTCCGTATTGTTCCGGATCTGGTGGGAAATCCCAGAGCGTCCACAGCTGTGATCGAGTGCGATATTACAGAGTCCGGCATGGGAACCAGGAGCAACGCCTGCAAGATCGTGGCGGAGGTGCTGAATGTTCCGGTGGAGAAGGTATCTATCACAGATCCCGGAACCAAGTTCAATCCCTCCAACTACGGCCTGTGCGGATCCAGAGGAACCATCACCACAGGCAAGGCGGTTTCCCTGGCAGCTCTGGATGCCAAGCGGCAGGCCCTGGAGCTGGGTGCCCGTCATTTCAGACGTTCCGTGGATCAGATGGAGACGAAAGACTTTATGGTATTTGTCCGGGATACGCCGGAGCTGTGCATCCCCATGTTCAAGCTGGCTCCCAAGGAGTTAAGCATTGTGGGATACGGCAAGCACATGGAGATGTTCAACATCCCCAGCTGCATGGCGCTGTTTGTGGAGGTGGAAGTGGATCTGGAGACGGGGCGCACTTCCATCGTAAAAGTGGCCGGCGGCACGGACGTGGGCCAGATTATTGATTCCAAGGCCATCGAGATGCAGCTTCACGGCGGATTCGGATCGGCCAGCATTGACACGGCCATCTTTGAGGAATGTATTCTGGATCCCGGCACGGGAAGACTTCTGACTTCCAACCTGATTGATTATAAATGGAGACCGTTTAATGAGTTTCCGCCCTATGACGCTTATGTGATGGAGTCCCAGATTGATTCGTTTATGTTCAAGGCTCTGGGAATCGGGGAGATATCGGGAGCGGCCGGCGCCAGCGCCGTCCTTATGGCCATCTCCAACGCCATCGGCGTGGACGTGAAAGATTATCCTGCGACTCCGGCAGTGATTTTGAGAGCATTAGGAAAAGCATGAGAGGGGAGGATTCACTGTGAAAAATTTTGAACATGAGAGCGCGGCTTCCTTTAATGAGGCGGTCTCCCTGTTAAAGGACAGCAGAAAGGGAAGAAAGGTGGCCATTGCGGGCGGTTCGGACCTTTTGGGAGTATTAAAAGAACAGATTTTGGAAGAATATCCGGAAGTCGTGGTGGATTTGAAAACAATTCCCGGCGATGAGTACATAAAGGAAACGGAAGATGGAATTGAGATCGGGGCGCTGACCAAGCTGGCGGATATTGCCAAATCTCCGCTGCTGAATGAGAAAGCTCCTGTGCTGGCCCAGGCGGCCAGATCGGTGGCAACGCCTCTGATCCGCAACGTGGCGACCATCGGCGGAAACATCTGTCAGGATGTGCGGTGCTGGTTTTACCGCTATCCCCACGGAGTGGGCGGCCGCATGGACTGTATGAGAAAGGGCGGCAAAGAATGCTATGCGGTGATGGGAGATAACCGTTACCACTCCATTTTCGGAGGAATGAAGACTCACATGACTCCCTGTGCCGTTCAGTGTCCGGCCAATACGGATATTCCCGCTTATATGGAACAGCTCCGTCAAGGCAACACGGAAGGGGCAGCCAGAATCCTCATGGAAGCCAATCCCATGCCCATGATCACTTCCAGAGTGTGTGCCCATACCTGTCAGGAGCAGTGCAACCGCTGCTCTTCCGATGAGAGCGTCTCCATCCACAGTGTGGAGCGGTATGTGGGCGATTACATTCTGGATCACGCCGATCAGTTTTACCAGGCTCCCGAGCAGGAAACCGGCCGCCGGGTAGCTCTGGTGGGCGCAGGCCCGGCAGGCTTAAGCGCAGCGTATTATCTGCGCCGGGCGGGCCATACGGTGACCGTGATTGACAAAATGGATAAGCCGGGCGGAATGCTGACCTACGCCATTCCCAACTACCGTCTTCCCAAATCCTACGTGGAGCGGCTGGTGGAAGCCTATGAAAAGATGGGAATTCAGTTCCGTCTGAACTGTGAGCTGGGAAAAGATGTCCAGGCAGAGGATCTGGAGAAAGAATTCGACGATGTGTTCTACGCCACCGGCGCCTGGAAGAGACCGGTGCTGGGATTTGACGGCGAGGAATTCACTGAGTTTGGCCTGCAGTTCCTGATCGAGGTAAACCAGTGGATGAATAAAAAAGAGAGAAAACATGTGCTGGTAGTGGGCGGAGGAAACGTGGCTATGGATGTGGCCATCACAGCAAAGCGGCTGGGCGCCCAGAGCGTGACCATGGCATGTCTGGAGTCGGAACCGGAAATGCCGGCCAGCAAAGAGGAGATTGCCAGAGCCAGAGAAGAGGGAATTGTGATTATGCCTTCCTACGGCGTTTCCAGAGCTCTTTACGAGGGAGACCGGGTAACCGGTATGGAACTGATGCGCTGTACGTCTGTCCGGGACGGAGAGGGCCATTTCAATCCTTCCTATAATCCGGATGAGAAGACGGTGGTATCTGCGGACGCCATTCTGATGGCAGCGGGACAGAAGGTGGATTTAAGCTTCCTGGGCGAGAAATCCGGCCTGGCCATGGAACGGGGTCTGATCCAGGTGGATCAGGAGACCCAGGCGACAAACAAGTCCCATATTTACGCGGGCGGCGATGCCACCACGGGACCGGCCACGGTGATTCAGGCGGTTCGTTCCGGCAGAAACGCGGCGGAGGCGATTAATAAAAAATACGGAGTGGTTCTTCCGAAGCATCAGGAAGAGAAGTTCCTTCATTTTGACAAAGACGGCGTGACGGAGAAACACGCGGTTCACGACAGGGAGCTTTCCGCAGATCAGAGAGCCCTGGATAAAGAGGACAGCTTTACGCTGGATGCCGCCGACGCGGTAAAAGAAGCGGGACGGTGCATGAACTGCGGCTGCTATTCCGTGAACGCGTCGGATATTTCGCCGGTACTCATTCTTCTGGACGGAGATATCATCACTACGAAGAAGACCATTAAGGCGAGAGATTTCTTTGCCACTCATCTACGGGCCACGGATATGCTGGATCAGGACGAACTGGTGACAGCCATCCGTTTCCAGGCGCCGGAGGGTATGATTTCCTATTATGATAAATTCCGTGTCCGCGAAGCGGTGGACTTTGCCATTGTCAGCCTGGCTTACTGCGCGAAGGTGGAGGATGGCGTGATCCGCTCCGTGAAGACGGTGCTGGGAGGCGTGGCTCCGGTTCCCATGACCAGGGAGAAGATGGACAGCTTCCTGACCGGGAAGAAACCGGATGAAAAACTGGCGGAGGAAGCGGCAGAGATGGCTGTGGAGGGAACTCAGGCCATGAGCCATAACGCCTACAAGATTCAGGAAGTGCGCGCTCTGGTGAAGCGAATGGTCATGAGCCTGGCTGAGGCGCACTGACAGCTGAAAAAGAAAGAAACTGTCCGGGACGGCGGGAAAACTGTCCCGGACAGTTTCCGAACTGTTTTGAGGGGACATGGACAGACCGGGCGGAGCAGGATTTCCACTGCAAATAATGTTAAAAAAATAACAATTATAAAAAGCCCGACGATAAAAGTGACAGGGAGGATTCATGAGGAGTGTAATCGACGCCGCGAGACGGATACGGGTTTCCTTTCAGGAGAACGGGACAGGGCGGGAGAGCTGGCTGCTGTTCGACAGCCAGGGTACACTCGTGAAGTCAGAAGGAGAAGCGCTGAAGCGGCCGGAGCTGATGGAGGCGCTGGCAGCCAGAGCGAAGGCATGTCCGAAAATATCAGGAAAAGAACAGTGGGAGATCCAGTGGGAGGGGGAGGAGCTTTCCCTCTCCGTCTGCCGGTATATCCACATGACATTGGGGGAGTTTTTTAACATCCGCGCAGACCTTTCTCCGGAGAGGGAGGCCCTGGTTGACTGTGGGCAGGGAAGAAGGCTCACTTACGGGGAGCTGAAGGAGGAGAGCGATGCCCTGGCCCTGTCTCTGATAAGGCTTGGAGTGCAGCGGGGAGACAAGATTGCGGTGATCATGGACAACTGCTGGGAGAATGTGGTGACCAAGGAGGCCATTGAAAAGACCGGCGGTGTGATCGTAAATCTGAATATTCATGAAAAAGATGAAATGCTGGCCAGGCTGATGGGGGAGACCGATGTGAAAGCCGTGTTTATCCGCCAGGGAATTAAGGCCAGAGGGCATCTGGAAATGCTCTACGGGATGTGCCCGGAGCTGAAAAAACAGAAACCGGATACGGTCTGCTGCCGGAAGTTTCCCTGCCTGAAGCTGATTGTGGTGACAAAGCCGGACCCGTCTGCGGGCTGCGCTTACCGGTTCTGGCAGCTCCTGGAAGCAGGCAGATCCATGGATCGGGAGATTCTGAAGCGGAGAATAGAGGAAATTTCTCCGTTTGACGATGCCACGATCATCCACACCTCCGGAACGACCGGAAAACCCAAGGGAGTGGTGCTCTGCCACGCCCAGCTCATCGAGAGCGCCTGGAGCCATGTGGAGAAGATGGAACTTACCTGTGAGGACCGTTTTTATATGAGCTCGCCCATGTTCCACTCTCTGGGCTGCATCGGCTCAGTCATGTCCTCCATTGCCGCCGGGAATACTCTGGTGTTTGCCGGGGGAAAAGGGTGCGAAGGACTGCTGGATACGCTCAGGGAGGAGCGGTGCACGGTTTTGAGCGGAGTCCCCACTGTCTATTTCCGTCTTCTGGAACAGGCGGAGCGGCAGCCGGAAGGGGCCGGAAAACTTATGCTCCGCCTTTGTGTCTCAGCGGGGGCGCCCTGTCCGTCCACTGTGTATAGGGGGCTGATGGAAAAGCTGGGCGTGAAAAGGATCCTGACCATGTACGGCATGACGGAGGCAGGCCCCGGGATCTCCAGTTCCATGGCGGAGACTCCGGATCAGACCGCTGCCCTGGCCGGCTGCGAGCCCTGGCCGGGAGTGGAACTGAAGATCCGGGATCTGGAAACCGGGCGGGATCTGCCGGCCGGCGAAGCCGGTGAAGTCTGCGTGAGAAGCTTTGGGGTGATGAAGGAGTATTACAACAACCCGGAGGAGACCAGGCAGGCGGTGGACGGCCAGGGATGGCTCTTTACCGGGGATGTGGGCTATCTTTCCGAGGAGGGAAAACTCTTTCTCCTGGGACGATGCAAGGATCTGATCATCCACGGAGGGGAAAATATCAGCCCCAACGAGGTGGAGGAGTTTCTGCGGCGCCATGAGGCGGTGGAGGATGCCGCTGTGGTGGGAGTTCCGGATCCGCAGTACGGGGAAAATGTGTTCGCGTTCGTGCGGCCAAAGCCCGGGCATAAGATCAGCCAGGAAGATCTGATCCAGTGGTGCAGGGGAAAGATCGCCACCATAAAAATTCCGCAGATGATAGAGTTCGTGGATGATTTTCCGGTCGGCGCGTCAGGAAAAACCGATAAGCGGGAGCTGGAAAAGCGGGCCCGCGTCCTCTGCGGGACGGCAGAAAAGGCATAGAGAAAGGATGAGATTCATTATGGCAGAATTTATTACGATAAAAGAAGCAGCAGAGCTGATCCCGGATCAGGCGGTCATCGGTTCCGCGGTACAGGGAATGACCGGGTGGCCGGAGGAGATCGGCATTGCCATCGAAAAAAGATTTCTGGAGACGGGACATCCGTCATCCATCACTCATATTCACGGAGCCGGCCAGGGAGATTTCGGCAGAATGTCGCCGGATGGAAAGACCTGCCGCGGAGAATGCGTGCTGGCCCATGACGGACTTCTGGCCTGCAGCATCCACGGCCACGTGGGCTGTTCCTTTAAGGTGACGCAGCAGATCGCGGAGAATAAGATTCTGGCCTACAACATTCCCCTGGGAGTGGTGGGGCAGGTGTGGAGAGAAGTGGGAAGAGGATTCCCCGGCCTTCTGACGAAGGTGGGTCTGGGGACGTTTATGGATCCCCGCTATGACGGCGCCATGATCAACGAAAAGACCAAAAAAGAGGGGAAGCCCATTGTCAAATATATTCCGGATTTTGAGGGGGAGGAGTATCTGTTCTACACTCTGCCGAAGCTGGACGTGGCTCTTCTGAGGGCGACCACGGCGGACGAAGAGGGAAATCTGACCTATGAAAAAGAGTGCATGCCCTGCGAGCCCCTGGATCTGGTCATGGCGGCGAAAGCTTCAGGCGCCATTGTGATCGCCCAGGTGGAGCGGGTGGCCCAGGCCGGTTCTCTGGATCCCAGAGACGTGAAGATACCTGGAATGCTGGTGGATTACGTCTGTGTGGCGGAGCATCCGGAAAATATTATGCAGACCCATATCACCCATTTTAACCCCGCCTTTACCGGTGAGATTAAAGTGCCGATCAAAAAGGATGAGGAGGAGATGCCCCTGGATCCGAAGAAGGTGTTTACCAGACGAGCGGCCATGGAGATCCACAGAGGAGACAAGTGCAATATGGGCATTGGAATGCCCGGCCTGATCCCAAAGGTGCTCATCGAGGAAGGCGTGGATTCAGAGGTGATGCTGATCTCGGAGTCCGGTCTGATCGGCGGTATTCCGGCATCAGGGGGAGATTTCGGCGCCCATTACAATCCGGAAGCCATGCTGAACCAGACGGATCATTTCAGCTTCTTTGACCAGGGCGGCCTGGATGTGGCGTTTTTCGGCCTCAGCGAGGTGGATCGGGACGGAAATGTGAACACCACAAACCTGAACGGGAAAATTGCCGGAGTGGGCGGATTCCCCAACATCTCCGCCAACGCGAAGCATTCGGTGTTCGTGGGCTTTTTCACCGCCGGAGGATTAAAATGCCATCTGGAAGACGGAAAACTGGTGATTGATCAGGAAGGCCGTTTTGACAAATTTGTAAACGGCTGCCGGCAGCTTTCTTTTAACGCGGAACAGTCCCTGGCCAAGGGAAACAAGGTGACGTTCATCACGGAGCGCTGCGTGCTCGTCCGCACGAAAGAGGGAATGGTCCTCACGGAAATCGCTCCCGGCGTTGATTTAAAGACCCAGGTGCTGGATCACATCGGGTTTGATCCCATCATTCCGGAAGGCGGACCGGCTCTCATGGATGAGAGACTGTTCCAGGAGACCTGGGGACATCTGAGAGATACATTCTAAGGGATTGGAGATCAGAAAAATGGGAGAACGACTGGAGTTTGAGCACTGTTTTGTCTGCGGACCGAAAAATCCCGTGGGACTGCACCTGGATATTCACAGGGAGGATAAGCGGACCTGGTGCCGCTGGAAGGCAGGCCATGACTATGTGGGTTATGACGACATTCTCCACGGCGGAGTTCTGGCGGCGATCATGGACGACATGATGGCCCATGCCGCCTATTCCATCGGAAAGGATGTGGCGACGGCCCATATGGAAATTGATTTCAGGACCCCGGCCTATGCGGGAGATCTGCTGGACTGTGAGGGACATGTGACAGAGATGGGCCAGGGCCGGGCAGTCCGCCTGGAGGGAACCATCCGGCGGGGAGATACGGTGATCGTCCAGGCTAAAAGCGTGATGGTGATCGTAGACTCCTCCTGGGGGAAAAGGTCATGAAGCCGGCGGGAGCGCTGATCCTGGCAGCGGGAATGTCCACCAGGATGCACGGGTTCAAGCCGCTTCTGGAGTTCCATGGCAGGACGATGATCGGCCGGGTGATCCACAATTTTCGTGAGGCGGGAGCCTCTCCCATTATCCTTGTGCTAGGTTTTCGGGGGGATGACATCAAAGCCAGTCTGGCGGGGGAACCAGTGATTTTTGTGAGAAATGAAAAATATGCTTCCTCCCAGATGTTTGATTCCGTGAAGATCGGGCTTCGGAAAGCGGCCGGGGTGTGCGGCCGCGTTCTGATTGCTCCCTGTGACGCTCCGCTGATCCGGCCGGAAGTGATCCGGCGCGTCATGGAGTCTGAGTATCTGATGGCCCGGCCTTCTTTTCAGGGAAGGCCGGGCCATCCTGTTCTTCTCTCCTGCAGTCTGACAGAACAGATCTGCGGATACCAGGGGGAACGGGGGCTCCGGGGGGCGATGGAGAGCCTGGACCTTCCCATGGAAACGATACAGGCGGACGATCCCGGGATTTATCTGGATGCGGATACGCCGGAGGAATATTTAGCTCTAAAAAATATGGAAAACCAATTTACAAATTGGTGAAGAAGAGCTATAGTTTACTCAGAACGTTATTAAAATAAAAGAATAACGAGGAGGGGCTGAAAATGAAGCTGATAAAAACAGAGGATGCGGTGGGAACCGTGCTCTGCCATGATATTACCCAGATCATCAAAGGCGTGACAAAGGACGCAGTGTTCCGGAAGGGACATGTGGTGACCCCGGAGGACATTCCCGTGCTTTTAAGCGTGGGAAAAGAGTGGCTGTATGTGTGGGAGAAAGAAGAAGGAATGCTTCACGAAAATGAGGCGGCGGAAATTCTCTGTGCCATGTGCAGGGGAGACCATATGGAGCGGTCTGAGGCAAAGGAAGGTAAAATTGAGCTGACAGCCGCCTGCGACGGACTGCTCAAGGTCCATGACGGGGCCTTAAAGGCGGTCAACGGCTTCGGACAGATGATGATTGCCACCCGTCACGGCAATTTCCCGGTGAAGAAAGGAGATAAGCTGGCGGGGACCAGAATCATTCCCCTGGTGATTGAGGAGGAGAAGATGGAGGCGGCCAGGAAAAAGGCCATGGAGCTCACCGGCGGAAAGCCGATTCTGGAGATCCTCCCCTTTGCCCGCAAGAAAGTGGGAATTGTAACCACGGGAAATGAGGTCTGGGCCGGCCGGATTCAGGATACGTTTACGCCGGTGATCCTGGAAAAGCTGGCGGAGTTTGACGCCGATGTGATCAGCCATGTGACGCTGAACGATGACGATAAGAAGGTGACTGCCGCCATTCTGGAGATGCTGAAGCAGGGGGCGGATGTGGTTATCTGCACCGGAGGCATGAGCGTAGATCCGGATGACCGGACCCCCCTTGCCATAAAAAATACGGGCAGCCGGATCGTCTCCTACGGGGCGCCGGTTCTGCCGGGAGCCATGTTTCTTCTGGCATATTACAGGGAAGGAAGAGAGGACGGACATCCGGCCGCGGTCATGGGCCTGCCCGGCTGCGTCATGTATTCCAAGAGAACCATCTTTGACCTGATCCTGCCCAGAATTATGGCGGACGATCCGGTGACGGAGGAGGAGCTGGCTGCCCTGGGACAGGGCGGTCTGTGCCTGAACTGCCCGGAGTGCACCTTCCCCAACTGCGGTTTCGGCAAAGGCCGGTAAGGAGGCTGGATATGGAATTTACTCATTTTGACGAGGACGGAAATGCCGTTATGGTGGATGTGGGCGGCAAGGAAGAGACGAAGCGGGAAGCCACTGCCAGAGGAGTGATCTACATGAGTCCCCAGTGCCTGGATATGGTGATGCACAGAACCGTGGCCAAGGGGGACGTGCTGGGAGTGGCCAGAGTGGCCGGGATCATGGGAGCGAAGCGGACTTCCGAGCTGATTCCCCTCTGCCATGTGCTGAATCTGACCCGGCTGACGGTGGATTTCCGGATTCTGGAGGAGGACAGCGGGATCGAAGCTGTCTGCACGGCGAAAACCACCGGAAGGACCGGAGTGGAGATGGAGGCGCTCACCGGCGTATCCACAGCCCTTCTGACCATCTACGACATGTGCAAGGCGGTGGACCGGACCATGGAGATCGGCGGCATCCACCTGGAGCACAAATCCGGCGGCCGCAGCGGAGATTTTTATAATCCCGGGAGAGGACGGAAAGTGACACCATGAGAGACGGCACGGGAAGAATCATTGACTACATGAGGATCTCCATTACTGACCGGTGCAATCTGCGGTGCAGATACTGTATGCCCGACGGGATCCAGTCCCTTCCCAGGAGAGAGATCCTGACCCTGGAGGAGATGGAGGCGGTGGCGGCCTGCGGTGCCAGGCTGGGGATCCGCCACATCAAAATTACCGGAGGAGAGCCCCTGGTGAGAAAGGACTGCTGCGACCTGGTAAAACGGATCCGGAAGATTCCCGGCATTGAGACGGTGACAATCACCACCAACGGGATCCTGCTGGCGGACAATCTGGATCGTCTGGCAGAGGCGGGAATCGACGGGATCAACATCAGCCTGGACACTCTGGATCCGGACCGGTACCGGGAGCTCACCGGGGGAGGAGAGATCGGCCGGGTGCTGGAAGGGCTGGATCTGGCGGCGGCCGCCCATATTCCGGCAAAGATCAACGCCGTATCTCTGGATCTGGGAGAACAGAACTGGAAGGACCTGCTGGAGCTGGGAAGGGAGCGGCCGGTGGATGTGAGATTTATCGAGATGATGCCCATCGGCTGCGGAAAAAATTTTCCGTCCCTGGATCACCGGGTTCTGCTGAAGCAGATGGAAGCCTGTTATCCCGGCATGGAAAAAGACGGCAGGAGGCACGGCTTCGGGCCGGCAGTTTATTATAAAATTCCCGGTTTTAAAGGCAGCGTGGGATTTATCAGCGCCATCCACGGAAAATTCTGCAGCAGCTGCAACCGGATCCGCCTGACGGCCCAGGGGTATTTGAAAACCTGTCTCTGCTACAGCGCCGGGACAGATCTCCGGAAGATCCTGCGGGCGGATATACCGGATCCGGCGGAGAAGGAGCGCAGGCTGGAGGCGGCGATGGAGGAGGCGGTCAGAAATAAACCCCAGGCCCACTGCTTTGAACGGCCGGAGGAGATCACCGAGGAAGAGAACATGATCAGGATCGGAGGCTAGGAAATGACAAAGACAGAAAATAGACATTCAGAACAGGCACAGAACCGCCGGGGGACGGTCCGGGCTGTCTGCATCAGCACCGCCCGGGGGACGGAAAAAACTCCCGTGGAGGAGGGCCATTTTCTGGTGGATTTCGGCATCGAGGGAGATGCCCATGGAGGAAAATGGCACCGTCAGGTGAGTCTGCTCTCCTACGATAAGGTGGAAGAGTTCAACCGGAGAGGAGCGGATGTAAAAGACGGGGCATTCGGGGAGAATCTGGTGGTGGAAGGCCTGGATTTCCGCTCCATGGCCGTGGGCACCCGGCTGTACGCAGGGACGGCAGTGCTGGAGATGACCCAGATCGGAAAGGAATGCCACAGCCACTGCGCCATCTACAAGAAAATGGGAGAGTGCATCATGCCCCGGGAGGGAGTGTTTGCCAAGGTGATCCGGGAAGGGATCATACGTCCGGGGGATGTGATGGAGGCTGTGCCTCCCGCGGCGGACCGGCCGTTTCAGGCGGCGGTGATCACGCTGAGCGACAAGGGCTCCAGAGGGGAGCGGAAGGACGAGAGCGGACCAGCGGCGGCGGAAATGCTCACGGAAGCCGGCTATGAGGTGGTGGAACAGATCCTGCTGCCCGATGAGCCGGAGCAGCTGAAAAGACAGCTGATCCGACTGGCGGACGGCAGGCAGGTGGATTTGATTCTCACCAGCGGGGGAACGGGCTTTTCCCTGCGGGATCAGACGCCGGAGGCCACCATGGCGGTGGCGGACCGCAACGCTCCGGGGATCGCGGAAGCCATCCGGAGCCGTTCCATGGAGGTGACGGACCGGGCCATGCTGGGCCGGGGAGTGTCGGTGATCCGGGGAAAGACCCTGATCATCAATCTGCCGGGAAGTCCGAAGGCAGTGAGGGAGAGCCTGGGATTTGTCCTGGGAGCTCTGGGCCACGGCCTGGGAATCCTCAGGGGCAGCGCGGGAGAGTGCGGCAGAAGCTGACGGAAAGGATCAGCGGAAATAGGAGAAACAGATGTGAACAGAAAGGAGCGGTCAAATATGAGAAAAAACAGACGGGCGCAGGCGGTTATCGCCATGGCTGTCGCAGCGGGAATGGTTCTGGCGGGATGTTCCGGACAGTCGGAGACGGAGAGGGACGCTCAGGAATCTGAGAGCGCTCAGGAGACGGAAACAGAGTCTCAGGCTGCCCAGGATACCCCGGCGGCAGACGGCCAGACAGAGATTCTGGTGGCGGCGGCAGCCAGCCTGAAAAATGCCTATGAGGAGGAGCTGATTCCCATGTTCCAGGAGGAACATCCGGAAATTATCGTCACCGGTACCTATGACAGCTCCGGAAAACTGCAGACCCAGATTGAGGAGGGGCTGGAGGCGGATGTGTTTATGTCAGCGGCCACCGCTCAGATGGATGCCCTGAATGAGGAGGGCCTGATCCAGACGGATACCATCGTAAATCTCCTGGAGAACAAGATTGTTCTGATCGCCCCCGCCTCCGGCGGAGAAGACCTGAACTCTTTTGAGGATATTGTCAAGGCCCAGTCCATTGCCCTGGGCGATCCGGCCAGCGTTCCCGCCGGCCAGTATGCCCGGGAAGCGCTCACCAATCTGGGACTCTGGGATCAGATTCAGGACCGGGTCAGCTTTGGCACCAACGTGACAGAGGTCCTCAATCAGGTGGCGGCCTCCAGCGCTGATGGGGGAATCGTATACGCCACGGACGCGGCCAGCATGCCGGAGGATGTCCGCGTGATCGGGGAAGCTCCCGAGGGCAGCCTGGCGGAGCCGGTTATCTATCCGGTGGCCGTGGTGGCGGCGTCGGCCCATCCGGAGGAGGCCCGGGCATTTGTGGATTTCCTCCAGACGGAGGAGGCCATGGAAGTGTTTGAATCCTACGGGTTCGCAGACGGACGGTAACAGAGAAAAAACGGAGAGATGGGGACGGGAGAGGTTGCTATGGATTGGTCACCGGTACTGATTTCGATGAAAACGGCAGGACTGTCAATTCTTATCACATTCTTTCTGGGCATTTTCGCCGCCTGGAGAGTGGTCTGCATAAAGAGCAGATGCTGGAAATTTATCTGGGATGGAATACTGACGCTGCCTCTGGTGCTGCCTCCCACGGTGGCAGGTTTCTTTCTCCTCTATATTTTCGGAGTCAAACGGCCGGTGGGACAGTTTTTCCTGGACTTTTTCAGCGTTAAGATCGCATTTTCCTGGGGCGCTGCGGTGATTGCCGCGGTTACCATGTCCTTTCCCCTGATGTACCGGTCCGCCAGAGGGGCTTTTGAACAGGTCAATCCAGATCTGGTGGCGGCGGCCAGGACTCTGGGCATGGGAGAGTGGACGATCTTTCGCAAAGTGCTGCTGGCCAACGCGGTCCCCGGCGTGGTGAGCGGAGGCGTGCTGGCCTTTGCCAGAGGGCTGGGAGAGTTTGGGGCCACCGCCATGATTGCCGGAAATATCGCGGGGAAGACCAGGACTCTGCCCATGGCGGTCTATTCAGAGGTGGCTGCGGGAAATATGGATTCCGCGTTTGCTTATGTGGCGGTGATCGTCGCCATCGCGTTTCTGTCCATCCTGGTCATGAATGCGGCGGCCTGGAGAGCGGGAGGCGGAATACATGGATAGACAGAGCGCTCTGGAGGTGAGGATCCGGAAAGAGCTGAAGGATTTCACCCTGAATATGGAATTTTCCGCGGGGAAGGGCTGCCTGGGAATTCTGGGAGCCTCCGGCTGCGGAAAAAGCATGACATTAAAGTCCATCGCCGGGGTTGTGACTCCTGATGAGGGCCGGATCGTCATGGAAGGGGAGACGGGAAGCCATGTGCTGTACGATTCCGCCCTGGGGATCAACCAAAAGCCCCAGGCCCGGAATGTGGGGTATCTGTTTCAGAATTACGCCCTGTTTCCCAACATGACAGTGGAGGAAAACATCGCTGCCGGCCTGAAAAGCAGAAAGAAGGGAAGACGCCCCGGGGCGGGAGGGGAGATCCGCCGGCGGACGGGAGAGATGGTGGAGCGGTTCGGCCTTTCCGGTCTGGAGAAACGCTTTCCGTCCCAGCTTTCCGGAGGACAGCAGCAGAGAACGGCTCTGGCCCGGATCATGGCCTATGAGCCGGAGACGGTGCTTTTGGATGAACCGTTTTCCGCCATGGATGCCCACCTGAGGGAGAAGCTGCGCCTGGAGCTGCTGGATATGCTCAAAGACTACAGAGGCGTCTCCGTTCTGGTGACCCATGACCGGGACGAAGCTTTTCAGCTGTGCAGTTCCATGGTGTTTGTGGACCGGGGACAGATCCTGGCGGCGGGAGAGACCAGGGAGCTGTTTCAGAACCCGGGCACCTGCCGGGCCGCGCGCATGACCGGCTGCAAGAATATTTCCCGCATTCAGAGGACGGGAAGATGCCGGGTCCGGGCCATTGACTGGGGCGGCCTGGAGCTGACGGTGGACCGGCCGGTGGGGGATGAGATCACTGCCGTAGGGATCCGGGCCCATGATTTCGAACCGCTCTCCCGGGGAGAGGCGGCAGAGTGGGCCGGCAGGGAAGAGGCAAACCTGATCCCGGTAAATCGTCCCAGGGTGTCGGAGATGCCCTTTGAGTGGTATGTGACTCTGGACAGCGGCCTCTGGTGGAAGGTGGAAAAAAGCATCCACACCCACGCCATGGGGGACGCGCTGCCGGAGTATCTGAGAGTGCCTCCGGAGGCGGTGATGCTGCTTACCGGGGATCTTAAACCGTAGACAGAAATGGGAGAAAATGGAGGAATGGCTTTGAAAACAGGAGCGCTGATCATAGCGGCCGGACACGAAAAGGGGCGGGAGGATTTCCGCCCCCTTCTTCCGGCGGGAGACAGTACGGTCATCCGGCGGATCATCATCACCCTGAAGCAGGCGGGAGTGGACCCGGTGGTAGTGGTGACGGGGCTTCAGGGCGATGCGCTGGAAAAGCATATTGCAAAGCTGGGTGTGATCTGCCTGCGCAATGAGGATTACGAAAATACCCAGATGTTTTACAGCATCTGCATGGGACTGGATTATATCCGGAATCTCTGCGGCCGGGTGTTTGTCCTGCCGGCCAAATTCCCCATGTTTCTGCCCGCCACCGTGCGGCGGATGATGGAGACGGAGGACCCTGTAGTCTGTCCGGTGAGGAATGGAATGAGAGGGCATCCGGTGCTTCTGTCCGGCTCCGTGATCGACGATATCATGGCGTATGAGGGCGAGTTCGGACTGCAGGGCGCCCTGAAGCAGGAACATGTGGCGGATCAGATCCGGGAAGTGGAAGTGGAGGATGACGGGATTATCCTGGCGGTAGAGACGAAGGAGGACTGCGCCCATCCCCTGGTGGAGGAGGGACGGATCTCCGTATATCCCCAGGTGGAGCTCAGTCTTGGGAGAAACGAGGAGTTTTTCAGCCCGTTTATGGCCCAGTTCCTGTCGCTGATCGACTATACCGGCTCCATACAGACGGCCTGCCGTCAGCTGCACATCTCCTATACAAAAGGATGGAGCCTGCTGCGGTCAGCCCAGCAGCAGATCGGCTTTCCGGTTCTCGTTACCAAATCCGGCGGGGCAAACGGAGGCTGTTCCCAGCTGACTCCCCGGTCCCGGGATTTTCTGAGCCGGTATCTGGCCATGGAGCAGGCTCTGAGCCGGGAGGGAGAGCGGCTGTTTCAAATGTATTTTCCGGAGTATGCCGGAAAAGAGACTTAAAGATCGGGAGAGGAGGAAATCAGCGGTGAAGGAAGTATTTCAGAAGATGAAGGAATGTCTGGACAGGGGAGAGGATGTGGTGTTTGTGACGGTGGCTGCCTCCTCCGGTTCCACGCCCAGGGAGGCGGGCGCCCATATGGCGGTGACGGCGGACGGCCTGGCAGCGGGAACCATTGGAGGGGGCGCGGTGGAGTATGAGTCCATAAAGACGGCAGAAGAAGTGCTGGAAACCCGCAGATCCCGTTTCCGGGAGTTTACTCTCACCAAAAACCAGGCGGCGGATATCGGAATGATCTGCGGCGGCTCAACCAGCGTGTATTTTCAGTACATCAGTCCGGAAAACGGTCCGGCGCGCGGGAAGCTGGACCAGATTCTGAAGGCTCTGGACCAGGATCGGGACTGCTGGATGCTCCTGGATCTTACGGATGAGGCGGATTGGAAGCTGGAATTGTTCCAGGAGGGGACGGAGATTCCCGGCGGCATAAAAAAGTGCCTGAGCGGGAAAGCCGGACTGTTCCGGGAGGAGGGCCGGCTCTATTATGGAGAACTGCTGGCCCGGGCCGGCACTGTGTACGTGTTCGGCGGCGGCCATGTGGCCCAGGAGCTGGTGCCTCTGCTTGCCCATCTGGAATTCCGGTGTGTGGTGATGGATGACCGGAAAGAATTTTCCAATCCCGCCGTGTTTCCCCAGGCGGCGGAGACCGTCACCGGAGATATGGGGCAGATTGACAGATATATGACCATCACCGGCCGGGATTACGTCTGCATTATGACCAGGGGACACCAGTTTGATTATCAGGTTCTCCGCCAGGTGCTGAAATGCCGTCCCCGCTATGTCGGTGTGATGGGAAGCCGCACCAAGATCCGGGCGACGAAGGAACACCTCCGGGAGGACGGATTTTCCGCGGAGGAGATTGAGAGCTGCCATATGCCCATCGGGACGGCGATCCATGCGGAAACTCCCGGGGAGATTGCGGTGAGCGTGGCGGGAGAGCTGATCAGCGTCCGTGCCGGAGACGCCGGAAAATCGTGAAAAATTTCTCAATAAATGGGTCAAACGATTGACTTAAACATCCGCCCATATTATAATGTGGATTAAGAGGAATTTCCCGCGGGACGGACCTGGGGCGGGGAAAATAATAAAAGGCGGAGGTATGAGAAAATGAGTTCCGGTAAGAAGCGATTGGTAAAGAGGTATCTGTTTTTGTGCGTAGGGCTGCTGATTATGTCCTTCGGGGTGGCTTTCTCCATAAAAGGAGGGCTGGGGACATCACCGATTTCCAGCCTGCCCTATGTGGTCAGCCTTCTCACGCCGCTGACGGTGGGGACGGCGACGATCTGTCTGCACTGCATTCTGATTCTGCTGCAGATCCTGATTCTCAGAAAAAATTACGATCCGATCCAGCTGATGCAGCTGCCGGTGGCCATTATTTTCGGCTATCTGACGGATTTTGCGGTGTGGGCGATCCAGGGGATCGGAGTGTCCTCCTATCTCAATCAGTGGGTGTACTGCATCATCGGAATCCTGCTGGTGGGCACCGGCGTCAGCTTTGAGGTGACGGCAGGGGTGGTCACAGTGGCCGGCGAAGGATTTGTTCTGGCTGTCTGCAAGGCATTCCCGGTAAAATTCGCAAATATGAAAATCTCATTCGATGTGACCCTTGTCATTATCTCCTGTATTCTCTCCCTGGTCTTTCTGGGAGGTCTTTACGGCGTGAGGGAAGGCACCATTGCGGCGGCTGTCTGCGTAGGGCTGACGGCGAAGCAGATGAACAAAATTCTGGGGAAATTTGCCGATCGGTATCTGAATTGAAAAAATCCTGCGGGAAAGCAGGCGGGGAAGGGCTCAAAGGCTCCTGGAAAGGGTCGGTGGGCCCTTCTTCTGCTGAGGGCGGGTCTTTTTGTGAAAAAATGATAATTGCGCCCGGCCGTTGATTTCGATATAATAGAAAACGGCAGAGCGGCAGGTCTGCCGCAGAGATATAAGGAGTAATTTTCATGAAGAAAACATATAATATTGCAATTGACGGTCCCGCCGGAGCGGGAAAGAGCACCATCGCCAGGCTGGTGGCGGGAAAGCTGGGGTTCGTGTACGTGGACACGGGAGCCATGTACCGGGCGATGGCCCTGTATTTCCTGAGAAAAGGCTTTGACTTAAAGGACGAGGAAAAGGTGGGGGGCGCCTGCGGGGAGATCTCCGTGGATATCCGCTACGAAGACGGGGAGCAGCAGGTGCTGTTAAACGGGGAGAACGTCTCCGGCCTGATCCGCACGGAGGAGGTGGGCAACGCCGCTTCCGCCGTCTCCGCCTACCCGGCAGTGCGGGCGGCTCTTCTGGAACTGCAGCGCACCCTGGCCAGAACCAACAACGTGATCATGGACGGACGGGACATCGGCTCCCTGGTGCTTCCGGACGCGGACTGCAAGATCTACCTCACCGCCAGCACGAAGGTGCGGGCGGTCCGCCGGTACAAGGAGCTGGAGGAGAAGGGAACGGTGTGCAGCCTGGAGGAGATCGAACGGGATATCATTGAGCGGGACAACCGGGATATGAACCGGGAGACCGCTCCCCTGGTGCAGGCAGAGGATGCCGTCTATCTGGACGCCTCCGCCATGTCCATTGACCAGGTGGTGGAGAAGATCATAGACCTGGCCCGGGAGAGAGGACTGGAGGCGTAGAGCCATGGAAGTCATCGTTGCGAAGACCGCCGGTTTCTGCTTCGGGGTGAAGCGGGCGGTGGAAAAGGTTTATGAGCAGGTTCAAAAGGGCCAGGCTCCCATCTACACCTACGGGCCCATTATCCACAATGAAGAGGTGGTAAAAGACCTGGAGCGGAAGGGCGTCCGGGTGCTGGAGACGGAGGAGGAGCTGAAAAATCTGACGGAGGGCGTGGTGGTCATCCGCTCCCACGGCGTGAGCCGCCACATTTACCAGCTTCTGGAGGAGAGAAAGATTCAGGTGGTGGACGCCACCTGCCCCTTTGTCCGGAAGATCCACCGGATCGTGGAGGAGCAGACGGCCGCCGGCAGAAAAGTGATCATCATTGGAAATGCGGCCCATCCGGAGGTGGAGGGTATTAAAGGCTGGGGAAATGACGATACTTTAGTAGTGGACTCTCCGGAAGCGGTGGAAAAAGTTCCCTTTCCCCCGGGGACGAAGGTCTGCATCGTCTCCCAGACGACATTTAATTACAATAAATTTAAAGAATTAGTTGAAAAATTTTCCGAAAAGCGTTATGATATACTTGTTTTAAATACGATTTGCAATGCAACACAGGAGAGACAGGCGGAGGCGAAGGAAGTTGCTTCAAAGGTAGATGCCATGATTGTGATTGGCGGGAAGAACAGCTCCAATACCCAGAAGCTATATGAAATTTGCAAAAAGGAGTGTGAAAATACACACTATATTCAGACACTGGGCGATTTTAATCCTGAATGTGTAAGTTCTGTGAGCAGCGTAGGTATAACAGCGGGGGCGTCTACCCCAAATTATATTATCGAGGAGGTTCATACTGTTATGGCAGAGATGAGTTTTGAACAAATGTTGGAGGAGTCTTTAAAGACGATCCGCTCAGGAGAGGTCGTTACCGGTAAAGTCATTGATGTAAAAGAAGACGAGATCGTTTTAAATATCGGTTACAAGTCCGACGGCATCATTTCCCGCAGCGAGTACACCACAGATTCCAACCTGGATCTGAGAACGGTGGTTCATGTGGGCGACGAGATGGAAGCAAAGGTAGTGAAGGTAAACGACGGCGAAGGCCAGGTGGCTCTTTCCTACCGCAGACTCCAGGCAGAGAAGGGCAACCGCAGACTGGAAGAGGCTTTTGAGAACCACGAGGTTCTGAAGGCAAAGGTTACCCAGGTTCTGGACGGCGGTCTGAGCGTCAATGTGGAGGAGACCAGAGTGTTCATCCCCGCAAGCCTGGTATCCGATGTATATGAGAGAGACTTAAGCAAGTATAAAGATCAGGAGATCGAGTTTGTGATCACCGAGTTCAATCCCAGAAGAAGACGGATCATCGGCGACCGCAGACAGCTTCTGGCAGCTAAGAAGGCTGAGATGCAGAAAGAGCTGTTTGAGCGCATTCATGTGGGCGACACCGTAGAGGGCGTTGTGAAGAACGTAACTGATTTCGGTGCCTTCATCGATCTGGGCGGAGCGGACGGCCTGCTGCACATCTCCGAGATGAGCTGGGGCAGAGTGGAGAGCCCGAAGAAGGTATTCAAGGCCGGCGATAAGGTGAAAGTCCTGATCAAGGACATCAACGGCGACAAGATCGCTCTGAGCCTGAAGTTCCCGGAGACCAATCCCTGGGTACATGCCGCAGAGAAGTACGCCGCAGGCAACATCGTAAAAGGCCGTGTGGCCCGTATGACCGATTTCGGCGCATTTGTTGAGCTGGAGCCGGGCGTGGACGCACTCCTTCACGTATCCCAGATCTCCAGAAACCACGTTGACAAGCCCTCTGATGTGCTGAGCATCGGTCAGGAGATTGAGGCCCAGGTGGTAGACTTCAACGAGGAAGACAAGAAGATCAGCCTGAGCATGAAGGTTCTGGAGAACCGCGAGCCGAAGGCAGAAGAGGCTCCGGCAGAGGAGGAATAATAGAACGGGGAATCTTACATTCCCGGTCTGAACCATAAGAAAAACAGACAAACAGGCAGCTTCGCGGATGCGGAGCTGCCTGTTTGCTGATGGCGCGCCAGGGGGCTGCGGGAGAAACGTCAGGCCCTGGGCAGTTACAGCCGGCTTAAACGGCTGTTCTGATATTCGCCGGTGAAGGTCACTTCCCGGCCGAACCAGTCCGGCGGGACGAAGGCATCCGCGCTCGCCTGGTCGGGAAACTCTACCTCCGCCAGCATCAGGCCCTCAAATTTGCCGGAAAACACGTCCAGCTCCACGGTGAGGCCTGTTCCGGGGATGGGGGTGCGGTAGCGTCGCTTGGTGAGAATGTTTCCGTCGGCCTTGGCCAGCAGATGAAGATAGGCCTCCCGGGTGAGGGGGAGATTGTATTCCTCCCGGGCCATCAGCCCTTTTCCTTTGTAGGTGAGATAGTAGTCCTCCCCGTCCTGCCGCACCCGGACCACCGGGTCGGTGCAGAGGTATCCCTGCTCGATGGGGCTGGATGGCCAGGATTCATAGCCGGCCGGAGGCGTTTCCACAAGATATTTCCGCTCAATTTCCATAAAGTCAGGCTCCTTCCCTGTGATATGTCCCATGTTATCATGACAGGAGTTTTTTTTCAACGGAGGAAGGACAGATATTGAGCGGCAGCGGTTGATTTTTCCGCCGGGTTTTACTATACTGCTCTTATAGACAGCGGAAGTGAGAGAAAGGAGATTAGATAATGGCAAAGATATATGCGTTTATGGCGCCGGGCATGGAAGAAGTGGAGTGCCTGGCAGTGGTGGATGTGCTGATCCGCGGAGGGATGGAGGTCAATCTGGTGTCCATCACCGACAGCCTTGAGGTGACCGGCTCCCACCATGTGACGGTGAAGGCGGACTGCCTGTTAAAAGACGTGGACTGGGAGGGGGCAGACGCCTTTTTCCTGCCGGGCGGACTTCCCGGAACCACCAATCTGGGCGCCTGCAGGCCCCTCTGTGACAATCTGGTGAAGGCCTTCCAGGCGGGAAAGCGTCTGGCTGCCATCTGCGCCGGCCCCTCTGTCCTGGGCGGACTGGGAATTCTGAAGGGGAAAACGGCTACCTGCTTCCCGGGATTTGAGGACAAGCTGGAGGGAGCAGAGTATACGAGACAGGGAGTGGTGACCGACGGGACGGTGACCACCGCCAGAGGACTGGGCTACGCCCTGGATCTGGGGCTGGAGCTTCTGGGACTTCTGGATTCCAGGGAGAACGCGGCGAAGATCAAGGCGTCCATCCAGTACGACCAGGTATAAGCCGGATCGTGAAAAAAGGTATAAAATGGCAGAATTCCGGATACCATGAAAGGGAAGCCCGCTTCCCGGCTGGATCCGGAATTTTGGCGAAAAAAGGCAATTTCCTATTGATATTTACTAAAGTAGTATGATATAATGCAAACTTGAGGTGTAACGCCCGGAAGGAAGGCGGTTCACATATATTTCAAGGAGGAACCCACAAGATGAGTTTACAGGTAGAAAAATTAGAGAAGAATATGGCAAAGCTGACGGTGGAGGTGCCGGCAGAGCAGTTTGTCGAGGCGATCGGCCATGCCTATAAAAAGAATAAAAACAGATTCAATGTGCCGGGCTTCAGAAAGGGCAAAGTGCCCCAGGCTATGATCGAGAAGATGTACGGCTCCGAGGTATTCTACGAGGATGCGGCCAATGAGGTGATCGGCCAGACCTACGGGGATGCGGCGAAGGAGAGCGGACTTGATATCGTTTCCAGACCTTCCATCGACCTGGTGCAGATCGAGAAGGGAAAGAACTTCATCTATACAGCTGAGGTTGCTGTGAAGCCGGAAGTGACTCTGGGCCAGTACAAGGGCGTGGAGGTAGAGAAGGCTAACGCCGAGGTGACAGATGAGGATGTGGAGAAAGAGTTAAAGAGAGCTCAGGAGCAGAACTCCAGACTGGTGACCGTGGACGACAGACCCGTAGCGGACGGCGACCAGGTTGTCATCGATTTTGACGGCTATGTGGACGGCAAGAGATTTGACGGCGGCAAGAGCGAGGACTATCCGCTGACCATCGGTTCCCACACCTTTATCGACACCTTTGAGGATCAGCTGATCGGCAAGAACCTGGGCGAGGAGTGCGAGGTCAACGTAACCTTCCCGGCAGAGTATCACGCTGCAGAGCTGGCAGGAAAGCCCGCAGTATTCAAGGTAAAGATCAAAGAGATCAAGTACAAAGAGCTTCCGGAGTTAAACGATGAGTTTGCCGGTGAGGTTTCTGAGTTCGAGACTCTGGACGAGTACAAGGCAGATATCCGCAAGAAACTGACGGAGAGCAAGGAGAAGCAGGCTGCCACCGAGAACGAGAACCGGGTTGTGGAGGCGGTTGTGAAGAACGCCACCATGGAGATCCCGGAGGCGATGATCGATTCCCAGCTGGACAACATGGTGAGCGAGTACGCCCGCAACATGCAGAATCACGGCATCTCCCTGGAGCAGTACATGCAGTACACCGGCATGACCATCGACAAGCTGAAAGAGCAGATGCGTCCCCAGGCGGTGAAGAGAATTGAGACCAGACTGGTGCTGGAGGCAGTTGTGAAGGCTGAGAACATCCAGGTAACGGATGAAAAGGTTGATGAGGAGATCGGCAAGATGGCAGCAGCCTACAAGATGGAGCCGGAGAAGTTAAAAGGCTACATGGGTGAGGCGGAGATCGCCAACATGAAGGAAGATCTTGCTGTACAGGAAGCCGTAGATTTCCTGGTAGCAGAAGCAAAGTTAGCATAAGTATTTTTCGGGCTGCTGCAGACGGAACAGGTTGTGGCGGCCCTTTCTCTTAACGGGAGGTAATGGAAGATGAGTTTGGTACCTTATGTCATTGAATCCACCAGCCGGGGAGAGAGATCCTACGATATCTATTCCAGGCTTTTAAAAGACCGTATTATTTTTCTGGGCGAGGAGGTAACGGATGTGTCCGCCAGCCTGATCGTGGCCCAGCTGCTGTTTCTGGAGTCTGAGGATCCCAGCAAGGACATCAGCCTTTATATCAACAGCCCGGGCGGATCTGTGACTGCCGGAATGGCCATCTACGACACCATGCACTACATCAAGTGCGACGTGTCCACCATCTGCCTGGGAATGGCAGCCAGCATGGGTGCCTTCCTCCTGGCAGGCGGCGCAAAGGGCAAGCGTCTGGCTCTTCCCAATGCGGAGGTGATGATCCATCAGCCCTCCGGCGGCGCCCAGGGACAGGCGACGGAGATTCAGATCGTGGCGGAGAAGATCCTGCAGACGAAGCGGAAACTGAATGAGATCCTGGCGGCCAACACGGGCCAGCCCTACGAGGTGATCGCCAGAGATACGGAGAGAGATCACTACATGACGGCGGAGGAGGCTGTGGCCTACGGCCTGATCGACCGGGTGATCACCAGCAGATAAGGAAAGCCGGGCAGGCGGACTTATCTTAGATTTAGAGAGAAGTGAGGTAGAAATATGCCAGTCAGGACAGACGACAAGATACGCTGTTCCTTTTGCGGAAAGACCCAGGATCAGGTGAGAAAACTGATTGCCGGATCCGGAAACGTGTACATCTGCGACGAGTGCGTGGAGCTGTGCGCGGAGATCCTGGAGGAGGAGCTGGCCGGTCAGGAGGATGACGGATTCGATGTGGGCGACATCAATCTGATGAAGCCCAAGGAGATCAAGGAATTTCTGGATGAGTACGTCATCGGCCAGGACGAGGCCAAGAAGGTCCTTTCCGTTGCGGTTTACAATCACTACAAACGAGTAACTTCCAGAAAAAATATGGATGTGGATGTACAGAAGAGCAATATCCTCATGCTGGGTCCCACCGGTTCCGGAAAGACCTATCTGGCCCAGACTCTGGCAAAGATCCTGAATGTGCCTTTTGCCATCGCCGACGCCACGGCTCTGACCGAGGCCGGCTATGTGGGTGAGGACGTGGAGAACATTCTTCTGAAGCTGATCCAGGCCGCCGACTATGACATCAGCCGGGCGGAGTACGGCATTATCTACATCGACGAGATTGACAAGATCACAAAGAAATCAGAAAACGTGTCCATCACCAGGGATGTGTCCGGCGAGGGCGTGCAGCAGGCTCTGTTAAAGATCCTGGAAGGCACCGTGGCCAGCGTGCCCCCTCAGGGCGGCAGAAAGCATCCCCATCAGGAGCTCCTTCAGATCGACACCACCAACATTCTGTTTATCTGCGGAGGAGCCTTTGACGGGCTGGAGAAAATCGTGGAGAGAAGAATCTCCACCAGCTCCATCGGCTTTAACGCGGAGATCATGGACCGGAATGAGATGGATATCGACCAGCTGTTAAAACAGGTTCTCCCGGAGGATCTGGTGAAATTCGGGCTGATCCCCGAGTTTATCGGCCGTGTGCCCATCACCGTTTCCTTAAATCTGCTGGACCGTGCCGCCCTGGTGCGGATCCTGACGGAGCCGAAGAACGCTCTGACCAAACAGTACCAGAAGCTGTTTGAGCTGGACGATGTGAAGCTGGAATTCACCCCCGAGGCGATCAACCGGATCGCCGATCTGGCGGTGGAGAGAAAGACGGGAGCCAGGGGCCTGCGCTCCATCATGGAGTCGGTGATGATGGATCTGATGTATGAGATTCCTTCGGACAGCTCCGTGGGAATCTGCACCATCACGAAGGACGTGGTGGACAAGACGGGAAAGCCGGAGATCGTATACCGGGACACGGCGGTTCCCAGAAAAACCATTGGCCAGCGGCTGAAAAAGGACCGGGCCGGGGAGATTGCGTAAGCCGGGCGACAAAGCCGGCGGATCACATAGATGATTTCGTATAAATGGGAGCGCCGCTCCCATTTTGCGTATGATACAAAACTGCGGACATAATCAGATACAGGAGGAGGAAACAGAGTGGAAGAAAAGAACATAGTCATGCCCGTCGTGGCCTTGAGAGGCCTGACGGTTCTTCCAGGTATGACCATACATTTTGACGTAAGCCGGGAGAAATCGGTAAAGGCGGCGGAGAAGGCCATGGTGGGAGATCAGAGGGTGTTCCTGACGGCTCAGAAGGATCCGGAAGTGGAGGATCCCTCCATTGAGCAGCTCTATCCCATAGGAACGGCCTCCATGGTCAAGCAGCTGGTGAAAATGCCCGGCGGAGTGGTCCGGGTGATGGTGGAGGGAATGTTCCGGGCGGAGCTGCTCTGCCTGGATTCCGAGGAGCCCATGCTCATGGGCGAGATCCAGATCCTGCCGCCGGAGAAGGAAAATCTGGATTACCTGACGTCGGAGGCCATGGCCAGAGTGCTGAAGGAAAAGCTGGAGGATTACGGAAAAGAGAACCAGCGGGCGGCGAAGGAAGTGATTCCCTCTCTGCTGGGGATCTCAGACTTAAACGATCTCATGGACGAGATCTCAGCCCAGCTTCCCTTCGATTACCGGGCCCGCCAGGCAATTCTGGAGAGCATGAACACCACGGACCGGTACGAGCGGGTGCTGAAAGCCCTTATGGATGAGATTTCCGTGATGCGGATCAAGCGGGAATTCCAGATGAAGGTAAAGCAGGCCATCGACAAGAACCAGAGAGATTATATCCTGAGAGAGCAGCTCCGGGTGATCCGGGAGGAGCTGGGGGAGGACAATCCCGACACGGAAGGGGACGAGTATGAGCGGCAGCTGGGACAGCTGAAGGCGGACAAGGAGACGAAGGACAAGATCCAGAAGGAGATCAACCGCTTCAAGACCATGCCCAGCGGCAGCCAGGAGGCCAACGTGCTCCGCACCTACATTGAGACTCTGCTGGATCTGCCCTGGAACAAGGTGTCCAGGGACAACCAGGATCTGAAACAGGCGGAGAAGATTTTAAATGAAGACCACTACGGCCTGGAGAAGGTGAAGGAGAGAATTCTGGAATACCTGGCGGTGCGGACTCTGACGAAGAAGCCGGGAAGCACCATCCTCTGCCTGGTGGGGCCGCCCGGAACGGGAAAGACCTCCATCGCCCGGTCTGTGGCCAGAGCTCTGAATAAAAAGTATGTGAGGATCAGCCTGGGCGGCATCCGGGATGAGGCGGAGATCCGGGGACACCGGAAGACCTACGTGGGAGCCATGCCCGGCCGTCTGGTGGACGGTCTGCGGCAGGCGGGAGTGGGCAATCCCCTCATGCTCCTGGACGAGATCGACAAAGTGAGCGGCGATTACCGGGGAGACACGGCCTCCGCCCTTCTGGAGGTGCTGGACGGGGAGCAGAATGTGAAGTTCCGGGACCACTACGTGGAGACGCCCATCGATCTGTCAAAGGTATTTTTCATCGCCACGGCCAACACCACCTCCACCATTCCGGGACCGCTTTTGGACCGTATGGAAGTGATCGAGATCAACAGCTACACGGAGAACGAGAAGTTTCACATCGCCAGAGATTATCTGGTGAAGAAACAGATGGAGAGAAACGGCCTTCAGGACGGCCAGTTCTCCATCTCTGACAACGGGCTGAAGAAGATCATCCACAACTACACGCGGGAGGCCGGAGTCCGGAATCTGGAGCGGCGCATCGGAGACGTGTGCAGAAAAGCGGCCAGACAGGTGATCGAGAACAAAAAAGAATCGGTCCACGTCACGGAAGCCCAGCTGGAGAAGTATCTGGGCAAGGAGCGGGTGACCTATGAGGACGCCAACGAGGAGGACGCAGTGGGAATCGTCCGCGGCCTGGCCTGGACCAGCGTGGGCGGCGATACCCTGCAGATCGAGGTGAACGTGATGCCGGGCAAGGGCGTGTTAAAGCTCACCGGCCAGATGGGAGACGTGATGAAGGAATCCGCCCAGACGGCCCTCAGCTACATCCGTTCCGTCAGCGACCGCTACGATGTGGACGAGGAATTCTATGAGAAGCATGACATCCACATCCACATTCCCGAGGGAGCGGTGCCCAAGGACGGCCCCTCCGCTGGCATCACCATGGCCACAGCCATGCTCTCCGCGGTCACCGGCCGGAAGGTGTCGGCGAAGGTGGCCATGACGGGAGAAATCACCTTAAGAGGCCGTGTTCTGCCCATCGGCGGCCTGAAGGAGAAGATTCTGGCGGCGAAGATGGCCCACATGAAGACAGTGCTGGTGCCGGACAAGAACCGCCGGGATATTTCTGAGCTGTCGAAAGAGATCACCGGGGGACTGAACATTCTCTATGTGAAGACCATGGACGATGTGTTGAAAGAGGCTTTTGTGTAAAGACGGAGAGGAGAGAGGACAATGATCATAAAAAGCGCTGAACTGGAGACGGTCTGCGGCATTACCAGCAGGCTGCCGGAAAATGAACTGCCGGAATTTGCCTTTGCCGGAAAGTCCAACGTGGGAAAATCCTCCCTCATCAATGCCCTGATGAACCGGAAATCCCTGGCCAGGACTTCCTCCCAGCCGGGCAAGACCCAGACCATTAATTTCTATCTGATCAATCAAAATATGTACTATGTGGATCTTCCCGGCTACGGCTACGCGAAGGTGTCCGTGGAGGTGAAGGCGAAGTGGGGAAAGATGATTGAGAGATACCTGCGGAGCTCGAAAGCCCTGAAATGTGTGTTTCTCCTGATCGACATCCGCCATGAGCCGTCGGCCAACGACCGGATGATGTACGACTGGATCGTGGAAAACGGATATCATCCGGTGATCATAGCCACGAAGCTGGACAAGATCAAGCGGAGCCAGACGGCAAAGCAGGTGAAGCTGATCCGGGACACCCTGGGCATGGGAAAGGACGGCGTGCTCATCCCCTTCTCTGCGGAGACAAAGCAGGGAAGAGAGGAGATTTGGGCCTACCTGGAGGGATATCTGGGACAGGAGGAAACTCCGGATGCCTCCCGGTCCGGAGAGGCGGAGACGAAATCGGACGGACTGTGAGAATAACAGGCTGAGAACAACAGGATGAGAACAACAGACTGAGAATGGCGGACTGCGGCGCACAGATGCTGTGGTCCGCCTTTTTTGATATTTTTCCGAGAAAACCAGAATTAAGCGAAAAACGTACAAAATGCACATACATTGACAGAATTTGTTGACATTTTCTGTGAAATATTATAGAATAAAAACTGTAAAATTCACAAAATTTTCACAAAGGAGGATGGGAATTTTGAAAAAGACAAAGAAAATGTTGGCAAGTTTGCTGCTGCTCACTATGGTGGGAACCAGCCTGGCAGGCTGCGGCGGAGGCAGCAGTACGGAGACGACTTCAGCATCGGCTGAGGAGACTGAGGCGGCGGCTGAGACGGGAGAAGACACGGCGGCTGAGACTGAGGAAGAGACATCAGCGGATATGGACGCGCTTATCAAGGCGGCCCAGGAAGAAGGGGAGCTGGTGGTGTACGGAAGCTGCGAGGAGCCGTATGTGAAAGCGGCGGCGCAGAATTTTGAGAAGCTGTACGGCATTAAGACCACGTATCAGAGACTGAGCACCGGAGAGGTGGAGGCGAAGGTAAAAGAGGAGAACGGCAACCCGTCGGCGGATGTGTGGTTCGGCGGCACTACGGATCCTTACAATGTGGCGATCAACGACGGAATTCTGGAGCCCTATGAGGCTATGAACGCCGTTCATTTAAAGAGTGAGAAATACCGCGATCCTGACGGATACTGGTATGGAATCTATACCGGCTATCTGGGATTTATGGTGAATAAGGAAGAACTGGATGCAGAAGGCCTGGAAGCTCCCATGGACTGGGATGATCTGATCAAGCCGGAGTATAAAGGCATGATCGCATACTCCAATCCCGGAACAGCCGGAACGGGCAAACTGATCGTCAATACCATGGTGCAGATGAAGGGCGAAGAGGCGGCGATGGAGTATTTCAAAGAGCTGGATAAGAACATCCAGGTATACACCAAAGCGGGAGCCGGCCCCAGCAAGATGGTAGGACCTGGAGAAATTCTGATTGCCGTAGGATTCCTTCATGATGGAGTGACCCAGATCTTGGACGGATATGACAATATTGAGCTGATTGCACCGGCATCGGGCACCAGCTATGAGATTGGCGCAACCGCCATTTTCAAGGGAGCAAAGCATCCCAATGCGGCGAAGCTGTGGATCGAGTACGCCCTGTCTCCTGACTGCGTGGAGCTGGGACAGACCTGCGGATCCTATCAGTTCCTGGTAATTGACAATGCCCAGGATCCGGAATGTCTGGCAGATTTTCCGGAGCTGCAGAATGCAAAGCTGATTGACTATGATTTTGAAGCGGCGAAGAATGATACCACCCGCCTGGTGGAGGAGTGGAATCAGACGATCAATGCAGACGACCGATTAGAGACAGAATAAATGTTGGGTTGCGGAATGGGCCGGCCGGCAGAAAACGGCCGGCCCATTTTTCCAAAGCAGAACTGCCTGCAGTTGGAAAGGAGAGAATATAGCTATGGATAAAAGAAAAAGCAGAGAGCTTGACCGAAAAAAACTCCTGGGCGACCCGATTCTGGTGCTGACCATCATCGCACTGATTCTGTTCCTGGTCATGTTTATCGCCTATCCCCTGTTCACTTTGCTGGTGGACAGCGTCTACTATGACAAAAAAATTTCTCTGGACGCGTTCGTCCGGATTTTTCGCCAGGCTTCCTTCCGGGGAGTAATCCGCAATACTCTGTTTCTGGGAGTGGTGAGCGGCGTTCTGTCTACGGCCATCGGCTTTCTGTTCGCTTACGTGGACTGCTATGTAAAAGTGAAATTTAAGAGAATGTTCAACGTGGTCTCCGTGCTCCCGGTGGTATCCCCGCCGTTTGTGCTGTCCCTGTCAGTTATCATGCTGTTTGGACGCAGCGGACTGATCACCAAATACCTTCTGGGAATCCGCGGAGCCAACATCCAGGGGCTTCCCGGACTGCTGATTGTGCAGACCCTGACCTTTTTCCCGGTGTGTTACCTGATGTTAAAGGGACTGCTGAAGAATATTGATCCGTCCCTGGAGGAGTCAGCCAGAAACCTGGGAGCCAGCAGAATGAAGGTCTTTACCTCTGTAACTCTGCCCCTTCTGGCCCCGGGACTGGGAAATGCCTTTCTGGTCACGTTTATCGAAGCTGTGGCAGATTTTACCAATCCCATGATGATCGGCGGAAACTATGATACCCTGGCCACGTCCATCTACCTTCAGATAACGGGATCCTACGATGTGACGGGAGCGGCGGCCATGGCGGTGATTCTTCTGGGGCTGACCATGGTGCTGTTTATTCTGGAAAAATACTGGCTGGAGAGAAAGACGTACACCACCCTGAGCGGCAAGGCTTCCCGGGAGAGGATGCCCATTACGGAAAAGAGCGTGACCATCCCCTTGACGGTGATCTGTCTTGGACTGACGGTCTTTGTCATAAGCCTCTACGCCCTGATTCCCTTCGGCGCGCTGTTTAAGCTGTGGGGCAGGGACTATTCCCTGGTTTGGACTCACGTGGAGTACGTGCTCACCTCGGATCTGAAACCTTTTACAGATTCCCTTCTGCTGGCGGTGATCGCGGCGCCGATTACAGCCATCCTGTCCATGATTATCGCCTACCTTGTGGTGAAGCGGAAATTTTTTGGAAAGCGGTTTATCGAGTTTGTATCCATGTTTGCCATGGCGGTGCCCGGAACGGTTCTCGGTATCGGATATATCCGGGGATTTAACCAGGGCATTTTCAGAAGCGGCCATCTGGTGCTCACCGGCACTGCAGCCATCATCGTGCTGGCCTTTATTGTGAGAAGCCTTCCCGTGGGAACCAGAGCCGGAATCACGGCGCTGCAGCAGATTGACAAGTCCATTGAGGAATCGGCCTACGACCTGGGAGCGGACAGCGGGACAGTATTTACCACGGTGACCCTCCCTCTGATCAAGGATTCATTTTTCAGCGGTCTGGTAACGGCTTTTGTGAGGAGCATGACGGCCACCAGCGCCGTAATTTTCCTGGTATCCCCGTCTTTCCAGCTGATCACGCCTCAGATTATGGCTCAGGCAGAGATCGGGCGCTACGGAGAGGCCTGCGCTTATGCCACCATCCTGATCGCCATTGTGTACGCGGCGATTCTTTTCATGAATATTGGGCTGAAATATTTTGGATCAAGCCGGAAAGTGAGAGGTACAGATTAATATGGCAAAAGAGAAAAAAGGTGTTCGTCTGGAACATATTGTAAAAATTTATCAGGATCCGAAGACCAAAAAAGACTTCCG
Organism: Candidatus Lachnoclostridium avicola; assembly: GCA_019114465.1. Taxonomy (GTDB): domain Bacteria; phylum Bacillota; class Clostridia; order Lachnospirales; family Lachnospiraceae; genus Lachnoclostridium_A; species Lachnoclostridium_A avicola. The sequence goes on from DXFM01000027.1 coordinate 51,626, forward strand.
GGCAGTGGACGATGTAAATCTTGAGATTGAACCGGGAAGCTTTGTAACCCTTCTGGGACCTTCCGGATGCGGAAAAACCACAACTCTGAGAATGATCGCCGGCTTTGAAAGTCCGGATTCCGGTGAGATTTACCTGGGAGATCAGGCCATTAACGCGCTGACGCCCAACAAGCGGGATACGGCCATGGTATTTCAGAGCTATGCCCTGTTTCCCCATTACAATGTATTTGACAATGTGGCATATGGACTGAAACTGCGGAAACTGCCGGGAGATGAGATCCGGAAAAAGGTAATGGATATGCTGGATCTGGTGGAGCTGACCGGCATGGAAGGCCGGCAGACCAATCAGCTTTCCGGCGGCCAGCAGCAGCGGGTGGCTCTGGCACGGGCGCTGGTGGTGGAGCCGGGAGTACTGCTGTTTGACGAGCCGCTGTCCAATCTGGACGCAAAGCTGAGGGTTTCCATGAGAACGGAGATTCGCAAGATCCAGCAGAAAGTTGGAATTACCGCGGTGTACGTTACCCACGACCAGTCGGAGGCCATGAGTATTTCTGATGAGATTATCATTATGAACAAGGGACGCATTGAGCAGATGGGAACGCCGCGGGAGATCTATTACCATCCTTCCAGCCGCTTTGTGGCCGATTTTATCGGCGAGGCGAATTTCCTGCAGGCAAAGGTGAAGTCCATGGACGGCGAAACAGCTGTAGTGAATGTGGATGAGCATGACATGACGGTAAAAAATTACAGCAAAGCTGCTGTTGGGGAAACCGCCACCATGGTAATCCGGCCGGAGGCCGCCGTGCTCAGGGACGAGGGGCTGCTGCCATGCAAAATCGTACTGTCCACGTTTATGGGGGCATATCAGTACTACCATGCCATGGCCGGCGGAGAACTGATTCAGATCACCGATTACAATCCGGTGGGAAGAAGAATCTATCAGGTGGGAGAGCAGGCTCATCTGGATTTTTCCCCGGAAAGTGTGTATATCATCTAGCAAGGTGAAGAGGATAAGAGAAAGAAAAAAGGAACCGGTACGTTTGTATCGATTCCTTTTTTGCAGTGAAAGCCCGGTCTCAAGGATCCTCCGTCACCGTGCAGGAGCCCTCCCGGATCGTCTCTTCCGGCTCCGGCGCCTCTGCGGACGGGTCCGGGACCGCAGGCTCAGGCGTGAAGAACTCCATCTCCGCTTTCTGCGCCGGCGCGGGAACGGGATCAGGCTTTTTCAGCTCCCGCCCACAGGAGGCGGCCGCTTTTTTCAGCTGTTCCATCTTCAGGTGGAAATAGACCTGGATGATCCGGACGGAGAGCATGGTGAGAAAGACCGGCAGCACAATGTAGAAAAACCGGAACCGCTTCAGTTTTCTCCACTCTCTTTCCAGATCCTGGTAAACTCCCTTTTTCACAGTATCCCCCCTATGACATACTCATAAGCGTTTTCATGACAAACGCGTAGATTTCCTGGTTTTTTTCTTTCCATTTGCTGCACATGGCTTCCGCCTGTTCCTTGTCCGGCACGGACAGATCCAGCTGGATCAGGGGCGTCTTGCCCTCCCGAACCTCACAGTGAACGATAAAGTCCTGGCTGGTGGACTTGTAAAAATCGGCGATGGTGCTCACCTCGTTGCGGAGACGGAACCGGTTCTCCTTTAAGTACTGATCCATGTCCTCCACGATCACCGGGGAGATCTGTTTGCCGAAAAAGGAGAGGGTCTCCTCCCCCTCCCGGGTGATCTCGTACCGGGTGCTGTTGTGACTGGCTTCCTTTTTCAGCAGCCCGGCCTCCAGAAGCTCATTCAAGGCCTGCTGAAGGGTAAAATAAGTGGTGTACTCATGGTCCAGAAAGAATGAGGTGAGCTGGGAATTGGTCAGGGGAAAATTCACCTGCTTCAGCATGTACAGCGTCATCAGCTTGTAGAGCGTGATCGGATCTGTCAGCATGGGCCTTAAATATGCTCCTTTACCGCTCTGCTCACCGCGTCAGCCACCCGCGGATCAAATGCCTCCGGCAGGATGTTGTCCTCGTTTAAATCCTTCTCGTCCACCAGGGCGGCAATGGCCTCGGCGGCCGCCAGCTTCATCTCCTCGGTGATGGCTTTCGCCCTGCCTTCCAGGGCGCCCTTGAAGATTCCGGGGAAGACGATGACGTTGTTCACCTGGTTGGGGAAATCGGAACGGCCGGTGCCTACCACCCGGACGCCGGCTTCCTTTGCCAGATCCGGCATGATCTCCGGAACGGGGTTGGCCATGGCAAAGACGATGGCGTCGTGATTCATGGAAGCTGCCATCTCCTTCGTCACGATTCCGGGAGCGGATACGCCGATAAAAATGTCAGCCCCCTTCACAGCGTCTGCCAGGGAACCGGTCTGATGCTCCAGATTGGTCACGTCCATCATTTTCTCCTGCATCCAGTTTAAGCCCTCCATGCCCTTGCACAGGATGCCTGCCCGGTCGCAGAGGGTGAGGTGCTGAAATCCGTAGGTGAGAAGCAGGCGGGAGATGGCGATTCCGGCGCTGCCGGCTCCGTTTACCACCACCCGGCAGTCTTCCTTCTTCTTGCCGGTCACTTTCAGGGCGTTGATTACGCCGGCCAGCACCACAATGGCCGTTCCGTGCTGATCGTCGTGGAAGACGGGAATATCCAGCATCTCTTTCAGCCGCTCCTCAATCTCAAAGCAGCGGGGGGCGGAGATGTCCTCCAGGTTGATGCCGCCGAAGCCGGGAGCGATATTTTTCACCGTCTGAATGATCTCCTCCGTGTCCTGGGTGTCCAGACAGATGGGGACGGCGTTGACGCCGCCGAATTCTTTAAAGAGCACGGCCTTTCCCTCCATCACCGGCATGGCCGCGTAGGGACCGATATTTCCCAGACCCAGCACCGCGCTGCCGTCGGATACCACGGCGATGGTGTTGGACTTCCAGGTGTAGATATAGGCTTCTTCTTTATCCTTCGCGATGACCTTGCAGGGCTCGGCCACACCGGGGGTATAGGCCAGGGCCAGGTCTTCCCGGCTGGCCACCTTTGCTTTGGAAACTGTCTCCAGTTTTCCCTGCCATTCCCGGTGGAGAAGCAGGGCTTTTTCGTTGGTTGTCATATGTGCCTCCAGTCTGCGGGTTTCGAGCCCGCCATATTGCGCCATTTTATATTTATCATAGCAAGTTTGGGGTTTTAAATCAAGGAGAAATATGCTAGAATAGATGGGACAAAAATGGACAGAAAGTGACAGGAACAGGTGGTACGATGAGAGAGAGAATTAACCGGCTCGCACGGGGAATCGTGGATACGGAGAGCCCGGAATGCATCCTGAAGCCGGCGGTGATCGAGGAGACGGTCCGCGCAGGGGAAGCCGCGCGGGGCGAATTTTTTGTCCTCAGCGGCAACGGACTGACGGTGAAAGGGCTGGTCTATTCCACAGACAGCAGGGTGAGGATCCCGGACAATTCCTTCGGCGGGCTGAGAAGCCGGGTGGCCTATGAGGTGGACTCGGAGCTTCTGGCAGACGGAGAGGAGATCCGGGGGGCCTTCTGCCTGGTGACCAACGGGGGAGAGGTGAAGCTTCCCTACGTGTTCCGGGCGGAGGCCGGTGTCTCGGCCCGGATGCTCTCCGAGCTGAAACGGCCGGTGGATTTTGCCCGTCTGGCCAGAGAGAATATGGATCTCGCCGCCCGTCTGTTTGAATACAGGGATTTTCCATCTGCTCCTTTTATGCAGGGACTCCGGGCCAGGACAGTCTATGAGGGGCTGAAGGGCGGCAGGGACCGGGCCGGCGCGGTGGAGGAGTTCATGGTGGCCATGGACATGAAGCCGGCGGTTGAGATCCTGGTGAAAGAGGAGACGAGAAAGTACGAGGAGCGCGTAGGCGCCTTTGACGATACGCTGGTGATCCGCAAGAGAAACTGGGGCTATGTAAAGCTGACGGTGGAGACGGAGGGAGATTTCCTGACGGCATCCAGGGAGAAACTGACGGATCGGGATTTTAAAAACGGAGAGTATGTGCTCACCTACCGCATGGACCCGGACAAAATGCATCGGGGCCGCAACCTGGGCTGCATTACCATCCGGGGAATCCGCACCGAGGCAAAGGTGTACGTGGCGGCGGACGGCCACGGCCAGGAAGAGCTCCAGGGAATGGAGAAGATCGCAAGGAGAAGGGAGTTTCAGAAATATCTGGCCCTCCGGCTGGATTATGAATCGGGAAAGGGCTCTCCGGACGAGCTGGCGAAGGCCATGGCCGGGGAGCTTTTAAAGCTGCGGGATACCTCCGGCAGCGAGCTGATCCTGGATCTCCTCACGGCGGAGGCTGCCATTCTGGCCGGCAAGCCCGACCGGGGGGCGGCTCTTCTGGAGGACAGCCGGGACCAGGTGTGGGAGAGGAGATATGAGGATCCGGATCTGTACTGCTTTTACCAGTATCTGGTCATGGAGGTGGAGAAGAAGCCGGGGCAGCTGGAAGCCCTGCTGCGCCTGCTCCACAGCCACACAGATGACTCCGGAAAGCACTTTTTCCTGTTCTGCCTGCTGCTAAAGCTGGACGACAGCCTGTACGACAACTCCGGGGTGCTGCTGGATCGGATGAGAAGCTATTTTCAGGAAGGCTGCTCCAGCCCCTTCCTCTACATTGAGGCCTGCCGGCTGCTGAACCGGGAGCCGTCCCTTCTGCGGGACATGGACGCCTTTGCCATCCACGCCCTGCGCCTGGGAGTGAAGCGGGGACTGGTGGGAGAGGAGCTGGCGGACCGGGTGGCACAGCTGGCGGCAAACGCCCGCCAGTATCACCGGCTGTATTTCCGGCTGCTGACGGAACTCTATGAGGTGTATGAGAAGCCGGAGCTGCTGTCAGCGGTCTGCGCCATGCTGATCCGGGGGGAGAAGACCTCCGCCAAAGCCTTTGTCTGGTACGAAAAAGGACTGGAAGCGGGGCTGGACCTGACCAGGCTTTACGAATACTATCTGGCCTCCCTGCCGGACGGGTACAACCACCTGATGCCGAAGGAGGTACTGCTGTATTTTTCCTATGCAAGAGATCTGGACGAGACGGCAAAGAGCAAGCTGTACCGGAATATTCTGCTGTATCTGAAGCCGGACAGCCCCATCTACCGGGAGTATGAGCGGGATATGGAGCAGTTTACGGTGGAACAGGTCTTCCAGTCCAGGATCAACAGCCGGCTGGCGGTGCTCTACGAGCATATGCTGTACCGGGATATGATCGACATTCCCCTGGCCAGGCTGCTGCCGGCGGTTTTAAAGGCGTACCGCATCGAGTGCCGCAACCCCAACATGAAGTACGTGGTGGTGTGCCACGAGGAACTGGACACGGAGGATGCCTATCAGCTTCAGGACGGGGTGGCCTATGTTCCCCTGTTTTCTGAGCGGAATGTGCTGGTGTTCCAGGACAGCTTCGGCGGCAGGTACATGGACGTCCGGTACCTGAAAACCAGGGTGATGAACCGGCCGGATCTGGAGAGCCGGTGCTTTGAGGTCTATCCGGAGCACCCCATGCTGCTGCTCATGAAGGTGAGAAAGATTCTGGACGGCAGCATCGGCGGCGAGGAGGATATCGCTGTTCTGGAACAGGCCCTGGACCAGGAGGAGTTAAATCCCCTTTACAGACGTCTGATCCTGGACCGGGTGATTGCCTACTACGACCGGCTGGATCAGGCGCCGGACGAGGCGGAGCGGGGCCTGGGATATCTGCTGCGGATGGATAAGGGAACCATGACGAAAGGGGAGAGAACCTGCACTGCCGGCGTGTTCATCAAGCGGGGATACTACGGGGAAGCCTGGGACATTGTGTGCCGTTACGGCTGGGAGGGCCTGGACGAGGCCCTGCTGGAAACGCTCTGCAGCCGGACGATTCTGCAGAACCTGTTTGACGAGAACGAGAAGCTTCTGGACATGGCGGAGACTGTGTTCCTGGCGGGAAAGGCGGACAGTGTGATTCTGGACTATCTGTGCGAGCACTACAATGGGACGACGGAGATCATGTACCAGATCCTGGAAGCGGGGACGGAGGCCAGGGTGGAGACCTACGACCTGGAGGAGCGGCTGCTGGCCCAGATGCTGTTCTGCTCTTCCATGAAGCACATCGACCGGGTGTTTGAGCTCTACACCAGCCGGAAGAAGGTGTCCGAGAGCCTGGCGAAGGCGTTTTTCACCCTGCGGAGCATGGAATATTTCCTGGGGAGAGCGCCCATGTCCCAACTGGTGAGCGGATATCTGGAACAGATTGTGTCAGAAACTATTGAAAAAGACCGGGTGCCTGTGGTATACTTACTGGCCCTGACGAAATATTACGCCGGCTGTCAGTCTCTGACGGACAGGCAGAAGGAGCTGTGCCGGGACCTGACGGAGGTGCTGCTGCGGGCGGGAATGATATTCCCCTATATGCAGAAGCTGGCGGACCATATTCCCATGCCGGAGGATGTGACCTCCAAGGTGATGGTTCAGTATAACGGGAGGAAGGATTCCAGACCGGTAATGTACAGCCGGATCCTGCCGGAAGAGATGGAGTTCAGAAGCGACGAGATGAAACGGGTCTACCAGGGAATCTTCGTGATGCAGACGGTGCTGTTTGACGGAGAGGTCCTGGAGTATGAGATCTATGATGAGGGAAGCCGGGGAAAAGAGCTGCGGCAGAAGGGGAAAATTGACGCCGCGCCGGGAAGCGGCAGGAGCGACAGCCGGTTTTCCAGTCTGAACCACATGGGAACGCTGCTGAGAAGCGGGGACGGAGACGGGCTGAAGCAGGAAATGAGAGACTATTTGATAAAGACCGGGACGGTGGAAAAACTATTTGACCTGATGTGACCGGCTTAGAGGAGATGGATGAAATGGAAGAGCTGGTAATCGGCATAGATCTGTGCGACACATACACAAAGATCAACTGCTTTGAGGAGGAAAAGTCCTGGACAGTGCCCACGGTGATCTGCAAGAAGAAGCAGGAGGACAAGTGGTATGTGGGGAAGGAGGCCTATGGCCTGGTCCTGACGGGGACGGGCATTATCGTGGATAAGCTGCTGAGTCTGGTGATGAAGGACGGGACGGCCACCATTGAAGGAGTAAAATATACCGCCGGGGAGCTTCTGGAAAAATTCCTCCGGGAGGTGCTGAAGCTGCCGGCGGAGGAGTACGGCACGGACCGGATTGCCCAGCTGGCCATCTCCCTGGCCAAAGTGGACGGCCGGATCATGGACGTCCTTCTCCGGTGTGCCGACGGCCTGAACCTGTCCAGACAGCGGCTTCACGTGGCCAGCCATACGGAGAGCTTTGTCTATTACGCCATGAGCCAGAAAAAAGAGGTGTGGGCCACCCAGGTGGGGCTGTTTGATCTGTCGGACGAGGGACTTTTCTACTACGAGATGAAGGTGCAGAGAGGCTTGAAGAAGATGGTGGTCCAGGCGGAGGGCCGGGAGATGGAGGAATCCTTCAATCTGGACATTCTGGATAATCCTTCCGGGGCAAAGATGGCGGACCGGATTCTCACCTCCTGCGGGGAGAGACTTCTCCAGAAAAAGCTGTTCTCCGCCGTCTTTCTCACGGGAAAGGGCTTTGACAAGCTGGACTGGGCGGAGAATTTCCGGAAATTCCTCTGCTCCAAGCGGAAAGTCTACGGGGAGAGCGATTTATTTGCCAGAGGCGCCGCCTACCACGCCGCGGACTACCAGAGGCCCAGGACGGCCTACCCCTTCGCCTGCATCTGCGAGGGACGGCTGAAGGCCACGGTGTCCATGGCGGTAAAGCAGAAGGAGCGGGAGATTCAGCTGGTGATGGCCTCCGCCGGGGACAGCTGGTATGAGGCCAGGACCAGCGTGGAGCTGATCGCCGACGGCCAGGATTACGTGGATCTTTCCATCACTCCTCTGGATGTGAAGAAAAAGCGGACGGTGCGGATTCCCCTGGAGGGATTTCCGGAGCGGCCGGCCAGGACCACCAGGCTGGGAGTGACCGTGGGCTTTCTGGATGAAAATACCATGGCGGTGGCCATTCAGGATAAGGGATTCGGGGAGCTGTTCCCCGCCACAGGCGCGACCGTGCGCCAAGAGGTTCAGATATGAGTTTGTTGTTGTGCAGGCAGGAGGCGGTGAGCCACCCCTATTACGTGGAGCCCCTGGACATTCATCTGTACTCGTCCCAGGAGCTGTGCTATGTGATTGTCCACCACCCGCTGCTGGTGATGGAAGATTTTGTGGACGAGCGGCTGATCGGATTTATCCGGGATGAACTGAATATGGGAGGACTGGCCGGAAAGCTGGAAAAGTGGAAGGCTGCCGGGGAGAACCCGGACGAGATGCTGTTTTTCATCCTGTCCGAGTGCTTTTATTACACTCCCTCGGAGATCAGCCAGTACCGCCAGCAGGTGGCTGCCCTGAGGAAAAAGCATCCGGCGGAGTTTGAGAAGGAGCGGGCAGACTATCTGTTCGGCATCCGCCAGTACGGGAAGGCGGTTCAGATCTACGGGAAGGTGCTGGAGTCTCCCCGGGATGAGACGGTAAACGACGCCTTCCTGGGGAAGGTGTGGAACAATCTGGGGGCTGCCTATGCCAGGCTGTTTCAGACCAGCAAGGCATTTTATGCCTATGAGAAGGCCCGGGAGTATTTAAAGACGGAGGATCCGGTGGAGCGGATGTATTTCCTGGCGGGAATCAATCCGGAGCTGAAGGAGAAACTGCCGGAGACTGCCGGGGAGAAAAGGCGGGAGTGGGAGGAGAGAGCCGCTGCCGCCCGGGAGGAGGCGTACCAGTCCAGGGAACTTCTGAAGCTGGAGCAGATGTTTGAACAGGATCCGGAAAAAGGGAAAAATGAGGCCGCAAAACTGGTGAAAAAGTGGAGGCAGGAGTACCGCAGTATGATATAGTCCGTCATTTTTACAAAAAAAAGTCTTGCAAATTTTTTTGAAATGTGTATAATAGAGAACAATTAATCAAAAAACGAATACAACCAGTAAAAAGCAATGACGAGGAAAAGTAATCAGATGATTTGATTTCAGAGAGCTGCCGGGCGCTGCGAGGCAGTACAGACGTTTGATGAAAGTCACCTCCGAGCAGCCCGTTGAAATCGTTGGAGAGTAGGTGGGGACGGCTGACATCCGTTATCGTGTTTCTGTACTGAACCGGCAAAAGCGCCGACGCTTTCCCGGGAGTTATGGAGTGAGTGGTCCGCGGAAGGCGGGCAAGAAGAGTGGTACCGCAGAGGAACTATAAGCCTTTGTCTCTTGGAATACATTATATTCCGGAGACAGGGGCTTTTTTGTTTCACAAAACCCTGTTCCGGGGACTGTTCGGATGATTGATTGACAAAATAAGATCGAGGAGGAAAAGAAGATGAGAAGCGACAACGTAAAAAAAGGGGCGGAGAGAACGCCCAACCGCAGCCTGTTTTATGCTCTGGGATACACGGATGAGGAGCTGGAGAGACCGCTGATCGGCGTGGTCAGCGCTTACAGCGAGATCGTTCCCGGGCATATGCATCTGGACAAGGTAGCCCAGGCGGCAAAGGACGGCGTCCGTCTGGCAGGGGGAACTCCCATTCTGGTCCCGGCCATCGGTGTCTGCGACGGCATTGCCATGGGACATAAGGGAATGAAATATTCTCTGCCCAGCCGTGAACTCATCTGCGATTCCATCGAGACCATGGCCCAGGCCCACTGCTTTGACGGCCTGGTGCTGGTGCCCAACTGCGACAAGATCGTGCCGGCCATGCTCATGGCGGCGGCCAGGCTGAACATTCCCTCCATCGTCATCAGCGGCGGCCCCATGCTGGCGGGACGCCAGGGCGGCAGGAAGGTCAGCCTTTCCCAGATGTTTGAGGCGGTGGGCGGATTCAAGTCCGGCCTGATCGATCAGGAGACTCTGGACGATTACACCCAGCACACCTGTCCCGGATGCGGCAGCTGCGCCGGCATGTACACCGCCAACAGCATGAACTGCTTATCCGAGGCCATCGGAATGGCTCTTCCCGGAAACGGCACCATCCCGGCTGTGTATTCCGCCAGAATCCAGCTGGCCAAGCACGCCGGCATGAAGGTGATGGAGCTGGTGGAGAAGGACTTAAAGCCCAGGGATATCCTGACGCCGGCGGCTTTTGAGAACGCTCTGGCCACAGATATGGCTCTGGGATGCAGCACCAACAGCGTGCTCCACCTGCTGGCCATCGCCAACGAGGCGGGAGTGCCCATGGATCTGGAGACCATCAACAAGGTGAGCGCCAGAACCCCCAACTACTGCCACCTGGCTCCTGCAGGCCCCACCCACATCGAGGATCTCTATGAGGCCGGCGGCGTGCAGGCGGTGATGAAGCAGCTGGCGGACGGCGGACTGCTCCACACCGATCTGATGACTGTGACGGGAAAGACGGTTGGAGAGAATCTGAAGGGAGCGGTGAACCGGAATCCGGAAGCCATCCGCCCCATGGACAATCCTTACAGCAGAACCGGCGGCATCGCCGTGCTGTGGGGGAATATCGCAAAGGACGGCTGTGTGGTGAAGCGCAGCGCCGTGGCGGATGAGATGCTGGTCCATGAGGGCCCGGCCAGAGTGTTTGACGGGGAGGAGGACGCCATCGCGGCCATCTACGCGGGAGACATCAAGCCGGGAGACGTGGTGGTGATCCGCTACGAGGGCCCCAAGGGCGGCCCGGGCATGAGAGAGATGTTAAATCCCACCAGCGCCCTGGCGGGAATGAAGCTGGACAAGTCGGTGGCCCTGATCACGGACGGACGGTTCTCCGGCGCTTCCAGAGGCGCTTCCATCGGCCATGTGAGCCCGGAGGCTGCGGAGGGAGGAGCCATCGCCCTGGTGCAGGAAGGGGACCGGATCTCCATCAACATTCCGGAGGGAAAACTGAATGTTCTGGTGGATGAGGCGGAGCTGGAAGCGAGAAGAGCGGCCTGGAAGGCGCCGGAGCCGAAGGAGACTTCCGGATGGCTGGGCCGGTATGCCAAGCTGGTGAGCAGCGCGAATACGGGGGCGGTGCTGAGATAAGAAGAAGGGAGAAGGTTGGAATGAAGCTGACAGGAGCGGATATTATCGCCGAGGTTCTCATAGAACAGGGCGTTGACACTATTTTCGGTTATCCGGGAGGAGCCGTTTTAAATATATACGATTCACTTTACAAGTACAGAGACCGCATTCAGCATGTGATGACGGCCCACGAACAGGGGGCGGCCCATGCGGCGGACGGATATGCCAGGATCACGGGAAAGACGGGAGTGGTACTTTCCACCAGCGGTCCCGGAGCCACCAATCTGGTGACCGGCATCGCCACCGCCTACATGGACAGCATTCCCATGGTGGCCATCACCGGCAACGTGGGGACGAGCCTTATCGGAAAGGACAGCTTCCAGGAGGTGTTTATCACCGGCATCACAATGCCCATCACGAAGCACAACTATACGGTGCGGGATGTGAACAAGCTGGCGGATACCCTGCGGGATGCCTTCCGCATCGCCCAGAGCGGCCGAAAGGGACCGGTCCTCGTGGACGTGCCCAAGGATGTGACGGCGGCTGTGGCGGAATTTGAGCGGAAGCTGGCAGGAAAATTCAAATATGTGACCAACCTGGAAGAACAGGATATCCGCCGGGTGACGGATGCCCTGAACCGGGCGGAGCGGCCGGTGATCTATTTCGGCGGCGGCGTGGTGGCTTCCGGCGCGGGAGAGGACTTGAGAGAACTGGTGCGCAAGGCGGATATTCCCGCGGCCTACACTCTCATGGCCGCCGGGGTGATGGGATATGAGGATCCCCACAATCTGGGCCTTCTGGGAATGCACGGCGGCCTGGTGAGCAACCTGGCTGTGGATCAGGCGGATCTGGTGCTGGCATTCGGAACCCGTTTTGACGACCGGGTGGCCTCAGATACAGAAAAATTTGCCAGAAATGCCAAGGTGGTCCACATCGACATCGATCCCAGCGAGGTGAACAAGAACGTGCGGGTGGACTACAGCCTGGTGGGAGACGCCGGGGACGTGATCCGGGCCATGCTTCCCTTTGTGGAGGAGAAGCGCCACGAGGAGTGGATGAACTGGATCAATGAGAAGAAAAAGGCGGATTATCATCCCGTGGACGACGACCGGGTGATCCGTCCCCACCAGCTTATGAGAAGCCTCTGCCGCATGGCCGGAGAGGACGCGGTGTATGTGACGGACGTGGGGCAGCATCAGATGTGGGCAGCCCAGTATATCCGCCACGTAAAGCCCAGAAGCTTCCTCACCAGCGGCGGTCTGGGGACCATGGGATACGGTTACGGGGCGGCCATTGGAGCCACCTTTGGCTGCGGCGGGAAGCGGCGGGTGATACACATCACCGGGGACGGTTCCTTCCACATGAACATGAATGAAGCCTGCACGGCGGTGAGCTACCACCTGCCCATTATCACGGTGATTATGAATAATCAGGTGCTGGGCATGGTGAGACAGTGGCAGACGGCGTTCTACGACGGAAGATATTCCAGCACCGATCCTCACCGGAAGACCAATTTCGCCAAAGTGGCGGAGGGCTTCGGCGCGAAGGGATTCCGCTGCGAGACGCTGGCGGAATTTGAGACGGCCATGGAACAGGCCCTGAAGGAGGACGGTCCGGTCTGGATCGACTGCGCCATTGAGAAGGATGAGAAGGTGCTTCCCATGATCCCGGCCGGCGCCAGCGTGGATGAGATCATGCTCAACTGATGTTTTAGAGGAGGAGAGTGGCTTATGGAGAGAGAAGTAATCAGCATCCTGGTGGACAACCACGCGGGAGTGCTTACCAGAGTGTCATCCATGTTCGGACGGCGCGGATTTAACATTGACAGCCTGACGGTATCGGCCACCAGCAATCCGGCGATTTCCCGGATCACCGTGGTGGTGCGGGCCGATGAGGATTCTCTGGAGCAGATCATCAAGCAGACGGCCAGGCTGGAGGAGACCAGGGACATTTTCGTACTGAAGCGGGAGAACAGCCTGTTTCGGGAGCTGCTGTTGGTGAAGGTGGCAGCTGACGAGACCACCCGCTCCCAGATTCGGGAGATAGCCGGAATCTACAAGGCGAAAATCATAGACCTGTCCATTGGCAGCATGGTGATGGAGCTGACGGGAGAGCCGGAGAAAATCGACGCGTTTCTGAAAATCCTGTCCACCTACCGGATCCTGGAGATGTGCCGGACGGGAATCACCGCCCTGGAGAGAGGCGGACAGGAGTCCGGACCTGTGGGACAGTAACAAGACCTGCGGCCGCCCGGATGGACGGCCGGTAAAAATGAATGTATCCCTGACGCCGGAGGCGTTTCTGGGGTTCAGATAAAATAAAAAGAGAAAAGGAGAGCATAAGCGATGGTAAAGAAGTACTATGACGGAGACTGCAACTTAGGAGTATTAGACGGAAGAAAGGTAGCCATCATCGGTTACGGCAGCCAGGGACATGCCCATGCCTTAAACCTGCATGAGAGCGGCGTGGACGTGGTCGTGGGCCTGAGAAAGGATTCCAAGAGCTGGGCAAAGGCGGAGGAAGCCGGCCTGCAGGTAATGGAGGTGCCGGATGCGGCAAAGGCAGCCGATGTGGTGATGATGCTGGTTCCCGATGAGATCTCCGCGGACATTTACAACAGCCAGGTAGCTCCCTACATGGAAGAGGGAAATACCCTGATGTTTGCCCATGGCTTCAACATCCATTACAAACTGGTGGATCCCGCAAAGAATCTGGACGTGATCATGGTTGCTCCCAAGGGACCGGGCCACGTGGTTAGAAGCACTTACACAGAGGGACAGGGCGTTCCCAGCCTGATCGCCGTTTATCAGGACTTTACCGGAAGAGCAAAGGACACAGCTCTGGCTTATGCTTCCGGAATCGGCGCAGGCCGCGCAGGAATCCTGGAGACCACCTTCAAGGAGGAGACGGAGACCGACCTCTTCGGCGAGCAGGCAGTGCTCTGCGGCGGTGTGACCGAGCTGATGAAAGCCGGATTTGAGACTCTGGTGGAGGCCGGATACGAGCCGGAGATGGCATATTTTGAGTGCATTCATGAGATGAAGCTGATCGTGGACCTGATCAACAAGGGCGGCTTCGGCATGATGAGATACTCCATCTCCAACACCGCCGAGTACGGCGACTACCGCACCGGCAAGAGACTGATCACGGAAGAGACCAGAAAAGAGATGAAGAAAGTCCTGACAGAGATCCAGGATGGCACCTTCGCCAGCGAGTTTATGACGGAGTTCTCCCCCAACGGCGGACGCAAGATCAAATTCCTGGCCCGCAGAAGAATGGAGAGCGAGCATCTTCTGGAGAAGGTTGGCGCAGAGCTGAGAAAGATGATGAGCTGGCTGAAATAATCAGGCAGATTCGGGACAGGGATGCCGCATCGGCCGGTTTCCGGCCGGAGCAGAAAGCAGAGGACGGAACAACCGCCCTCTGTTTTCTATATACAGACAGAGCAGGGCGGCCTGGGAAATCCCCGGCCGCCGCAGAAAATCAGAATGGATGGAAATCGGAATCAGTGAAAATCAGGATCGGAGGCAGGCCGGGATCGGTCAGCCCACAGATTTCAGCTGCTCGATCAGCTGCTTGGCTGTGCGGGGGCTGCGGCCGCCGCTGCGGATGGCGAAGCTCTCCGCTTTGCGGATCAGCTCGTCCCGGTCGATGTCCAGCTCATAGAGAGCGGCCAGATCCTGGACAATCTGGATATAGAGGTCCTTGTTGGGCCTGGAGAAGGTGACAGTCAGGCCGAAACGGGCGGACAGGCTTAAGAGCTCCTGCATGGTGTCCGCCAGATGGAGATCGTCTCCCTCCCGGTCGGCGAAGCTCTCCTTGATGAGGTGCCGCCGGTTGGAGGTGGCGTAGACGATCAGGTTGGGGCTGTGGCTGTTTACGCTCCCCTCCAGAATGGCCTTTAAGGCGGCAAAATCATTGTCATTGGAGGAAAAACTTAAATCATCGATGAACAGGATGAATTTTAAGGGATTGGAGCTTAAGGAATCCATGAGGTCCGGAATCTGATACAGCTGATTTTTCTTCACCTCGATGAGGCGCAGTCCCCGGTCCGCGTATTCATTGGCGATGGCCTTGACGGTGCTGCTCTTTCCCGTGCCGGCGTCGCCGTAGAGAAGGGCGTTCACCGCAGGCCGTCCCTCGATGAGGGCCAGAGTGTTGGTGATGATTCTGCTCCGCTCCTCCTCATAGCCGGACAGCTCGGACAGGCGCTGGGGATCGGGATGGCGCACGGGAACCAGATGTCCGTCGGCCACGGTGAACACATGGTATTTGGCGTAGATGCCGTATCCCTTTTTGGGGAGATTTTCCAGAGTTTCCCGGTAGGCGGAGAGAAAGTCGGTCTCCGACGTGTTCCAGGCGGGGAGCATGGCTCCTGCCGGGGCCTGGCTGCGGTAGGCAGAGCCGTCAAAGCGGGAGAGGTGCTGGAGGAAGGAGAGCTCCTGATCAAGACAGGTGTCCAGGCAGGCGGAGTGTCTGGAACGGCCGCCGGTGATGTAGAAATTTTCATCCTCCAGGACGGCATTCAGCAGATAGGCGCTGAAATCATCAGTTCCGGCAAACAGCGCGGACGCAAATTCGCAGTAGGCATCCACGAAGGAAGCCCCGGAACAGGGAGAGATGTCCAGCAGGGACGAGAGACGGGAAATTACCGGATCCTTTAAAAGATTCCGGAAGATCACCAGACTGTGAAGTCCGGAAGAAAATGTACTTATGGATTCCATGAAGAATACCTCCTGTGTCAAATGCTGTCTATAAGTATAACGGTTTGAAAGCTAAGATGCAAGAGCCGGCGGGAACAGGAACAGCCGGAGAAAGGAAAGGAATGATAGAAAATGGATAGTTTAACATTAGATAAAGTGTATCATGCGGCGTATGTGCTGAAATCCGTGGCGAGAAAGACGGACCTGATCCATGCGGCGGGACTTTGTCCGGATTGTGACCTGTATCTGAAAACGGAAAATCTTCAGGTGACGGGAAGCTTTAAGGTGCGGGGAGCCTACTACAAGATCAGTCAGCTGACGGAGGAGGAAAAGTCCAAGGGCGTGATCGCCAGCAGCGCGGGAAACCACGCCCAGGGCGTGGCTCTGGCTGCCAAGGAAAACGGGATTCCCTGTGTGATCTGCATGCCGGACGGAGCTCCCATCAGCAAGGTGGAGGCCACAAAAGCCTACGGAGCGAAGGTTTGTCTGGTAAAGGGAGCTTACGACGACGCCTATGACTATGCCTGTGAGCTGCAGGAGAAGGAAGGATATACCTTCATCCATCCCTTTAACGACCCGGAGGTCATCGCCGGCCAGGGAACCATCGGTCTGGAGATTTTGGACCAGCTTTCGGACGTGGAAGTGGTTCTGGTTCCTGTGGGCGGAGGCGGACTGATCAGCGGCGTGGCCTACGCCATCAAAAAGCTTCACCCGGAGTGCAAGGTGTACGGAGTCCAGGCTGCCGGCTCCGCCAGCATGGAACAGTCCTTAAAGCAGCATGAGCCCATCACCCTGGACACGGCGGCCACCTTTGCCGACGGCATCGCCGTGAAGCATCCGGGAGACCTCACCTTTGAACTGGTGAGCAAATACGTGGACGGAGTGGTGACGGTAACCGACGACGAGACGGCCTGCGCCATTCTGGCCCTCATGGAAAAGCAGAAGCTGGTGACAGAGGGAGCCGGAGCTGTGGCCGTGGCCGCCGCCATGTTCGGAAAAGTGGATATCCGGGGAAAGAAAACCGTATGTCTCCTCTCCGGCGGCAACATCGACGTGAACATCTTAAGCCGCGTCATCTCCAGAGGCCTGACCATTGCCGGTAGAAACAGCACTCTGACCCTTCAACTGGAAGACAAACCCGGCCAGCTCACTGACGTGAGCGAAATCATCAGCCGCAACGGCGGCAACGTCGTCCGAGTCCACTACAACCAGGCCGACCCCAACCTGGCCATCACCAGCTGCTACCTGACCTTAAGCATAGAAACCAGGGACGGAGAACAGGTAGAGAAAATCAAAAAAGACCTTGCCGCCTCCGGCTTCCAGCTGGTATCCCACACCTAAAACAGCCACCACCCCCTCCCCATCCTCCAAAATAGGGATTGAGGGATGGGGAGGGGGTGTGGTATAATGTCCGCGTTGGCAATGAGCAGTGCGCGTGGAAAGAACCAGGGCCCGGCGTTGTGCTTGCACATAAGCCGGGCCCTGGTTCTTTCCACGCATAGGGCGAAGCCCGTGAGTGAGACGGAGCGAAGCGGAGTCGAACGCGCACTGCGGACTCTGCATCCGCAATCCCCCCGCGGGCCCAGCAAAGCGCCGGCCCGCTCCCGTCTTGCAGGGGAACCCCCACAAGCCCGCAAAGCGAGCCCCCCGCGGGCCCAGCAAAGCGCCGGCCCGCTCGCCCCGCTACCTGCTCCCAGCCGGAAAGGATGGACAATCTATGAAAAATGACCTGCTGACCATAGGCGGATTTACCATACACGGCTATGGTCTCATGATAGGAATCGGCATCATTGCGGCCTACTGGGCGGCGGATTACCGGTCAAAGCGCTACCATCTGGACCCGGATCATTTGTTCTGGATCCTCATATGGGGAGTGGGCTGCGGCCTGCTGGGCGCGAAGCTTCTATATTATATTACGATCTGGCGGGAGATCCTGGCGGATCCCCGCAAGCTGCTGGACATTGCCGGAGGTTTCGTGGTGTACGGCGGCATCATCGGCGGAATAGCGGCGGGATACGTGTACTGCCGGGTGAGAAAAATCGATTTCCTCCGGTATCTGGATCTGGTGGTGCCGTCGGTGGCCCTGGCCCAGGGCTTTGGGCGGATCGGCTGTTTTCTGGCCGGCTGCTGCTACGGGGTGGCCTGCGACGGGCCGTTTTCCGTCACCTTTACCAATTCCGACTACGCCCCCAACGGCGTGGCCCTGTTTCCCTCCCAGCTGGTATCCAGCGGCCTGGATTTCCTTCATTTCTTCCTTCTTTGCTTTCTGGCTAGGAGAAATGACCGGCCCGGGCGGATCGGAGCCTTCTACCTGCTGTTTTACAGCATCGGACGGTTCTGCATCGAATTCTTCCGGGGGGATCTGGAGAGAGGACAGGTGGGAGGCCTGTCCACCTCCCAGTTCATCTCCCTGTTTACCGCGGCGGCGGGACTGGTGTTCCTCATCCTGCTCAGCAGAAAAAAGGAACCCGGCCGGCCGGCTTCTGAGGGAGAAAAATAGAATAAGATCGTGGAGAGGCGTGGTCATGGACCGCGCTTTTCTGCGTTCTGGAAAGAATTTTCAGCTTTCCAAGTAAAATTTTAGTAAAACATTAACTAAACCGGTTGATTTTTTTCATGACAGAGGGTACACTGAGAAAGGATAAGAAAGGCGGGTGCAGGATGGCGACGATAAAAGATATTTCCGAGAGGGCCGGCGTGTCCATGGCCACGGTTTCCAGAGTCCTGAATAAGGATGATTCCCTGGCGGTTTCCGACGGGGTGAGAAACCTGATTTTTGAGATTGCCCATGAACTGGGGTATGTACCAGTGAAGATGAGGCATCTGAAAGTGGAAGATGGAATCACCATCGGTGTGGCGGACTGGCATGTGCTCCGGCGGGAGAGTACCAATCAGAAGCTTTCTGACTTTACCAAGATGGCGGAACGGTGCTGTCAGTTTCCCGTTCGCTTTATCCGTCTGTTTTACGGTCAGGATGAAACGGTGGATGGTGTGATCGCCCTGGGATATTTTACGGAAGATGAGACAAGCTATCTTATAAGACAGTCCTGTTCCCTGATTTTTGTGGGATCCAACCGAAGGGATTATCTGTTTGACCGGATCATGATCGACCATGAGTCGGGAGTGCGGGATATGCTGCAGTCCATGACGAAGGACCAGGGAGTCCGTTCCGTGGGGTATCTGGGAGGAATTTATGAAGATGCCAGGGTGCGGATCGGCGAGAAGCGGATGCGGTTTTTTGAAAGCCTGCTGAAGGAAAACGGACTGTTTCGCCCGGAGCTGTTCCTGGTGGGAGAGTGCACGGCGAAAACCGGATATGAGATGATCTGCCGGGCGGCGGAGGAAGGCCGGCTTCCGGAGGGACTTCTCATCGGAAATGATGAGATGGCGGAAGGAGCGCTGGCAGCCATGGCCGAGAGAGGGATCATCCCGGGAAGAGATATTTCCGTGACGGTTTACAAGGATATTGAGACCCGTTTTTTTGAGACCAATTCCTGCGACATTGTCCGGATGTACACGGATTTTATGTGGGAAAATATGCTTCGCTGCCTGCTGGAGCGGGTGGAGCAGAAGCGGCAGGAGACTATCACCATGATTTTTCCGTCCAAATATCTGCGGGCGGACGCAAAGGGGTTATAGGCGCGGGAGACCGGGCTGTAACATAAACTAATTCACACTCACAGAGGAGGAACAACATGAAGAAATCACTTTCAGCAGTATTGGCTCTGGCATTGACCATGGGAGCTCTGACCGCCTGCGGCGGTTCCGGAAGCACCGCTGACACCACCACCGCTGCCAACGACGGAGCGGAGGCATCTGAGGCAGCGGGAACGGTGGACATTGACAAACTCACCGTTGCGTTTGTACCGTCCAAGGATCCGGATGAGATCGTAACTGCCACGGAGCCCTTAAAAGGCATGCTGCAGGAAGAACTGGCCGGTCTGGGCTATAATGTGAAAGAGGTGGATATCACCGTGGGAACCAACTATGAGGCCGTGGGCGAGGCTTTGAGCGCCGGCACCGCGGATGTGGGTCTGATTCCCGGAGGAACCTATGTTATGTATGACGACGGGGCAGAGGTGATTCTGACAGCTACTAGAAACGGCTTGACAAAGGATTCTGACAATGCGGCAGACTGGAACGACGGCCAGCCGGATCCGTTTACCGACGAGCAGGTGACTTACTACCGCGCCCTGATTCTTGCCGGACCGTCCGAGAAAGGACAGGAGCTGGCAGACAAGGTGAACAGCGGCGAGGAGCTGACCTGGGAAGATCTGGACAGCGCCACCTGGGCTGTAATGTCCACCACTTCTCCCGCAGGCTATATCTATCCGTCCATCTGGCTGCAGGACAACTACGGCAAGGCGATCACAGACCTGTCCAACGTGGTAACTTCTGATTCCTACGGCAGCACCATGGCCCGTCTGGCTTCCGGACAGATCGACGTGATGGTGAGCTACGCCGATGTGCGCAACGACTATGAGGATCAGTGGAATTCCGAGTACGGCCGCGACGGCTCCATCTGGGAAGAGGTGGAGGTGATCGGAGTCACCCCCGGCATCTACAACGATACGGTGAGCGTGAGCAAAAACTCTCCCATCATGGACGACGATTTCAAGGCCGCTCTGCAGCAGGCGTTCATCAACATTGGAAATACGGAAGAGGGTAAGGAGGTTATCTCCATCTACTCCCACAACGGCTATCAGATCGCTCAGGACTCTGATTATGACAACGAGAGAAAGGCTCAGGAAATTATCCGCAGCATGAACGAATAAGGAGTCCGGTCAGGGACGGCCTGAAAACCCGGAAATGAGAGCGCCGTCGCGGCAGACGGCGCTTTTCTTTCGCACATTTCATTTGCAATGAGGTAAAAATATGATACGATTTGAACAGGTCAGCAAAGTATACAGCAATGGGGTAAAAGGACTGGACAATGTCACTCTGGATATTGAGCAAGGGGAGTTTGTGGCGATTATCGGTCTTTCCGGAGCAGGGAAATCCACCCTTCTGCGGTCCATCAACCGGATGCACAGCATCACCGGGGGAACGCTGACGGTGGACGGAGTGGACGTGACAAAGCTGAAGGGGAAGGAACTGCGGAAATTCCGCCGGAAGATCGGCATGATCTTCCAGTCTTTTAATCTGATTACCAGGACCACGGTGATCAACAATGTGCTTACCTCCCGGGTCCCGGATCTTCCCTGGTGGAGATCTCTTCTGGGGATCTACAGGAGGGAAGATAAGATCGCGGCTCTGGAGGCCCTGGACAAGGTGGGAATCCTGGACAAGGCCTATTCCAGAGTGGATCAGCTCTCCGGCGGACAGCAGCAGCGGGTGGCCTTGGCCAGAACTCTGGCTCAGAATCCATCCATCATTCTGGCGGACGAGCCGGTGGCGGCTCTGGACCCGGTGACAGCCAGACAGGTCATGGATGATTTCCGCCATATTAACCGGGAGATGAAGATTACCGTGATCATCAACATTCACCACGTGGATCTGGCTCTGGATTACGCGGACCGGGTGATTGGAATCCGGGCGGGAAAAATCGTCTACGACGGCCCCGCGTCCCAGGTGGATGACAAAGTGCTCTCTTCCATTTATAATGGAGAGGAGTACGGAAAAATGGAGGCGGCTCAATGAAAAACAGGACGATTACACTGGCCAACGGAAAGACCGTGGAACAGCCCAAGTCCCACGCCCTGCTGATTCTGGTCCTGGTGCTGGCAGCCCTGGCGGTCTCCGTCCATGTGACGGGATTTCAGCTGTCGGTGCTGATCCGTGGCGGATACCGTTTCTTTGACATTTTAAAGCAGATGGTTCCGCCGGACATCTCCTATCTGGACAAGGTGTGGGGACCGCTGTTTGACACCATCAAAATGTCGGTGCTGGGCTCGGCGGCGGGAGCGGTGCTGGCGGTGCCTTTTTCCGTCATCGCTTCCTCCAACATTGTGAAAAACCGGGTGGTCATCAGCATTGTGAGGATTTTTTACAGCATTGTCCGCACTCTGCCCACGCTGGTGACGGCGCTGATCGCCACCTACATTTTCGGGCTGGGAACTTTTGCGGGAACCATCGCCATCGGGGTGTTCACCTTCTCCTATGTGGGAAAGCTGCTCTACGAGCAGATCGAAACGGTGGATATGGGGGCTTACGAGGCCATGGAAGCCCTGGGAGCTACCCGTTTCCACGCGTTTCTCTATTCGGTGATTCCGCAGATTCTGCCGGGATATATCTCCAACTGCCTGTTCTGCTTTGAGGGAAATGTGCGCTACGCCGCCATTCTGGGCTATGTGGGAGCCGGCGGTCTGGGACTGATCATCAATGAGAAGGTGGGCTGGAGAGAGTACGACAAAGTGGGAATGATCCTGCTGACATTGTTTGGAGCTGTGGTGGTCATTGAATTTGTCAGCCACCAGATCCGCAAAAAGCTGACGTAAGGAGGAATTGTGATGAATGAGAGAATAGCAGCTCAGTTAAATGCAGAAAAATCACCTCTTCTGAAGCGGCTTTTGCTGGCGGCGGTGATTCTGGCTCTGCTGATCTGGAGCAGCGTGGGAATCCGGTCCACCTCCGCCGTGGGAAACGGCATGGCGGTGGCGGGAAGCATCGTCCGGGGAATTTTGACTCCAGATCTGAGCTTTCTGTTTGATTTTACGTCCCAGGGCGTGCCCTACCTGCTGCTGGAGACGGTCTGCATCGCCTTTATGGGCACACTGGTGGGAGCGGTGATCGCCATTCCCTTTGCCTTCCTGGGAGCGGCCAACATTGTGCCGAAGGGAATCGCCCTCATCAGCCGGCTGGTTGTCATGGCCATAAGGACCATTCCTTCCTTTGTGTACGGCCTGATGTTTATCCGGGTAACCGGACCGGGAGCCTTCGCGGGACTGATGACCATGAGCCTCTGCTCTGTGGGAATGGTCTCCAAAATGTACATTGAGTCCATTGAGGATCTGGACAAAAAGATTCTGGAATCCCTGGACGCGGCAGGGTGCACCTTCTTTCAGAAGATCCGTTACGGAATTCTTCCCCAGCTTCTGCCGGACTTTGCGTCCACGGTGATCTACCGGTTTGACATGAATTTAAGGGACGCTACGGTGCTGGGGCTGGTGGGAGCCGGCGGAATCGGAGCTCCCCTGATCTTTGCCATGAACTCCTACCGCTGGAATGAGGTGGGATCCATCCTCATCGGGCTGATTGTGCTGATTCTGGTGATTGAGGTGTTCTCCACGAGAATCAGGAATAAACTGGTAAGGGGGTAATCCATGAGACGGATTTTGAACATTTACTATACTTCCGACACCCACGGCCATCTGTTTCCATCGGGGGACGGCCGGGGAGGAAGTATGCTTCAGTGCTTCGGAGAATTTCAAAAGGACGGAAACACGCTGATTCTGGATGGAGGAGACACCATTCAGGGCGCTCCTCTGATCAAATATCTCCGGGAGAAAAATCAGCTGGAGGAAGTGCTTCCCCGGGCGTTTGCCCAGGCGGGATACGATTATTTTACCCTGGGAAACCATGATTTTAACTATGGAAGAGAAAAACTGAAAGGTTTTTTGGACGCCATGGAGGCCGGCTGCCTGGCGGCCAATGTAAAGGACCTCAGGGGAGAGCTCCCGGTGAAGGCCTGGACGGTTCGCACTCTGGAAAACGGTCTTCGGGTGGGAATCTGCGGCGTGGTCACGGACTGCGTCAACCTGTGGGAGGCGAAGGAGAATCTGGCGGATCTGCAGGTGACGGACGCCTTCGAGGCGGCCAGACAGGCGTTGGATGAGATGAAGCCGGCGTGCGACGTGACGATCTGCATTTACCACGGCGGCTACGAGAGCGATCTGGAAACCGGGGAGTGGCTGTGCCAGGGCAACGAAAATCTGGCCTGCCGGATGCTGGAGGAGCTGGATTTTGACCTGCTTCTCACTGCCCATCAGCATATGGAGGTGGCGGGGAGAGAAATCCGCGGCACCTACACCCTGCAGCTTCCGCCGAACGGGGCGAAATATGCCCGGGTGGAAGTGGCGGTGGAAGATGAGGGGGAGAATTCTTCCCGCCGGAGCGTGGAGATTTCCAGCGAGCTGATCAGCCCGAGAAGCCAGGTGCCGGAGACCATGGCAAAATGGCTGGAGCCGGTGCGGCAGGGGGAGGCGGTCTGGAAAGAACAGGTGATCGGCACCCTCGCCCGGGAAATACCCGCCCAGGAGCTTCTGGAGCGGGCAGTAAACGGCTGCAGTCTGGCAGACCTGGGAAATCAGGTGCAGCTTTGGATCACCGGGGCGGATATGGCCTGCATCGGCATGGCCAATGTGCCTCTGGGGCTGGGACGGCAGGTAAAGCTGGGAGATATGCTCCGGGCTTTTCCATTTCCCAACCGGCAGGTGGTGATGACCGTTACCGGGGACATTTTGAAGGCAGCCCTGGAGCGGTGCGCTTCCTATTTTGATCTGAAAGACGGAACGCCGGTGATCTCAGAGCGGTTTACGAAGCCGAAGGTAGAGCACTACAATTATGATTATTATGCGGGAGTGGAGTACACCATTGACCTGAGAAGGCCGGTGGGAGACCGGGTGACGGAGATCCTGGTGAAAGGAGCGCCGGTGGAGGAGGGAAAGACCTACACCCTGGCTATGAGCGATTACCGGGCCACGGGAACCGGCGGATATGAGTGTTTCCGCTCCTGTCCTCCGGCCCGCACCTATCCGGGAGACATGCAGACGTCCATTATGGAGTATCTGAAGTCTCATCCGAATGCGGAGGTAACCCCTCTGGGGAAACTCCATCTGATTTACTGATTCCAATCAATTAAATCATTGAGACAGACGGCCAAAAAGCCGGCTGCCGGTTTCCGGGAGAGCGTTGACTCTTTGCCTGTGGGAGACGGCAGCCGGCTTTTTTGGCTGCGGGTCCCGGAACGAAGGAGGCCGAAAGGCCGGCTTCTTCTCCCGCGGGGATTGCCGGCCGGCAGCTCTTGTGATAAGATGATAGAGGCCTGCGGGAAGAAAGTCTGAAAGCAGGAAAATGAGGAAATATTCAGGAGGGAAAAGAGATGGATCATACATATACACTGAAAATCTGCGGGACGGAGCGGGAGCTGCCTCTGGTTCCCATAGACGAACATAAGGCTTTTGCCAGTTTTGTGGTCATCGGAGATACAGAACTGGTGGAGCGGGCGGCCGTTAAACTGGCAGAACAGATTCCGCCGGTGGACGTGGTTCTCACCGCGGAGGCAAAGGGCATCGCCCTGGCCTATGAGCTGAGCCGTCAGCTGGGACTGAAGGAATTTATCGTAGCCAGAAAGAGCGTGAAATCCTACATGAAAAACCCCATCAGCGCCAGCGTTCACTCCATCACCACTAAGGGGGAACAGCACATTTATCTGGATGAGACGGATATCCAGAAAGTGGCAGGAAAGCGGGTCTGCATTGTGGACGACGTGATTTCCACAGGAGAATCTCTCCGGGCGGTGGAGGAACTGGCGGAGAAGGCCGGCGGCAATGTGGTCTGCCGGGCGGCGATTCTGGCGGAGGGCGATGCGGCAAGGCGGAAGGATATTCTGTTTCTGGAGGAGCTGCCCCTGTTTGAGAAGAAGGAGAACGGGGAGTACGCTCCCATAAAGACGGAGGAGAAGGCATGAGCATTCTGAATGTCGAGCATTTAAGCCACGGCTTCGGGGACCGGGCCATTTTTCACGATGTGTCTTTCCGGCTGCTGAAGGGAGAGCACATCGGCCTTGTCGGCGCCAATGGAGAGGGAAAGTCCACATTTATGAACATTATCACCGGAAAACTCCAGCCCGATGAGGGAAAAGTGGAGTGGGCCAAAAACGTGCGTGTGGGATATCTGGACCAGCACTCTGTCCTGGAAAAGGGAATGACCATCCGTGACGTGTTAAAAAGCGCTTTCGCCTTTCTTTTTGAGATGGAAGAGCGGATGAACGTCCTCTGCGACCGGATGGGAGAGGCCTCGGAGGAGGAGATGGAATCCATGATGGAGGAGCTGGGAACCATTCAGGATCTTCTCATGGCCCATGATTTTTACGTGATCGATTCCAAAGTGGAGGAGATCGGCCATGCCTTCGGCCTGGATGAGCTGGGCCTGGACAAGGATGTGACGGAGCTCTCCGGCGGGCAGAGGACGAAGGTGCTGCTGGCCAAGCTGCTGCTGGAGAAGCCGGATATTCTGCTTCTGGACGAGCCCACCAACTATCTGGATGAGCAGCACATTGAGTGGCTGAAGCGGTATCTTCAGGAGTACGAAAACGCGTTTATCCTGATCTCCCACGACATTCCATTTTTAAACAGTGTGATCAATCTGATCTACCATATGGAAAATCAGCGCTTGGACCGGTATGTGGGGGATTATGACAAGTTCCAGGAGGTTTACGCCATGAAGCGTTCTCAGCTGGAGGCGGCTTACAAGCGGCAGCAGCAGGAGATCGCCGATCTTCAGGATTTTGTGGCCCGCAACAAGGCACGGGTGGCCACCAGGAATATGGCCATGTCCCGACAGAAGAAACTGGACAAAATGGAAGTCATCGAGCTGACGAAGGAGAAGCCGAAGCCGGAATTTCATTTCCTGGAGGCCAGAACCTCGGGAAAAATGATATTTGAGACGAAAAATCTGGTGATCGGCTACGAGGAGCCCCTGTCCCGTCCCCTGGATTTCTCCATGGAAAGGGGAGAAAAGGTGGTGCTGGTGGGAGCCAACGGCATTGGAAAGACCACCCTGTTAAAAAGTCTTCTGGGCCTGATCCCCTCTCTGTCCGGTTCTGTGGAGCAGGGGGATTATCTGTCCATCGGATATTTTGAGCAGGAGACTCCCCCGGGCAACACTTCCACCTGTATTGAGGAGATCTGGAAGGAATTTCCCTCCTTCACCCAGTATCAGGTCCGCTCTGCCCTGGCTAAATGCGGCCTGACCACAAAGAATATTGAGAGCCAGGTCCGTGTCCTCTCCGGGGGAGAGCAGGCGAAGGTGCGTCTGTGCAAGCTGATGAACCGGGAAACCAATGTGCTTCTCCTGGACGAGCCCACCAACCACCTGGACGTGGACGCGAAGGAGGAGTTAAAGCGGGCGCTGAAAGAATATAAGGGAAGCATTCTTCTGATCTGCCATGAGCCGGAGTTTTATCAGGGACTGGCCACGAAGGTGATGAACTGCTCCGAGTGGGCGCTGCGGGTGTGAGAAACAGGATTTTACAAAAACTATACAGAACCGGGATGATAAACTTTACATTTTTTTCTTATACTTAAAACCGAAAGCAAAATGTACCGAAAAGTACAGGACAATCAGGAGGCAGAATATGAGAAAGAAAAAAATCATCTCGGCTCTTTTAGTGGGAGCAATGGTTGTTGGAGGCGGACAGGCTTGGGCCGCTACGGTTCATTACAATGACTCCAGCGTAACCGGAAATTCAGAGGAGTGGAATTCCTACGTAGCCGGCTGGGACAGCCTGGCCAATGACTATACCCAGGTTTCCCTGACTCCGGGATGCGCAGAGACCGAGATCAATTTCGCCTGGTACAATGAGGGAACGGAAGGTAGCCCCATCGTTTATTTCGGCACCGATCCTCAGAATATGCAGGCATACAACGGAACTTCCAACAACGTGGATTCTACCTTAACCGGCGGAAAGGCATACTGCTACAACTATGTAACCGTTACCGGACTTCAGGAGAATACCACTTATTACTATGCGGTGAGCAAGAGCGGAGTGGTTTCCCCCACAGAGACCTACCGCACCGGCGATTTTGACAGCGTAAATATCCTCTATGTGGGCGATCCGCAGGTAGGCGCTTCCAAGGGACAGCCCCAGGGCAGCGAAACTCTGAAAGAAGCCAGCGGAGCCGCCAACACCGCAGCCCGCAATGACGGTTTCGCCTGGGACCGCACTCTGGATATCGCCATGGAGCAGAATCCCAATATTAACTTTATGATCTCCGCAGGCGACCAGGTAAACAATACCGGCAATGCCAAAGAGGAAGAGTATGCGGCTTACCTTTCTGCAAGCGCGTTAAAGAGCCTGCCCACGGCGACCACCATCGGCAACCACGACTCCTTAAATGCGGACTATTCCTACCATTTCAACAACCCGAATCCCACCGGTCTGGGAATGACTCAGGCGGGAGGCGACTATTACTACAGCTACGGCCCCGGCCTCTTCATCGTGCTCAACACCAACAACTACAATGCGGCAGAGCATGAGCAGACCATCGCTCAGGCAGTGGCAGCTTATCCCGATGCCCAGTGGCGTGTGGTGACCATCCATCAGGATATTTACGGCTCCGGCCTGGATCACTCCGATACCGACGGTATGATTCTGAGAACCCAGCTGACCCCCATCTTTGACAAGTATGACATTGACGTGGTGCTTCAGGGACATGATCACACCTACAGCCGTTCCAAAATGCTTTACGGCGATCAGCAGGAGCACAGCAGCTATGAGTTCCGTCTCAACGAGGCTGGCGACGACTATGACTGGGACAACGCTTACAACAAGGAGACCGGCGAGAAGATCAGCCTGTATCCCGATGCCGGCGACGCTGCAGCAGTGGATGCGAAAAACCGCTTTGCCGAGGACAACAACTGCTACACCATTGAGTCCGCCGGTGAGATGACGGTGACCGATCCTCAGGGAACGCTTTACATGACCGCAAACTCTGCTTCCGGTTCCAAGTACTATGAGCTTACCGCTGTTCAGCAGGACTACATTGCCAACAGAAGCCAGAACTGGCTGCCCAGCTATTCTGTGATCAATATGGATTCTGATGACTTCAGCATCACCACCTACCAGATTACAGACAGCGGTTCTGTGGAAACCATTGACAGCACCTTTACCATCCATAAAACGGCAGACAGATAACAGTTGAGGTATTATGGCAGAAAAGATTCACAGCCATATCGGCAAAATAATTATTGCAGCTCTTATTTTGGTCATCACTGCAGGCATGATCATCCGCCTGAATGGGGTGACCAGGACAGAGCTGGTAAACCGCACCGGTCAGACTTTTGAGACCGGTGTGGTTGTTGAGATTTTACAGGACAATCTTCAGAATGACGGCACCCGGGTGGGCCAGCAGACCGTGGTGGTCCACATGACCAGCGGGGAGAAACAGGGGGAGGATCTGGTGACCACCAGCAATTCCGGCTACCTGTTTGGAGCTCCCTGCGAGGTGGGAATGAAGGTTGTAGTGATGCAGAGCGTGTCGGGGGACACGGTGATCACCACGGTGTATTCCATTGACCGGAAAGAGGTGATCATCGGATTTGCAGCTCTTTATATTGCGGCTCTCTGTCTGGTGGGCGGAATGAAGGGACTGCGTGGAGCTCTGGGACTGATTTATACATTTGGGGCGATTATTTACATCTATCTGCCCCTGGTCTATCTGGGATACTCCCCGTTTTGGGTGTCCGTGTTTATATGTGTGATCACCACCCTGGTGACCATGCTTCTCATCGGCGGTTTTGCCAGAAAGACCATCTGTGCTACCCTGGGAACCATGGCGGGGGTGATCATCGCGGGGGCGGCGGCCACTGTTTTTTCCAATATGACGGGTGTGACCGGATGGAACGTATCAGATATTGAAAGCCTGATGACTCTTCAGCAGGTCAACGGCATTCAGGTGGGCGGCCTGCTGTTCTCCGGTCTTCTCATCAGCGCTCTGGGAGCGGTGATGGATGTGGCCATGTCCATTTCCAGCTCCATGCAGGAGCTTCACGATCAAAATCCATCCATGAGCCGGCTGGAATTGATGCGGGCAGGTATGCGCGTGGGCCGCGACATGATGGGAACCGATTCCAACACCCTGATCCTGGCGTTTGCAGGCGGCAGCCTGTCCATGCTGGTGTTGGATTACGCCTACGATCTGCCCTATCTGCAGATCATCAATTCCAACAACATCGGAATCGCGGTCATGCAGGGACTTTCCGGCAGCTTCGGAATCGTTCTCAGCGTTCCCGCCACTGTGGTAATGGCCGCTTACATCTACAAGATGGAAAAGAAGAAAAAATGCCTGGAGAGCATTGCGGACGATTCTGTATAAGTATTAGAAAATTTTTCATCCATGAGTTATAATGCAGGTAACCACCAAGGTACCTGCATTTTGTGCGATACGCCCGGAAAACGGCCGCCATGCTTGCATGAGCGGACATTTGCCGGGCAACGGACAGCGAACAGCTCTGCTGTGAGCTGCCCGTGGTATCGCGAATCGGATAGGGAAAGGGACTTTCCCTATCCGATCGTGAAAGCCCCGGGCGAAGGGCGTGCACATGCCCCGGCACCTTGGAAAACAACACATGAGGGGAGAGAAGACAATGGCATATTTGGGAGAAGACATTAAAAAACTGGGCTTCGGCCTGATGCGGCTTCCGCAGAAGGAAGAGGGAGTCATTGATGTGGAGCAGGTGAAGGAGATGGTGGATCTGTTTCTGGACGCCGGCTTTACCTATTTTGACACGGCCTGGGCCTACGCCGGCAGCGAGGACGCCATCCGTCAGGCTCTGGTGGAGAGGTATCCCAGAGAGAAATTCCAGCTGGCCACAAAGAATGCAGCCTGGATCAAGTGCAGCACCAGAGAGGAGGCCATCGCTCAGTTTGACACTTCCCTGAAGCAGACAGGAGCTGGGTATTTTGATTTCTATCTTCTTCACAACCTGGGCGAGAGCCGCACGAAATATTTTGATGATTTTGATATGTGGAGCTGGGTACAGGAGAAGAAAAAAGAAGGCCTGATCCGCCATGTGGGATTTTCTTTCCACTCCACGCCGGAGGAGCTGGACGCAATTCTCACCGCCCATCCGGAGATGGAGTTTGTTCAGCTGCAGATCAACTACGCGGACTGGGAGAACCCGGCCGTTCAGTCCAGAGGCTGCTATGAGGTGGCCAGAAAGCACGGCAAGCCGGTGATTATTATGGAGCCGGTCAAGGGCGGTATGCTTGCAACCCCTCCGCAGCCGGTACTGGACATTTTAAAGGGAGAGGAGCCGGAGGCATCTGCGGCGTCTTGGGCCATCCGCTTTGCTGCCAGCCTGGATGGAGTGATTACTGTGCTCTCCGGCATGAGCAATGTGGAGCAGATGAAGGACAATCTCTCCTTCATGAAGGATTTTAACGGTCTGTCAGAGAAGGAGCGGGAGACTCTGGATCAGGCCCAGAAGGCCCTGGCAAAGATTCCGCTGATCCCCTGCACCAACTGCAACTACTGCGCGAAGGTATGCCCGGAAAACATCGGTATTTCCGGTTCCTTTACGGCTATGAATTATCTGACCCTGTACGGAGATATGGGGGCGGCCAAACATCAGGAGAACTGGCTGGTAGGCGGACATGGAAAGAAACAGGCCAATCAGTGCATCAAGTGCGGAAGGTGTGAGAAAGCCTGCCCGCAGCACATCGCCATCCGCAGGGAACTGGAGAAAGTGAGCAGCGAGCTGCTGAGATAACCCATCGTTTCCCCGCCGCGTCAGAATCGAAAAAGGAGGAAATCAGATATGAGAGACATTCATGAGACCGATCCGGAATTTATGGAGCGGTTTGAACATTTTGCGTTTGATGAGGTAGTCAATGAACCGGGACAGGAGCTGGAGCCGGAAACCAGATATCTGGCCATTCTGGCCACTCTTTTGGGATGCCAGGGGATTGACGAGTTTCGCACTGTGCTTCCCCGGGCCCTGGACGCGGGAATTTCCCCGGTGATGGCAAAGGAAGTGATCTACCAGGCGGTGGATTACCTGGGAATCGGCAGAGTCCGTCCTTTCCTGGACGCGGCCAATGAGATTCTGGAGGCCAGAGGCGTGAGCCTTCCCCTGGAAGGACAGGCCACAACCACCATGGAGAACCGCCTGGAGCGGGGAGCAGCCGCCCAGGTGGAGATTTTCGGCGACCGGATGAAGGACGCCTGGAAAAACGGCCATATTAACCGCTGGCTGGCGGCCAACTGTTTCGGGGACTATTACACCAGAACAGGGCTGGACTACAGACAGAGAGAGTTGATTACATTCTGCTTCCTGGCAGCCCAGGGCGGCTGCGAGCCCCAGCTCACCTCCCATGCAGCCGGCAATATGCGAATCGGCAACGACAAAGAGTTCCTGATCCGGGTGGTGTCCCAATGCCTGCCCTACATCGGATATCCCAGGAGCTTAAACGCCATCAGCTGCGTCAATAAAGCGGCGGAAAACCAGTAAAATCATTTCTGTTTCCATTTACAGCCGGAAACGGACGGCATGCCCGGAGAGGGCGCGTCCGCTTCCGGCTGTTTTGGTATTCCATTTGAGAATACCATCATTTCTTTTAGCAATTTTATTTTCCCGCCTCCATGAAGGTATAATGAAATCAGAAAATAAAAGCAATGGGGGAATTTATTCATGGGAAGATCACTGACACAGAAGATTATTGAGTCCCACTACGTCTCCGGCAGCATGGTTCCGGGGGAGGAAGTGTTTATCCGGGTGGATCAGACCCTGACTCACGATATCAATGCGGTTATGACTTATCTGGCCTTTGAGGCCATCGGCTTGGACCGGGTGCGCACGGAATGCAGCGTGAGCTATCTGGATCACAACCTGCTGTATGTGGACAACAAGACGCCGGATGACCATATTTATCTCCAGTCCGCGGCGAAGCGGTTCGGAGTGTATGTATCCAGGCCCGGCAACGGCATCTGTCATACTGTGCATGTGTCCAGGTTCGGCGCGCCGGGAAAGGTGAGCATGGGCGGAGACAGCCATACGCCCCACGGGGGAGCCATCGGAATGCTCTGTATCGGCGTGGGAGGCATGGATGTGGCTACAGCCATGACGGGAGTTCCCATGCGGTTAAAAATGCCGCGGGTGGTAAAGGTGAACCTGACGGGAGAGCTGAGACCCGGGTGCAACACCAAAGAGGTGATCCTGGAAATGCTCCGGAGAGTGAGCATCAAGGGAGGCCTGGGAAATGTGTATGAGTATGCAGGTCCTGCTGTGGAGAAGCTGAAGGTGCCCGCCAGAGCCACTATCGCCAACATGGGAGCGGAGATGGGGGCAACCACCTCGATTTTCCCGGCGGATGAGCAGGTGAGAAAATTTATGAAGGCCCAGGGAAGGAAGAAAGACTATGTGCAGCTGCTTCCTGATGATGACGCCCAGTATGATGAGGTCATTGACATTGACCTCAGCCGGCTGGAGCCGTTAATTGCCTGTCCTCACCAGCCGGACCAGGTGATTCCGTTAAAAGAGGCGGAAAAAAAGAGGGTGCAGCAGGTGTTTATCGGAAGCTGCACCAATGCCAGCTATTCTGACATCGCAAAGGCGGCGCTGGTATTCGAAGGGCATCATGTGAATGAAGATGTAAGCTGTACCTGTGCGGTAGCCTCCAAGCAGACTTACCGGGAGCTGATGCGGGACGGATACATTGATATGTTGCTGGCCGCGGGAGTGCGGATGCTGGAGATCGCCTGCGGCCCCTGCTGTGCCATCGGCCAGACTCCGGCGACAGACGGAGTGGCGGTGCGTACTTCCAACCGGAATTTCAAGGGCCGGGCTGGGAATCCCACGGCAAAAATTTATCTGGTGAGCCCGGAGAGCGCCGCGGCCACGGCCATTATGGGGACCTTCGCCACTGCGGAGGACGTGATGGGCGAGGATGTGGTGAAATTAGCTCAGGTGAAAGAGCCGGAGGAGTATCTGGTGGACGATTCCATGATTATCGAACCGCTGCCGGAGGAGGAAGCCAAAAAGGTGGAGATTGTCCGCGGCCCCAACATCAAGTTCCTGCCCATCCCGGAACCTCCCAGACAGCATCTGCAGGTTCCGGTGAGTTTAAAAGGCGGAGACAATATTTCCACCGACGATATCACGCCGGCCAGCGCGGAATTTTCCAGCATGAGGTCCAACATTCCCCTCATGTCCCAGTACTGCTATTATCGCTATGACCCGGATTTTGCCGCCAGGGCAAAGGAGATGGGCAGCAGTATCATTGTGGCCGGTGAAAATTACGGGCAGGGCTCTTCCAGAGAGCATGCGGCTATCAATCCCATGTATCTGGGTGTGAAGGCGGTGATCGCGAAGAGCATCGCCAGGATCCACAAGGGGAATCTGATCAATCACGGAATCATTCCCATGATTTTTGAGGATTGCCGGGACTACGACCGGATCGACCTATTAGATGAACTGGAAATTGACAATCTGCCGGATCAGATCCGGACACGGACTGTCACAGTGAAAGATAAGACAAAGAATTTCACCTTTCAGGTGAAACTGGAGTTAAGCGGCAGTGAGATGGAAGTGGTGCTTGAAGGCGGTCAGCTTTCCCATTTGAAAAAACAGCTGGCCGGACAGGAGGAATGATCTATGGAAGAAGAAATCCCGACTCTGATTCCCACAGCCGCCGGACTGGCTTCCGGTGTGGAAGTGAGCGCTATGGAGCTTGTGATAGTGATGGCTTTTATCGGGGTATTTGGATGGATTCTGTAAACTTCCTTTCCTAAATAAATGTACGGCTGTCAAGAGACGGTCCGCGGAAATTTCTGCGGACTGTTTTTGTTTTCATAGGAAACTTCGTTCCTATGAAAATAAAAACGCTCCGCGCAGGATCGCACTGCGGCGGAGAGGAACATGGCGCTTAGAGCGCTCCGCCGCAGGCGGAGAATCCTGCGGTGCAGGATTCTTTTTCAAGTTCCCAGAAACTTTCATTGAGGAGGAAAAACGTATATAATAGAAACATTAAGACCATGGATTCAGACAAGGGGATGAAAATGATGAAAGATACGGATTGGGAAATTCTTTATGAACTGCACAGACATCCAAATCTGACGAAGGTGGCCAATCTGCTCTACCTTACTCAGCCGTCCCTGACCAAACGGCTGCGGGCTATGGAAAACGAGTTCAGCGTGAGAATCGTCAACCGGACATCCAAAGGCCTGGAATTTACGGCGGAGGGAGATTACCTGGCGGAGAGGGCAAAGCAGTATATGAAATTCATCCAGGAGACCAGAGAGGGGCTGCGCAGGTTTCAGAAAGAGGGGGAGGAGATCATCACCATCGGTTCCTCCTACACCTACAGCAAATATGCCCTGACGGATCTCATGCTGAAATATAAGGGAAAAAATCCCAGGATGGAGTTTGAGGTGGTTACGGATCAGAGCAATGTGCTGTTTCGAAAGGTGCTGGACGGAAGTGTGGACGTGGGATTTATCCAGGGAGATTATGAAGGACCGGTATGGCAGCTGTGTGTGGGAAAGAGCCAGGGCTACGCGGTTACAAAGGAGGCGGTCTCTCTGGATGACCTGCCTTCCATGACCCGGCTGAATTACAAGACCAATGACCGGACAAAGGAGCTGCTGTCTGCCTGGTGGGAAGATTATTACGGTACGGCAGAGCCGTCAGGAATGGTGGTGGGCTATGTGGATGTGGCTCTTCAGCTGGCGGAAAAGGGGCTGGGCTACACCTGCTGTTTCCTTCCGAAAGGGGCGGAAACCAGGAATAATCTGAATCTGACGCCACTGGTCCGGCGGGACGGCAGCCCTGTGGTGCGCCGCACATGGTTTGTCTATTCCAAGGAGAAACGGCGGCCGCCTGCTCTGGAGCATTTCATCCGGTATGTACAGGAGGAACTGGGAGAGAGAAAAGAACATTTAGAGAAATGAGGAGGATATTATGAGGATAAAAAAGATGAACCGTGATTTTTCTGTGTGCAGGGTGGCAGACTACACCCTTGTAAATTTAAATGCGGACTACTGTTTCATAGAAAAGACGGAGGAGGAGAATTCACTGGTCTGCATGACAGAAGATGTGCCGGCCAACACCACGGAGCGGGAGGACGGCTGGAAGGCTTTTCGCATAGAGGGAGTATTGGATTTTTCCCTGATCGGCATTCTGGCCGGGATTGCGGGAGTTCTGGCGGAACACGGAATTTCGATTTTTGCGGTGTCCACCTATAATACGGATTATGTTTTGATAAAAAGAGAAAGCTATGGAAAGGCACTGGAGATTCTGGGCGGCGCGGGGTATGAAATTGTGGAGTGAGGGAGAAGAGCAAGAAAAGAATTTACTGTTAAATATTCGTGCAAAGTATTGCTTCCTTCGTGCAAATAGCATATGCTAAAAGTACCAGCAGAAAGGGGTTGATGATATGGCTGGAAATACCACAAACATCAGCATCCGCATGGACGCGGATTTGAAGGCACAGGCTGACGCCTTGTTTGCGGAACTCGGCATGAATTTATCTACGGCGTTCAACATTTTCGTGCGCCAGTCGCTTCGTGAGGGCGGCATTCCCTTTGAAGTGAAGCTGGAACAGCCCAAGCCAAACAAAGAAACGATTGCTGCCATGCTGGAAGCGGAAAGAATTGCAAAAGACCCGTCTGTAAAGGGCTACAATGACCTCGACGAGTTGTTTGCCGACCTGAAAAAATGAGGAAAACAGTACAGATTGGCTGGGATCCGGAGTTTATCGAAGGGGATATTTTCGGGATATGCAGATAAAGAATCAAGATCACCACGGAGAGAGTGGGAGTGGGCAATGTGACCTTTGAGCCGGGTTGCCGCAAAATGTACTAAGATTTTGAGTGTGTATAGTGTTGAAATAAATGAGAAGTTGGTTGAAGGAAGTTTGATCCAGATGCCGGCTTTTTTAATTATTTTAATTATTGTCTTTCTATATACAGCGCTGTAAAGTCGAATTACAATTGCACGCAATATTTTTCTGAATATTACGAAAGGGAAAGATATGGACAATACAGATAAGATCATTCAGGAGCAGAAAGAGAGAATTATTGCATTAAATGAAGAAATACAACGACTTCAGGCACTCTTATCTGGAGCTGGCATTCCATATGAAAAGAAAACGCAAGAAAATGTGGCTGTTCAGTCAGATTTAGCTGTGAAAGATGCAGAAACCGAACAGGGAAAGCGTATTATTCCAGAGCCGATTACTCAGAAACATGCCCAGTACTTCTACTCCTTTTTCAAAGGTCGAAAAGATGTATACAGTAGAAGAGCTGGAAAGCCGAATCCCAAAACCGGAAAGACGGGATATTATGCTCAGTGCTGGAATTGTTGGAAACCGGGCATCTGTCCCAAATATGAAAATAAGAAAATGAAATGTTCGGACTGTCCTGAACAGCGTTATAAAGAACTTACTGGAAATGTGATTATGCAGCATTTACTTGGACTGCGGGAAGATTGCTCTGATGTGATCGGATTATACCCGCTGCTGCCTGATGAGACCTGCAATTTCCTTGTATTTGATTTTGATAATCATGATGAAAATACAAGCGGGGAAGATTTTGCCGACACAGAGAACTCTGGAGGGAGGAAGTAAATGCATTGCAAGAAATCTGCCATATTTATGGAGTGGATATTCTGACAGAGCGTTCCCGTTCCGGTAAGGGAGCACATATCTGGATGTTTTTCCAGGAACCTTAATGAAGCATATGCCGCAGTGCGCAGCAGTGATGTGAGAAACAGGCAGATCGTATCTGATGTAGAAGAATGCCTGAAACAGGGCAGGACTCCACTTGTGCTGACAAAATTTAAAGATCATGCAGATACATTGCTTGCTATGCTTCAAGATAAGGCGGACCATGTATTTCTGCTCAAAGGAGGAAGAAGCATAAAAGAAAATGAACAGATCCGCGAGAGAATGAAAAGTGTTCCGGCAAATGAATCGATGATTCTTGTGGCAATCGGACAGTATATCGGCGAAGGGTTTAACTATCCAAGACTTGATACGATGATGCTGGCAACACCCATCGCATGGCAGGGGAACGTGGAACAGTATTCAGGAAGGATCCACAGGGATTATGAAGGAAAACAGGATGTGATCATATATGATTATGTGGATACGCATATCCGCGTCTTGAATAAAATGTATTATAAAAGATTGCGGGCGTATAAGAAGATTGGTTATGAGATCATTATGAATACGACAGAGAAAAAGCAGGAAACAAATGCTATATTTGACAGTGATTCCTATATGTCTGTATTTGAGAGAGATTTAGTGGAAGCTAATGCTGAAATCGTGATCTCCAGTCCCGGTGTCGGTGCAAGAAGTATACGCAGGATGCTAAAAGGTCTGGGAGAACGCTATGACGAGGGGGGGTAAAGATTACACTTTTGACTTTGCCGGCAGATGGTTACCCGAAAGAAAGGATTGAAAAGACAAAAGAACTGCTTACGGAACTGACGGAGGTGGGAGTAGCCGTGATGGAAAAGCCGGGAATACATGAGCATTTTGCTGTTATTGACAGGGAGATTGTCTGGTACGGCAGTGTGAATCTGCTGTCCAATGCTAAGGAAGAGGATAATCTGATGAGGGTGAAGAGTAAGGAAATTGCGCAGGAGCTGATGGAGAGTGGGTTTATGGATAAAGCTTTTGGTTAATGCGACAACGTTACTGTTGATCCATAAGTATAATTGATTTAACGATAAAATTGAAATTTAATTTTGATGATGTTATAATAATGAAAATAAGTTAAAATGGTGATGTTCGTATGGAATATATTACAGAGATTTTAGGCATTTCAGTGATTCGCACA
The DNA here is from genome assembly GCA_019114465.1 of Candidatus Lachnoclostridium avicola. Taxonomy (GTDB): domain Bacteria; phylum Bacillota; class Clostridia; order Lachnospirales; family Lachnospiraceae; genus Lachnoclostridium_A; species Lachnoclostridium_A avicola. The sequence continues at coordinate 89,790 of DXFM01000027.1, forward strand.
GAATGGCGGCAGCAAAGCAGGCTTCCTTTTTTCCTTAATGAAAAATATTATTTTGAACAGGTAAAACTCGGAAAAACAGTATGTCTGTTTTTACATCCACAGGAAGAATTGGATACTGTGAATTCACTAAAAAAGCATTTAAGACGTATTGGTGAAATCTGTGAATTACCAATGGTACTGGAAATGCCACGGCTTACCAGTCAGCGGCGAAAGACATTAATTGAGGCACGAATACCATTTGTTATACCTGGAAAACAGCTATATCTTCCCTTTCTGGGGACAATGCTCACAGAAAAGTGCGACGCAGAGTTAACGGGAGTGATGTTGGATAAATTACAGCCATCCGCTCAGCAACTGCTATTTGCTATGATACTTAGTGGGTGTGAGCCTATGTTACTATCACCTCTTTCCAAAAGGTTTGGGGTTACAGCTATGACGATAACTCGTGCAGCTGATCAATTGTGCAGAACCAATTTGATAAAAAAAGTTGGAACCGGCATCGGAGCAAAGAAAATGCTTGTAACAGAATGTACACCCAAAGAACTGTATCAGGAGATGCAGCCATATCTGATCCAACCGGTTCGAAAGACTGTATATATTTCTAAGGAGGAGGTGCAGCCGGAAATGTTTTCTGCAGGACTTTCAGCACTTTCCGATATGAGTATGCTGAATCCGCCGACTATTCAAACTTGGGGTACACTGAAATTATCTTTAGAAAAAGATTCTTACACAAGCAGTCTATTGGATTCGGACAGACAATGTGCCCTGCAGATTTGGAAATATGATCCCCGAAATATCAGCCAGACGGAGATGGTCGATGTCTTATCACTGGCATTGAGTCTGGCAGAGGATGAAGATGAACGTACCCGGCAATGTCTGGAAGAATTAACAGAAAGGATATGGTAAGCACATGGTAACAGGATTAGAAAGTTTTCGGCGGTGGTTTGCGGAGTATACCGACCAGTATACAATTATTGGCGGAACCGCATGCGACCTTCTGATGAGCGAGGATGGTCTGGAGTTTCGGGCAACACGAGATATTGATATGGTTCTGATCGTGGAAAGCCTGACTCCGGAATTTGGACGCAGATTTTGGGAGTATGTAAATGCGGCAGATTATGAACACAGGAATAAAAGCACAGGAGAACCGCAGTTTTACCGCTTTTCGAAGCCATCCAGCCAGGATTATCCCTATATGATTGAGTTATTCTCTGGGCGCGTCGATGCAATCGAACTTCCAGAAGATGCAGTCTTGACACCTCTTCCATTGGATGATGAGATATCCAGTTTATCAGCCATTTTGATGGATTCTGACTATTATCAGTTCCTTCAGGAAGGAAAAGTCGTGCTGAATGATATACCGATTCTAGATGCTGGCTATCTGATCCCCTTCAAAGCGAAAGCGTGGCTGGATCTGACAGAACGAAAGGAACAAGGAGAGCATGTTGACAGTAAAAATATCCGTAAACACAAAAACGATGTATTCCGTTTGAGTATTTTATTGACGCCTGACACCAAGGTGATACCACCATCTTCAATTCAAAGGGATTTAGAGACATTCTTTTCAGCTATGGAGAAGGAAACGGTTGATCTGAAATCGTTTGGTATACGAAGCCAGGGGCTGAAAGAGATTATTCAGAAAATGAAATTGATTTATGGGCTGATAAAATAATCATACTTCCCAGGCATACTCCACCATGCAAACTAAGCATTTGCCTATGGACTCCTCCAGTTATACAATAAATTCAGACAAAAAAGAAATTGCATTTCAAACAGGAGGCATTACACATGGATACAGAGAAAATGAAACAGGACTTAGGCGGCGGAAACGTATTTGAGGTCGGCGAGCCGAACACAGCATTCGCCCAGTATTTCATCGGACAGAGCTATCTGAAGATGCTTACTGCAGAGAGAGTCGGAATAGGCAACGTGACTTTTGAGCCGGGATGCCGCAACAACTGGCACATTCATCACAAGGGCGGCCAGATCCTGCTGGTGACCGGCGGAAGGAGCTTCCAATGAATGGCTGGAGGTAGTGGAGGACGAGGAGTACAGCAAACTGCCGTAGGCACAGGGAGGAATGTATGATCATTTATCGCAGCTTTGCGCCGGAGGACATTCCGGCGCTGGCGGAGATTGTGGGGGAGACCTGGAATTTCCGCCGTATGTGCCGCAGAGGAGAAGATCCGGCCGTCATGGCTCTGGATTACCTGAAGGGCTGCCTGGCAGAGTCCACGGCGGCGTTTGTGGCGGAGGAAGATGGAAAAGCGGCGGGCCTGATCTCAGTCAGGGCGGAGAAGAAGACACTTCCCCGCCTGTTTTTGTCTGAGAAACGGGAGGAGGCGGACGGCGCGTCCCCATCTTCCGAAAGTTCCGGCGTCCGCCGGATGCGGGAGTATGAGGCCAGATGTCTGGGACTGAGACGGCAGGCGGAGGAGGCCGGCATGAAGTTTGACGGGGAGCTGACTCTCTTTGCTGTGAGGCCAAAGATGCGGGGCCGGGGAGCAGGGCGGGAGCTGTACCGGAGAGCTCTGGATTACTTAAAGGAGGAAGGCTGCCGCCGTTTTTTTCTGTACACGGACAGCAGCTGCACCTACCAGTTTTACGATGCCAGAGGTCTGGCCTGCCTGGGACGGACGGCCATGCCTCCGGCGGATGGCAGCAGCCGGGAATTTGTGATTTTTCTCTACGGAAATACAGATTTGTTGTAATTCCAACAGAATCTCTTTTCCTTTTCTGTTATAGTAGGGCCATCGCAGGGAAGAAATCACCTGCCGCAGGAAAGGAGAATTCACAGAGATGAAAGATTATCATATGTTTTGCAGACAGTGTCAGGAGACGGCAGGGTGCACCGGCTGCACCGTATCCGGAGTCTGCGGAAAGAAGCCGGCGACGGCAGCCCTTCAGGACGGGCTGATGTACTCCGTCACAGGGCTGGCGGAGCTTCTGACCATGGTGCGGGAGCAGGGACTTCCGGTGGAGGAGAGGCTCAATGATCTGGTGGCGGAGGACCTGTTTATCACCATCACCAATGCCAACTTTGACGATGATAGGATCCGGCAGCAGATTTTGATGACCCAGAGAGAAAAGGCCGGGCTGACCGAATCCTGCCCGGAGCTGGCGGCCGCGGCGAAGGCGGAAGCCCTGTCCCCCGCAGCCCGGTGGACGGCGGAGGAAGTTGCCCATCCGGCCATGGGGCTTCTCACGGGAGAAGATGAGGACGTGCGCAGCCTGCGGGAGCTGATTGTCTACGGCTTAAAGGGAATGGCAGCCTACCGGAAGCACGCCGGAGCCCTGGGATACAGGGAGGAGAGCCTGGATGCCTTTTTGCAGAGGGCGCTGGCGGCCGCGGCCAAATCCCAGAGCGCGGAGGAGCTTACCGCCCTGGCTCTGGAGACGGGAAAGTACGGAGTGGAGGCCATGGCCCTTTTAGACCGGGCCAACACGGAGACCTACGGAAATCCGGAGATCACAAAGGTGGACATCGGAGTGGGAAATCGTCCGGGTATCCTGGTTTCCGGCCACGACCTGCGGGATCTGGAACAGCTTCTGGAGCAGACGGAAGGGACTGGGGTGGATGTGTACACCCACTCGGAAATGCTTCCGGCCCACTATTATCCTGCCTTCAAAAAGTACACTCATTTCGCGGGAAATTACGGGAACGCCTGGTGGAAGCAGAGGGAGGAGTTTGAGGCCTTCCACGGACCGGTGCTTCTCACCACCAACTGTCTGGTGCCGCCATTGGAAAGCTATAAGGACCGGGTTTATACCACCGGAGCAGCAGGTTTTCCCGGATGCCGCCACATTTCCGAAGGTCCGGACGGAAGAAAGGATTTTTCTGAGCTGATCCGGAAAGCTCAGGTGAGCGCTCCGCCGAAAGAGCTGGAGAGAGGAACCATCACCGGTGGATTTGCCCACAGCCAGGTGTTTGCCCTGGCAGATCAGGTGGTGGAGGCGGTGAAATCGGGAGCCATCCGGAAATTCGTGGTGATGGCCGGATGCGACGGAAGGAGCCGGTCCAGAGAGTATTACACAGAATTTGCGAAGGCGCTGCCGAAGGATACGGTGATTCTGACGGCGGGCTGCGCCAAATACCGTTATAACAAGCTGGATCTGGGAGATATCGGCGGCATTCCCAGAGTGCTGGACGCCGGCCAGTGCAACGATTCCTACTCCCTGGCCCTCATCGCCCTGAAATTAAAGGAGATTTTCGGGCTGGAGGATGTGAATGACCTGCCCATCGTCTACAACATCGCCTGGTACGAGCAGAAAGCGGTGATCGTCCTTCTGGCTCTCCTTTCTCTGGGGGTAAAGAACATCCACTTAGGCCCCACTCTGCCGGCATTCCTGTCCCCCAATGTGGCGAAGCTTCTGACGGAACAGTTCGGTATAGGAGGAATTACCACGGTGGACGAGGACTTGAAGCTGTTCTTCTCATGACGGCGGTCTTGCAATTTACCGCAAATCGTAGTATACTGGAAGACAGCAGAAATCAATACAGAACGTCGAGTGCCGGCACGCCGGCAGCGGGAGACCCAATTTTCAGGGGTGAATTCACAGATGTGATAGAGAACCTTCTTTCTCGAACCCGTCAGCTAATTCCGTAGACATGGAAGGATTCCGTATGAGCGAAATACGTTTATTTGCCATGCTTATTACAAATCTTTTACCGTCTGTTTGATACAGGCGGTTTTCTTTTTTCTGTATTGTACCGGCTTCGCGGGGCGGTTTTTTTCCAGATTCCGCGGATTTCGTACAGGAGGTGTCTGACAGGTATGATCCAATTCAAAAACGTATCAAAAGTATTTCATGGACAAACGATTATTGACGATATCAGCTTTGTGATTGAGGATGGGGAGTTCGTGGTCCTGCTGGGAGAGAGTGGCTGCGGAAAGACCACCACCTTAAAAATGATCAACAAGCTGATTTCCCCCAGTTCCGGCACGGTGGAAATCAACGGCCAGGACATTGGAGACGCAGATCCCATCGCCCTGCGGCGGAGAATGGGGTACGTGATCCAGCAGATCGGACTATTTCCCCATATGACCGTTAGGGAAAACATTGAGATCATCGCGAAAATGAACAACAAGGACAAGGGGCGGCTGGAGCAGAATGCCAGGCGGCTGATGGAGATGGTAAATCTGGATCCGGATCAGTTTCTGGACGCCTATCCTTCGGAAATGTCCGGCGGACAGCAGCAGAGAGCCGGAGTGGTTCGGGCATTTATGACAGATCCGGAGATTATTCTCATGGATGAGCCGTTTTCCGCCCTGGATCCCATTACCAGGACCCAGATCCAGAACGCTCTCATTGACATGCAGACGGCTTTAAAACGGACCATCGTGTTTGTGACCCACGACATGGATGAGGCCATCCGCCTGGCGGATCGGATCTGCATCATGGACAAGGGAAAAATCGTCCAGTTCGACACGCCGGAGAACATTCTGAAATATCCGGCCAACGATTTCGTCCGGAATTTCATCGGGCCGAAGCGGATCTGGACTTCCCCGGAGTTCATCCGCACCAGGGACATTATGATCTCCGACCCGGTGTGCTGCCATCCGAAGCTCCCGGCCTTCAAGTGTATTGAGCTCATGGGACGCAAGCGGGTGGACACCCTGATGGTGACCGATCAGTACAAGCGGATATACGGGGTACTGTTTGCCGAATCCCTCATCGGGATTCAGGATTTAAAGAAGCCGGCGGAGGAGCTGATGGATCAGCAGTTCACCTCTGTGCCGCCGGACAGCTCCATTGTGGACCTGCTGACTCTGTTTGACGAAAAGCATCTGTCCACCCTTCCGGTGGTGGACAGTCAGGGAATCATCGAAGGCCTGATTACCAGGAGTACCCTGGTCAACACGCTGAGCAGACAGTTTATTCAGGAAAAGAAGGAGGCGTAGGGTATGATCCGGGATTTAATCAATTATTTTATGACATCTGGGGACGAGGTATTGGCCCTGCTCATGGAACATATTCAGCTGACCACCCTGGCTCTTCTGGCCGCCATTGCCATCGGAATTCCCCTGGGAATCCTGATTTCCTATATAAAGCCGGCCAGCAAGCCGGTTCTGGCCTTCGCCAACCTGGTGCAGGCCATTCCCAGCATGGCCCTTCTGGGACTGGCCATTCCTGTTCTGGGCATCGGGATGAAGCCGGCGGTGTTCCTGGTGGTGATCTATTCCCTTCTGCCCATCATCAAAAATACATATGCGGGCCTGATGAATATCAGCCCCCAGATGCTGGAGGCGGCGGAAGGCATCGGACTCACCAAGAGACAGATTCTTTTTAAGGTGCGGATTCCCATGGCCCTTCCGGTGATCATGACCGGCGTGCGGATCTCCGCCGTCTCCGCCGTGGGCCTGATGACTCTGGCGGCTTACGTGGGCGGAGGCGGTCTGGGAGATCTGGTGTTTTCCGGCATCCGCCTGGTGAACAATGTGAAAATTCTGGCCGGCGCCATTCCCGCCTGTATCCTGGCGCTTCTGGTGGACCGGATCTTTGCCGCCGTGGAAGTGCTGGTGACTCCCATCAGTCTCCTTCCCGGGAACAATAAGCAGGAGAAAAAGAAGCGAAAAGGCCGGGAGAAGCTGGTGGCCGGCGTCGCTGTGGTACTGGTGGCCGCCCTCATCGGAGTGACTCTGTTCCAGCCGGCGAAAAAGAGCGATCTGCGCATTGCCAGCATGGATTTTTCGGAAAATGAGATCCTGGCCTACATGCTCTCCGAGGCCATTGAGACGAAAACGGGACTCTCCGTGGACACCGTTCTGGATCTGGGCGGTTCCTCCGTGTGCGTCACCGCCATCAACAGCGGGGAGATCGACGGCTACATTGAATACACGGGAACCATATACGTGAGCATCCTGGACCAGCCGGCCATCTCAGACGTGGAGAAGGTGTATGAGGAGTCCAAAGCGGGCATGATGGAACTGTACGGGCTGGAGGTGTTGAATTCTCTCAATGTGAACAATACCTACACCCTGTCCACCACGAAGGAGATCGCGGAAAAGTACGGCTTAAAGACCATCAGCGATCTGAAAAAATGGAATGGCCAGCTGAGGGCCACCACCACCCTCACCTTCTTGAACCGGGAGGATGGACTTCCGGGAGTGAAATCCCTCTACGGTCTGGAATTTGCCGAGGAGACGGGAGTGGACGGGGCACCCCGGTATACAGCCCTCATGAGCGGGGAGGGAGATCTGATCGACGCCTACTCCACCGACGGCCTGCTGAAAAAATTTGATCTTGTGGTGCTGGAGGACGACAAGGGAGCTTTCCCGCCCTACTACGCCGTTCCTGTATTCCGGAGTGAGGTGATGGAGCAGTATCCGGAGATCGCCGACGTTTCCCAGGCTCTGGGAGAGGTTCTGACCACTGACCGGATGGCGGAGCTCAATTATCTGGTGGACGAGGAAGATCAGGACCCCAGGGATGTGGCCCACAACTTCCTGGCGGAATACGCGCCGGAGCTGGCGGCACAGTAGAATTGCAGCGGAAAAAACGGGGAGTTATCATTGACTAACCTCCTGAAAAGTCCTATTCTGAAAAGAAACGAGGAGGGATGCCCGATGAAATCATTGTCAGAGGCAAAGGCAGGAGAGCGGTGTGAGATCAAATGGATGTTCGGTATCCCCGAGATTCTGGACTTTATGAGAGAGCGGGGCGTGGACGTGGGAAGCACCGTGAGCGTGATTCAGAACCGGGCGGGCAGCCTGATCATCGGCGCAGGCAGCCGGCGGATCGCCGTCAGCGGAGAGGTTGCGGCCAGGATCAAGGTGTGAGGAAATACTTGACAAACCACCCCAAACTCTATATGATAGGAAAGAAAAGAAACAGGCTGTGAAGAAGAGGAGTACGCCCGTATGACCCTGCAGAGAGGAACGCCCGATGGCTGGGAGGCGTCCGGGAAGGAAAGGCGGAAGGTGGCTTCGGAGCCGGGCGGTGAAAGAACCTGCCGGAAGGGGTGCCCCGGAAGGAGGTTTTAGGTAGCCGTACCCGACTGGTCCCCGTTACCGGGCCAAAGAGATTGCCGTCCCATGGAGACGGTGAAAAAAGGTGGTACCGCGGTTTATTCGCCCTTTGCGCATAATAAGATGTGCAGAGGGCGTTTTTTTGAAAGGAGATCATATGCTGTATAAGTTCTGCCCGGAGTGCGGGAAAAAACTGAGAATGCGGAAAATGTGGGATGAGGGAGAGGTACCCTTCTGCGATTCCTGCGACATCGCCTGGTATGAGCATCCATCCCCCTGCATTATCACCCTGGTGATCAATGAATTTGAGGAGGCGGCTCTTCTGCGCCAGGATTACATTATGGAAGACAACTACGTGCTGGTGGCCGGATACATCAAGCCGGGAGAGACGGCGGAGGAGACCGCCTTCCGGGAGGTGGAGGAGGAGATCGGCGTCAAGATGGACACCATTTCCAGAGTCCGCACCTTCGCGCTGAAGGAAAAAGAGCTTCTCATGCTGGGTTTTGTGGGATTTGCCAAAAAGACGGATCTGAAGCTTTCCACGGAGGTGGATTCCGCCCTGTGGGTTCCGGTGGATCAGGCCATGGAGAAATTAAAGGGAAGCGAGATCGCCTACCGGATCCTGGAAGCCTATCTGGCAGATCCGGAAGGGATCAGAAGGAGCGCTCATGGAGAAAAAGAATTCCTGCCGGAAGCAGATGAGTAACTGTGAGACCTGTGAAAACTACGTCTTCGACGAGGAATTTGAGTACTATGTCTGTGAGGCCAGCCTGGACGAGGATGAGATGGCCCGGTTTCTGGGCAGCCAGAAATTTGAGTGCCCCTACTACCGGCTGAACGACGAGTACCGTATTGTGAGAAAGCAGATGTAGGCAGGGAGGGTCGCCCCGGCGGCATACCAAAATAGAGAGGAATCAAAATAGAGAGGATAAAAAGGAGATCGCTATGAAAGAACTGGAGAAAACTTATTCCCCTGGTGAAATTGAGAGCCGCATTTATCAGAAGTGGCTGGACAAAAAGTATTTCCACGCAGACGCGGAGGAGGGAAAGAGAAAAGGTAAGAAACCGTTTACCATCGTGATGCCGCCGCCAAACGTAACAGGCCAGCTGCACATGGGCCACGCCTTAGACAACACCATGCAGGATATTCTGATCCGCTATAAGAGAATGCAGGGGTACGAGGCTCTCTGGCAGCCGGGAACGGACCACGCGGCCATCGCCACGGAGGTGAAGGTGACCAACAAGCTGAAAGAGGAAGGCATCGACAAGCACGATCTGGGCCGGGAAGGATTTTTAAAGGAAGCCTGGAAGTGGAAGGAAGAGTACGAGAGCCGCATCATCAGCCAGATGTACAAGATGGGCGTTTCCGCCGACTGGGACCGGATGCGTTTTACCATGGACGAGGGCTGTTCCAAAGCGGTGAAGGAAGTATTTATCCGCCTTTATAAAAAGGGATACATCTATAAGGGTTCCAGGATCATCAACTGGTGCCCGGTGTGTCAGACCTCCATCTCCGACGCGGAGGTAGTTCATGAGGAGCAGAACGGCTTCTTCTGGCATATCAACTATCCCATCGTGGGAGAAGAGGGACGTTACGTGGAGATCGCCACCACCCGTCCGGAGACCATGCTGGGAGATACGGCGGTGGCGGTAAACCCCGACGACGAGCGGTATAAAGACCTGATCGGAAAAATGCTAAAGCTGCCTCTGACGGACCGGGAGATCCCGGTGATCGCCGACGAGTACGTGGACAAGGAGTTCGGAACGGGCTGCGTGAAGATCACCCCCGCCCATGACCCCAACGACTTTGAGGTGGGACGGCGCCACAACCTGCCGGAGATCTGCATGATGAACGACGATGCCACCATCAGCATTCCGGGAAAATATTTCGGCATGGACCGCTACGAGGCGAGAAAAGCCATGGTGGAGGATCTGAAGGAGCAGGGTCTTCTGGTGAAGGTGGTTCCCCACGCCCACAACGTGGGAACCCACGATCGGTGCAAGACCACGGTGGAGCCCATGGTGAAGCAGCAGTGGTTTGTAAAGATGGAGGAGATGGCAAAGCCGGCCATCGAGGCCTTAAAGACGGGAGATCTGAAATTTGTGCCGGAAAACTTCGGAAAGACCTATCTCCACTGGCTGGAAGGCATCAAGGACTGGTGTATCTCCAGACAGCTGTGGTGGGGTCACCGGATCCCGGCCTACTACTGTGATGAGTGCGGGGAGATGACCGTTTCCAGAGAGATGCCGGAGAAGTGCCCGAAGTGCGGCTGCACACATCTGACCCAGGACGAGGACACTCTGGACACCTGGTTCTCCTCCGCTCTGTGGCCCTTCTCCACTCTGGGCTGGCCGGACAAGACGCCGGAGATGGAGTATTTCTATCCCACCGACGTGCTGGTGACCGGATACGATATCATCTTCTTCTGGGTGGTGAGAATGGTATTCTCCGCCCTGGAGCAGACGGGCACGGTACCCTTCCACACGGTGCTGATCCACGGACTGGTGAGAGATTCCCAGGGACGGAAGATGAGCAAATCCCTGGGCAACGGAATCGATCCGCTGGAAGTGGTAGACAAGTACGGGGCAGACGCCCTGCGCATGACCCTGATGACGGGAAATGCTCCCGGCAACGACATGCGCTTCTACTGGGAGAGAGTGGAGGCCAGCCGCAACTTTGCCAACAAGGTGTGGAACGCCAGCCGGTTTATCATGATGAACATTGAGAAGGCTTCCGATGAAAAGGTGGAGCTGTCCGACCTGACTATGGCGGATCGGTGGATCCTGTCAAAGGTGAACCGCCTGGCGAAGGAAGTCACGGAAAACATGGACAAGTACGAGCTGGGAATCGCCCTCCAGAAGGTGTACGACTTTATCTGGGAGGAGTTCTGCGACTGGTACATCGAGATGGTGAAGCCCAGACTGTGGGGAGAGGGAGATTCCACCACGGCGGCGGCCATCTGGACCCTGAAGACGGTGCTGATCCAGTCCTTAAAGCTGCTGCACCCCTTTATGCCCTTCATCACCGAGGAGATCTTCTGCAACCTGCAGGATGAGGAAGAGTCCATTATGATTTCCTCCTGGCCGGAGTACCGGGCAGACTGGGATTTCGCCGCCGACGAGAAGGACGTGGAGATCATCAAGGAGGCGGTGCGTGCCATCCGCGGCGTGAGAACCTCCATGAACGTGCCCCCCAGCAAGAAGGCGAAGGTGTATGTGGTTTCTGAAAATGAGGATCTGCTGGCCGTGTTTGAGCGCAGCCGGGTATTCTTTGCCACATTGGGCTACGCCAGCGAGGTCTTCCTACAGAAGGATAAGACCGGCATTGGAGAGGACGCTGTGTCCGCAGTGATCCCCCAGGCCAATATCTATCTGCCCTTTGCGGAGCTGGTGGACATTGAGAAGGAGATCGAGCGTCTGAAGGCGGAGGAGAAGCGTCTCACCGGCGAGCTGGCCAGAGTCAACGGCATGCTGAACAACGAGAAATTTATGAGCCGCGCTCCCGAGGCGAAGGTGGCCGAGGAGCGGGCGAAGCTGGAGAAGTACACCCACATGATGGATCAGGTGAAGGAGCGGCTGAGCCAGCTGGAAAAGTAAAGTAAAATAGAAAGAAATTTTACTTTATAGAATTTTTATAGTTTTCACTTATATTTTATATAATCATCGCTGGATTGCATTGAGAAAAAAATAACTATATAATAAAGGAGTAAACGCAAAGCGAAAGATAATCTGCACAATCCAGGCGGCCGAATTTCATGAATGGACAGGGCGAATTGTCTTCTTTGTATTAAGCTTTATAATGGAGGACTGTTTATGTCTATACAACTGATTATTACCTTGTGCATTCTGGTATTCCTGGTAGTGATGCTGCTTACCAACAAGCTGCCCTACGGTGTATCTGCAATGATCTGCTGCGTGCTGTTCGTACTGTTCGGCATCCTGGATCTGCAGACCGCGTTCTCCGGTCTTTCCAGCAGCACGACCCTGATGATCGCCCCCATGATCGTGGTGGCAAGCGCTCTGGGCAAGACCAGCCTGATCGGACGTATCCGTAAGCTTATGGACCGCCTTCAGGGCAAGAGCGGATTCCTGCTGGTTCTGGGAATCTGCGGCATTACCATTATTCTTTCCCAGTTAATGGGACAGATCGCATGTATTTCCGTTATGCTTCTGTTCTTACAGACGCTGGATGACAAGAGCGAGTATTCTCCCGCCCGTATGCTGTTCCTGGTAGCGACTGTTAACTGTATCGCCACCTCTAAGATCCCGATTGGTATGGGCGCTACCATGCCCGGTACCATCAATTCCTATTATCAGGGACTTGTGGGACCGGAAGATCTTCTGGGCATTACGGACTTCTTTAAGGCCGGCATCCTGCCCCTGATCGTGGGAACTATCTACTGTGTATTCATGTACCGCCTGATCCCCAACGGATCCATCGACAGCGGCGACGTGAAGGAAGTCAAGGACGCAGCTCCCATCTCCAAGAAGGATGAGATCTTCATTTTCGGCGTATTCATCGCTATTATGGCTGGCTTCATGTTTACCAACCAGCTGGGCAGCGACATCACCAATGTAATTCCGGCAGCAGGCCTTCTGGTTCTGATCGTGTGCAAGGTTCTGACCATTCCGGAAGTGATGAAGTCCTTAACCAGCGATATGGTATGGATGGTTGCAGGTATGAGCGTTGTCTCCACCGCCCTTTCCGTTACGGGAGCCGGCGAGCTGATCGGTGAGACTGTACTTAAGATCCTGGGCGGAAATCCCAGCGGACTGTTTGTCTCCATCGTGTTCTGCGTAGCATGCACCCTGATGACCAACTTCATGTCCAACATGGGAACCATGGCTCTCATGAGCCCCATCGCCGCTTCCACGGCTCTGGCCGGCGGTATGAACGTAAAAGCAGTTGTTCTGACCTGCTGCGTATCCGCATGGTTCGCAGTAGTGATGCCCACCGGATGTTCCGGCGCCATGATGGCTTTCGGTATCGGCCACCACAACGCCTTCAAGCTGATGAAGTTTACCCTTCCGCTGATACTGCTGCTGATGATCGCCCTGATCATTGGAATCAACATATTCTTCCCGATTTACGGTTAAGGAAAAATTACACCGCCGCCCAGCTTTTCGGCGGCGGTGTTTTTTCACTTCAAAGGAAACTGCAAACCGGACGGGCCCGGCGGAAGAGCTGGGGACGGGCCGGGGTGATCCCGGCGGATAGGGAAGTTTCCCTTCAGTAAATTAATAGAAAGGAACTGGAAAATAAATGAAAAAAGTAATTAATCCTGGTTTTGCAAAAAAGACCATCAATCTGATCGACAACATTGTTTACTCTCATCAGAAAGACTTAAACGGCAACCCTATGGAGCTGAAGATGAGCATCATGCTGCAGAATGGCAACAGCGAGATGCGTCTGGCTGCGGGAGAGGACGATCCGAAGGAGGATCACAGCCCGAAGCCGGCCCTGCTGTGGATTCCCGGCGGCGGCTGGAGAGGCGCGGACAAAAACCTGATGCTGGGCGAGATGAGCGAATTTGCCAGAGCCGGGTACGTGGTTGCGTCCATGTATTACCGCAGCAGCGCTGAGGGACACTGGCCGGATCAGCTCATCGATGTGAAGACGGCCATCCGTTTCCTGAGAGCCAACGCGGAGAAATACGAGATCAATCCCGACAAGGTCGCCGTGTTCGGACGTTCCGCCGGCGGCCATCTGGCAGCGTTCGCGGCCATGAATACAGAGGACGGCTGTGAGGGAACGGAGTGGAAGGCGTTCTCCGACAAAGTGCAGGCCTGCTGCAACATGTTCGGACCCACAGACATTGTGGCCAACATGGAAGTGGAGGAGAAGAAGTTTGCTGATCCCAACTTCCGCTGGCATTCCGTGGAGGAGACCCATGGCGGCGCTCTTCTGGGCGGAGATCCGGCGACCATGAAGGAGCGGGCAAAGGCGGCCAGCCCGGTGAATTTTGTAAATCCCGATATGTGCCCCATGCAGATCCTTCACGGCAACAGCGATCCCATCGTTCCCATTGAGGCAAGCAGCGACATTCTGTACCAGAAGATCTGTGACGCAGGTCTTGAGGACAGAACGGAGTACTATGTGGTGGAGCATGCCGGCCACGGCACCAGAGAGTTCTTCCAGGACTCTGTAAAAGAGCTGATGATTGCTTTCTTTGATAAATATTTAAAATAATACGGCTTTCTTAAGAGGAAGCGCTGCAGAATCTCCCAGATCACAAGGATTTCAGAGAGGAAGCGGCGCTTCCTTTTTTTGTGCCCTTAAGCTGGGCGGCCGCCTGCCAGGCCTCCCCGGGCGATTGCTTTCCGGACGGCGCGGGAAGGGATTCTCTGACAATGAAAATGTATAAAAATGCGAACACAGGAATTTTTATGTAAAAAGTAGTTGAATATTTATGAATGAAGTTGTATAATCATTCAAAACAAAAAGAAAACAGCAGGAAAGATTGAAAGATCTGACGCATATTTATGAAAAAAGACAGGAGGAATTGAATGATGGAAAAGAAATATGGAAAAGTTGTGCTGGCGTATTCGGGAGGTCTGGATACCTCCGTGCTCATTCCCTGGTTAAAGGAGCACTACGGCTGCGAGGTGATCGCGGTCTCCGGCGATGTGGGCCAGGGAACGGAGCTGGACGGCCTGGAGGAGAAGGCCATCAAGACGGGAGCGTCAAAGCTCTACATTGTGGATCTGAAAAAGGAGTTTGTGGACGACTACATCATCCCCACCATGCAGGCAGGGGCTTCCTACGAGAAATATCTGCTGGGAACCTCTTTCGCCCGCCCCATCATCGCCAAGAAGATCGTGGAGATCGCCAAAAAGGAAGGGGCGGACGCCATCTGCCATGGCTGCACGGGCAAGGGAAATGATCAGGTCCGTTTTGAGCTGGCCATCAAGGCCTTCGCTCCGGACATGGACGTGATCGCTCCCTGGCGCTTCTGGGAGCTGAACAGCCGGGAGAAGGAGATTGAGTACGCGGAGAAGCACAACATCCCCTTAAAGATCAGCAAGGAGACCAACTATTCCAAGGACAAAAACCTGTGGCACCTCTCCCACGAGGGGCTGGATCTGGAGAACCCGTCCAACGAGGCCCCCATCAACCGCCCGGGATTTCTGGAGCTGGGGGTTTCCCCGGAAAATGCTCCGGACACCCCCGCCTATGTGAAGATCCATTTTGAGAAGGGCGTTCCCACCGCAGTGGACGGGGAGGAGATGGACTCCGTGGCCCTGATCGAGAAGCTGAATGCCCTGGGCGGAGCCAACGGCATCGGCATCCTGGATCTGGTGGAGAACCGTCTGGTGGGAATGAAGAGCCGGGGCGTCTACGAGACCCCCGGAGGAACCATCCTTTATGCGGCCCACGAGAAGCTGGAGGAGATCACTCTGGACCGTGACACCCAGCACTACAAGCAGCAGATGGCCTTAAGATTCGGAGAACTGGTGTACAACGGCCAGTGGTACACGCCTCTGCGCAAGGCCATGAGCGCTTTTGTAGCTGTCACCCAGGAGACGGTGACCGGGGACGTGATTTTAAAACTGTACAAGGGAAATATCATTCCCGTTTCCGTGACCTCCCCCTACACCCTCTATTCTGAGGATATCGCCACATTCGGCGAGGACCACTCCTACAATCAGGCGGATTCCGCAGGATTTATCAACTTGTTCGGACTGCCCATCAAGGTGCGGGCCATGAATGACGCGGCGCTGGAAAAGAAGACGGGCAAGGGATTCCCGTCTGTGGAATAATCATTGGAACAGGGAGGAGACAGTTATGGCGAAAATGTGGGCGGGACGGTTCAAAAAGGAGACGGACCGGCTGGTAAATGAGTTTAACGCCTCAGTGTCTGTGGACAGCCGTCTGTACCGGGAGGATATTGAAGGATCCATGGCCCACGCGGCCATGCTGGCCAGACAGGGGATCATCTCCGAAGAGGACGGGGAGGCGATCCAGGCGGGGCTGAAGAGCATTTTAAAGGACATGGAGGAGGGAAAGATCACCCTGAGCCCGGAACTTTACGAGGACATTCACATGGCCAACGAGCAGCTGCTCACGGAGCGGATCGGGGACGCGGGAAAACGGCTCCACACCGCCCGGTCCAGGAACGATCAGGTGGCCCTGGATATGAGGCTGTACGTGAGAAAAGAGATCGGGGAGATTATCAGCCTGGTGCTCCAGTTTATGGAGGTGCTGTGCGACCAGGCGGCGGACCACCTGGAGACGGTGATGCCGGGTTACACCCACCTGCAGAGAGCCCAGCCCATCACCTTTGCCCATCACCTGATGGCCTACGCCAATATGTTCAAGCGGGATGTGAGACGGCTGGAGGACTGCCTGGAGGGGATGGATGAGATGCCCCTGGGATGCGGCGCCCTGGCCGGCACCACCTACCCCATCGACCGGGAATTTGTGGCCAAAGAGCTGGGATTTTCCGCTGTGACGGACAATTCTCTGGACGGGGTGTCTGACCGGGACTACTGCATGGAGCTGTGCTCCTGTCTTTCCATCCTCATGGTGCACCTGTCCAGGCTGTCGGAGGAAGTGGTGCTCTGGTGCTCCTGGGAGTTTAAATTCGCGGAGCTGGACGACGCATTTTCCACCGGCTCCTCCATCATGCCCCAGAAGAAAAATCCGGACGTGTGCGAGCTGATCCGGGGAAAGACGGGGCGGGTCTTCGGAGACCTTCAGACCCTTCTGGTGATGATGAAGGGCCTGCCCCTGGCCTACAACAAGGATATGCAGGAGGACAAGGAGGCGGTGTTTGACGCCATCGATACTGTGAAAATCTGCCTGAAGGTGTTCGCCCCCATGTTCGCCACCATGACGGTGATTCCGGAAAATATGAGGGCGGCGGCGAAGAAGGGGTTTTTAAACGCCACCGACTGCGCTGATTATCTGACGAAAAAGGGAGTGCCTTTCCGGGACGCCTACAAGGCTTCGGGAACCCTGGTGGCCATCTGTATCGAGAAGGGCGAGACCCTGGATACCCTTCCCCTGGAGGTCTACCGGCAGGTGTGCCCGGTGTTTGAGGAAGACGTCTACAGGGCAGTGGATTTAAATGCCTGCGTGAGGGAGAGAAAGAGTCTGGGAGGCCCCGCCCCGGAGGAGGTGGCCCGCCAGCTGGAAAAGATCCGGGGATTTTTAAAAGAGAAGGAAGGGAAGGTGTTCTCATAATGGGAAAGCCCAAAATATATATAGACGGAAAAGAAGGAACCACCGGCCTGCAGATCTATGACCGCCTGGAAAAGCGGGCGGATCTGGACCTCCTTCTCATCGACGAGGAGAAGAGAAAGGACCCGGAGGAGAGAAAGAAGTATTTAAACGGGGCGGATCTGGTGTTTCTGTGCCTGCCGGACGTAGCTGCCAGGGAGGCGGTCTCCATGGTGGAAAATCCCGGCGTCCGCATCATCGACGCCTCCACCGCCCACCGGACGGCTCCCGGCTGGATCTACGGATTTCCCGAGCTGTCAGGAAAACAGCGGGAGGCAGTAAAGCAGGCGGGGCGGGTGGCCAATCCGGGCTGCCACGCCACCGGCTTTATCGCCGCCGTGTATCCTCTGACGGCTATGGGGATTCTGGAGGAGGGGGCGGCTCTCACCTGTTTTTCCCTCACCGGCTACTCCGGGGGCGGGAAGAAGATGATCGCCGAATACGAGGATCCGGCCAGGGACGTGAGGCTGGATTCTCCCAGGATCTACGGCCTGAATTTAAAGCACAAGCACCTTCCGGAGATGAAGGCGGTGTGCGGTCTGAAGACGGATCCCATTTTCTGTCCGGTGGTGTCGGACTATTATAAGGGAATGGCAACTACCACAGCTCTGTTTTCCTGCCAGACGGGAGGACTTGGAGCGGAGCAGGTGAGGGAGAAGCTGGCCGCCTGGTACGAGGGGCAGAAGCTGGTGACAGTGGCCCCCTTTGGAGCGGGAGGCCCCATGCTTGCGGGAAACGAGATGGCTGGGAAGGATTCCCTGGTCCTCTATGTGAACGGGAGAGAGGATCAGATCATCATCACCGCCCTGTTTGACAACCTGGGAAAAGGAGCTTCCGGGGCGGCGGTCCAGAATATGAACCTGATGCTGGGCTTTGAGGAGACGGCGGGGGTGGAGTGACGGACCCGCGGATAAGGAGGAAGGAAATGATTCATGAGACAGAGGGCGGCGTGTGCGCCGCCAGAGGATTTCAGGCGGGGGCTGTCCGCTGCGGAATCAAGGCATCCTCTGAGAAGGATGATACGGCGGTGATCTGGTCGGAGGTTCCCTGCGCCGCGGCGGCGGTGTACACCAGAAACCGGGTGCAGGCGGCTCCCATCCAGGTGACGAAAGCCCATCTGGCGGACGGCCGGGCCCAGGCGGTGATTATCAACTCGGGAAACGCCAACGCCTGCGCCCCCGACGGTCCGGAGAACGCCAAGCGGGAGGGAAAGGCCTGCGCCTCCCTTCTGGGTATAGATGAAAATGACGTGATCGTCTGCTCCACAGGGGTGATCGGCCAGCGGCTGAACATTGAAGCTCTGGAGGAAAACCTCCCGAAGCTGACTCTGTCCCCGGAGGGGAGCGGTCTGGCGGCAGCGGCCATCATGACCACGGATACGGTGCCGAAGACCATGGCGGTGGAATTTACCGCCGGCGGCAGGCTCTGCCGTCTGGGCGGCATCTGCAAGGGCTCCGGCATGATCCACCCCAACATGGGCACCATGCTCTGCGCCCTGACCACCGACTGCGCCGTAAGCTCCTCCGTGCTCCAGGAGGCGCTGCGGAAGAAGACGGCTGTCTCCTTCAACCGGGTGTCGGTGGACGGAGACACCTCCACCAACGATACCTGCTGCATCCTGGCCAACGGCATGGCGGGAAATGAGGAGATCACCTCCATGGAAGGGGCGGATTACGAAGCCTTTGCCGAGGCCCTGGAGACCGTCTGCGTGGCCCTGGCCAAAAGGATCGCGGCCGACGGAGAGGGAGCGGGACGGCTGGTGACCTGCACCGTGTCCGGGGCGGCGGACGAGGAGAAGGCAGAGCGCCTGGCCAAGGCGGTGTGTTCTTCCTCCCTGGTGAAGGCGGCCATGTTCGGTGCCGACGCCAACTGGGGAAGAATCCTCTGCGCCATGGGATATTCGGGAGCGGAGTTTGATCCGGAGCAGGTGGATGTGTCCTTTTCCTCCCAGGCAGGAGAGCTCTGCGTCTGCCGGGACGGCCGGGCAGTGGATTTTGATGAGGAACAGGCGAAGGAAATCCTGTCCCAGCCGGAGGTGACCATCCTCATTTCCCTGATGGAGGGAGAGGCGTCCGTCACCGCCTGGGGCTGCGACCTCACCTATGAGTATGTGCGGATCAACGGGGATTACCGGACCTGAAAGGAGAGAGGATAGAAGATGAGGGACACGACGATGATGCATCCGGAGGACCGGGCCGCCGTGCTGGTGGAGGCCCTTCCCTATATTCAGGACTACTACGGTCAGACCGTGGTGGTCAAGTACGGCGGCAACGCCATGATCAACGAGGAGTTAAAAGAGGCCGTGATCCGGGACATGGTACTGCTGTCCCTGGTGGGCGTGCGGGTGGTAGTGGTCCACGGCGGGGGCCCGGAGATTTCCGGGATGTTAAAGAAAATCGGAAAAGAATCCCGCTTTGTGAAGGGACTGCGCTACACCGACCGGGAGACCATGGACATTGTGCAGATGGTCCTCTGCGGCAAGGTGAACAAGGATCTGGTAACTCTGCTCGCCAGGGCAGGAGGAAGAGGCATGGGCCTGGGAGGTATGGACGGCGGCCTGTTCTCAGCAAAACAGCTGACCGATGAGGACGGAACGGATTACGGCTATGTGGGGGAGATCACGGAGGTGAATCCCGCCCCGGTGACCGATCTGCTGGACGCGGGCTACATACCGGTGGTCTCCTCCGTGGCGGGAGGCGCCGACGGGGAGACGGCCTACAACATCAATGCGGACACGGCGGCGGCGAAGCTGGCCATCGCCCTGAAGGCCAAGAAGCTGATCCTGCTCACAGACGTACGGGGGCTTTTGAGGGATCCGAAGGATGAGGAAACTCTGATCCGCAGCCTGAAGGTGTCGGAGGTGCCGGCACTGGTGAAGGCGGGGGTGATCTCCGGCGGCATGATCCCGAAGGTGGAGTGCTGCGTGGAGGCGGTGAGAAACGGTGTGGAGCGGGCCAACATCCAGGACGGCCGGGTGAAGCACTCGGTGCTCATGGAGCTTTTGTCCGACGACGGCGTGGGCACCATGATCCACTGAGATTCATCGGGAAGATCTTCGCCTCTCGGGGCGGGGCGGCAGAATTCCGGGTCTGGCGCCCGGAGAAGGGAGAAATCAGAAAATATGACATATAAAGAGCTGAAACAGGAAGAAGAATGCTATGTAATGCCCACCTACGGCCGGTATCCCGTGGCCCTGGACCGGGGAAAGGGAGCCAGACTGTGGGATGTGGAGGGAAAGGAGTACATCGACATGGCCTCCGGCATCGGCGTCAACTGCCTGGGATACGGAGATAAAGACCTGGTAAAGGCCATATCAGAGCAGGCGGGCCGCCTGATGCACGTCTCCAACCTCTACACCACGGCGCCCATGGTCCAGACGGCGAAGACCCTGGTGATTTTCTCCGGCCTGGAAGGGGGAAAGGTATTTTTTGCCAATTCCGGGGCGGAGGCCAACGAGGGAGCCATCAAGCTGGCCAGAAAATACAGCTTTGACAAATACGGGGAGGGGAGAAGTAAGATTATCACCCTGAAAAATTCCTTCCACGGCCGCACGGTGACCACTCTAAAGGCCACGGGCCAGGATAAATTCCACCAGTACTTTTTCCCGTTCACAGAAGGCTTTGACTACGCCGAAGCGGGAGATCTGGAGGATCTGAAGAAGAAGGCGGGAAAAGACGTCTGCGCCGTGATGATCGAGCTGATCCAGGGAGAAGGCGGCGTTCTGCCTCTGGATCAGACCTACGTCCAGGAGGTGGAGAAGCTGTGCCGGGAGAAGGACCTGCTGCTGATCGTGGATGAAGTGCAGACGGGAATCGGAAGGACCGGCAGCCTGTTCTGCTTCCAGCAGTACGGGATCCGTCCCGACGTGGTCACCATGGCGAAGGGACTGGGAGGAGGCCTGCCCATCGGGGCGGTGCTGGCGGCGGGAAACTGCAGCACCGTTTTAGGGCCGGGAACCCACGCCTCCACCTTCGGCGGATCCCCCACAGTCTGCGCCGCCGCCAACGCCGTGCTGGCGAAGGTCAATAATCCTGTATTTCTGGAAAAGGTGCGCAGCAAGGGAGAATACATCCGCCAGAATCTTCAGGCTATGAAAACGCCGGCCATCAAGGGTGTCCGCGGCATGGGACTGATGATCGGAATTGAGGTGGAGGCGGGAAAGCAGGGAGAGTACGTGAACCGCATGCTGGAAAAGGGCGTGCTGGCTCTCACCGCCGGCTCCAGCGCCGTCCGTCTGCTGCCGCCCCTCACCATCACCATCGAGGAGATCGACGAAGCCCTGAAGGTGATGAAAGACGTGTTCGGGGCAGCATAAGCCCGCGGGAGAATTTTAAAGAAAAGAGGTAAAACCATGAAGCATCTTCTGAAAATGTCTGATCTGTCCAAAGAGGAGATCATTTCCATTCTGGATCTGGCAGACCAGTTAAAATATGAGCAGAAAAACCACATTCCCCACCCGCTGCTGGCGGGAAAATCCCTGGGCATGATCTTCCAGAAATCCTCCACCAGAACCAGGGTGTCCTTTGAGGTGGGTATGTACCAGCTGGGAGGCCAGGCCCTGTTTCTCTCCTCCAACGACCTGCAGATCGGCAGGGGAGAGCCGGTGCAGGACACGGCCAGGGTGCTGTCCCGCTATCTGGACGGCATTATGATCCGCACTTTCGCCCAGAAAGAGGTGGAGGACCTGGCGGCCTACGGCTCCATCCCGGTGATCAACGGCCTGACGGACTACGCCCACCCCTGTCAGGTGCTGGCGGATCTGATGACCATACGGGAAAAATACGCCGCCCTGGAGGGCATTAAGCTCTGTTACATCGGGGATGGCAACAACATGGCCAATTCCCTTATTGTGGGCGGCCTGAAAATGGGAATGAAGGTGGCGGTGGCAGCTCCTGAGGGATACCATCCCGACCCGGCCGTGCTGGATTTTGCCGCCGGCAATCCCGATTTCCTCCTGACCGGGGATCCTGCCCTGGCGGCGGCGGACGCGGACGTGGTCTACACCGACACCTGGGCCTCCATGGGTCAGGAGAAAGAGAAGGCGGAGCGTCTGAAAGCTTTCGCCGGCTATCAGGTGAATGAGGAGCTTTTAAAGAACGCAAAGCCCGGCGCCATGGTGCAGCACTGCCTGCCGGCCTACCGGGAGCAGGAGATCACGGAGGACGTGTTTGAGGTTCACGCGGATGAATTGTTTGAAGAAGCAGAAAACCGCCTCCATGTGCAGAAGGCGGTTCTGGTAAAACTGATGGGGGAGGAGCAGCGCTGACGGGTCTGCCGGTTCCGGGGAGGTTATTCCTCCGCCGGGGCCGGCTTTAATTTTACGACAGCCTCCTCCACCTGGTGATCCTCGATGAGATTGATCTGGATGGTCATCTTCGGATGCTCCGCCAGAATGTTCTGGGGACCGTCCTCCGGCACCGTCCCCAGCAGGTTGAAGACCAGGCCGGTGAAGGTGTCGCAGTCCTCGTCGTCCAAGGACAGGCCGGTGGCGTCCTCAAAATCCCGGAGAGACACATTGCCGTGGACGGCGAAGACTCCGTCCTCCAGCTTTTCCACGGTGGGATCCGGCTCGGAGGCAGTCTCCCCGGAGGATGTCAGGCTGCCCACCAGCTCCTCCACCAGGTCGTGGAGGGTGACGATGCCGGCGATGCCGCCGTACTCGTCCAGGACAATGGCCATGGAATTGTGGCTCTGCCTCATGTTGCGGAACAGCACGTCGGCCTTTAAGGTCTCCGGCACAAAGTAGGCGGGCTGTACGGCGTGGGCCAGGACGTTCTCCCGGCTCTTATCCTTCAGGCGGAAGTAATCCTTCGCGTTGAAGACGCCCACAATGTGGTCCGCAGAGCCCTCGCAAACCGGGTACAGAGTGTGGCGGCTGTCGTGGATGGTGGCATCCCACTCATCCATGGAGTCCTCCATCCAGAGAAACAGCACGTCGGTCCGGTGGGTGCCGATCTCCCCGGCGGTCAGATCGTCAAATTCAAATACGTTCTGGATAAATTCCTTCTCCTCCCGGTCGATGGCCCCGTTCTCACTTCCCGCGTCCACCATCAGCCGGATCTCCTCCTCGCTCACCTGATCGTCTGCCTCGTTGGGGTCGATGCCTATGAGCCGGAGCACCGTGTTGGTGGAGAAGGACAGGAACCACACGATGGGGGCAAACAGGGTGGAGATAAAACTGATCAGTCCGGAAATCCCCAGAGCCAGCTGCTCAGACTTCTTCATGGCGATCCGCTTGGGCACCAGCTCTCCGAAAATCAGGGTGAAGTAGGAGAGGATGAAGGTGATCAGCACCACGGCGATGGTGTTTAAGGTGCTGGCGGGGATGGGGACGCCCAGGCCGGACAGCCATTCCACCAGACTGTCGGAAAAGTTGTCGGCGGCGAAGGCACTGCCCAGAAATCCGGACAGGGTGATGGCCACCTGGATGGTGGCCAGGAACTTGGCCGGGCGGCTGGTGAGCTTGCTCAGCCGTTTGGCTTTTTTGTTGCCCTGGGAAGCCATTTTGGCCAGCTTCGCGTCGTTGATGGAGAGGACCGCGATCTCAGCGCTGGCAAAGACAGCGTTCAGCGCGATCAAAACAACCTGTATCAGCAATAGAAATCCAACAGAATCTTTCAATGTTATACAACCTCTTTCTTAATATTCATAGTATTGGTCTTTTTCGGTAAATGTGTGCGGCAGACTAAAAAAGCATAAGACGAAACCCGTGTGCCGGATCAGAGCCCACAGGTTATGTCTTATGCTTTGTATTTAAAAAAACGAACATGTTTTTATCTCGTTCAGGGTCTGCGTCGCTGTCTACGGCGTCCATTATGTATACTGGCCTCCTTGAAATATTGTAATATGAGAAGAATTATAGGCAGAAACAGGAGTTTTGTCAACTGGCAAAAAAGGTTTGTGTAAATTTAATAAAAAATATTGACAACCCCAAAAAAAACTGTATAATTAAGTTATATGATAGTTAAGCAACTTAATTAACAAAAATTTTAGAAAGGGGATCTGAAAAATGAAGTACGATTTCACAAGTATTATGGACCGGAGAGGGAAGGACGCCATTGCTGTGGACGGCCTTGGAAAGAATCCCGGATTTGCTCCGGAGCCTCCGAAGGAAGGCTATGACATCATTCCCATGTGGGTGGCGGATATGAACTTCCCCACAGTGCCCACCATTCCCGAGGCGATTATCGAGAGAGCGAAGCATCCGGCATATGGATATTTCTCCGCAACTGACGAGTACTACAATTCCATCATCAAATGGCATGAGACGAGAAACGGCGTGACCGGCCTGACCAAAGAGTGCATCGGCTATGAGAACGGCGTTCTGGGCGGCGTCATCAGTGCGCTGAACGTATTCTGCTCCAAAGGCGACAAGGTTCTCCTTCACACCCCCACCTATATCGGATTTACCAACTGCATGACCAACAACGGCTACGACATGGTGCTCAGCCCCTTAAAGAAGGATGAGAACGGCGTATGGCGCATGGACTTCGAGGATATGGAAGAGAAGTTAAAGACCCAGAACATCCACGCGGCAGTGTTCTGCTCTCCCCACAACCCCTGCGGCCGTGTATGGGAGAAGTGGGAGATCGAGAAGGCCATGGAGCTCTATAAGAAATACGACGTGTTCGTAGTTTCTGACGAGATCTGGTCCGACATTATCTTAAACGGCCACAAGCACATCCCCACCCAGTCTGTGAGCGAGGATGCCCGCATGCGCACCGTGGCAGTGTACGCTCCCAGCAAGACCTTCAACCTGGCCGGACTGGTGGGAAGCTACCATATTATTTACAACAAGTGGATCCGTGACAGGGTACTGAAAGAGTCCTCTCTGCCCCACTACAACGACATGAACGTGCTGAGCATGCACGCCCTCATCGGCGCCTACAAGCCGGAAGGCTATGAGTGGGTGGATGAGCTGCTTCAGGTTCTCAGCGAGAACGTAAACTACGCCTGCGATTATATCAAGGAGCATTTTGACGGAGTGGAAGTTTCCAAGCCTGAGGGAACCTACATGCTGTTCTTAGACTGCACCAAGTGGTGCGAGAAGCACGGCAAGACCATCGCCGACGTGGAGAAGGCCGGCTGGGACGTGGGTGTTGCATGGCAGGACGGCCGGATGTTCCACGGTCCGTGCTCCATCCGTATGAACCTGGCCCTTCCTCTTTCCAGAGTGAAGGAAGCTTTCGAGCGCCTGAGCAAGTACGTATTCTGCGACTGACAGAATCAAAAAAATAAAAAGGAACGGAGGAATCTGCAGTGAAATTTCAGACAGGAGAGAAACTGGACAATTTTATGTTTGACACTCCCTTTGAACCGGGGCTGGAGTTAAAGGAAACGGCGGAACGGGTGAGCGGCCGGACGGCGCTCCTGTTTCTGAGATACTATGGCTGCACCCTCTGCCAGCTGGACATTCACCGTCTGGCAGCCGGATACGGGGAGATCAGGGATGCGGGAGGCCAGGTACTGGTGGTCCTCCAGTCCAGGCCCCAGACCATCGCCGGACAGGTGAAGCCGGATGATCTGCCCTTTGACATCATCTGCGATCCGGAAGGAAAGCTCTACGAGACCTATGAGATCAACCCGGCGCCCAGTATGGAAGCCATGGTGGACGCTCCCACCATGGAGAAGATCAAGGCCGCTCAGGCGGAGGGCTTCCAGCACGGAGAGTACGAAGGAAATGAGCTGCAGCTCCCGGCGGTGGTGGTTGTGGACAGAGATCTGACTGTGACCTACGCCCACTACGGGACCACCGCAGGCGACGTGCCGGATGTGAAAGAGCTGGCGCGCCTGCTGACGGAATAACCGAAATAAGATCCAACGACGAGGACGGAACGAACGGACAGAGGAATGTCCGGGCGTTCCGCCCTTGTTTTTTCACGGGTTTCGTCGATTTTTCCCGGAATTATTTTGTTGCATATCTGATATTTTCTATTATAATAGATGGGGTAGAAAGATGCCAAAGAGGAGATCTGCAATGGAAGATGCGAGAGAATACCTGTCAGAGATACCGGCGTTTGCCAGGGAAAAGCACAGTCTTTCCCAGGCGGAATCATTTTTCCGGGAGCTGGGCTGTCCGTTTCCGGGCCGGGTGATCCACGTGGCGGGAACCAACGGAAAGGGATCTGTCTGCGCCTTCCTCTCATCCATTCTCCGGGCATCCGGATTTCATGTGGGAACATTTACTTCTCCCCATCTGAGGGACATCCGGGAGCGGATCTGTCTGGACGGGGAGCTGATTGGAGAAAAGGCATTTCAGCAAAGCTTTAAGAAGGTGTATCAGGTCTGGAAAAAGATGGAGAAGGAGGGGATAACCCACCCCACCTTTTTCGAGTACCTGTTTTATATGGCGGCAGCCTGGTTTTATCAGGTGAAGCCGGATGTGGTGATCCTGGAGACGGGGATGGGAGGCCGGAGAGATGTGACCAATATCTGCCGGCCGGACATCACTGTGATCACCTCCATCAGTCTGGATCACATGGCATATCTGGGGAATACGGTGGAAGAGATCGCCGGAGAGAAGGCGGGGATCATCAAAAAGGGAGTCCCCCTGGTATTTGACGGAAATGACAGCCGGGCAGCCGGAGTGATCCGGGAGGCGGCAGAGGCCGTCAAAGCTCCCTGGTGGGATGTGAGGGAGGAGAATCTCTCTGTTGCCTGGGAAGGAATCTTTCCCAGGGTGGCCTACCCCTTTGAGGATGGCCGGGCGGAGGCGGTTCTCCCCTTCCCCGCCGGTTATCAGGTGTGGAACGGAGCTCTGGCGGTGAAGGCGGCGGAGATTTTAAAGGGATTAGAAGAAGCTTCCCCCGCGGGAACGGAGCCGGGCCATGAGATCACAGCCGCTGAGGTGGCGGAGGGACTTTCATCGGCCCGCCACGGAGGCCGCATGGAGGAGGTGCTGCCGGGATTTTATCTGGACGGCGCCCACAACCGGGACGGGATCCGCGCCTTCGGCCAGGCGGCCGCCAGAATCGGGAGAGAGCGGGGAAGGAAGATCCATCTGCTGTTCTCCGCCGTGTCCGACAAGGAGTACGGCGCCATGGCCGCGGAGCTGGCGGAGGATCTGAAGCCGGAGGATATCACGGTGGCCAGAATGGAGAGCGAACGGGGCCTGTCCCTGGAGGCCATGGAGAAGGCTTTTTTCAGAGCCGGCTGCCTGGTGTACGGGTACGGCTCTGTGAGGGAGGCCCTTCGCGCCGCTCTGGAGAGAAAGGGAGAGGACCTGCTGTTTGCTGCCGGCTCCCTCTATTTTGTGGGAGAGCTGAAGGAATGCCTCAAGGAGGAAGAACATGATAAATTTTGACGAAGAGATCAAGCGTTTTAAACCCAGCCTGGACGTGGAGGAGGTGGAGGACGCCATTGTGAAGAGCGACCTGACGGATATGACGGACCTGATGATGGAATTGATCAGAGAACAGCAGAGATAGGCGGTACCTATGGATTATGTGAAGAGAAACCACCAGATTGCCAACAGTTATTACAATCTGGGACTGGAGAAGGCACAGATCCGGGACCTGTCGGGAGCGGCGGAGTGCCTGAAAAAGAGCCTTCATTTCAACAAATACCAGACAGACGCCAGAAATCTTCTGGGTCTGATCTACTATGAGATGGGAGAGGTGGCGGACGCCATCGTCCAGTGGGTCATCAGCTTAAACCTTCAGCCGGAGGACAACCGCTGCGACTATTATCTGGACGAGATCCAGAGAAAGCCGGGAAGGCTGGAGATGGCCAGCCAGACGGTAAAAAAATACAATCAGGCTCTGTGGTACGCCCAGACGGAGGCCTACGACCTGGCTATCCTTCAGCTGGCGGCCGCG
This sequence comes from Candidatus Lachnoclostridium avicola, assembly GCA_019114465.1. Taxonomy (GTDB): domain Bacteria; phylum Bacillota; class Clostridia; order Lachnospirales; family Lachnospiraceae; genus Lachnoclostridium_A; species Lachnoclostridium_A avicola. Next base: position 117,800 of record DXFM01000027.1, read on the forward strand.
GTGGAGGAAAACGACCACTATGTGAAGGCCCAGCTGCTGCTGGCCCTGCTCTACATTTCCCAGGAGAACTACACCAGGGCCGGAAAGGCCCTGCGGCGGGTGCTCCAGATCGACCGGAGCAATCAGAAGGCCCTGTGGTACATGTCTATTGTGAAGGAGAAAACGGGGCGGGCGGAGGTGGAGCGCCAGCGGATGGACAACGCCTTCTCCCACACTAAACTGGAGGATGACAACATCATTCTGCCGCCCACCTACAAGGAGAGCACCGGCGGCCAGGTGGTGTTAAACATTCTCATCGGCGTGGTGCTGGGGGTGGCGGCCTTCATGACCCTGGTGATGCCGTCCATCGAGGAGCGGCTCAACAGCGAGCACAATCAGGAGATCATCAGCTACAGCGAGCAGTTAAGCCAGAGCAATATCCGCATCGATCAGCTGGAGGCCCAGCTGGCCCAGGCGGAGGGAGACAGGGACAGCGCCGAGGCGTCCCTGAATTCGGTGGTGAGCGACAGCGGCGGAACTATCAGCCAGTACGCGTCCCTGGCCCGGATCCTCCAGGCCTACCGGGACGATGATTTCCGGACGGCGGCCCAGATCTACGCCGGATTGAATACATCCCTGATCACAGATCCCAACCTGCAGCCCATTCTGGAGGAAATCCAGGGGGATATGGCGGACCGGGGCTGGCAGGTTCTGGATGAGCTGGGAGACGCGGCGGTGGGCTCCGGGGATTACGCCGGAGCAGTTACCTACTACGACGCCAGCCTGCGCCTCAACGGGGATAATCCCGGGGTGATGTACGACAAGGCGGCAGCCCTTCAGGCCCAGGGCCAGGAGGAAGCGGCGGACGACCTGTTTGATCAGATTATAGAGAATTATCCGGACACGGACTACGCTGCCATGTCCAGGGAACAGAGAGGATACTGACGCCGGAACCGGGCGGAGGAACGCTGCCGCCCGGGCGGCCGGACAGAAAAAATTTCACACAGAGATACAGAAGAGACATGAACCGGAGACGGGGCATGTCTCTTTGCGTTATGGGCCCGCCTGGGAGGCGGGAAGGCTAGGAAAACGGGAAAGGAGCTGTGTGTTATGTCCAATGATACATTTACCTATGAGGCCAGGGGGCAGATTCTGATCATCCATCTCCCAAAGGAGCTGGATCACCACAACTGCCGGAATCTGCGGTATGAGACCGATCTGCTGCTGGCGGAAAACTACATCAACAAGGTGATCTTTGATTTCTCCAAAACGGAATTTATGGATTCCTCCGGCATCGGGGTGCTGCTGAACCGGTATAAGCAGATGGCGGGCAGCGGGGGAAAAGTGGCCATCTGCGGGGCGGGAGCCCAGGTAAAGAGGATTCTGTCCATGGGCGGCGTCTGCCGCCTGATCAAAAATTTTGATACGAAAGAGGCCGCGATCGCGGACTAGGAAGGAGGAGCCAGGTGGAACAGGGCAGGAGAGAGGAAATGAGGCTGGAGATGGACAGCCTGTCGGAGAATGAGGAGTTTGCCCGGGTGGTGGTGGCGGTGTTTCTCAGCCGATTAAATCCCACCCTGGAGGAGATCGACGACGTGAAGACGGCGGTCTCCGAAGCAGTGACCAACGCGGTGATCCACGGCTACGGGGGAGGCGTGGGAAAGATCCGGATCCTGGCGGCCGCGGAGGACAGGGAGTTTACGGTGGAGATCAGCGACCGGGGAGCCGGAATCGCCGATGTGAAAAAGGCCATGGAGCCCATGTTCACCACAGATCCGTCGGGAGAGCGGTCCGGCATGGGATTTTCCTTTATGGAGGCGTTTATGGACCAGGTGGAGGTGATCTCCGCCCCCGGACAGGGCACAAAGGTGATCATGAAGAAGCGGATCGGAGCGTGACCCTATGGATGAGACCATGAGATTGATTCAAATGGCTCACGAGGGAGATAAAGCGGCCAGAGATCAGCTGGTTGAAGACAACGTCGGCCTGGTCTGGAGCATTGTCCGCCGGTTTGCCGGCAGAGGACATGAGCTGGAGGATCTGTTTCAGATCGGAAGCATCGGACTGCTGAAGGCCATCGACAAATTTGATTTATCCTATGACGTCCGGTTTTCCACCTACGCGGTGCCCATGATCACCGGGGAGATCAAGCGGTTTCTCCGGGACGACGGGCTGATTAAGGTGAGCCGGTCGGTGAAGGAGCTGGGAATGAAGGTGGGGGCGGCCAGGGAGAGCCTGTCCGGATCCCTGGGAAGGGAGCCGACCATTGAGGAGATCGCCGGGGAACTGAAGGTGAGCCGGGAGGAAGTGGCGGCGTCCCTGGAAGCGGGGGCGGAGGTGGAATCTCTGTACCGGCCTTTTGGAAAAAACGACGGGCAGGAGCTGTGCCTGATGGACCGGCTGGAGGAGAAGGAGGACGCGGAGGAGACTCTGTTAAACCGCATGGTGCTGCGGGAACTGATCTCGGAGCTGGGGCCGAAGGAGCGGGAGATCATTATCCGCCGGTATTTCTGCAACCAGACCCAGAGCGTCATCGCGGCGGATCTGGACATTTCCCAGGTCCAGGTGTCCCGGCTGGAGAAAAAGATCCTGAGGCAGATGAGGGAAAAACTGTAAAAAATCTGAAGTATAAAGCGGCAATCCCAATCCATACTACTCATAGAAAGGATGTGAGGTGTATGGAAACCTGGAGACAGAAGGCTGGGATCGCCGCTTTATTCGCGTGTCTGCTTCTGACGGCGGCGGCTCTGTGCTACTGCCTGTTCGGCTTCTCCGCGGGAAGCGGGGAGATGGAGGGAACTTTTGTGGAAGCGGCGGAGGTGATGAGGGCTTGAAGGAGACGGAGGTGTATTTAAACGTCCGGGAGATCTCGGAGGTCCATGAGAAAAAAGTGCAGCTGAAGGATGTGGCCCAGCTGTGGTGCAGCGATCCGGCAGCCGTGGCCCGCTTAAACGCCCTGACCATCAAGACCATCCGGAAGGACCGGGATTTCCGGTATGTGGAGAGCGTTCTGGATCTGCTGCCCCTGATTCGGAACGCCGTTCCCTCCGCCCAGGTCACCATCGTGGGGCAGGTGAACTACATCATTGATTATCATAGGCCGAAGAAAGAAAACTATGCCTGGGAATGGCTGAAAACAGGCTTCGTGTGCCTGGTCTGCTTTTTCGGGGCGGCCTTTGCCATTATGACCTTCAACAACGACGTGGACGTGACAAAGGTGTTTCAGGAGATCTACTACGTGGTGACCGGCCGGGAGTCTGACGGCTTCACCATCCTGGAGCTGTCCTATTCCCTGGGGCTGGCGGCGGGCATCATCGGCTTTTTCAATCATTTTTCCAAGTGGAAGATCAACACGGATCCCACTCCCCTGGAGGTGGAGATGCGGCTGTACGAGGACAACATCAGCAAGACGCTGATCCAGAACGCGGACAGGAAGGAGTCAGGGATCGATGTCACTTGAGAACCTGTTTCTGGCTTTCGCCGGCTTTTCCGCCGGGGGAGTGATCGCGGCGGGGGTGTTCGCCTTTCTGGCCATCATCGGCGTATTCCCCAGGCTGATCGGGAAGACGGGGACGAAGCGCCGGGTCTTCCTCTACGAGACGGTGCTGGTGACGGGAGGGATCCTGGGAAATATCAGCGACCTTCTGGAGATCCCCCTGGGACTGGGAATCGGAGCCGTCAGCCAGATCCTTCTGGGGCTGTTCGGCCTGTCGGTGGGGATCTTTGTGGGCTGCCTGGTCATGTCCCTGGCGGAGACCCTAAAGGCCCTCCCCACCATCAGCCGCCGGATCCGGCTGGCCGTGGGACTCCAGTATGTGATCCTGGCCATCGCCCTGGGAAAGCTGGCCGGGTCCCTGGTCTATTTTGTAAAACGATTCGGCGGATAGGGCCGGGAAAGGAGAGACAATGGAAGTCAATAAGAAGCTCTACGAGAGCTATGTAAAGGAGATTACCCCGGTCCACAGCAAGGGAATCAACATGCTGTGGGCGTTTCTGGTGGGCGGGCTGATCTGCGTTCTGGGACAGGCGGTGATCAATGCGCTGACTGCGGCGGGGATGGAGAAGGAAGCGGCCATGGCCTGGGCCCAGCTCTTTCTCATCGGCCTGAGCATTCTGCTCACCGGCCTGAACATCTTTCCGAAGATCACCAAATTTGCCGGGGCCGGCACTCTGGTCCCCATCACCGGCTTTGCCAATTCCGTGGTGGCTCCCATGCTGGAGTACAAGGTGGAGGGACAGGTGTTCGGCATCGGGGTGAAGGCCTTCACCATCTCCGGACCGGTGATCCTGTACGGAATTTTGAGCACCTGGATTCTGGGAATCCTGGCCTACGTGCTGGGCCTGTGGAATCTGGGATGGTAGGAAAGGGGGAGAAGAAAAATGAGACGAGGAAGAGCCAGCCTGGAGTTTGAGCGCCCGCCGGTGATCGAGTCCTCCGCCTCCGTGGTGGGGCAGAAGGAGGGGGAAGGTCCCCTGGGAAAAGCCTTTGACCGTGTGGAACGGGATCCCATGCTGGGAAAAAAGACCTGGGAGGAGGCAGAGAGCGCCATGCAGGAGGAGGCCTGCCGCCTGGCCCTGGAGAAGGGAGGCATCCGGCCGGAGGAGGTCCGGTACTTATTTGCGGGAGATCTGCTGGGACAGCTCATCGCCACCTCCTTCGGGGTGGCGGATCTGGAAATTCCCCTGTTCGGCCTCTACGGGGCCTGCTCCACCATCGGGGAGGCCCTGAGCTTAAGCGCCATGACTGTGGCGGCAGGCTACGGGGAGCGGGTGCTGGCGGTGGCGTCCAGCCACTTTGCCACGGCGGAGAAGCAGTTCCGCTTTCCCCTGGCCTATGGAAACCAGCGCCCCTATTCCGCCACCTGGACGGTGACCGGCAGCGGAGCCTTTGCGGTGTCGGATCGGGAGACCTTTCTGGAAAAGAGACGGGAGACCCGGAAGATGGGAGCGGACCGGTCTGCGGCGGAGGAAGGCCTGGCGGTGATCACCGGGGTCACCGTGGGCAAGATCGCCGACATCGGGGCGAAGGATTCCATGAATATGGGAGCCGCCATGGCTCCGGCGGCCTACAGCACCATTTCCAGAAACTTTATGGATTTTCAGGTGGATGAGAGCCACTATGACCGGATCATCACGGGAGATCTGGGAGAGGTGGGGCGGACGGTGCTGCTGGATTTTATGGCGGCGGGGGGCCATGACCTGTCAAAGGTCCATATGGACTGCGGCATGGAGATCTACGACAGCAGCTCCCAGGACACCCACGCCGGGGGAAGCGGCTGCGGCTGCTCGGCGGTGACTCTGTCCGCCTGTATTCTGGAAAAGGTGCGGTCGGGAGAGTGGAAGCGGGTGCTCTTTGTGCCCACCGGCGCCCTGCTCTCCCCGGTCAGCTTTAACGAGGGACAGTCGATTCCGGGAATCGCCCACGGCGTGGTCATTGAGCATCGGAGCGGGAAAGAAAGCCAGGAGGGATGAGAGATGGATTATGTGAAAGCGTTTGTGACAGGAGGGCTGATCTGCCTGGTGGTGCAGGCGGTTATGGACAACACGAAGCTGATGCCCGGCCGGATCATGGTGGGCCTGGTGGTGACCGGCGGGATTCTGGGATTTTTGGGGATCTATGAGCCCTTCGCCCAGTGGGCCGGCGCCGGGGCCAGCGTTCCCCTTCTGGGATTTGGAAATTCTCTCTGGAAGGGTGTGAAGGAGGGAATGGCGGAGGAAGGTCTCCTGGGCCTGTTCAAGGGCGGATTCACCGCTACGGCGGGGGGAATCTGCGGGGCCCTGGTGTTCGCCTATCTGGCCGCCCTTATCTTCAAGCCGAAGATGAAAGACTGACATGGAAAAAGCCGCCGGCGGGAAATTCAGGATTTCCCGCCCGACGGCTTTTTCTGTTTTACCAGCTCGATGGCCTCTTTCCCCGTCATGTGCTCCGGCGTGATCTCCACGATGCACACACGGTTTAACTGTCCGCTGATCTCCTCCTCCCGTCCGCTCTGTCCGGGGGAATACTTGTCCGCCAGAAGCTCCAGGGCCGCCCGCTTTTCCCCTGCGTCCTCCAGAATCCTGGCCCGGCCGAAGAGGATGACGCTGCGGAAAAAGGTGGTGAATTTTTCCGGGTGGATTTCGTCCTGGTCAATGACGCAGAAGGATACCCGGTCATCGGCGGAGATGGCGTCCAGCTTGTGGCCGGAGCCGGCGCAGTGGAAATAGAGCCTGCCCTCCGCATATACATAACTCAAGGGGACGGCGTAGGGATATCCCCCGTCTCCTGTGACGGCCAGAACTCCCGCGGTGGCCGTCTTCAAAATCTTCTCACAGTCTGCCTGGGATAAAGCCTGGCGGCTGCGTCTCATTTCCCGAAATGTCATAATCATGATCCTCCCTGATGTGAAATCTCATGGGGTGTGAACTCTTATGGGTCCCGCGCCGGCGTCAGCCGGCGGCCCCGCGGCTCAGCCTGGAGGCGGAGCCGCGCTGATCACGTCGTCCTCATATTCGTTCACAGCGGCTGTGCCCGAGGACGGGGGCTGGAAGGTGGCCGGGGAATCGGTGCTCGATCCCGATCCCGGGGCCTGGATGCCGCCGGAAATGTTGGGGCTTATGATCACGCTGGAACTGCTGTGCATGGTGCAGTAGTCTGGCAGGGCGTACAGGGAATCGTCGGTCACCGTGGTCTCCCCGGCGGGAATGGTCATAAACACGCCGGTGGTCCGGTTGGGACAGTACTCGGTGGCCAGCATGCCGGAATCGGAGCAGACCGTAGCCCTGGTGTGGTGGTCGCACACCTCTGTGGGAACGGTGCCCTTCGCGAAATATTCGGTGTAGACCGCATTGCCCCTGGGGTCCGCGGAGCAGACGCCGGGAATGGCCAGCTTGCCGGACTTGCGGCAGATTTCCGCCGTCTCCACGCTGTCCGGAACGGTAAATCCCGGATCGGACAGACCCTCGTGGACTCTGGTCATGATCTTTCTCCAGATGTCCTTGTGGAAGCTGGTGCCTCCGTTGCCGGCAGTGAGCTGCTGGTTGTTGTCGCAGCCGCCCCAGACGCCGGCGGTGTAGTAGGGGGTGAAGCCCACGAACCACACGTCCACGTTGTTGGTGGTGGTACCGCTCTTTCCAGCGGCGGACATGCCGGAGAGGGCCGCCCGGGTGCTGGTGGAGTTGACGCTGATCTGGGGACCGGAAAAATGCCGGTTGGCCTCCAGAGAGTCGGACATGGCGTCAGTGAGCAGGAAGGCGGTGGAGTCCTTTAAAACCCGCTTCGTCTCCGGCTGATTGTCAATGAGCACCCGTCCGTTGTGGTCCAGAATCTTCGTAAAGAAGATGGGCTTGGTGTACACTCCGCCGTTGGCGATGGCGGAGAAGGCGGCGGTCAGCTCCAGGTTGGAGACGCCGTTGGTCAGTCCGCCCAGGGCCGCTGCCGCGGTCACGTCGGAGTCCACCAGGCTGGAGATGCCCAGATTCTTCGCGTACTCGATGCCCAGCTGGGGGGTCACGGTCTCCATCAGGCACCGGACCGCCACAATGTTCATGGAGTAGATGATGCCTTCCCGGATATTGGAGTAGCCCAGGAATCCGGAGGAATACCAGTTCCGGAAGGTCTTTTCCCCCACGGTGTAGGGGGCGTCGTAGTAGACGGTGCCCAGGGTGGCGCCGCAGGTGTCGATGGCCGGCGCGAAGCAGGTGATCACCTTAAATACAGATCCCGGCTGGCGCACCACGTCGCTGGCCCGGTTTAAGGTACGGCTGGCGGTCTTTTCCCCGCGCCCTCCGCTGATGGCCTTCACCTCCCCGGTGTACTGGTCCATGAGCACGAAGGACACCTGGGGCTGGAGCACCATGGTCAGGGTCTCGCCGATGACCTCGTCCCCCTCCTTGAGCTGCCATGCCCGGTACTGCTCCACGTCGTTCTGGGCGGCCTCCTGGCTCTCGTAGAGGCCGGTGTAGGAGTCGTTCAGCACGTTGTTGTGCCAGTTTTCCAGATTGTGCTCGGAAAAATGCTCCGTAGTGCCGTCCGAGTGGGTGACGGAGAGACGGTATTCCACCGAATACTTGGCCGCGGTATAGTTGTCCGGGTTGTTTACCTCCTCATCCACAATGGCCTGGATCTCCGGATCCTGGGTGGTGTAGATCTGCAGGCCGCCGCTGTAGAGCAGGTTGGAGGCCTGGCTTTCCGTGTATCCCAGCTGATTCATCAGGGCGTCCATGACCTGGTCAATGAGCTCGTCGGTGAAATAGCTGTAGGGAGTGCTGTTCTCCTTGGTGAGAAGGTCCACGTCCTGGATGCGGTCGTAGACGTCGTCCGCCAGGGCTTCCTCCTGCTGGGCAGGAGTGATGTAGCCCTGATCCACCATGTTCTGGAGAATGATCCTCCGCCGGGCCTCATTGGCCTCCCGGCCGGAGATGGGGTTTAGGCGGGAGGGATTCTGAGTGATTCCTGCCAGAACGGTGCACTCGGACAGGGTCAGATCGGACACGTCCTTGTTGAAATACCGCTTTGCCGCCACCTTTACCCCCAGGGTGTTGTTGCCCAGGTTGATGGTGTTCAGGTAGTTGGTGATGATCAGTTCCTTGCTCATGCTCTTGTCCAGCTGGAGAGCCAGATACTGTTCCTGGATCTTCCGCTCGATGCGGTCGCCCCAGTTGTCCTCGTTGCCGCCGCCCAGCACGTTGTTCTTGATCAGCTGCTGGGTGATGGTGCTGGCGCCTCCGCTGTACTCCCCGGTGACAATGCCCCACACCGCTCTGGCGATGGAGCGCAGGTCGATGCCGTTGTGCTGCCAGAAGCGGGCGTCCTCGATGGCCACAAAGGCGTTGATCAGGTCCTTGGGGAGCTCGTCGTAGGTGGCTTCCTCCCGGTTGGATCCGGTCTGGACCAGGGTGTCCGTCAGATTTCCGGCGCTGTCATAGACGGTGGTGGCATAGCCTGCGGGCACAATGCTCTCCAGATCCAGTTCAGGAGCCTGTTCGATGATGCCGTTGATCATGCCGAAGGCCATGCCGGCGCCTGTGACGCCTAAAAATAGGAACAGCACGAAGAGCAGCTTGACGAAAGAAAAACTCAGCTTGGAGAAGTACTTCTTCTTCCTGGACTGAAGGAGTTTCAGCTTTTGTTCTGTTCCGGTTTTTCCGTAGTTCATATAACCTCCTTTCCGGGATTTCCCAGTCGGTATCTACATAGTATACCAAATATCATAGAGGAATTCAACTTTTCCCATATTTTATGACAAAAGTGGGGGACAGGTGGGAAAAAACGGCCGGAGCTTGTGTTTTCTCCCATTTTTCGCTATAATTGGGTCAGCATAAGCGGAGGAGGTTTCCCTATGATTCCAGAGTACAAGATCCTCTATGAGGGAGGAAGCGGAGAGATTACAGAGAAAAAATCCAGGTTCATCGCCACCCTGCGGCCGGTGGAGTCGGAGGAGGAGGCCCTGGCCTTTATTGAGGAGATGAGAAAAAAGTACTGGGACGCCACCCACAACTGCTCAGCCTTTGTGATCGGGGAGCGGGGAGAACTGTGCCGGTGCAGCGACGACGGGGAGCCCAGCCAGACAGCCGGCCGGCCCATGCTGGACGTGCTTCTGGGAGAGGAGATCCGCAACGTGTGCGCGGTGGTCACCAGATATTTCGGCGGCACCCTACTGGGAACCGGCGGTCTGGTGAGAGCCTACTCCGGGGCGGTGAAAGCTGGCCTGGAAAACTGCCAGGTGGTGACGAAGCGGCTGGCGAAGGAGCTTGTGGTGGGGACGGACTACAGCGGCGTGGGGAAGATCCAGTACCTGGCGGCTCAGAACGGCATCACCACCCTGGACAGCCAGTACGGGGCGGACGTGACTTTTTCCTTCCTGGTGCCGGTGGATGAGGCGGACCATTTTTCCGCCCTGCTCACAGAGGGTACCAACGGCCGCTGTTCCATTGAGGTGAAGCGGGAGCTGTACTACGGCCTATTAAATAAGGAAATCCTTCTGTTTTAGGCGGAAAGAGGCACATTTCCCTCCGGAGGGACGGTTTTTCGCCAAACCCCTTGCAATCTGGCCGGTATGGTGCTATACTTACCAATCGGTAAGAAAATGAAACGAGACAGACTAAGGACCGCCGGGTGCGGATCCTTAGTTTTTTTGAGAGGAAGAAGAACAAGGTATGAGAATCAAGAGAGAAGACGTGAGGAATATTGCGATCATCGCCCATGTGGATCACGGCAAGACCACCCTTGTGGACTGCCTGCTCCGTCAGAGCGGCGTGTTCCGCGCCAACCAGGAAGTGGTGGAGCGGGTGATGGATTCCAACGAGATTGAGAGAGAGAGAGGCATTACCATTCTCTCCAAAAACACGGCGGTGGAATACAAGGGAACGAAGATCAACATCGTGGACACCCCCGGACACGCGGATTTCGGCGGCGAGGTGGAGCGGGTGCTCAAGATGGTAAACGGCGTGATCCTGGTGGTGGACGCCTATGAGGGTCCCATGCCTCAGACCAAGTTCGTGCTGCGCAAGGCTCTGGAGCTGGATCTGCCGGTAATCGTCTGCTTGAATAAGATCGACCGCCCGGAGGCCCGCCCCGAGGAAGTGGTGGACGAGGTTCTGGAGCTGTTTATGGATCTGGACGCTTCCGAGGAGCAGCTGGACTGCCCCTTCCTCTACGCGTCGGCAAAGGGCGGCTTCGCGAAGAAAAATCTGGACGACCCGGATGTGGATATGTCTCCCCTCTTTGAGACCATCATCGACTATATCCCCGCCCCCGAGGGAGATCCGGACGCCCACACCCAGGTGCTGATCAGCACCATCGACTACAACGAGTACGTGGGCCGTATCGGCATCGGCAAGGTGGAGAACGGTTCCATCCGGGTGAACCAGGAGTGCGTGCTGGTAAACCACCACGATCCGGACAAGTTCAAAAAGATCAAGATCGGCAAGCTCTACGAGTTTGACGGCTTAAACCGTGTGGAAGTGCCCCAGGCAGAGTTTGGCTCCATCGTGGCCATCTCCGGCATCGCGGACATTCACATCGGCGATACGGTCTGCTCCCCGGAGAATCCGGAGGCTATTCCCTTCCAGAAGATCTCCGAGCCCACCATTTCCATGGACTTTATGGTCAATGACAGCCCTCTGGCGGGCCAGGAAGGAAAATACATCACCTCCCGCCATTTGAGAGACCGGCTGTTCCGGGAGCTGAACACCGACGTCAGCCTCCGGGTGGAGGAGAAGAGCCCGGACTGCTTTAAGGTGTCTGGAAGAGGAGAGCTGCACCTGTCCGTGCTCATCGAGAATATGCGCCGGGAGGGATATGAGTTCGCCGTCAGCAAGGCGGAGGTGCTCTACAAGTACAACGAGAGAAATCAGAAGCTGGAGCCCATGGAGCTGGCTTACGTGGACGTGCCGGATGAGTTTACCGGCATTGTGATCCAGAAGCTCACCAGCAGAAAGGGAGAGCTTCAGGGCATGAGCCCGTCCTCCGGCGGCTACACCCGTCTGGAATTTTCCATCCCCTCCAGAGGCCTGATCGGCTACCGGGGAGAGTTCATGACGGACACGAAGGGCAACGGCATTTTGAACACCAGCTTTGAGGGCTACGGCCCCTACAAGGGCGATCTGTCCTACCGTCCCACCGGCTCCCTGATCGCCTACGAGGCGGGCGAGTCCATTACCTACGGACTGTTCAACGCCCAGGAGAGAGGAACCCTGTTTATCGGACCGGGAGTGAAAGTGTACTCCGGCATGGTCATCGGTTCCTGCCCGAAGGCGGAGGATATTGAATTAAACGTGTGTAAGACGAAGAAACTGACCAACACCCGTTCCTCCAGCGCCGACGAGGCTCTGAAGCTGACGCCGCCGAAGGAGATGAGTCTGGAGCAGTGTCTGGACTTCATCGACACGGACGAGCTTCTGGAAGTGACCCCCAAGAGCCTGCGGATCCGCAAGAAGATTCTGGATCCCACCATGCGCAAGCGGGCGATGATGAACCGGAAGTCCCAGCAGTAAGGACCAGGTCCAAAAGACCGGTCCCTGCCAGGGAAAAGATTGGCTTTGACAGAGCAGGGGATTCCGTGCTATAGTACTGAATAAAGAGAAATAAAAAAACCGATGAAGGAGGAGAGTACCTCTGTATCCGAAAGCACAGAGAGCGGCCCGGGAGCTGAGAGGGCGGCGTGACGGAACAGGGAGAATGGGCTCCTGAGGGCGAACCGAAATCCCGGAAGAGAGGCCAGGGGATCCACTGATCCCGGCGGCATTTCCGGAGAGTAGGGGAGACGCAGACTACAGTCCGGCGTTACAGGGACTGCGCGCCAAGTACCGGCGCGGCTTGAGAGCGTCTGAACAGGCGAAATCAGGTGGCACCGCAGGGAATGAGACCCTCTGTCCTGATATGAATTTGCGTATCGGGACAGAGGGCTTTTTATTTACTGTGAAAGCCCGGCAGGCTGGATTGGGAATACAGATGGGATCGCATGAGCGCGCAGCGCGGAGCGATCCTGAGGCTTTCATGGCTCGCGGTGTCCCCGTCAGCGGACGCGGCCTTTGATCAATTACAGGAGGAACAAAGAAATGGGAAAAATAATTTTGACGGGAGACCGCCCCACCGGCCGTCTCCATGTGGGCCACTATGTGGGCTCTCTGAGAAGAAGAGTGGAGCTGCAGAACTCCGGGGAGTACGAGAAGATCTTTATCATGATCGCCGACGCCCAGGCGCTGACGGATAACATTGAGAATCCGGAGAAGGTGCGCCAGAACATTCTGGAGGTGGCTCTGGACTACTTGTCCTGCGGACTGGATCCGTCCAAAACCACGATTCTCATCCAGTCCCAGATCCCGGAGCTTTACGAGCTCACCGCCTACTACATGGATCTGGTGACCGTGTCCCGGCTGCAGAGAAACCCCACAGTGAAGAGCGAGATCCAGATGAGAAACTTCGAGGCCAGCATTCCCGTGGGCTTCTTCACCTACCCCATCAGCCAGGCGGCGGATATCACCGCCTTCAAGGCCACCACGGTTCCCGTGGGCGTGGACCAGCTGCCCATGATCGAGCAGACGAAGGAGATCGTCCACAAATTCAATTCCGTGTACGCGGAGGTGCTGGTGGATCCCGACGCCCTGCTGCCGGAGAACCAGGCCTGCATGCGTCTTCCCGGCATCGACGGAAAGGCGAAGATGAGCAAGTCCCTGGGCAACTGCATCTATCTGTCCGACACGCCGGATGAGGTGAGAAAGAAGATCATGAGCATGTACACCGATCCCACCCACATCCAGGTGAGCGACCCGGGACACATCGAGGGAAATACGGTGTTCACCTATCTGGACGCCTTCTGCCGTCCCGAGCATTTTGAGCGGTATCTGCCGGATTACGCCAACTTAGACGAGCTGAAAGCCCACTACCAGAGAGGCGGCCTGGGAGACGTGAAGGTAAAACGGTTCCTGAACAGCGTGCTGGAGGAAACTCTGGAGCCGATCCGCGCCAGAAGAAGAGAATTCGAGAAGGACATCCCCGAGGTATATCAGATCTTAAAGAGGGGAAGCGAGGCTGCCGAGGAGGTGGCTGCCCAGACCCTGTCTGAGGTGAAGGACGCCATGAAGATCAACTACTTCAGCGATGAGGAGCTGATCCGGTCCCAGTCTGAGAAGTACAGCAGAAGCGAGTAAACGGAACCGGCGGATGGTTCCCGGAAACCGGGCGCAGGTCTCCTGGCCTGTGCCGGACGAAGAAATATGAGGTGGAAGATGAGCGAAAAGAAGGAAAAGAAATGCTGCGGCTGCGGCAGGCATAAACACCGCAGCGAGGAAGAAGAGAAGGCTCTCCTTAACCGGCTGAACCGCATCGAGGGCCAGATCCGCGGAATCAAAAATATGGTGGAGGACGAGCGCTACTGTATTGATATCCTGAATCAGGTATCCGCCGTCCAGGCAGCCCTCAACAGCTTCAACCGGATCCTGCTGACCGACCACATCCACACCTGCGTGGTGGAGCGGGTGGAAAAAGGAGATACGGAAGTGATCGACGAGCTGTGCCGGGCAATCCAGAAGCTGATGAAATAGGAAGAGATGGCCTGGGCGGAGTTTTCCGCCCCGGCTTCGCCTATAATTGTGTATAATTGTGCGAATTTTTTCTTCAACAAAAAATATTACAAAAAAGAGTTGACTTTTTCCCCTGTTTGTTATATACTACCAGAGGTATCGAGGCGTGGCTCAGCTTGGTAGAGCGCTGCGTTCGGGACGCAGAGGTCGCAAGTTCAAATCTTGTCGCCTCGATGATACCGGCCTATTGGTCAAGCGGTCAAGACGCCGCCCTCTCACGGCGGAAACCCGGGTTCGATTCCCGGATAGGTCATGAAATGCTTTGGAAGGTTCCAAGGCATTTTTTAAGCAGGCTACTGTGGCTCAGTTGGTAGAGCAGCTGATTCGTAATCAGCAGGTCAGGGGTTCGAGTCCCCTCAGTAGCTTTTTTGATGGCGGTAAGCTGTCAAAAATTGTCGAGGCGTGGCTCAGCTTGGTAGAGCGCTGCGTTCGGGACGCAGAGGTCGCAAGTTCAAATCTTGTCGCCTCGATGATCCGGCCTATTGGTCAAGCGGTCAAGACGCCGCCCTCTCACGGCGGAAACCCGGGTTCGATTCCCGGATAGGTCATATTATAGTGAGGGAAAGGCACTGTCTGGTGAGGACAGTGCCTTTTTTGCGTCTGGAAATCAAACTGAAGACTGTGGATCAGATGTTAACAGAAATATCATTCGTAAGCTTAATATTGCTGTGCCAGATAAGGCTCGTTGTATAGAATATTATGAATGTTTTGAGGAATGCCAAAACCAATTTGATTGGTTCTCTCTGCTTCGGGAATATGCAGATTATGAGGATAGGAGGCTGAATGAATTATTAATCCTTTTATTAACAGAGGATCAAATTTTTCGTCGAGCTCTTGGAAGAGGCCTGTAGCCAAAGATGCAACTCTGGGAGTCGAAAAGCTTGTGCTCACATTTTCAATAGTTGTTCCATTGGTGAAAAATGATTTAACCCCAGATATTACCAATTTTCCGTGGTCATCTATTCCTGCATTCCCGCCATAGTGTGTTACTTCTGGTTTTATGATAAATTCCGGGCCGGGACCAACTCTTGTAAATGGGGATGGATTATCGATGTCAGCAAAATCAAAGGTTCTTTTTTTATGTGCCATCGAGCCAACTACTAAGGAGAGAACTGAGTCAGCCCCTTCGTGGATACGGCCTTTTGAAAGATGCATTGTGAAGTTTTTGCAATTACCAGCGGATTTGCAAATTAAAATGTTATATTGTTCTTGCAGTGCATCTAAAGCTACTGCAAAATCAGAAAATTTACTGTTATTGACTTCTCGAGTAATGCTAACAGAAAGGTTCCAAACTTTTATTTTTTCGTGATTTGCCTTAATTGCTTCCTGGATATTTGCAATTAAATCATCTTCATCCAAGAACTCCTTCGCAGGATCGGGGAAGATAGTCGCATCAAACAGTTTTAGCCCATTGTGGCCAATCCACTCCTTTTCCTCTAAAATATCTCCATAAAGTGCTGCTCCTGCTACAAAAGTGCCATGTGTTGACGAAATAACATTTTCCGGATAGACAGTCCATCGTTTGCCATCTATCCAAGGCTGAAGCTGGGGAATGCTGGCAATGCCATTATCAAGAATCCCTAAAGTCTCATACCGTCGTCCGTTTACAGGGTATATCGGAGAAACATCACTATTGTGATCTATAAAATCCAAAGATAATGTATACTGCGGCATGGGCTCAATAGAAAAAATCATCTCAAAAGAGGGGTCATTTGTTAGAGTATCAATTGTTATCTTTGGTAACTGCTTAATTTTATAGACAGGGACTTGACTTGTATAGAGAGTTTTTTGATAGGAAATACCATTTTTAGTTAGACATTTTTCAAACAGTCTTTGCATTGCAATATTTGTTTCATAATTCTGAAAGTCAATTAACTTGATTTTATATGCCTTATCTTCTTTGTCCCATTGGACGATGGGGTCAAATGGTTTGAATGTTGCATCTTCACACATTTTTGCAACAAAAACGAATGGAATAGGAGATGATACCCGCTGCTCATATATGGAAGAAAATGAATGAAATGCATCCAACAATTGGGCAGAGCGGTCGATCAAGTCCTGACCAGTAAGTAACCACCTGGGAGGTTCCCGGTTGCGATTTCCCTCAACACGGAGTTCATCAATTTCCCGCGGTGCAAAGAATTTGATCGGTAGTCTTTCGTTATCCATATCTTATAACTCCTTTCGCTCTAATGATTTAGAAATGGATTGAATTTTGCGAAGTGGAATCCCAAGGCTTTCGTTTGCTTCTTTATGGGTAACCCCATGATTAAGTAAAAATGCAATAAAATCGTTTTCACATTCTACGGCATGTTTCTCATAGAGATAGATTGATTTTAAAACGTCGCAGTTGGTTAAAATTTCGCGGCCAGACAGAACAACAGTTTTCAATGCATTGAGGATAATAGTTCTTATATCAGAATAGCTGAGCCCAACAAATGCACTAATGATTCGTTCAAGTTTTTTTTCGCTAGAAATAAAATCGGTAGATTTATTAGCAAGAAGGATATTCAAATAGTGTGCTATTTCATCTTTTTGAGGCTTTTCCAAAGCTACTATGGTTGAAAATCTCCTCCAAATAGCAGGATCTAGTAGTTCGTGGTGGTTAGTTGCGGCAATTAAAATGCTGTCGCTATTGAAACCGTCAATATTTTGAAGCAGGCTATTTACCACTCGTTTAAGTTCCCCAAGTTCATTTTTGTCATCACGCAGTTTTGCAATTACGTCAAACTCATCTAAGAACAAAATACATTCTCTTTTAGATGCATAATCAAAGATTTTTCTTATATTTTTAGCGGTGCTCCCCAACAGAGATGAAATTAAACCATCTAATCGTGCGGTTACCAGGGGAAGTCCCGTAATACTGGAAATATACTGCGCAACGGTTGTTTTTCCGCATCCCGGAGG
The DNA here is from genome assembly GCA_019114465.1 of Candidatus Lachnoclostridium avicola. Classification (GTDB taxonomy): domain Bacteria; phylum Bacillota; class Clostridia; order Lachnospirales; family Lachnospiraceae; genus Lachnoclostridium_A; species Lachnoclostridium_A avicola. The sequence continues at coordinate 134,750 of DXFM01000027.1, forward strand.
ACCGTAAAGAAGTAAGGTGTTTGAAATGTCTAATCCAGATTGAAGCAGTAAATCTCTATGCGTATAGCTGTCAATAAAGTTATGGATGGAGGCACGGGAATACTGATCCAACACAACAAAATCGGGACTAACTTGCGGCATTGTAATCTCGACAATATCCATCCTGCTTTCGGAATCAACAGGTTTTGTCGAGAAGCTATCTAAGGAAGTCAAAGTGCCTCTTCTTTTGTTAAGTGTTGTGCGTATTTTTTTTGCTAGTGAAATTTCTCCCTGCTGCTCTAAATTATTAGCCAAGACTTCGGCATAGTTAATTACTTTTTCCTTATCATTAACTAGGCCGCCCTCAATAATCTTTACAATTTCCGTATACATGATGACCACCTCGCGTATTTGTGGTAAAGAATATCACATTGTGTTATTAAAGTCAATAATTTTGTTTTCAAAATTAAAAATATGTTATTATAACTCAATATTTTGTTGTTGATTTGCTAAAACCAAAATGAAGTCAAACTTTGAATTGCTAAAATTTCAGAAAATTCCCCTATATGACAGATATTTCATTTATGATGGACTCATACAAAAGAGAAATACTATCAGTGAAAAAGGAGGCAGTCATCAATGAAATCAACGATGTACGGATATGTGAGAGTATCTTCCAAGGATCAGTGCGAGGATCGGCAGATTCTGGCACTGCGGGAATTTCAGGTCCCGGAGAGGAATATTTTCATGGACAAACTGAGCGGAAAGGACTTTAACCGCCCCCAATATCGGAGAATGATCCGGAGGATAAGAGAGGGGGACGTGCTGGTGATCAAGTCCATAGACCGGCTGGGTCGAAATTACGAGGAGATTCTGGAGCAGTGGCGGATGATCACCAAGGAGAAGAAAGCGGATGTGGTGGTCCTGGATATGCCATTGCTGGACACGAGAAAGTCCGGAAAAAACCTGATGGGAGTGTTTGTGGCAGATCTGGTGCTTCAGATCCTGTCCTATGTGGCCCAGACGGAGCGGGAGAACATCCGGCAGAGACAGAAAGAGGGCATCGCCGCGGCCAGACAGAGAGGCGTGAAATTCGGACGGCCGAGGAAACGGATTCCGGAAGAATTTGCGCCTTTAAAGGACGCCTGGATGGGAAAACAGCTCTCCTCCAGAGAGGCTGCCAGGCAGCTGGGAGTGTCCCAGGATACCTTCTTGAGATGGGCAAAAGAACCAATTTCTTAAGATTGCCTTAAAAAAAATACAAGGAAAAACGTAGACTTTTTCCCGCAAAAGAGATATAATACAGTGCAAATTGAAGGGGACTTTAAAGCAGAATAAATATTAGACAACTTACATAACAACTCATCATTATATTACTAATCGTAACACAAATCCCAATATTGTCTAACAACTACAACTGAACGGAAAAGTCTACCTTTGAAAGGAAAAGTCTACCTTATCATTCACTGCCAAAAACGAGATTACAGACGGAGCTGAGGACGGTATGATTTCTGGAATAATTGATGTCCATGCCCATATTCTTCCGGGGGTGGACGATGGGGCGAAAACTATGGATGAAACCCGAAGGATGCTGCAGCTGGCCTACGACCAGGGAGTCCGGGGAATCATCGCCACTCCCCACTATCTTTTCGGGGCGGATTCCCAGTCTGCGGAAGAGCTTCGAGAGGTGCTGGCCCAGGTGCAGAGAGAGGCCTGGTCCATTGATCCGGAGTTTCAGATCTACTGCGGCAACGAAGTTCTGTATTTCGACGGCATGGCTGAAGATCTGAAAGAGGGGAAGATCCTGACACTGGGAGACAGCCGGTACGTCCTGACGGAGTTTTATGATAATGTTTCTTTTCATGAGATCTATCAGGGAGTGCGGAAGGTGGCCATGGCCGGATACCGGATGGTGATCGCCCATGTGGAGAGATATTTCTGTCTGCGGGAGGCGGGAAAGCTGGACAGCCTGATTCAGGCGGGGGCAGTGATTCAGATGAATTATAAAAGCCTGGAAGGAGGAATGTTCTCCTCAGACAGCCGCTGGTGCCGCAGGCAGGTGCTGGAAGGCCGGGTTCACCTGCTGGGAACAGATATGCACAACACCGGATCCCGGGCGCCGGAGATTCTGCAGGCAGTAAAATGGCTGCACAGGAAGAAGGGGGAGGCCGAGGCTTCCGCCATTCTCAGAGATAACGCCGAGACCATTCTGGCGGATAAAATACTAGAACTGGAGTAGAAAACATGGAAAAGCAGTACGATGACGAAGAAATTGAAATTGACTTGAGAGCCATTTTGCTGGAATGGAGAAAGCGGTGGTGGATGATCGCGGCTGCCCTTGTGGCGGGAGCGCTGGCGGCCGGACTTTTCAGCCGGGTGATCCTGTCTCCGGTGTATGAGAGCACGTCCATGATGTACGTGCTGTCCAAGGAGACCACTCTTTCCTCCCTGGCGGACCTTCAGATGGGGACTCAGCTGACCCAGGATTATAAAGTGCTGGTGACCAGCCGCCCGGTGCTGGAGGAAGTGATCTCAGAGCTGGGGCTGGACATGGACTATGAGGATCTGCAGGCTGCGGTATCCATTAACAATCCGTCGGATACACGAATCCTGACGATCACCGTGAGCAATTCCGATCCGGTGATGGCAAAGACCATCGTGGATGAGATCGCCCAGACCGCCTCCGGGTACATCGGCTCCATTATGGAGATGGTTCCCCCGAAGATCGTGGAGGAAGGCCAGGTGCCGGAGTACCAGAGTTCTCCCAGCGTAAAGCGGAACGCGGCCTTAGGCGGTATAGCCGGAGCAGTTCTGGTGTGCGGCGTACTCACTCTGCTGGTGATCTTAAACGATACGATCCGGACAGAGGAGGATGTGGAACGGTATCTGGGTCTGACCACTCTGGCCCTTGTGCCGGAGCGGGGAAAGAGCCGGAAGGGAGAGGGCAGAAAGCAGAGATCCGGCGATGCCCCGGCGGGAGAGAGAAAAAAAGGCGCGTCCCGCAGTGAGACAAATACAAGAGGAAAGAGGAGCAGGCAATGAGAAAGGTACAGCTGACCATGCCGGAGAGCGATCAGAGGTTTGATGAGGCGATGAAGACCCTTCGGACCAATATCCAGTTCTCCGGAGCAGATATCCGGACCATCATGATGACCAGTACGGAGCCAAACGAGGGAAAGAGCGAAATCACATTTCACACAGCTCTGTCCTTTGCCAATACGGGAAAGAAAGTTCTGCTCATCGATGCCGATATTCATAAAAGTGTTCTGACCACCCGCTATCATCTGGACCAGGAGGTGGACGGCCTGTCCCAGTATCTGACAGGTCAGAAGCGGGCGGAGGAAGTAATTTACAGTACAAATGTGGAAAATTTCGATATCCTGTTTTCCGGGCCTTACGCCCCGAACCCGGCGGAGCTCTTTGAGAGCAGCCTGATGAGAGAGCTTCTGGAAGAAGCGGCAAAGCACTACGATTATGTGCTGGTGGACACCCCTCCTGTGGGTTCCCTGATTGAGGGAGCGATCATCGCCCAGTATTGCGACGGCGCGATTCTGGTGATCAAGAGCGGCGCCATCAGCTACAAGCGGGTGCAGCGGGTAAAGAGGCAGGTGGAAAAGAGCGGCTGCCGAATGCTGGGGGCAGTGCTCAACATGGTAAATACGTCAAAAGGCAGTTACTATAATTCCTATTACTACGGCGATTACGATTACTAAAAGTTCTGTAAAGCCGGAGGAGATAGTGGTGCTGATTGAAATATAACTAATACAAGGAGGAAACAAAGAGGATGAAAAAGAGTAAGAAAAAAATCCTGACAGGCGTTCTTGCAGCGGCTCTGGTAATGGGCAGCGCAATGCCGGCTCTGGCCGCAGAAGGCTGGAGACAGAACGATACCGGCTGGTGGTATGAGTATGACGACGGAAGCTACGTAGTCAACGCATGGAAGTTTATCAACAACCAGTGGTATTTCTTTGACCAGAACGGCTACATGAGCCGCGGCTGGGTAATGGACAATGGTACCTGGTATTTCTGCGATGCCAATGGAGCAATGCAGAGCGGATGGGTGAGAGTAGACGGAGTAAACTACTACTTAAATCCCGTTTCCGACGGTACCAAGGGAGCTATGAAAGTGGGAGAAGTGACCATTGACGGTCAGGTATACCACTTTGCAGAGAGCGGAGCCTGCCAGGACAGTGTGGCAACTCCTACCGCTCAGTTCTACGCTAATGGCCAGTGGGTAGTGACCAGCACGCCGGGCGGCGGAAGCAGCGGCGGTGGCGGCGGCAGCAGCTCCGGCGGTGGCGGCGGCAGCTCTTTACCGACCACATCTACTGACGGAAGAGAAGTCAATCAGGCTGTAAAAGATCAGGTAGCTGCTGTGGAAAGCGAGATCACAGGAGAAGGCTCCGTGATCACAAGCATCAATACCACGACCTCCACTGCTCTGGAGACCCAGAAAGTGATGGTTAATGTGGATAAGGATCTGGCAGCAGACAAGACCATTGCAGATACGGACGCTGAGGCAGCCGTTGCCAGCGTGATGGAGACTCTCATCGACAATAAGAATGTGGTTACCATTGAGTATCCGGCAAGAGACATGACCTTTAATATGGCAGATGGCGGAGCGGATACGGCAAAAAAAGCTCTTTCCGCAGCATTTGACCGCATCAGCGGCGAGCAGATGAGCTATCTGGAGGGTAAGACCTACACTGCTGTTGTCACCATGGCAGACGGCGGAGAGGTAACTTACACTGTAAGCTTTAGTTTTCAGTAAAAAAGGCAGGAGACAGATCCTTGAAGATACAGTACAGGCTGATTCTGGCCGGGATGCTGCTTCTGATGCCGGCGCAGACCCTGACGGTCTACGCCGGTTCCCTGAATGGGAATGAACAGGAGCTGCTGGGAGTGATCAGCGGAACAGAAACTTACAACGGTCAGACATATCGGGTGAAAGAAGAGTATATCGCCCAGGCCCGGGCCTATTTTCTGCAGGATGATGTGGACATCACCGACGAGCAGAAGCAGGAAGCCCTTCAGACCATGTATGGGAGCATTGCCCAGGGAGTGGCAGAGGGTTATCTGGAACCAGTGGGAGGAAGCGGAACCGCCTATGAGGGAGGAAGCGGTTCCGGTTCTGCCCAGAACGGTGGAGAAGAGGCGGAGAAAGGCGGGGCAGAGGGAGAAAACGGAACTGCGGAGTCCGAGGAGACAGAACCTGAGACCACCCTGGCGCCGGTGATACTGGCGCTGGAACAGATCCAGGAGACAGAACCGAAGGATTCCATCCGGGATTTCCCCCTGGAAGAGATTCGAGTGGATTATCCGTCCGGACTTCTGGCTGCGGCGGAGACGGCTGCCGGCGTGTGCCTCGCCGTCACTGCCGGTGTGGCCGCCCGTCTGGGACTGTTTCACCATCATCATTCGAAGAAGGGGAGACGGAGATGACGGGAAAGAGAAAACAGCGAAAGATCTGTGACTGGATTTTGGCGGCGGTGATTGCAGCCGCTGTCTGGGGACTGATGGTGACCGGGCTGTTCAGTATGGGGATTTACCGTACAGAACGGCTGAATGAATGGATCTCTGAGAGCGGTTATCTGGAAGAACGATATACGGCTTTTGAGCAGAAAGTGAGAGAGACGCTGGCGGAAGCCGGCCTTCCGGAAGATCTGCTGAAAGGGGAAGAATTTCACGACCGTTTTCTGACGGATCTGAAGAAACAGATTCTGGGAAATGCTTCCCAGACGCCGGAGACATGGTTTGGAAGTCTGGCGGAAGAACGGATCGGGGAGTATCTCCTGGATCTGAACGTATATACCACAGAGCTGTCTGACGAAGGGGTGTTTGCTCTTGCGAATAATCTCCAGAGTATCGAAAGAGTCTATACGGAGATTCCGGAAATAGGGACATGGAGAGAATGGCAGACTGATGTGCTGAAGAACGGCAGGTCCCTGGCGCTGGCGTCAGGAATTATTCTGCTGGCAGCCCTGGCAGTGGCTGTGGGGATTCAGCACCGAAAATCGCGGGTTCTGGACATTGGAGGAGTGGGCGGACTATCTGGATCCATCCTCCTGGCGGCATCTGCGGCTGTCTTTCTGGTCCTGAGAGGTCCCTCAGACAGCGAGATAGCGGATATTTTTTGGAAGGAAACAGTGAAATTGGCGGCGTCTATGAGCGCAGCAGGTGCGGGAGTGTCTGTGTGCCTGTGGATGACCGGCAGGCTTTGCCGAAGGGTAAAGAGATAGATTAGTTACAAAAGGGATCAGGGAATATGAAAAAGAAAGTACGTAAGTGGTTGGTAATTGCAGCGGTATTGGCTATGGTCTTTGCCGGGGCGGAGATCGGAAGAAGTGTTCAGGCAAATGTGAGCGAGCCGGTGAGCGCAAATGTGATCGCCGGCATCGGAGGCCATCAGGATGGGGTCTTCCACCTGGATATAGTGGTGTGGGAGCTGCTGATGATTGGGGGAGGATACCTGATCTGGGCGGCTGTGTCCTGGGAGGACAGGAAAAAACAGAATTACCGGAAAGCGGAGAAAAACGGATATGTTACTCAGGAATAGAAATTTTTACGTGTTTGCAGATCTTGGGGCAGTTATCCTTTCCTTCTTTCTGACAGCGCTGGCCCGTTACGCATCCTTCACAGGCTCCCGGCTGGCGTTTGGAAATCTTTCCGGCTGCGGCCTGCTGGTGTCCGCTTACGTTCTGGTAATCCTGTTTTACCAGCCGAAAAGGAAAATCGGAGAGCGGGGAAGATGGAATGAATTGCAGAACGTCATGCTGATCAATCTGTTCATGGCGATGGCGGTATCCATGGCGTTGTACCTGGGAGATCCCAGCATGGCGTTTCCCCGTTCTTTTTACGCACTTTTTTTCCTGTTTGACTGCCTGATCATGTATCTGGAACGGCTGTACATCCGCAGCGGACTGCGGGCTTACTATGACAATCGGGAGAACCGGAAAAAGGTGCTGGTGTGCGCCAACGGATCCAATGTGAGGAAGGTCATCCGGAAGCTGAAACAATCCGGCCTTTATGACCGGGAAATCGTGGGAGTGGCAGTGTTCGGGCCAACCACAGGACCCCAGGATCCGGTGGAAATCGGCATGTACGAGATTCATCAGGGAGAAAAAGGACCGGAGCCGGCCCACAGCGCTCAGACGCTGGAAGAGTACGCGAAGAAAAATGCAGTGGATGAAGCTCTCCTCAGCCTGCCGGATTACGATAAAAATCGTTTGGAAGAGCTGATCCATTATTTTGAGACCATGGGAATCAATGTCCATGTGACCATCAATACCTTTGGTCTGACAGAGAAGGAAAAGCTGGTGGAAAACTTTGGAGTGTACCACGTGCTGACCTATGCGCCGCGGGTATTTGACCCTACGGAGCTGATCGCAAAGCGGGCCATGGACATTCTGGGCGCTATTGTGGGGCTGATCCTCACCGGCCTTTTAAGCATCGTGGTGGTGCCCCTTATCTATCTGGAGTCTCCGGGGCCGGTGATTTTTAAGCAGACGCGGATCGGCTTAAACGGCAGACGGTTCCGGATTTACAAATTCCGGTCCATGTATATGGACGCGGAGGAGCGGAAAAAAGAACTGATGGCTAAAAACGAGATGAACGGCCTGATGTTCAAGATGAAAGATGACCCGAGAATCACCAAAATCGGCAAGTTTATCCGAAAAACCAGCATTGACGAATTCCCCCAGTTCTTAAACGTGCTGAAAGGCGAGATGAGCCTGGTGGGCACCCGCCCGCCGACAGAGGATGAATTCCTGCAGTACGAAGAGCGTCACAAACGCCGCCTGAGCCTGAAACCGGGCATCACCGGCCTGTGGCAGGTGAGCGGCCGCAGCGACATCCAGGACTTTGAGGATGTGGTGAAGCTGGATTGCGAGTACATCGACAACTGGTCCCTGGGCCTGGATATTAAGATCCTGATCCAGACGGTGCTGGTGGTGCTGGGGAAGAGGGGCGCGGAGTAGAGAGTCTAAAATGCTGTATGGTAATGTCTGCCCTAAATTTTTAGTGGCTTAGAAATGGGCTATTATGACCGCTTCCTACATCAAAAGTGGCTGAATTAGGTGTTTTTGTGTAGAAGCGTTTGTATAGTGATTTCTTCATTATAAAGCGAAAGTCGGATGGAACAGGCAGGGTGGCTACCTATTATAAAGCGAAAGTGGGGAGTTTGGCTTGGCTTGAGAAACATGAAATTATTCATTTTGGATAGATGGATGTGAATAATGATGAGGTCATTATAAAGCAAAAGTCATGACATGAAGAATGACGTCCACACCGCTGAAAGCCGGATAAATCAAGGATTTTCGAGAAATGTCTGTTACATGGTGACCGGACTGCCCAAATGATATTAGCTGGATAAAAATTGTCGTTTTCAGATTGCTATGTATAAAGTGTGTTTACTCAAATGGGATTATTGAAGGCAATAAAGTATTCAATGTTTGAGGTGTCTGACCTAAATGGAATAGTTGTTGGTTATGAACCTGAAATGAACATTTCAGGGGCTGATTTAACAAGATTTTGTACTGCGTTAATCGGGGCAGACATGACCTGAAAAAACTAAATGGATTGCTTTAGCTGATAGGGCACTGTGGAGATCATGAAGATGTTATGAATACTCGAATGTATTTTCCACAGTGATTTCGATCATAGAAAATATTCCGGTGCTGCCGGATGGAAAGAGGAAACACGTTATGGATAAGAAGTA
>DXFM01000028.1 GCA_019114465.1 Candidatus Lachnoclostridium avicola
TACGGTAATGGACAGGGTAATCCAACAAGGCATCGTACAGGTAATAAGTCCTATGTGTGAGCCTTTGTTTTCAGAGTGGAGTTATGGCTTCAGACCGAACAGAAGCTGCGAAATGGCAATCAGGCAACTGCTTGTATATGTAAACGAGGGATACGAATGGATCGTGGATATCGATTTGGAGAAGTTCTTCGACAACGTACCGCAGGACAAACTGATGAGTCTCGTACACGATATCATCAATGATGGCGATACAGAATCCTTAATCCGTAAGTATCTGAAAGCAGGAGTTATGACACCGCAAGGTTATGAGGAAACAAAACTCGGAACCCCACAGGGCGGAAATTTGTCACCGTTGTTGTCAAACATCATGTTGAATGAACTGGACAAGGAGCTGGGAACAAGAGGACTCCGGTTTACAAGATACGCAGATGACTGTGTCATAGTGGTCAGAAGCGAATCGAGTGCAAAAAGAGTGATGCGGACGGTATCAGACTGGATACAGAGGAAACTGGGGTTAAAGGTCAACATGACAAAGACTCACATCACAAGACCGGCAAAGCTGAAGTATCTTGGTTTCGGATTTTACAAGGACAGCAAGACGAAGGAATGGAAGAGCAGACCCCATCAGGACTCTGTGAAGAAATTCAAAGACAGGGTGAAAGAACTAACCTGTAGGAAAATGCCGGGGACAGTCACGAGCAAGATAGAGAAAATCAACCAGGTAACAAGAGGATGGATTAACTACTATGCCCTTGGCTCCATGAAAACAGTAATGGCAGAGATAGACGCACATTTAAGAACAAGGCTCAGAATGATCATCTGGAAACAGTGGAAAATGCCGAAGAAACGCCAATGGGGATTGCAGAAACTGGGAATCGGAAAAGACCTTGCAAGGATGACAGCGTACTGTGGAGACCGCTATTACTGGATAGCAACGAAGACATGCGTTGTCAGGGCAATCTCTAAAGAGGTACTAACTAAAGCAGGGCTTATAAGCTGTCTTGACTATTACAATGAGCGTCATGCTTTGAAGTTATGTTGAACCGCCGTATGCCGAACGGCATGTACGGTGGTGTGAGAGGGGAGAAAAAAAAATCTCCCCTACTCGATGTTATTCATTTAAGTAGTCCAGGGCATACTGGGCATAAAATGCCACAGAGTTCTGAAGACCGTCCTCGTCAATTTTGAAGTTTCCCGAGTGGTGGGGCTCCTCAGTGCCCTTCTCCGGATCGCCGATTCCCACGAAAGCCAGAAGAGAGTCGGGAACCTGGTGCATCATGTAGGAGAAATCCTCCCCGCCCATCATGGCGTCGATGTGACCGATGCCCTTTTCACCCAGGATCTTTTTTACGGCGGCGGCGCCTCTGGCGGAAGCCTTCTCCGGGTTATTGCAGGGAAGCATGGCGTCATAGACGTATTTTTCTGTCACCTGGCAGCGGTAAGCGTCAGCCGTCTGCTCCACCACCCGGTGCATGGCCTGGGGGATGTCGTGGAGAAATTCCTGTACGTTGTAGCAGCGCATGGTGCCTTCGAACATGGCCTCGGAGGCGATGACGTTGAAGCGGGTTCCGCTCTCAATGTGCCCTACGGTGATCACCACCGGATCGGAGGCGGGAAATTCCCGGCTGACGATGGACTGGAGGTTTACCACAGCCGCTGCCGCAGCCAGTCCCGCGTCTACGCCCTCGTGGGGACGGGCCCCGTGTCCCGGTTTGCCGGCAAGGCGGTAGCGGAACCAGTTGGCGGCAGCCATGCGGGGGCCGGCTTCCACGGAGATGGTGCCGCTTTTGACGCCGCTCCACAGGTGAATGGCCATGGCGGCGTCCACTCCCTCCAGACAGCCGGCCTTCACGGTGTCGTCGGCTCCCGACCCCAGCTCTTCCGCCGGCTGGAAGATCAGGCGCACCGTGCCCCGGATCTGATCCCTGCACTCCATCAGGACCTTGGCCGCCCCCAGCAGGGAAGCGGTGTGGCCGTCGTGGCCGCAGGCGTGCATGACCCCGTCCACCTGGGATTTGTAGGGGCAGTCGTTTAACTCCTGGACGTTTAAGGCGTCCATGTCCGCCCGAAGGGCGATGGTTTTTCCCGGATGTTCTCCGTGGATGTCGCAGATCACGGCGGTCTTGTAGGAGCTGATCACTTTCGGTTCCAGCCCCATGGCCGTCAGCTCTTCGATTACCCGGCGGGAGGTGTTCACCTCCTGGCCTCCCAGCTCCGGATGCTGATGGAAATACCGCCGCAGACCGATGACGTAATCTCTGTATTTTACTGCCAGTTCCATTGTCTTTTCCATAACAGGTTTCCCCCTTTGCATTTAGAAATCTATCTTGAATTATAGGGGCGCGGACAGGGGAATTCAAGGAAATTTTCCGTTCTTGTGTCAGGATCTGCAAGTTTCCCTTGCCGGGATCTGTATTTTCCGGTATGATAGGGGCAAATATAATGGCGAGGGAGGCCGAAGGTATGAATTTCAGAGAAGAAGCAGAAAAAAATGAACAGTGGATCATTGAGCAGAGGAGATTTTTCCACCAGTGTCCGGAACTGTCCGAGAAAGAGGTCAATACCACGAAGGAGATCGGAAAGAGGCTGGAGGAAATGGGACTGGAACCCCATTATTATGACGGCTACACAGGTCTGACCGCGGATATCAAGGGGGGAAAGGCAGGAGCCGGCACGAAGACGGTGGCCCTGCGGGCGGACATTGACGCCCTTCCCGTGGAGGAGCACACCGGCCTGGAGTTCTGCAGCAGGAACGACGGGGTGATGCACGCCTGCGGTCATGACTGCCACATTTCCATGCTCCTGGGCGGCGTGAAAATGCTGATGGACCACAGGGATGAGCTGAAAGGCAATGTGAGAATCCTGTTCCAGCCGGCTGAGGAAGTGGCTATGGGGGCAAAGTACATGATCGAGCACGGAGCGCTGGATGGAGTGGACGCCATCTACGGAGCTCATATCTGGGGCGGTTTTGAGGCGCCCTACTTAAACTTTGAGTCCGGTCCCCGCATGGCCAGCTGCGATGAATTCCGCATTGAGGTCAATGGACTTTCCGCCCATGGATCCTCTCCCCACGCGGGAGTGGACGCCATAACCACCGCGATACACATTGTGTCGGAGGCTCAGGAGATCGTGTCCCGCTACAACGACCCCTTAAATCCCCTGGTGGTAACTTTCGGAACCATCAATGGAGGCCAGCGGTTCAATATCATCCCCAATAAGGTGGTGATGACCGGTACGGTCCGCACCCTGTCTTCGGAGATGAGAAAGAAGACGGAGGAGATTCTGCGCAGCATTGTGGAGCATGTGACGGCCATCCACGGGGCGACGGGGTCTCTGGAGATGAAATATCTCACCAGCGTTGTGAGCAACGACCATGAGGATTTAAACCAGATCGCGGAGAAGGCTGCGGTGAAGCTGTACGGGGAAGGCTGCCTGAAGCATCTGGAGAAGATGATGGGCAGCGAGGATTTCTCCTTCTTCATGGACGAAGTTCCCGGAATTTACGGCTTCCTTGGCAGCTACGACCCGGAGAAGGGCTACACGGCTTCCAACCACAACGACTGCTACACGGCGGATGAGGGCCTGTTAAAGAGAGGCGCCGCCATGTACGCCCAGTTCGCCTGGGACTATCTGGAGGAAAAGGCTGAATAAAGAACTATGAATAACCATTCTGTTTTTACTGTAGTGAAGGGGATGATTGTAGGCGGCACCATGCTGGTGCCGGGGGTGAGCGGCGGCTCCATGGCCATGATCCTGGGGATTTACGACCGGCTGATCTCATCGGTCAGCTCATTTATGAAGAATAAGAAAGAGAATCTCATATTCCTGGCTCTGTTCTGTCTGGGAGGCGGTCTGGGGATGATCCTGTTTGCCAGGCCTCTGCTGGGGCTGATTGAGCGGTTTCCCATGCCCATGATGTATTTCTTCCTGGGGGCAGTGGCCGGAGGCGTGCCCATGATTTTTAAGGAGGCCAGGATTCAGAGAGTTTCCTGGGAGTCACTGGCCTGGATTGCGCTGGGACTGCTGGCGGTGTTCGCCGTGGGGCGGCTTCCCGTGGGCGCTTTCCAGTCGGAGATGGGGACGGGGCTGACCAGCTTTCTGTTTCTCATGGCGGCGGGAGTGATCGCCGCGGCGGCTCTTGTGCTGCCGGGAATCAGCGTCTCCTACCTGTTTCTGGTCATGGGACTCTACGATGAGCTGATGCGGGCCATCAGCGGGCTGTATCTGCCCTTTCTGGTTCCCCTGGGTCTGGGGCTCCTGGCGGGCATCGTGGTGACCGCCAAGGGACTGGAAAAGGCCATGAACCGATATCCCCAGCCTACTTACATGATGATTCTGGGGTTTGTGCTGGGCTCGGTGGCGGAAGTGTTTCCCGGAATTCCGCCGGCGGGAGAGCTTTTGGTCTGCCTGCCCGCCCTGGCCGCAGGGTTCGGCGTTATTTTCTTTCTGTCCCGGGAGGGATAAATGAAACCGGGGAGAGCGCCGAAGGAAAAACAGGCGCGGAAGCAAAAACAGATGGGGTAAGAATAGACAGGGGCCGGTGTGACTTGCGAAAGCCGCACCGGCCCCTGTCTTGGTCTGCCGTTTCCGGCAGTTCTTATGATATGCAGTGTTCTTTATTCGTTCAGATAGTCGATGGCGTACTGAGCGTAAACAGCGGAAGCGCCGGGAAGGGCTTCCTCATCCACGTTGAAGCGGCCGGAGTGGTTGGGCTCGCAGCAGCCTTTCTCCGCGTTGCCGGTTCCCACGCTGATATACAGGGAATCTGCCACCTTGTCCATCATGAAGGAATAGTCCTCGCCGCCCATGGTAGGAGCTACATGGGCCAGACCCTCTTCGCCGAAGAGCTTCTTTACAGTAGCTTGTCCGCGGAGGGTGGGAGCCTCGGGGTTGTAGCAGGGCATGGTGAGGGCGTCGTGCTTTTCCACCACCAGCTCGCAGCGGTAGGCATCGGCAACGCCCTTTACCACACGCTCCATGGATGCGGGAACTGCGCGGAAGATCTCCGGATCGTAGCAGCGGACAGTGCCTTCCAGCACGGCCTCAGCGGCGATGACGTTGAAGCGGGTGCCCGCCTCGATCTTTCCGATGGTGATGACCAACGGCTTGTCGGCCGGGAATTCACGGCTCACTATGTGCTGCAGATCCAGAGCGGCAGCGCAGGCAGCCAGTCCGGCGTCCACGCCCTGGTGAGGCTGAGCGCCGTGTCCCGGTTTGCCGATGAAGCGGTATTTGAACCAGGTGGCAGCAGCCAGTCTCGGGCCTGCCTCCACGGAGAAGGTTCCGGCTTTGATGGCGGGATTTACATGGGTTCCCATGGTGGCGTCCACGCCGTCCAGGCATCCGGCTTCAATCATGGCCTTTGCGCCGTAGGCGGTCTCCTCAGCCGGCTGGAACAGCAGGCGGACGGTGCCGTTAAAGTCATCCCGGCAGGCGTTGAGGATCTTTGCCGCTCCCAACAGGGTGGCAGTGTGGGCGTCGTGGCCGCAGGCGTGCATCATGCCGTCCACGGTGGACTTGTAGGGAACGTCGTTTAATTCCTGAACGCTCAGGGCATCCATATCCGCTCTCAGAGCGATGGTTTTGCCCGGGCCCTTGCCCTTGATGTCGCACATTACGCCGGTGCCGCTGGAGCAGACCATCTTCGGCTCCAGTCCCATTTTCTCCAGTTCTTCATAGATTCTCTTGCTGGTATTTACCTCATGCTCGCTGGGTTCCGGATTGCAGTGGAAGTGCCGGCGCATTTCCACGATGTAGTCCTTGTTCTCCATGGCGAGCTGCAGTGTTTTTTCCATAGTGCAAAATCTCCTTTCTTTCATACGTTATAGTAATAACGAATTAATGTTGATTATAGGATGTTATATGAGGAAAAGCAATAGGGTCACATAGATATTTTATAATTTTTTTTCAAAAATTTAATAATCAAGTAGACTTTTTTTATATAAAAGAGTATAATTAGCTAATTGAATATTGCAAAAAGACAATTCAGGTCAAATTTGCTCTCAAATTGACGGTCGGTTCCGGCCGGCAGTCATAAAAATAGAGGGGTGCGCGTCCGGCCCAAGACGGAAGGCGCATGGGCTTTGGCAGGATTCCAAAGGCCGTATATTGGAGAAAAAGGAGGAAATTTGTATGGAACAACTTCAGGCTTTTATCGTCGCTTCACCGATTGTTGCCATGCTGGTTCTGTGTATCGTGTATGCCCTCGGTGATACGATTGGTACCCTGACGAAAGCATGGATTCCGTCTGTGTTCGTGGTGGCAGTGCTGTTCCTTCTGGGATATTGGACCTTCTTCCCGAAGGATATCGTGACGCTGGCCGGCTTCGGCGCGCCTTTGGGCGGCACGCTGGCAATCATGATCTGCATTACCCACATGGGTACTTCCATCAGCTTAAGCGAGCTGAAGAAGCAGTGGAAGATCATTGTGGTCTGCCTGGCCGGACTGGCCGGCATGGTGGCCGCATGTATGATCATCTGCCCGATCTTTGTTGACTTTAACTATATTGTAGCAGGTCTTCCGCCTCTGACCGGCGGCATCGTGGCAGCTACCATGATGCAGGAGGCCGCTCAGAACCTGGGCCTTGAGAGAGCAGCCGTACTGGCGATCTGTATGTATGTCTGCCAGGGCTTTGCAGGCTATCCCCTTACAGCAGTCATGCTGAAGAAGGAAGGCCGCAACCTGTTAAAGGACTACAGAAGCGGAAAAGTGAAAAAGGTTGCCAAGGCAGGAGAGATCGACGAGGTGAACGGTAAGTTCGCCGTGGAAGAGAAGAAGAAAAAGAAACTCATCCCGGAGATCCCCAACAAGTACTATTCCACCGCAGTGTCCCTGACCACCATCATGATTGTGGCGCTGCTGTCTTCCCTGATCAGCACCTGGACCGGCACTTTCATGGGTGTATACGCCATCAACCAGGCAGTGATCGCCCTGATCCTGGGCATCGCGGCCACGGAGATCGGCTTCCTGCGTCCCAACGTGCTGAAGGAGAACGGATGCTTTAACTTCCTGATGTTCGTTCTTATGATGTATGTGTTCGGCGGCCTGAACAGCGCGACTCCCGAGCTTCTTCTGGAGATCCTTGGACCGCTGGTACTGATCATTGTGGTAGGCGTGATCGGTATGTGTATCTGCTCCTTTATTGTGGGCAAGATCCTGAAAGTCAGCCCCTACATGGCTATCGCCACCAGCCTTACGGCTCTGTACGGCTTCCCGCCGAACTACGTTCTGACGGATGAGGCTTCCAAGGCTCTGGCTGACAACGATGAAGAAAAAGAATACTTAATGGATAATATGCTTCCGCAGATGATCGTAGGCGGATTTGTGACCGTTACCATCACATCCGTTATCATCGCCAGCATCTTTATCCCTCTTCTCCGCGCATAAACGGGCGGCAATCTTGGGTAAATTGTGCCGGCGGAACAGAGAAGAAAAAAAGAGACACCCTGCCGGAGAGTAAGGCTTGCCGGCAGGGGGTTTTTTGTATATAATGAGGGTATGAAAGAAATTTTCAGAAAGGATGGGGATTTTTCATGAATTTTAAGGAATTAGCTGAACAAAATGAGCAGTGGATCATTGATCAGAGGAGATTTTTCCATCAGTGCCCGGAGCTTTCCTTTGAGGAGAAAAATACGACGAAGGAGATTGGAAAGCGCCTGGAGGAGATGGGGGTTGAACCCCACTATTATGACGACTATACAGGTCTTTGGGCTATGATCGAAGGCGGAAAGGCGGGAGCCGGCACGAAGACGGTGGCTCTGCGGGCAGACATTGACGCCCTTCCCGTGGAAGAGCACACAGGTCTTTCTTTCTGCAGCAAAAACGCCGGTGTGATGCACGCCTGCGGCCATGACTGCCACATTGCCATGCTTTTAGGCGGCATCAAGATGCTCATGGAGAAGAAGGATGAGTTAAAGGGAAATGTGAAGATCATTTTCCAGGCGGCGGAGGAGTCCTGCTACGGAGCCAGGTATTACATTGAGCACGGTTTCCTGGATGGGGTGGATGCCATCTACGGCGCTCATATCTGGGGAGATTTCGATGCTCCCTACATGAACTTTGAGTCCGGTCCCCGCATGGCCAGCGCCGACAATTTTACCATTGAGGTGGAGGGCGTATCCGCTCACGGTTCCGCGCCTCACCAGGGCGTGGACGCTATTCTGGCCGCAGCCCACATCATTACAGAGGTGCAGGCCATTGTGTCCAGAATGAACGACCCCTTAAATCCCCTGGTGGTTACCATCGGTGAGATCCACGGCGGCCAGCGGTTCAACATTATCGCCAACAAGGTAGTGATGGAGGGAACCACCAGAACCCACTCCGCGGAGATGAGAGGAAAGACGGAGGGCCTTTTGAGAAATATTGTGGAGCATGTGGCGGAGTCCTTCGGTGCCAAAGCTACGCTGAAATTCGACTATTATCCCGGCCCTGTGATCAACGACCATGAGGATCTGAACCGGATCGCCAACGCGGCGGCGGTGAAGATGTACGGGGAGGACTGCTTGAAGAGTCTGCCGAAGATGATGGGCAGCGAGGATTTTGCCATGTACATGGAGAAAGTTCCGGGAATCTTCGGATTTATCGGAAGCCGCAATGAGAAGCTGGGTTATACGGCGAAGAACCACAACGACCACTACACGGTGGACGAGAGCGTGCTGAAGCGGGGAGCCGCCATGTACGCCCAGTTTGCCTATGATTATCTGGAGGAGAAGGCAGAGTAAGAGAGACAGGGGGACGGGCGATGGG
This sequence comes from Candidatus Lachnoclostridium avicola, assembly GCA_019114465.1. Taxonomy (GTDB): domain Bacteria; phylum Bacillota; class Clostridia; order Lachnospirales; family Lachnospiraceae; genus Lachnoclostridium_A; species Lachnoclostridium_A avicola. Next base: position 8,746 of record DXFM01000028.1, read on the forward strand.
AGAATTTGTGATTACCTGCTGTTCCACGGCAGATATGGACAGGAATTTTTTTGAGGAGAGAGAAATTCCCTTTGCCTGCTTTCACTGCCTGATGGACGGAAAAGAATATCAGGATGATCTGGGAAAGAGCATGGCGCCGGAGGAATTCTACCGCAGGATCGCGGCCGGCGCTCAGCCCACCACGGCTCAGGTCAACGTGAAGGAATACGAGGATCTGTTCCGTCCGGCGCTGGAACAGGGAAAGGATGTGCTTCACATCGCCCTGTCCGGCGGAATCTCCGGAGCGGTCAATTCTGCCAGGCTGGCAAAAGAGCAGCTGGAGGAGGAATTTCCGGAGAGAAGGATCCTGGTGGTGGATTCCCTGGGAGCTTCCTCCGGTTATGGACTGCTGGTAATGCTGGCGGACGATATGAGGAAAAAGGGAGCCGGCCTGGAGGAGACGGCGGCCTGGACGGAGGAACATCGGCTGAATATCCATCACTGGTTCTTCTCTTCGGACCTGACCAGTTTTATCCGGGGCGGCCGGATCTCAAAGACAGCCGGATTCTTCGGGACGGCTCTGGGGATATGTCCCCTGATGAACGTGGACGCCAGTGGAAAACTGGTGCCCAGAGAGAAGTATCGGGGGAAAAAGAAAGTGATCCGCGCCATGGTGGAAAAGATGAAGGAACATGCCAGAGACGGGGAAAATTACAGCGGCCGCTGTCTGATTTCCCAGTCGGCCTGCTATGAGGATGCCAGGGCGGTGGCTGATCTGGTGGAGCAGGAGTTTCCCAGGCTCAGCGGGCCGGTGGAGATCCACTCCATTGGAATGGTGATCGGAAGCCACACTGGACCGGGAACGGTGGCCCTGTTCTTCGAGGGCGATCAGCGGCAGTAAACAGAACAAAAAAAGAAGCCGGACCGCAGGTCTTTTGACAGGCGGTTCGGCTTCTTTGGGTTTACTCGGTGATCAGAGTCTCGTATTCGCTCTGGAATGTTACATTGTCGGCGAAAACGGTGCCGTTTTCCTCGATAGTCAGGGAACGGACGCCCAGATTTTCCGTGATGGTGTTGCCGATGGCTCCGGTTACCAGCTGTTTGTCAATGTTGTCTCCATCCGGGATGTCGGACAGGTTGATGACCGCGGACGCGGAGATGGTGGCGCCTGCGTCAACGCCGGGGCCGGCTGCGGAATCTTCTTCCTCTCCCTTCGTCTCATAAGAGAGAACCTGACAGTCCTCCGGGAGAACGCCGTACTCCACCAGCTTGGCGATCAGGGAATCGGCATCCAGGGTGGTCAGGCCTTCCATGGACTGCTTTAATCCCGTCCTGGCCTCGTCCGGAACGTAGATGGACGCAATCTCCAGAACCTCTGCGGTGGGATCAGGTACTTTATCTTCAGCTCCGCCGGTGGACTGCTGTTCCAGGGCAGCTGCCGGATCGGTTTCCTTCTGCGTGGGGGAACAGGCTGCCATGGACATGGCCAGCAGAGCTCCTGTTATGCAAAGTGCGAGTTTTTTCATAATGTAATGCCTCCTTCATTTCTGCGGACAGTGGGCCGGACGGACATGGCTGCGCGTCGATTCGGCCGGCGCCGCGGGGTACTGCTCATTGGGTGGAAAGCTGATGAAACCAGTTTTTCAGTGTTTCCAGCGCCTTCACCAGGGCTGCCATCTCCTCAGGGGTCAGGGCGGCCTGGATGCCGTCGATCATTTCCTGATGGAAACGGGCGTGATGAGCGTAGGCTTTTCTGCCTTTCTCAGAGAGGGAAATATAGACAACCCGCCGGTCATCCCGGCCGCGCTCGCGGGTGACATAGCCTTTTTTGACCAGTCCGTTGACGGCTATGGTCAGAGTGCCTACTGTGACGGAAAGCTCTTTCGCGATGGTGGACATGTTCTTCGGACTGCCCACGCCGATCACTTCGATGACATGAAGATCGTTGCTGGTGATGTCGTGAAATTCCTGCGTGGCCACCGCCTTCTGTTCAATATCCATAATGTCCCGAAACAGATTGACTAATACGTCATTGAGCGTTTGATAGCTATCCACTTTTTTCCCCTTTGTTTTAGACGTGAACCATTCTGTATCTAAAAGTCTCCAACTGATTATACATGATTTTTTTTTCCATTACAACTATATAAAAATTAGGAAATTCTTACATTCCTGTGTTTTTTTTGTGTCCTATTCACAGGGAAGCCAGGAAAATGGCGGCAGCCGCCCCCGCGGCGGTGGCGGTCATGGCCCCGGCCAAGGTGTATCTGGTTCTGGTGACGTTTATGGAGCCGAAGTAGACGCTGAGGCAGTAGAAAACGGTTTCCGTGCAGCTCATGAGAATGGAGGCGGAAATGCCGGTGAAGGAGTCGGTCCCGAATTCCCGGAACAGGTCGAGGAGGAGGCCGGTGGCGGCGGAGTTGGAGATCAGACGGACGATGAGCAGAGGAACCAGGGGCGGCGGAATGTGGAGGAAGGCGGCGGGAGCCGTGAGAGCCTCCCCCAGGAAATCCAGAAAACCGGAAGCCCGCAGCACGCCCACGGCCGTCATCAGGCCCACCAGAGTGGGCAGAATCCCGGCTACGGTGCGCATACCGTCGGCAGCTCCCTTTAAAAAATCGTCAAATACCGGACGCCGGGACAGAATTCCGAAGCCGATGATGTAAAACAGGATCAGGGGGACAAGAATGTTGGACAGAAACGTGAGAAAGGACATGAAAAACACCGGGGAATCTTATTTTTATAAAGATATTCCCCGGTGAGGAAAATATGACAGCGCCGTGTTACGCCGCGTTCTGGGACAGGGGCGCGGTCACCAGCCAGGACTGGAAGTAGGTGCGGATGAGGGAGAAGGGGGCAGGCCCCATGTCCAGGAGAAAAGTGTGGAAGTCCATGGCGTTGAAGCCCGTTCCCAGAGTCTCCTCCGCCTGTTCCCGCATTTCCTGGATCTCCAGCCACCCCACATAGTACTCCAGGTAGTTGGAAGGGTTATCCACCATGGCCTCAAACATCCGGTTCACCGTCTCCCGGTCGGTGATGCCGTAGGTCTCCTCCAGGAACGCGGCGGTCTGGTCTTCAGTCCAGCCGTAGTAGTTGATGTTCAAATCCAGCAGGGCGTGGATTCCCAGGGAGACCGCCTGATTGTGCATGAGCAGATCCTGCAGCTGGGGCGACAGGCCGTTGTCAAAGTAGTAGGACTGAAATTCCGCGTAGGTGGCCCATCCCTCCGTGTAGGCGGGGAAGGACAGAAGGTGGCGCACCGGCTCGTCGCAGACGGAGGAGAAATACACTGTCTGGTACAGATGGCCGGGATATCCCTCGTGGGCCAGGGTGGTGTAGAGAGGCGTGGAGGCGTACTGCTCACTGCCGTTGATGTAAATGACGTTGTCCTGGAAGCGGTCCATGGGCGGCGTCAGGTAGAAGGCGGGGCTGAGGGACAGCTCCAGGGCCTCCGGCACCTCCTTGACGGTGTAAGAGCAGGCGGGAAGCTGGGGGAAATCTTCCTGAATCTGTACCTGAAGGCTTTCCAGGATGGCGTCAGGATCGGTCTCGCTGAAGGTGTAGGTCAGCATTTCCTCATAGAGCTCCGGGGTGAGCTGCTCCGCCACCGCCATGGCGTCCTCCTCAATGCGGTTTGTGACGGCGTCGGTCAAATCGTCCACGGAGCTGTAGGAGGTGCCGGTGGCCGCGTAGACCAGGTATTCATAGTATTCCTTCCCCTGGGGGTATCCGCACATGCCGGCTTCATTGGTTCCCGTCCCTTTCAGGGAGGTGAGGGTCTCGATGAGAGACTGGTAGGCGGGAACAAAATGTTCCCCGATCAGGGAGACGTGTTCCTGACGCCACGCCTGTTTTTCCTCCTCGGTGACATCCGTCAGTCCGGCCAGCTTTTCCTCAAAGGTCTCCGTGAGGAAGTTATCCTGGGCGGGGATGAGATAACTCTCGCAGGACTGAATCAGGTGGTCGATGGTGGTGTCGCTGTAGTACAGTCCGGCGGCGGATTTCTCCCGCTCAAATTCCTCCAGCTCTCCGTAGTAGACGTCGATCTGGGAGAGCAGCCAGAGGTAGTCCTCCACGTCATCCCTGGTGTAGAAGGGATATTCCGCCAGCAGAATGGGCAGCTGGGCCTGGATGCCGATGGTGGGGGAGAGGGGCCGGCTGTAGAGCTCCAGCCCGTCGCTCATCAGGGCCGTCTCCAGATAGGAGTTCAGCACGGACCAGGTGAGCTGCTGGTCTTCTGTGAGAAGGGAGCGGTCAAACTGGAGCAGCTCCTCCTGCACCGACTTTGTGTCCGCCATGTCCGCCTGGAGAGATTCCAGGGAGGCGGATCCGAAGGCGGTGGCTGGATCGTCGATCCCATAGGCGGACGGGTCCGCCAGGCTGTAGTGGAGGGAGATGGCGTCGGCGGAGATTTCTTTTTGAAACAGTTCTTCCGTAAACTGGTCAAAGGCGTTCTGAGCCTGGACGGAGGCTTCTGTATAGACTTCGTAATCCTGCTGCGCCGGGGCGGATGTCTCCGTGATATCCGGCACTCCGCGGCAGCCGGATGCAGAGATGGCAGTCCACAGCCCCAGGGCGGCGGCTGCCCTCCGGAAGCGGCGGCTTCTGGAATGAATATGATTCATGGTAAATCCTCCTGGTTTTTTCCTAATTATAATATATATTGGAAAAGTTGACAAATCATACCTTTCCTGCCGGCCCCAGGCTTGACAAAGAACAGGGAAACGATTAAACTAAGACTATGATTTTCCGGGAAAAGTAAAGAGGGAAAATGCAGAGAAGAGAAGAGTAGACGGCGGAAACCATGACAGAGAATCCCGGCAGGTGAGAAGGGAGCATGGGGAGCTGTTGAACATGGCCTCGGAGCAGAGCAGGTGAGGGAATGGCTTGAGCCTGCGACGGGAGCGCCCGTTACCGCGCAGACTGCGGAGAGTTTCAAAGCAGTTGAGAAGGTCCGCGCCGCGAGGCGGGGATGAATTAAAGTGGTAACACGGGAGAATGTCTCGTCTTTAAGGTGATTAAAGACGGGGCTTTTTTTTCATAGAAAACTTCGTTTCTATGCTGTATTTCACGGGAAAATGAGAAGGAGGATTTGGACATGTGCCAGAATTGCAAGAAACCGTATTATATTACAACGGCCATCGCCTACACGTCTGGAAAGCCCCACATCGGCAACACCTACGAGATCGTGCTGGCGGACAGCATCGCCCGCTATAAGAGGGAGCAGGGCTATGACGTTCGGTTCCAGACAGGAACGGACGAGCACGGCCAGAAGATTGAGCTGAAGGCGGAGGAAGCCGGCGTGACGCCCAAGGAGTTTGTGGACGGAGTGGCCGGGGAGATCAAGAGAATCTGGGATCTGATGAACACGTCCTACGACAAGTTCATCCGCACCACAGACGACTACCATGAGAAACAGGTTCAGAAGATTTTTAAGAAGCTGTACGATCAGGGCGATATTTACAAGGGATATTATGAGGGACTGTACTGCACTCCCTGCGAGTCCTTCTGGACTCCGTCCCAGGTGGTGGACGGAAAATGCCCGGACTGCGGCCGCCCGGTGCAGCCGGCAAAGGAGGAGGCTTACTTTTTCAGAATGAGCAAGTATGCTGACCGGCTGATTGACTACATCAACGAGCATCCGGAGTTTATCCAGCCGGTGGCCCGCAAGAATGAGATGATGAACAACTTCCTGCTTCCGGGACTTCAGGACCTGTGTGTGTCCAGAACCTCTTTCAAATGGGGAATCCCGGTGGATTTTGACCCGAAGCATGTGACTTATGTGTGGCTGGATGCTCTGACCAACTATATCACCGGCCTGGGCTATGACTGCGACGGCAACAGCGACGAGCTGTTTAAGAAATACTGGCCGGCGGACCTTCATCTGATCGGCAAGGATATTATCCGGTTCCACACCATCTACTGGCCCATCTTCCTGATGGCCCTGGGTCTGCCCCTGCCCAAGCAGGTGTTCGGCCATCCGTGGCTGCTTCAGGGAGACGGCAAGATGAGCAAGTCCAAGGGAAATGTGATCTACGCGGATACTCTGGTGGACTTCTTCGGCGTGGACGCCGTCCGTTACTTTGTCCTTCACGAGATGCCATTTGACAATGACGGCGTGATTACCTGGGAGCTGATGGTGGAGCGGATGAACTCCGACCTGGCCAACATCCTGGGCAACCTGGTAAACCGCACCATCTCCATGACCAACAAGTATTTTGACGGCGTGGTGTGCGACCGCGGGGCGGCGGAGCCGGTGGATGAGGATCTGAAGAACACGGTTCTGGAAGCGGTGAAGAAAGTGGACGCGAAGATGGACCAGCTGCGTGTGGCGGACGCCATCACAGAGATCTTCGGCATCTTCAGAAGAAGCAACAAGTACATTGACGAGACCACTCCCTGGGCTCTGGCAAAGGACGAGGCGAAGAAAGACCGCCTGGCCACCGTTCTCTACAACCTGACGGAGGCCATCACCATCGGCGCTTCCCTGCTGGCCTCCTTCATGCCGGAGACCTCAGAGAAGATCTTAAAGCAGCTGAACACGGAAAAACGGGCTCTCCAGGAGATGGATGTATTCGGAAAATATCCGTCGGGAAATAAGGTGACGGACAAGCCGGAGATCCTGTTTGCCAGAGTGGACGTGAAGGAAGTTATGGAGAAGGTGGAGGCTATGCAGGCGGCCCAGAGAGCGGAGGCGGAGAAGAAAGCAGAAGCTGCGGGCGGCCAGAACGGCGGCAAAGAGTCCGGAGAAGAGGCTTCCGACGGGATTGACGTGGAGGCAAAGCCGGAGATCACCTATGACGATTTCGCGAAGCTCCAGTTCCAGGTGGGAGAGATCATCGCCTGCGAGGCGGTGCCCAAGTCCAAAAAGCTGCTGTGCAGCAAAGTGAAGATCGGCAGCCAGGTGCGCCAGATCTTAAGCGGCATCAAGGCAGATTACTCCCCGGAGGAGATGGTGGGCAAGAAGGTGATGGTGGTTACCAACTTAAAGCCGGCCAAGCTTGCGGGAATGGTATCGGAAGGCATGCTGCTGTGCGCCGAGGACGGGGATGGAAAGCTGTCCTTAATGACCCCGGAGAAAGATATGCCGGCGGGAGCAGAGATCCGCTAGGATAAATGTTGCGGGTCCGCCAGTTTACCGTTATAAAAGAAATGACACTGTAAAGAAAATGACAGGATAAAGAAAAATGTCAGGGCGTGCTGATGCTGCAGTCAGACGCCCTGACATTTTTTACTGTGAAAGTCTGGTCCGCGGTGTCCGCGTCAGCGGACATGGGGACTGACGATCGGTCAGTGGAGCTCGCCGGCGCTCTCCCCGCTGTCCTGCCGGTCGATGGCGATGGCCTCGATGGCGTATTCCAGGGATTTGGCGATGGTCTCCAAGGGCATGGACGGGGTGGTGTTTGCCTTGTCGATCACCTGGCCGCAGGCGTAGGGAACGTGGATGAAACCGGCACGGATGCCGGGATAGCGCTTCTCACACATGTAGAGCACGTTGTACATAATGCTGTTGCACACGTAGGTGCCGGCGGTGAAGGAGAGGTAGCAGGGCAGGCCCGCGTCCTTCACGTGCTGTACCATGGCCTTCACGGGAAGGGTGGAGAAGTAGGCGGCCGGTCCGTCTGCCTGAAGGGGCTCGTCTAAGGGCTGCTCTCCGTTGTTGTCCGGGATGCGGGCGTCCACAAAGTTGATGGCCACCTTCTCCACGCTGATGCTGGCCCGTCCGCCGGCCTGTCCCACGCAGAGAACCACGTCCGGCTGATATTTTTTAATGCCCTCCTCCACAGCGGGGCCGCTGAGGGAGAACACGGTGGGGATCTCCAGCTTGAAAATCTGGGCGCCGCCGATGGTGTCCGGCAGCAGCTTTACGGCCTCATAGGCCGGGTTTACGGTTTCCCCTCCGAAGGGGTCAAAGCCTGTCACTAAGATTTTCATAGAAAAAGTCTCCTTTCCTGATGGTAAAGTATGGAAAAATCAGTTCCGCCCCAAGGCAAAGCCGGAAGGTTCCGGCTTCCTAGTGAAGGGCGATCATGTAAATGATCTGGATTACCAGCATGATGACTGCCACCGGGGCCTGCTTTTTGATCACGCCGAACCGGTCCTTCATGTCCAGAACCGCCACGGGAACAATGTTGAAGTTGGCCGCCATGGGGGTCAGCAGAGTGCCGCAGTAGCCGCAGGTTAAGGCGATCATGCCCACCACCACGGGATCCGCGCCGTAAGCCAGAATACAGGGGGCGCCCACGCCGATGGTCATGACGGTGATGGCGCCGAAGGCGTTGCCCATGATGGCGGTGAACATGGCCATTCCCACGGCGAACACGATAATGCCCACAGTCACATTGCCCTCAGGCACAATGCCGGACACCAGCCGGCCGATGACGTCGCCCACGCCGGCGGCGGTGAATACCCCGCCCAGAGCGCCCAGAAGCTGGGGAAGCATACATAAGGGGCCCATCATGGACAGAAGCCGTTCAGAGTCCTTCAGGAAGGTCACCGGCTTGTTGTCTTTGGAATAGCACATGAGCAGGATAACGGAGATGATCACTCCGCAGGCCACGCCCACCAGGGCGCTGATGTCCGTAAACAGGGCAAAGAGCAGGGACAGCACGCCCATGGTCAGGGCGGGGATAAAGATTTTCATGCCGATCTTCTGAAACTGCTTTTTGGTGTATTCCTTTGACGGCACATCCTGTTTTCCCACCTTTACCCGCTTGAAAATGGCGGGGATGATCATGATGACCACCAGGGCGCCGGACACTCTGGCTGGCAGCCAGTGGCCGAAGGCGCACACGACGCCGAAGGAGGTCCAGAACACAAAGGTTCCGAAGCGGGAAGGATTTTCTTTGTCCAGAAGATTTTTCACGCCTGCATAGATGGTGATCAGGCCGATGATGATGTAGACGCACTCCAGCAGCTTATTGCTGAGAGTGATGGTCGGATCCGCAAAAAAAGCCATGGTTTAAACCTCCTTTTTTCCGGATGCGCTGCCGGATTTTTCTGCTTTTTTGGATTTTAAGTATTTGGCCCGCAGCTTCCGGTCCATGAGGGTGAAATAGACGCAGGCAATCACCAGGGCGATGAACGCGATGGGGATCTCGACTTTTGCCAGGTCGATGAGCTCCACCTCATAGCCCAGACCGCTTAAAGTGGACTGCACCAGGATTCCGCCGGATCCGCCCACAAACAAAACCTGGAAGAAGAACCAGGCGATGTTGTCCATGGCGGAGGTCATGCCCTTGATTTCTTCTACGTAATCTTCGTCCGGAGTTTCCCCTTCCTCGGAGATGGCGCCCTCTGCCATGGGCATGATCACGGGCCGCACAAAACCGGTGACGCCGCCGAAGTTTACGTTGAAGGCACCGAAAAAGGACCGCATGACGCCGTAGATGCACACCAGCTTTCCGGCGGTCACGTTTTTAAATTTCCGGATGAAAGCGGCGGCGGCCTCCCGCAGGCCGTTTCTCTCAAGAGTTCCGGTCACAAACAGAATGATGATGAAGATAGCCATACTTCTGTTGGACACAAAATTGCTTCCCAGGGTGTCCAGAAGTCCGGTGATGCCCAGGCCGCCGGCCAGAGCGGTGGTGACAGCCGCCAGGAAGATGATCAGAATGGAATCCAGCTTCAGGGCAAAGCCCACGATGACGATCAGGATTCCGATAAGCCTAATATATTCCATATCAAGGCCTCCTTTGTGTTATTTTCTGATTCTGCATCTTTAAGAGTGTGGCAGAATCTTTTTGTAATTATACAATAAGGAGCCGGAGCGGGCAACAGGAATCCGGGCGGCTTTACGGACGGCTCTTTTTATGCTATACTAAGGGTTAAATTGGAGTTTTGTGCGAAGAAATACATTTCAGTGAGGTGTATATGAAAGAGAAGCGAAAGGTAAGGGGTGAACTGCGCATTTATCTGCAGTGGCCGATCCTGCTCTCCGCCCTGGTGGTGGCGATGAATCTGGTGGTGGGGATGCTCTCCGCCATTGCGGGACTGGTCATGTTCGGGTTTACGGCTGTCTATGTGGCAATCGCGCTCTGGCTTTACTTTTACAGAAAGCGGCGGCTGCTGGCCGGACTGGTGGAGTTTTCCTCTGATTATTCCTGGGTGCAGAAGCACCTGCTGTCGGAGATGAACCTTCCCTATGCCCTGGCGGATGAGAAAGGCAGAATCCTGTGGAAAAATCAGAAATTTCAGGAGACCATAGCGGATCTGAAAGGGACGAAGAAAAATCTGACGGTGCTGTTCCCCGATATTACGAGGGAGATCCTGTCGTCAGGGCAGAAGGGCTGTATTCACGTCACCTATGAGGACCGGAAATTCCGGGTGGATCTGTGTCCGGTGGATATGAACATGGAGCCGGATGAGGAGCAGGAACTGGAGCTGGACGAATCCCAGGAGAAAATGGTTGCGGTCTATCTGTTTGACGAGACCCGCATGCTCCAGTATGAGCAGGAGATCAACGACCAGAAGATGGTCAGCGGCCTGATCTATCTGGACAACTACGACGAGGCATTGGAGAGCGTGGAGGAGGTGCGCCGTTCCCTTCTGACGGCCCTCATCGACCGAAAGATCAGCAAGTACATTACCAGTCTGTACGGGGTGGTAAAGAAGATTGAGAAGGACAAGTACTTTTTTGCCATCAAGCAGAAATACGTGGAGACGCTCCGGGAGAATCGTTTTTCCATCCTTGAGGAGGTAAAGACCGTCAATATCGGCAATGAGATGGCAGTGACCCTGAGCATCGGTCTGGGCATGAACGGGGAGACCTACATGCAGAACTACGAATTTTCCCGGACGGCCATCGATATGGCCCTGGGACGGGGCGGAGACCAGGCGGTGATCAAGGACGGAACCCACATTCAGTACTACGGCGGCAAATCCCAGCAGACGGAGAAGGCCACCAGGGTAAAGGCCAGGGTGAAGGCCCACGCCCTGCGGGAGCTGATGGAGACGAAGGACCGGCTGCTGATTATGGGCCACAAGATGGGAGATATCGACTCCCTGGGAGCGGCCATCGGCATCTACCGCATCGCCATGGCCATGAACAAGAAGGCCAACATCGTGTTCAACGACATCACTTCCTCCGTGCGCCCCATGATAGAGCGCTTTACAGGAAGCAGCGAATATCCGGAGGATATGTTTATTAAAACGAAGGATGCTCTGGAGCTGGCGGATCCCAACACCATGCTGGTGGTGGTGGATGTGAACCGGCCCAGCATTGCAGACGCGCCGGAGCTTCTGCAGGCGGTGAAGACCATTGTGGTGCTGGACCACCACCGTCAGAGCAGCGAGATCATCACCAATGCGGTGCTCTCCTACGTGGAGCCCTACGCATCCTCCACCTGTGAGATGGTGGCGGAGGTGCTTCAGTACATCGCCGACGGCATCAAGATCAAGTCGGCGGAGGCGGACGCCATGTATGCGGGCATCGTCATTGACACCAATAATTTCACCAACCAGGCAGGCGTGAGGACCTTTGAGGCCGCCGCTTACCTGCGCCGGAACGGGGCGGATGTGACCCGGGTGAGAAAGATGTTCCGGGACAACATGGCCGACTACAAGGCCAGGGCCCGCACCATCAGCAACGCGGAGATCTTCATGGACTGCTTTGCCATCTCAGAATGTCCCGCGGAAGGTATTGAAAGTCCCACCATCATCGGGGCCCAGGCAGCCAACGAGCTGCTCAATATCATCGGCATGAAGGCGACATTTGTGCTGACGCCCTTTAACGGCATTATCTATGTCAGCGCCCGGTCCATCGATGAGGTGAATGTACAGGTGGTGATGGAAAAGCTGGGAGGAGGCGGCCACAGGACCATTGCCGGCGCCCAGTTAAAGGATATGACAGCGGATCAGGCCAGGGAGAAGTTAAAAGACGTGCTCCGGGCCATGATGGAGAAAGGAGATATTTCATAACATGCAGGTAGTATTATTGGAAGATGTAAAGTCCCTGGGAAAGAAGGGCGAGATTGTAAATGTGAACGACGGCTATGCCAGAAACTTCATTTTAAAGAAGAAGCTGGGCGTGGAGGCTACGGCGAAGAATTTAAATGACTTAAAGCTCCAGAAGGCCAACGCGGAGAAGATCGCGGCGGAGCAGCTGGCGGCGGCAAAAGAGCTGGCGGCGAAGCTGGAGGGAATGAGCGTGACTCTGACCATGAAGGCGGGAGAGGGCGGAAAGGCCTTCGGTTCCGTTTCCGGAAAGGAGATCGCGGCGGCGGCGAAGGATCAGCTGAATCTGGAGATCGACAAGAAGAAGCTGGTGCTTCCGGAAGCGATCAAGACATTTGGAAACCATGAAGTTCCCGTAAAGCTCCACAAGGATGTGACCGGGAAGCTGACCGTAAAGGTTGTAGAGGCGTAGGTGATGACAGATGGCAGCGGAGAATGACGCTCTGTTAAAGCGGGTTCAGCCCCACAGCATAGAGGCGGAGCAGTCGGTGATCGGCGCCATGCTCATGGACAGGGACGCGATCATTGCGGCTTCCGAGATCGTCACAGAGGATGATTTTTACCAGCGCCAGTACGGCGTCATGTTTCAGTGCATGGTGGAGCTGTTCAATGAAGGCCAGGCGGTGGACGTGATCAACCTTCAGAATCGTCTGAAGGAGAAGGACGTGCCGCCGGAGGTGGCCAGCCTGGAGACTCTGCGGGATATTATCACCACCGTTCCCACCTCCGCCAACGTGCGGGCTTACGCGGAGATCGTCCGGGAGAAATCCATGCTGCGCAAGCTGATCCGGGTCAACGAGGAGATCGCCAACACCTGCTATGCCGGCAAGGAGAAGCTGGAAGACATTCTGGCTCACACGGAGAAAGCGGTGTTTGACCTGCTTCAGTCCAGGACGGGAGGCGATTTTGTCCCCATCCGTCAGGTGGCCTTAAATGTGCTGGAAAAGATTGAGATCGCTTCCAAGACCAAGGACACGGTGACAGGAATTCCCACCGGCTTTATTGATCTGGACTATAAGACTTCCGGCATGCAGCCGTCAGACTTTATCCTGATCGCCGCTCGCCCGTCCATGGGAAAGACGGCCTTCGTGTTAAATCTGGTGGATTATGTGGCGGTGAAGAAGAAACGGCCCTGTATGATTTTCAGCCTGGAGATGTCGAAGGAGCAGCTGGTAAATCGTATGCTGGCCATGGAGTCCAATGTGGACTCCCAGAAGCTGCGGACCGGCACGCTGACGGACGCGGACTGGGACGCGGTGGTGGAAGGTATCGGAATCATCGGAAACTCGGCCCTGACCATCGACGACACGCCGGGAATCTCCATTTCCGAGCTGCGCTCCAAATGCAGGAAAAAGAAGCTGGAGAGCGGTCTGGATCTGGTGATTATCGACTATCTTCAGCTGATGAGCGGCAGCGGAAAGCACAGTGAGAGCCGGCAGCAGGAGATCTCAGAGATTTCCCGTTCCTTAAAGGCCCTGGCCAGGGAGCTGAACGCCCCGGTGATCGCCCTGTCTCAGCTGAGCCGGGCCTGTGAGACGAGAACGGACCACCGGCCCATGCTCTCGGACTTGAGAGAGTCGGGAGCCATCGAGCAGGACGCGGATGTGGTAATGTTCCTCTACCGGGACGATTATTACAATAAGGATACGGAAAATCCCAATGTGGCTGAGGTGATCATCGCCAAGCAGAGAAACGGCCCCATCGGCACCATCAATCTGGTGTGGATGCCGGAGTACACGAAATTTGCCAATATGGCCAGAAGCTGAGGCTTTCGGCCTGAATAAAAAGACCCTTATGCGGGGTCTTTTTTATTTTGCAGGAAACGAGGCGGCCCTGAGACAGAAAAAAACTGCCTTCAGAATTTTTGTCATATTCCTGAGCCGGGGCACATAACATATAAGTAGATGTGAAATATTGCCGACTAAAGGAGAGGATTTGCAATGAACGAGATACATTATCTGATTTCAGATGCGTCTAAGAAGGTGGATGTGGAATCTCACGTACTCCGCTACTGGGAGGACGAGCTGGATCTTAAAATCCCGCGCAATGAGATGGGACACCGGTATTATACGGAATTTCATATCCGCCTGTTTAAGCAGATTAAAGAGCTGAAGGAAAAGGGATATCAGCTGAAAGCCATAAAGAGTGCTCTGGACAAAATGATGGAGGAGGGAAAGGAGGAGCTGTCGGACGAAATGCTTGGTGACGCGGCAGCTGCGCTCCGGGAAAGCGCTATGGGAAAGGATGGACAGGCCCTGCAGGTGGTGGAGGAGGGAAACAGCCCTTCTGTGCTGACGGCAGAGGAAAAAATGGAGCAGTTCCAGGAGATTATGAACCATATTATCGGACGGGCCCTGGAACACAACAACGAGCAGCTGAGCCAGGATATCAGCGCTCTGGTCAACGACCGGGTGACGAAGGAGCTGGAGTACCTGCTCCGGGTGGGCGACGAGAAGGCGGAGGAACGGTTCAAGCGTCTGGACGAGACCATCCGCGAGTATCAGAAGGAGGGAAAAGGACGGGCGGAAGCCGCCGCGTCCAGAATTCCCTTCTTCCGGAAGAAGAAATTTGGAAAGAGCGGAAAGAAGCTTTAGGAATGACGGGTTGACCGGGCCAGGGCTTCCCGGCTGGGGATGGTGATCTGGCGCTTCCCCGTCAGGATCAGCCCTTCTTTTTTCAGGTCAGAGCAGACGCGGGCCACCTGGACGCGGGAGGCGTTGATGGCGGCGGCAAGGCGTTCCTGGGACAGGGGCACCACAGGGGTGTCCCTGTCTTTTATGTAGAGCAGGAAAAAATTGATCAGCCGTGTCCGGACATTATGCACGCTCTGTTCCGTGGCGTCGTAGCACATCAGGCGCAGCACGTCGGCGGTGTAGAGCAGAAGATCCCTGTACAGGTCCGGCTCTTCCCGGAGGAGAGGGTCCAGGTCATCCAGGGTAAAGGACAGCGTGGAAACATTCGTCTGGGCCCGGGTAGTCACCGTGGCCTCCGTTTTTTTGCGGAAGCTGTCCAGATTGAAGATGGTGTTCCGCTCATGGATGCCGATGAGCCGCTCCTGGCCGGAAATACTGGTAGTGTAGACGTAGACAGTGCCGCTCAGCAGAAAATAAGGATGGCTTGCGGCAAAGCCGTTGATGTTGAAGGTGGTTCCCGCGGGAAAGTGCTCTGTCTGGAAGTGCTTCTGAAATAAGTGACGATACTTTTTTAACTGGTCTTTTAAAGTAAAATGAATATTATTATCTGACATATCCTTGATCATCTCCGATTAAATTTCTTAATTAATTAAAAATATAGAACAATTATAAAATATTTTTGTCTGTATCGCAAGATACAGAATATTAAGATTGTTAAATTTATAATGAAGACAGATAGAAAGATGAAGGAGGGAGTTAGATGTCAAACTTATATCCAAACTTATTTTCACCGGGAAAAATCGGAAACCTGACTTTGAAAAACAGGATTATGAAGGCGCCTCAGTCCTCCGGAATGAGCAATAAAGACGGCACGGTGTCGGAGCGGCTGATCCGCTATTAACGCCATGAGGCGGCCGGCGGAGCGGGAATGATCATCGTGGAGTACGCGTATGTGGATGATATTGGAGCCAAATCGGCTCACTGTCATCTGGGCATCTCTGATAATGAACATATTCCGGGGCTTACCTGGCTGGCGGAAAACATCAAGGAGCAGGGAGCGGTCCCGGCCATTCAGATCGAACACTGCGGCCGGCAGAAATTCCTGGGAACCCAGCCCATCTGCGCCCCATCGGCCATTCCGTGGCCCATGCTGTGGGAAAAATACGGTGTGCAGGCGGTGCCCAGGGAGCTGACCATTGAGGAGATCCAGGACATTGTCCACGCGTTCGGAGACGCCGCCCTGCGGGCGAAGACAGCGGGCTTTGAGCTGGTGGAGATTCACGGTGCCCACGGCTATCTGCTCACCAACTTCTTCTCGCCCTGCACCAACCACAGAACAGATCTGTACGGCGGCTCCCTGGAAAACCGGATGCGGATTTATGTGGAGATCGTCAGGGATGTGAGAAAGAAAGTGGGACCGGATTTTCCGGTGACCATTCGTCTCAGCGGCACGGATTATGAGCCGGACGGCTTTACCATTGACGATACCATCGCTCTGGCGAAGGTGCTGGAGAAGGAGGGAATTGACGCCTTCCACATTTCCGGCGGCGACCACAATACCATGATTCATCAGGTGTCCCCCATGGCCATTGAGGTGTGCCACAATGTATGGGCGGCGGAGGCTGTCAAGAAGGCGGTTCATGTGCCGGTGATCGCTTCCGGATCCATCACCCTGCCGGAGTATGCAGAGGATATCATCGCCTCCGGAAAGGGGGATTTTGTGGGTCTGGGACGTCCTCTCTGGGCTGATCCGGAGTGGCCGAAGAAGGCGGAGGAAGGACATCCGGAGGATATCCGCCCCTGCATCCGCTGCAACGAGGGGTGTCTGGAGAGAACCTTTTTCCAGTATAAGGCCATTACCTGTGCGGTAAATCCCACCATCAGCCGGGAAGGAGAGCTGGAGATTGAGCCGGCGGCGGAACCGAAAAAAATTGCTGTGGTGGGCGGCGGCCCGGCAGGTATGGAGGCGGCCAGGGTATGCCGTCTGAGAGGCCATGACGTGACTCTGTTTGAGGAGAAAGAGCTGGGAGGTCTGCTCCATGAGGCATCTGTCCCGGAGTTTAAGGCGGATATCCGGCCTCTGATGAAGTATCAGATCTGCCAGATCGAAAAGCTGGGGATTCCGGTGGTGAAAAAGAGGGCACAGGCAGAGGATCTGAAAGATTTTGACGCGGTGATCTGTGCTACTGGAAGCGCTCCGGCGGAGCTTCATGTTCCCGGGGCGGAGCAGGCTCATGTGATGAGCGCCCTGGAGGTTCTTAACGGCTCAAAGAAGGCGGAGGGAACGGTCGCGGTGATCGGCGGCGGCCTGATCGGCACGGAAACGGCCATCTGGCTGGCAGAGCAGGGACATGGGGTATCCCTGGTGGAGATGCTGCCGGAGATCATGAACGGAGTGGCTGCCACAGACTGCATGGCCTACCAGGAGCGAATCGCCGGGGCAGGCATGGCCGTGTACACAGACGCCCGCCTGGAGAAGATCGGGGAGAAGGAGATCACGGTGAAGATGAGAAAAGGAGAGCGCTCCATCCCTGCGGACACAGTGGTAATTGCAGTGGGCCTGAAAGCCAGGCAGAGTCTTTACGAGGAACTGCTGGCGGACGGGAAGAAGGCATATCTCATCGGCGACGCCGTGAAGCCGGGAAAGATCTTTGACGCGTTCCACACGGCGTACAAGCTGGCGGTGAAGATCTGAGGGATATTCTCATAGAATCGGAAACCATTGAGAAGGCGGGCCTGACCGGGCCCGCCTTCTCAATGCCCGCTGTGGGCTGCGTTTTTTGCTTCTGCACATATTTCAGACATCAGTTGTCCGGTTCCCGCATCCGGTAGCCCACGCCGATCTCTGTGCTGATGTACTTGGGGTCGGCGGGATTTTCTTCCATTTTCCGGCGGATGTGGGCCATGTTGACCCGAAGGATCTGGTTGTTGCTGTCGGCGTAGGGCCCCCAGATATGGTTGATGATGAAATCGTAGGTCAGAACCCGGCCGGCGTTCAGAGCCAGGAGCGATACCAGCTTGTACTCGATCTGGGTCAGATGGATATCTTTTCCCCCGATGGTTACCAGCCGCCGGTCAAAGTCGATGGTCAGATCTCCGCTTTTGTAGACGGAGCCGCCGGTACGGGAGGCGGTGGCGGACATCTGGCTGTGGCGCAGGGCTGTGCGGATCCTGGCCATCAGCTCGGAGGTCCCGAAGGGTTTGGTAATGTAGTCGTCCGCCCCGGCGTCCAGTGCCGCCACCTTCTCGTTCTCCTCAGAACGGGCGGAGATCACCAGGATGGGAACGGAGGAGAATTCCCGCACGCTGCGGATCACGTCGATTCCGTCAATGTCGGGAAGACCCAGGTCCAGGAGGACCACGTCCGGGCAGAGGGAGGCGATGCAGGAAATTCCCTCTTTTCCCGTGTAGGCGGATACCGCCTTGTAATCGTGGTTGGCCAGAGTGGTTTCAATGAAGGTGCATATGTTTTTCTCGTCTTCAATGATTACGACAGTCAGCTTATGACTCATAAGGTTCATCTCCTAGTGGAAGTGTAAAAGTAAACATGGCGCCGTCCGGCAGGTTCTCCGCCCAGATATTTCCGTCGTGGGCCAGAATAATGGTTTTGCAGATGGAGAGGCCGATTCCCATCCCCTTGCGGGAATCTCCGGAGGAGGTGGGGGTGTCGGCATAGCCGTCGAAAATGTGGGGAAGAAGGTCCTCCCGGATGCCGTGGCCGTGATCCCTCACCTGAAACTGCGCCTGGCCGTCCTCTGTTGAGACAGTCAGCTCCAGGGGTTCTGTGGAACCGCTGTGGTAGACGCCGTTTTCCAGGAGGTTGATGATCACCTGCTCGATGAGGGTGGGGTCCATGGGGACCATGATAAAATCCTGGGGGATGGTCACCCGGACCCTGGCGTCGGGAAAGCGTTTCTTAAACCGGGATACGGCCTCTGACACTACTTCCTCCAGAGGTTCCAGGGATTTGGAGACGTGGGCGTCTGTCTGGCGGATCCTGGTGACGGAGAGCAGGTTCTCCACCATGTGGAGCAGCCAGTTGGAATCGTCGTAGATGGTTTTCACCAGCCGGTTCTTCTCCTCCGGGGACAGGGAGCTGCTGTTTTCCAGATAGGTGGAGCTGGCGCCGATGATTCCGGTGAGGGGAGTGCGCAGGTCATGGGAGATGGCCCGAAGCAGATTGGCCCGCATTTTCTCTTTTTCCGCCTCCATCAGTAGTTTTTCCTGTTTATTTAAGATCCGGTTTTTCTCCTTTAAGTGGGTGGTGGTCATGCTGGTAAGGCTGGCGATGATCATCATGGCCACAAAGGTGACGGGATAACCGGTGGCGGAGAAGGACAGGGCGAAATAGGGATAGGTGAAAATAAAATTTACAAAGATTACGGATAGAAAGGAGGCGACGATCCCGGGCACATATCCTGTGGTGAATCTGGCGATGAACACCACCGCCAGAATGTAAAAGGTCTGGATATTGCCGGAGCTGCCGGTGAGTTTGAAAAAGGCGAAAGACCCTGCTGTGGTCACTCCCAGAATCAGGGAAGTGACCAGGATGTTGTCAAGCAGGGTCTTTTTGTCCATGGGTTTTTTCCGGTGGTGCTTCATAAAACCTCCTCCTGCCTGTCAGCGTTTGCTTTTCCGGTCGCCGCGGTCAGCCTGTCTGGCCGCTTTTCTGGCGGCCATCATCTGTTCGAACTCCTCGTCGGATACGCCGATTTCCCGCAGCCGCTGGTGGCGGCGTTCCTGCCGGCGCCGGCGCTCTTCCTCCCGGCGCTGCCGCTGGATGTTCAGATAAATGACGGCGCCCGCCGCGGCGGCGATCACCACAGCCACGGCCAGAGCGATCCACACCACAGAGGGAATCGCAAATCCGCCGGTACTTCCCTGGGAGCCGGAACCGCTGTTCTGGCTGTCAGGGGCGGAGCTGCTGCCGCCGTCCGCGCTCTGGGCCGGGGACGGAGCCTCAGCGCCGGAATCTCCCGCGGCAGGAGTTTCGCCGTCTGCAGAGGAGCCGGAGGTTCCGCTGTCAGCTGCTGTGGTTTCCGGAAGGGTGATGGTGGTCTCCTGGGCCTCCCCGATCCGGTTCAGCAGATAGGCGGAGCCGATCACCCGGTCGTTGTAGGTGTACTGCACCTGGGCAATGGCATTGTCCGGGGCCCTCTCACCCAGGTCATAGGTGACGGACACGTCAGCGTCGGAGATGGATGAGGTGAGGGGGAGAGTGATCATCCCTTCCTCCAGAGCCAGCCCGGACAGATCCCCCGTGGGAAGGCCGGCGATGGACATGTCGCTTCCCAGGGAGGAGAAGCGGCTGTCCAGGTCGGAGATCCTGGAAGTCTGGAAATTGGAAAAGCCGAAATCCAGCATGGCTTTTGTGTCGGAATAGTGGGTCTGGTGGCCGTTCAACACCACCGCCACCAGGGTCATGCCGTTTCTGGAGGCAAATGTGACCAGAGTGTTTCCCGCCAGGGAGGTGTAGCCGGTCTTGCCGCCGAAGGCCCCTTCATAGTAGTCGGAGCGGCTGGGCAGAAGCATGGCGTGATGGGCGTAAACCGTGGATCCCTCCGGGTAATTTTTCGTGGGGGGAAGGTCATAGTACCTGGCTCCGTCGATCTCCAGGAAGGTGGGGTTCTTGATGGCCGCCTGACAGATCAGGGCCATATCGTAGGCGGAGGTATAGTGGTTTTCATCGTTGAGCCCGCTGGGATTGGCGAAATGGCTGTCCTGACAGCCCAGCTGCGCCGCTTTTTCGTTCATCATCTCCGCGAAGGCTTCCCTGGAACCGGCCACATGCTCTGCCAGGGCGTTGGCTGCCTCGTTGGCGGATTGGAGGAGCATGGCGTACAGGGAATCCCGAACTGTGAGCACGTCCCCCTCGTCCAGACCGGCGTTGCTGCTGCCGCTCTCCACGTTGTAGACGGCGTCGTAGGAGTAGGTCACTTCTTCGTTCAGGTCGCAGTTTTCCAGTACGACAAGAGCGGTCAGCACCTTGGTGATGCTGGCCGGATAATAGGTTTCATGAAGATTTTTTCCGAAAAGCACGGCTCCGGAATCGGCGTCCATAACCGCGCCGCCGTCCGCTTCGATGGAAATGTTGGAGGGCCAGTCCGGGGCGGCGTAGGCCGGCGCCGGGAAGAGGCCCAGAATCAGCAGAATGCTCAGAAAAATAGGGAATATACGTTTCATAAAATAAGGAAGCTCCATATAAAAAATTTTGATCGTCGACTTCAGAGTTACTTTATACAGTATATTCTATTTTGAGGGACAAGTAAAGGCATTTTCCCCAGGACTCACCCCTGCCGCTTCCGCAGGGAGAAGAACAGGCAGACAGCGAAAAGCACCAGGACGGACAGGCCGAAAGTCACGCCGATCCGGAAAGCGGTGTCCGCGAAAAAAGGCTCCGGCACGATGTTGATGAGCAGGTCCGTGGCCGGGTTGAGAATCCACAGGTCATTGTTGAAGAAAATGTGGTGGAAGACGATGAAGTACCTGGAAAAGTCCGAGGCGATGAGAAGCCCCACGGCAGCCGCCATCAGGAAAAACAGGCCGGTGCCCACACAGAGCATCCGGGGAAGCAGCCGCTTCACATCCGCTTTCAGCGCAAACATGAGGGCCACGCAGACCACGGCAGCCGCGGCGCAGATCCGGCGCAGGGCGATAGCCCCCAGAAACAATCCTCTCACGTCCTCCATATGGGCGATCTCCCGGTCATTGAAAAACTCCCTGGGCTGGCCGTTCACCACCGTCATCACGTGGAGGTCTTCCCGGTCTCCCCGCAGGTAGGCCATCATCTGGTCGGTGACCTCCAGCAGGTCGTCCATCTCCATGTGGACTGCCTCTGTTACGTTGTATTTTTCATATTCATGCTCATAATAGCCGGGAGTCCAGTAGGTCACCGCTTCCACAGAAGTGATAAGAAGCACAATCATCAGGCAGAAGGCGCACAGGATACCCAGCAGCCGGTGCAGTATTTTCATGGCAGTTACATCCTTTCATTTCAGTAAATTAGCTCTATTTTAGCACAGAACCGCATCAGGCGGAAGAGACAAAGAAAAGGCGCGGGTCACGCGCCTTTTTCCTTCATCCGTTTGATCACCTTCAGCCGGGTAAATTCCTCCCGGTCTTTTTCCTCCAGTGCGTTGGTGATGTCTTTGGTGAGGGTCTCGTACATGGGGATGGTGATATTTTTCAGGGCGTTGGCCCTTTTCTGGGTTTTTTTGATGTTGTTGGCCAGACGGTAGGCGGAATTTTCCACCATGGACAGCTTGATGGTCAGTTCCTTCACCTTCTGGAACTTTGCCCTGGCCTCGTCCAGGGATTCCCTGGTGCTGTAGTAGGCGTAGGTGAGGTTCAGGGGCTCCGGCTCGTATTGTACCAGGGGAATCTCCGTTCCCATAATGCTCCTGGCTTTGATGCGGATGCCGTTTTCCACGGGGACGGATGCGCTGATCTCCTGGACGTAATTGATGCCCAGCTCGATGTTGGCCTTCTGCAGGGCCTTGTAGGCCTCCGTGAATGTGGTGTCGATCTCAGACTGAATGTCCTTCGCCTGGTCGATCAGATCCATCAGTTCCCGCAGAAGAATGCTTCTTTTTTTGTCCATCAGGCCGTAGCCCTGGGTGGCCAGAGCCAGGGAGTTCTTTGCCAGGATTAAATTTCCTTTTGTTGGAAATGTATTTGGATTCATGAAATTTCCTCCTGTTCAAACAATTCCGGCAGGCGTTTCCCCGCCGGAATGTGACTCAGCCTTCTGCGTCGGCAGCTTTCTCGTCCGCCGGGGCGTAGAATTCATCCAGGATCTTGGTGTCGATCCGGTCCAGCTCCTCCCTGGGCAGCATTCTCAGGAGTTCCCATCCAATGTTCAGGGTGTCGATGATGGTCCGGTTTTCGTGGGGATCCTGGCCGATGAACCGCTCCTCAAAGGCTTTTCCGAACTCCAGGTACTTCTTGTCCGTGGGGGACAGCTCATCCTCGCCGATGACGGAGGCCAGGGCTCTGGCGTCGCCCACTTTCGCGTAGCAGGAGAAGAGCTGGTTGGCCACGTCCTGGTGGTCCTTTCTGGTAAAGCCTTCTCCGATGCCGTCCTTCATCAGACGGGACAGGCTGGGCAGTACGTTGATGGGCGGATAAATGGACTGCCCCTGAAGGGTGCGGTCCAGCACGATCTGGCCCTCGGTGATGTAGCCGGTCAGGTCCGGGATGGGGTGGGTGATGTCATCGTTGGGCATGGTCAGAATGGGGATCTGGGTCACGGATCCGTTCTTTCCCGCCACAATGCCGGCGCGCTCGTAGATGGCCGCCAGCTCGCTGTAGAGATAGCCGGGATATCCTTTTCTGGACGGGATCTCTCCCTTGGAGGAGGAGACCTCACGCATGGCCTCGGCGAAGGATGTCATATCCGTCAGAATCACCAGAATGTGCATCTCTTTTTCAAACGCCAGATACTCCGCCAGGGTCAGGGCGATTTTCGGAGTGATCAGACGCTCCACCACCGGGTCGTTGGCCAGGTTGATGAACATGGCCACGTGATCGGACACGCCGCTCTCCTCGAAGGTACGGCGGAAGAAATCGGCCACGTCGTATTTGACGCCCATGGCGGCGAACACGATGGCGAATTTCTCGTCGGAATCGTCTCCCAGGGACGCCTGCTGGACGATCTGGGCTGCCAGCTGATCGTGGGGAAGGCCGTTTCCGGAGAAAATGGGCAGCTTCTGTCCGCGGATCAGGGTGGTCAGGCCGTCAATGGCGGAGATTCCGGTGCGGATATAGTTTCTGGGATATTCCCGGGAGACGGGGTTTAAGGGCTTTCCGTTGACATCCAGCATTTTGTCCGGCTCAATGTCTCCCAGGCCGTCAATGGGCACGCCGATTCCGTTGAAAGTGCGCCCCAGCATCTCCTCGGAAACGCCGATCTCCATGGGATGGCCCGTCAGACGGGTATGGGTGTTTCTCAGGGCCATGCCGTCGGTGCCTTCGTACACCTGGATCACGGCGCGGTCGTCATAAATTTCGATAATTCGTCCAAGCCTGGGCTCGGAGCCGTTTACGGTCATCTCCACGATCTCGTCGTATGCGGCTCCGCGGACGCCTTCCAGCACGGCAAGAGGACCGTTGATCTTGCTCAGGCCTAAATATTCCACTGCCATCACAGGCACCTCCTTTACGCGTTGCGCTCTACGACGTCATCGTAGAACTTGTCAATCATCTTTTTATAGTCGTCAAACATTTCCGGCTTGTTGTTGGGAATGTCGTATTTCATGGCGATCACCTTGTCGAAGATGGGATCCTCCTTCAGCACGGACATGGGCATTCCCATGGAGATCAGGGCCCGGGACTTCTGGTAGAGGTAGAGGATGATCTCCATCATCTTAAACTGCTTGGACATGGGCACGCAGGTGTCGTCGGCGTGGAAGGCGTTCTGCTGAAGGAAGCCCACCCGGATCACCCGGGCGATCTCCAGGATCAGCTTCTGATCGTCGGGGAGGACGTCGCTGCCGATCAGCTTGACGATCTCCAGCAGGCTGCTCTCCTGGGTCAGGATGAACATGAGCCGGTTGCGGTAATCCACAAACTTTTTGTCCACATGCTCTGTGTACCAGGGCGCCAGGTCCGTCAGATACTCGGAGTAGCTGGTGAGCCACTGGATGGCCGGGAAGTGTCTGGCGTAGGACAGGTTCTTGTCCAGTCCCCAGAAACAGCGAACGAAACGCTTGGTGTTCATGGTTACAGGCTCGGAGAAATCGCCTCCCTGGGGAGATACGGCTCCGATAATGGAGACGGAACCTTCCGTGCCGTTTAAATTCTGCATCATTCCGGCTCTCTCGTAGAAGGCGGAAAGCCGGGAAGCCAGGTAGGCCGGGAAGCCTTCCTCCGCCGGCATCTCCTCCAGACGGCCGGAGAGCTCTCTCAAGGCCTCCGCCCAGCGGGAGGTGGAGTCGGCCATGATGGCCACATGGTATCCCATATCCCGGTAGTACTCCGCCAGGGTCAGGCCGGAGTACAGGCTGGCCTCACGAGCGGCCACAGGCATGT
>DXFM01000029.1 GCA_019114465.1 Candidatus Lachnoclostridium avicola
TGTTATACTCTTGCTCATGAAGGATATGGCCCCCTCTCGTCAAGTTGTTGTCCACAGCTCCAACTTTAACCGATGAGGCCCTATCCTTCATCCCTTTTTTTCAACTGTCCAAGATGTATTGTACTCCTACACGCTCTTGTCCAGAGATTCTTTCTGCCGGCTGGACATTCCCGCCGATTCGTGTTAATATGAAAAAGTTAGACGGTCCGCTTCAGGGCCGGCAGATTTATCTTTATGTCTTACGGAGGATAAAAATGAATCCTAAAAAGAATTCCGGAAATCCGGCGGCACAGCTTGCTTTCTGCTCCGTTCTTGCCGGCGCGGCTTCCATTCTCTTTTGTTTTACGCCTCTGGTTCAGTTCCCTTTAGGCATGATCGGCATCACTCTCGCGCTGATTTCCAGAGTACAGAACGATAAGCATTTTATGCCCCAGGCAGTGGCGGGACTGATCGCTTCCGCGGCCGGCATTGTTTTCAGCCTGATCACTTTTTCCATGGTCATGTTTGTATATCAGGTTATTCTTCCCAACCCCACCCTGGGTCCCCAGTACAATCAGCTGCTCCAGCAGTTCCTGGACAGCGTAAACAGCGGGAATCTTCCTTCCCTTTAATCGAAAACAGCAGAGGCACCGCCACGGCATTTGCCGGCAGCCTCTGCTGTTTTTTACTGTGAAAGCCCGGCAGGCCGGATTGCGAATGCAGGTCGGATCGCATGAGTGCGCAGCACGGAGCGATCCGAGGGCTTTCATGGTTCGTGGTGTCCGCGTTAGCGGGCACGGAGGTTTGCGTTTTTTCAGTTCCGCCTCTTTTTCTGCCCGGTCAGGAGAGCAGATCCACCCCCTTCACAAACAGCATGTAATTTTTAAAAATGCAGTTTGCAAAAGCCAGGATCAGCCCGCCGTACAGAAACACTTCCACCTGGCGAAACCCAGGGGCCGGCCGCCTGCGCAGCCGGCAGTACAGCCAGGCCAGGCCGAACGCCGCAGCCACAGCCGCCCCATAAAATACCACCGGATTGTACCGAAGGCTCTGAAAAATATGACCGGTCACCAGGGCTTTCGCGGCCCGGGTTCCCCCACAGCCGGGGCAGTAAGCGCCTGTCACCAGGTGAAACAGGCAGGGAATGCCCGCTTTCTGGAACAAAGCGGCGATCTGCCCACCCATATCTACTCTCCTGCCAGGATCTTTACATAGTGGATCCCCGGCATATCCTGAATCTCCTCCGCCAGGCCCGACACATCCCCGGTCTGCACTCCCACCCCCACGCTGAGGGTCACCGTGGCAACGCCGTTGACCGGGATGCTCTGATGAATGGTGAGAATATTGGCCTTATAGGCGGCCACATGGCCCAGAATTCTGGCCAGACAGCCCTGTACGTCATCCATCTGGATCACAAGAGTGACTGTCTTCCCCTTGGTATTGTCGTAAAATGGGAAAATATCATCTTTATATTTGTAAAAGGAGCTTCTGCTGATGCCTACCCGATCCGCAGCCTCCTGGATGGTCATGGCCTGTTCCGACTCCAGCAGCCGCTTGGCCTCCACCACCTTCAGCAGCACTTCCGGAACCGCCTTCTGCTTTACCACAAAGTATTTGCTTTTGTCTTTCATAGAACCTCTTTCTGTATGAAGCTGGACGGTCAGGGTTCCTCAAGCCGTCTTACATCTCGCTGCCGTCGTCCTGGGGCTTTCCGCCCAGGCTCTGCCACTTTAAGTAGGCGCTGATAAAGGGATCCAGGCCGCCGTCCAGCACTGCCTGGGCGTTGCCGCTCTCGCAGCCGGTGCGGTGATCCTTTACCATAGTATAAGGCTGCAGCACATAGGAGCGGATCTGGCTTCCCCAGCCGATCTCCTTCACATCCCCGCGGATATCTGAGAGCTTCTCCGCGTTCTCCTGCTGCTTCAGCATGTACAGTTTAGCCTTCAGCATCTGCATGGCCTTGTCTTTATTCTGGAACTGAGATCTCTCATTCTGGCACTGCACCACGATTCCCGTGGGAATGTGGGTGATGCGGATGGCGGAGGACGTCTTGTTGACGTGCTGGCCGCCGGCGCCGCTGGACCGGTAGGTATCGATCCGCAGATCGTCAGGATCGATCTCCACATCCAGATCCTCCTCAATATCCGGCATCACATCGCAGGATACAAAAGAGGTCTGCCGTTTTCCCGCCGCGTTGAAGGGCGAGATCCGCACCAGACGGTGAACGCCGTGCTCAGACCGGAGATAGCCGTAGGCGTTCTCCCCGTTGATCTGAACCGTCACTGATTTGATGCCTGCTTCCTCTCCGTCCAGATAGTCCAGAACTTCTGTGGAAAACCCTTTGCTGTCCGCCCACCGGCAGTACATGCGGTAAAGCATACCGCACCAGTCGCAGGACTCCGTGCCGCCGGCACCTGCGTTCAGCCGCAGAATGGCGTTGGCGCTGTCGTACTGTCCGGACAGCAGGGTGCTGATGCGCAGACTCTCCAGTTTCTCCTCGAAAGTCTTTAACATCTCCTCAATCTCCGGGATCACTGAAGCGTCGTTTTCCTCATTTCCCATCTCGATGAGCAGGCCGATCTCCTCATAGTCACTCTCCAGCTTCCGGAATCCCTCCACTGTGTCCTTAAGGTTCTTTGCCTCCTTCATCAGTTTGGTGGAGCGTTCCGGATCGTTCCAGAAATCCGGTTCCTCCATATACTTGTCTAATTCCGCGATTCGTTTGACCTTGTTATCCAGGTCAAAGTGAATCCCTCACTTCCACTAATGGTTTCTGAAATGTTGATAATTTGTACTTGAACTGATCAAGCTCGACCACTAATGTCACCTTCTTTCATTTTTATATTGCAGCAGTCCGGAAAAATCCGGACTGTTACTTTTACTGCCGCGGCGGGCTCATTTCGGGCCCGCCGCTTTTACCGGTTCTCAGTTCTGAAACAGTTTTCTGCCGCAGCACTGCTTATATTTCTTGCCGCTTCCGCAGGGGCAGGGATCATTGGGGTAGATCTTTTTGGTCTCCCGGCGCTTCGGCTCCGCCACGGAACTCACATCCTTGTTGGTTCCGGTGACCTTGGCCGCCGGCTCTCTCTCCACCTTCTGCTCCACCCGGATGTGCATCAGGATGCGGACTGTATCCTCCTGGATCGCCGCCGTCATTCCCTCAAACATCTCATAAGCGCTCATCTTGTACTCCACCAGAGGATCTCTCTGGCCGTAAGCCTGAAGGCCGATGCCCTGACGAAGCTGATCCATATCGTCAATGTGGGACATCCACTTGTTGTCGATCACCTTCAGCAGCACCACGCGCTCGATCTCACGGATCTGCTCCTGGTCCGGGAACTCCGCCTCCTTGGCCTCGTAAAGCTTGATGGCCTTCTCTTTCAGGTCATGCTTCAGCTCGTTCTTCTTCATGCCCTTGATCTCATCGGAGTAAGCCAGGGGCTCCAGGGGAACGATGGGCAGAAGCAGACTGTTCAACTCCTTAAAATCCCACTTCTCCGCGTTCTGCTCGTCGGAGATGCACATGTCCACGGCGTTCTCCACAATGTCGGTGATCATCTTCAGGATCAGATCCCTCATATTGCCGCCGTCCAGAACCTTTCTTCTCTCGGCGTAGATGATCTCTCTCTGCTCGTTGTTCACCTCGTCGTACTTTAGCAGGTTCTCACGGATGCCGTAGTTATTGTTCTCAATCTTCATCTGCGCTTTCTCGATGGCATTGGACAACATCTTGTGGGTGATCTGCTCGCCCTCGGGAACTCCCAGGGCGTTAAACATATTCATGAGACGCTCAGATCCGAACAGACGCATCAGGTCGTCTTCCAGGGAGATGTAGAAAATGGATTCACCGGGATCTCCCTGACGTCCGGCACGTCCGCGCAGCTGATTGTCAATTCGTCTGGACTCGTGGCGCTCTGTACCGATGATCTTCAATCCGCCGAGAGCTCTGGCCTCATCGTCCAGCTTAATATCCGTACCACGGCCGGCCATGTTGGTGGCGATGGTCACAGCGCCGTGGATACCGGCATCCGCCACGATCTCCGCCTCCAACTCATGGTATTTCGCGTTCAGCACCTTGTGGGGGATGCCCTTTTTCTTCAGCATCCGGCTGAGCATCTCAGACGTCTCGATGGTGATGGTACCCACCAGCACCGGCTGGCCTTTCTCATGGGTGGCCACAATATCATTCACCACA
Organism: Candidatus Lachnoclostridium avicola; assembly: GCA_019114465.1. Classification (GTDB taxonomy): domain Bacteria; phylum Bacillota; class Clostridia; order Lachnospirales; family Lachnospiraceae; genus Lachnoclostridium_A; species Lachnoclostridium_A avicola. Next base: position 4,175 of record DXFM01000029.1, read on the forward strand.
GCGTTGAATTTTTCTTTCTTCGTCTTGTATACGACGTCCTCGTGGTCAATACGGATCACCGGCTTGTTGGTGGGGATGGCCACGGCATCCATGCCGTAGGTATTCCGGAACTCTTTCTCCTCCGTCAGAGCGGTACCGGTCATACCGGCCTTCTTGCGGAACTTGTTGAAGAAGTTCTGGAACGTGATGGTCGCCAGAGTTTTGCTCTCCCGTTTTACCTTAACATGCTCCTTCGCCTCAATGGCCTGGTGCAGACCGTCGGAGTAGCGCCGGCCCGGCATGATACGGCCTGTAAACTCATCCACGATAAGCACTTCATCGTCCTTCACCACATAGTCCTTGTCCCGGAACATGAGGTAATTGGCCCGCAGAGCCAGAATGATGTTGTGCTGGATCTCCAGGTTCTCCGGATCCGCCAGGTTCTCAATATGGAAGAATTCCTCCACTTTCTTCACGCCCTGCTCAGTCAGGTTGACGATCTTGTCCTTCTCATTGACGATAAAGTCCCCTGTCTCCTCGATCTCCTCGCCCATGATGGCGCCGATCTTGGAAAATTCTCCTGACTCCTCGCCCCGCTCCAGCTGGCGGGCCAGAACATCGCAGATCTCATAGAGCTTGGTGGACTTGCCGCTCTGGCCGGAAATAATCAGGGGAGTTCTGGCCTCATCGATGAGCACGGAGTCCACCTCGTCGATGATGGCGTAATCCAGATCTCTCAGTACCATCTGCTCTTTGTAGATGGCCATGTTGTCTCTCAGATAGTCGAATCCCAGCTCGTTGTTGGTCACGTAGGTGATGTCGCAGGCATAGGCCTTCTTTCTCTCCTCCGTGTTCATGCTGTTGAGCACCACGCCCACAGTCAGGCCCAGAAATTCATGAACCCGTCCCATCCACTCGGCGTCACGCTTTGCCAGGTAGTCGTTTACAGTGACAATATGCACGCCCTTGCCTGCCAGAGCATTCAGATAGGCAGGCGCGGTGGAAACCAGCGTTTTTCCTTCACCGGTTCTCATCTCCGCGATACGGCCCTGGTGAAGGACGATGCCGCCGATGAGCTGCACCCGGTAATGTTCCATATTTAAGGTCCGTCTCGCCGCCTCTCTCACAGTGGCAAACGCCTCGGGCAGAATATCGTCCAGGGTCTCGCCGGCAGCCAGTCTCTCCTTGAACTGGCGGGTCTTATCCCTCAGCTCCTCGTCCGTCAGCGCCACCATCTCCGGTCTCAGCGCTTCTATTTTATCCACAATGGGATAAATGAGCTTTAATTCCCTCTCGCTGTGTGTGCCAAAGACTTTTTCAATAATATTCATTTATTTTCTCCTATTTTCAATAATACTCCAACGGCAGGCCCTGGGCCTGCTTCTCACTGAAGTCCCCGCAGGCCGGAATCTGCCCGCAGAGTATCTCATAATCTTGTATATTGTAACACCATCTTTTCGCTTATTCAACTTGTTCATGAAAAATTAACAATATTCACAGGACCGTCACAACTTCAGTGTTTACATAATTGTAAAATTATGGTAAACTTAGCACATTGCACAAGAACACAGGTTCCTTTTTGATTTGTCCACAATTTCCACATTTTCCTTCGACAAAATCCACCATTTTTGTCCACACCCAAAAACCTCGATTTTCACAGAAAAAGTAGTTATGCACCAAGTTATCCACATTATCCACAATCTTTTTCCTCTTTCCACATCCTTCCCATGACAAAACTTTTTCATCCGCATTTTTGTGAACTTGTCATAAACTTACCGGATTCGACAAAAAATCTCGAAATTCCCTTGACTTTTTCGAAGGGCCGCATATAGTTTTACAACGCCCTTTTCCTCTCTCCGAAAGAAAATTTTAGAAAATATTTAGAATAATTGTCAAAATATTTCTCGGCTTACCGTTGAGTTTTTTGAATTTGCGTGGTATAATGACTCTATCATAAGAAAAAGGAGCTGATGGTTTATGCGTTATACAATTACAGGCAGAAATATTGAAGTGACTCCCGGACTGAAAGCGGCGGTGGAAGACAAGATCGGAAAACTGGAACGGTATTTCACCCCGGACACAGAAGTGATCGTTACTCTCAGCGTTCAGAGAGAACGGCAGAAAATAGAAGTAACCATCCCCATGAAAGGCAACATTATCCGCGCGGAAGAGACAAGCAATGATATGTATGTCTCCATTGATCTGGTGGAAGAGATCATCGAGAGACAGATCAAGAAATATAAAAAGAAACTGATCGACAAAAAACAGTCCGCCCTCTCCTTCTCCGAGGCATTTGTGCAGGAGGAGTACGACGCAGACGACGAGATCCAGATCGTAAAGACAAAGAAATTTGCCGTAAAACCCATGGATCCCGAGGAAGCCTGCGTGCAGATGGAGCTGCTGGGACATAACTTCTATGTGTTCTTGAACTCCGAGACCGACCAGGTAAATGTGGTCTACAAGAGAAAAGGAAATACCTACGGACTGATCGAACCGGAATTCTGACAGCCTCAGTTCCGGCTGACATCAGACCGATATGAGAAAGCCGCCGGCGCAGACTGCCGGCGGCTTCTTTATTTTCCCTCCAAAAGGTTGGTCATACTGTGAAGACCGATGCCCAGGGTGGACATATTGTGAAGAAAGGCGCTGGTGCCGGGCGCCAGGACTCCCAGAAGTCCCAGAACCAGCAGGCCGGAGTTAAATCCCAGCACAAAGCGGTAGTTGCTGTGGATCCGCTTTACCAGAAGGCTGCTGATCTCTTTCAGAGTCACAAGGCCGTACAGATTGTCCTGGGAGATGGTGATGTCCGCGATCTCCCTGGCCAGCTGGGCTCCCTCGCTGATGGCGATGCCCGCGTCCGCCGCAGACAGGGCGGGAGAATCATTGATTCCGTCTCCGATCATCACGACCCGACGGCCGGCAGCCTGTTCCGCCTGCACGTAAGCGGCCTTGTCCTCCGGGAGCACTTCCGAGTGGTATTCATCCACTCCCACCCGCCGGGCAATGGCTCTGGCAGTTCTCTCACTGTCCCCCGTCATCATGACCACCTTCCGGATGCCCAGTTTCTTCAGACGGCTCACCACCTCGGACGCCTCCTCCCGCAGGGGATCTTCAATACAGATCACCGCCGCCAGTTCTCTCCCTATGGCCAGGTACAGCAGAGAGCAGTCCTCCGGAAGACTTTCAAATTTCTCCTGTTCCTGAGGAGGCACTGTGCACTGGCCGTCCTCAAATATGAAGTGGCGGCTTCCAATATGCACTTCCTCGTCCCCCACCTCTGAGGCAATGCCGTGGGCGATCACATAGCTGACCTTCGCGTGCATTTCCTCATGCTTCAAATTCTCCAGCTCCGCCTGGCGCACCACCGCGTTGGCGATGGAGTGGGGAAAGTGTTCCTCCAGACAGGCTGCCAGCCGGAGCATATCGCTGCGGTCGCGCCCGCCGAAAGTCACCACCTGGCGCACTTTCGGTTCCGCTTTCGTCAGAGTTCCCGTCTTGTCAAACACCAGGGTATCCGCCTCCGCCAGGGCCTCCAGGAATTTTCCTCCCTTTACAGTGATCTGATGCTCGCTGCACTCCCGCATGGCTGAGAGGACAGCCACCGGCATGGAGAGCTTCAGGGCGCAGGAGAAGTCCACCATGAGAATGGACACCGCCTTCATGGGATTTCTGGTAATCAGATAAGCGGCCACCGTTCCCAGGAAGCTGTAGGGCACCAGGCGGTCCGCCAGATGCTCCGCCCTGCTCTCCATGGACGATTTCAGCTTTTCCGACTCCTCCAGCATCCGGATAATCTTCTCGTAGCGGGTGCTGCCCGCTGCCTGTTTCACCCGGATCACCAGATCTCCTTCCTCCAGGACGGTTCCCGCATATACGGAAGATTCCGGGCCTTTTTTCACCGGAATGGATTCGCCGGTGAGAGATGCCTGATTTACCATGGCCTCTCCCTCCGTCACAATTCCGTCCAGGGGAATCATGCTTCCCACGGCCACGCGGATCAGATCCCCTTCCTGTACCTGATGGATGGGGATCTGCACATCTCCTTCCTCCCGCTTCAGCCAGACCTTGTCCACATTCAGAGCCATACTCCCCGCCAGGTCCGCCACAGATTTTTTGTGGGTCCACTCTTCCATCAGCTCGCCCACTCCCAGAAGAAACATGACAGAGGAAGCCGTCTTAAAGTCCCGGCGGATCAGGGAAACGGTGATAGCCGTCGCGTCCAGCACCGGCACCTCCAGTTTCCGCCGAAGGACACAGTGCAGGCCTGCCGCCACATAGCGTACTGCCTTTATACAGGTCCAAACCGCACGGATGGGCGCCGGAACCAGGGTGTTGAACACCGCCCGGTTTACAAAACGGCTGATCAGCCGCTCCCGGTATTCCATGTTCAGCCTTCTGGAGGTACACTCCGGCACCAGTTTCTTTACCGCTTCGCTCTCCGGCGAAAAACCGGCGATTCGCTTCAGCAGCTCTCTTCTCTCCCCCTGGTAGAAGATCACCCCGTCTCCGCTGCGCTCGTACACCTTGGCGCTCTTCACTCCCGGAAGGGATAAAAGATAATAGAGCAGGCAGTCTGCCTGCTCCGGATTCAGTCGGCCCAGGTTTGTGGAAAACCGGATCCGTCCCTTTATTTCATGCTCAACGCGGATTTTCATAATTACTCCTCAGTCTCTTCTGCCTCGGCGGCATCCACGGTTTCTGCCTCCTCAGCCTCTTTCTGAGCGCGCTCTTCATTGACTGCCTTCGCCTCAGCGAGGACGTCCTCCGCATTTTCCTGCACCTTATTTACCGTGTCCATGACACATTCCTTCACCCGCAGGGCGGCTGCCGCCGTATGCACATAGGCTTTCTTGGCATCTCTGCTGGAAAGCAGCTTAATTCCCGCTGTTCCAAACAGCACTCCGCTTACAAAACATACACATCCCTTTACATATTTACAGTTCCACATGATTTTTACCTTTCCTTTCTTAATTTTCCTTGATTTTTTGCCGGCATTTTTCCGGCCCGGCCTTTTTATTTGTGGCGATAGCCTGTGTAGAAAACCATCAGCCCGCAAAAAAGCATGGCCCACGCCCAAAATCTGTGCTGTTTCATTTTTCCTTCCGCCACCTCTTTTCATCCGGCTTTTTCCTCTGCAGCTGTGAGAAAACCGCAGTCTTGTATACAAGTCCTGTATCTTTATTTTAGGGTCGAAGTTAGGCAAAGTCAATTAGTCAATCTTAACAATTCGTCAGTCCAAACTCCGTGCAATATTCATGGAAATATGCGTATTGATTTGGGGAATCATCGGAAAAGCATCAGAAGATCTTTTATGAGGAGATTCTGGAGAAGTGAAAACCGCCGTTCCTGGAGGCCGGCGCGCTCATCTGCTGTTCTGCGCCGGCCGCCGGAAACGGCGGTTTCTCTGGTTTATTTTATGTTCTCAATGATCAGTTCAGGAACGTACCCGCCTTATAAGGGGTACGGTAATTGGCATTGGCAATGCAGATGCCGGTTCTGGAGCTTCCGGCATGGATGATCTGACCGTTGCCTATGTAAATCGCCACGTGGTTGATGGTGCTTCCGCTGGCATAGAACAGAAGGTCTCCCGGCTGCACGTCGGAAATAGCGATCTCCTTTACTTTGGCCGCCTGATCTCTGGAGCTTCTTCCGGTGGAGATACCGAAATGTTCAAACACTCTCATGACAAAGCCGGAGCAGTCCGTTCCATCTGTCAGGCTGGTCCCCCCGTATACGTAAGGATTTCCCAGGAACTGCTTCGCGTAGGCGATAATAGCCTCTCTCGTGGCGCTCATAACGGCCTCTTCTCCCTCGGGCGTGTAGTAGCCGGGGCCGTTTTCCTCCCCCGCATTCGCGCCGGAAGAGCTGTCCTCTCCGCTGCCTCCGTCAGACACCGGCGGAGCGTCTGTGCCGTAGGAGGTTCCGTTTCCTGCCGGATTGGCGGGAATGATATTTTCCTCCTTCGTCTGCTCCAGTTTCTGGATAGCCGCCTGAGCTTCCGCGATCTGCTGCTCCTTCTCCTGCTGCTGGGCAGCCTCCTCCTCCAGGCTGATGGCCTGGCGGAACTCTACTCGGGTGGTAATATAGTCTGTGGAGACATAGCCCTGAAGGGTATCGTCGATGAGCAGATGGGCAAATCCTCCCTGCACATCCAGTACCTCATAGCTTGTCCCGGAATCCAGAGTAGTCAGAATGGCCGTCTCCAGGGACGGGCCTTCCCGCAGCCGCAGCCCGGAATCACTGGTCACTGTGGCGTAGGTGGTTCCCACCTCTCCCGCCACCGCCTCCGCCTCCGCTCCGGTGATAAAATACTGGGATTTCACATACCCCTCCACCGTGCCGGAACGGATCTGATACCAATCTCCGTCCTCTCCGGCTACGGTAGCCAGGATGGTAGCGGCGCAGTCGTCATAGATCTTTCCCACCACCGCGCTGGTGGTGTTAGCCTCTGCCCGGACATTCACATAGTTGGACACCCGGCAGATGGCGATGCTGTCGTAGGATTCCCCGCTGGTGGCCGTCACGGTCTGCACCGTGTTGCCGCTGGAGCTGAGGGCCGGCACGGTCTCGTCCGCCATGGCCGCGAAGCTGACTGTCATCGTCAGACCGCCGGCCAGGAGCAAAGCCCTGAGCGCCTGTATATTTCGTCTGTTCTTCATTGGTGCGGTTCCTCCTTACAGCTCTGTGAGATAGCGTTCCACGCCGGTCACCGCATTGGCTCCGTCCGCAACCGCAGTGACGATCTGGCGCAGATTTTTCGTTCTCACATCCCCGGCGGCAAAAATGCCGGGACAGGATGTGGCGCAGTCCTCTCCGGCTTTGATATAACCATTTTCCATCTCCACCGTTCCCTGGAACACCTCGCTGTTGGGGCTGATCCCAACGGCCACAAATACGCCCTGGAGTTCCAGCTCCCGCGTCTCTCCCGTCTTCACGTTGGAGACCACCAGGCGCTCCACTTTATTTTCTCCCTCGATCCGCTGTGCCACGCTGTCCCAGACCATCTCCACATTGTCCAGGGAAAACAGCTTCTTCTGCAGACTCTTGGCTCCCCGCAGCTCATCCCGGCGGTGGACCACATAGACCTTTTTGCACAGGCGGGCCAGAAAAATGGCGTCCTCAATGGCCACGTCCCCGCCGCCGATGACCGCCGTGGTCTTGCCCCGGAAAAACGCGCCGTCGCAGGTGGCGCAGTAGGACACTCCCATGCCGGCCAATTCTTCCTCGCCAGGCACGCCAAGCTTGCGGTGGCTGGCTCCCGTGGCGATAATCACCGTCTTCGTCTCATAGGTATTTCCGGTGCAGACCACCTTTTTCACCGCCCCGTCAGTCTCCACGCGGACCACCTCGTCCTCCACGAACTCCGCGCCCAGGCTGTCGGCGTGCTCCCGGAATTTCATTCCCAGATCATATCCTCCGATGCCCTGCACCCCCGGGTAATTGTCCACCTCGTAGGTGGTGAGCACCTGGCCTCCGCTGACTACGTTTTTTTCTATTACAATGGCATTCAGTTCTGCCCGCTCCGCGTAAATGGCTGCCGCCAGACCCGCAGGACCGGAGCCGATAATGACTGTGTCATAAATTTCGCCCATGGGAATCCCTCCTGTCTGTGAGATTTTAAATATTCTTTACAGTTTATTTACAGTTCAGTGAATAGTATAACACGCCCGGGAGAGAAAAAACAATCCCGGATCCGGGGACGTAAGAAAGTTTTAAGAAGTTGACAGTTTTCTGGAAATGCGGGCAGAACTTCTTTAATGGAAGGAACTACTTTTCCACCGTTTCGGGACGTGATATAATCAGAAACGAGAGGTGATATTTATGGCAAAAAGAACCGTACTGGTGACTGGCGCTTCCAGAGGAATCGGGAAAGCCATCGCCGTGAAATTTGCAGCAAAAGGGTATCATGTGGCCATCAGCTGCCTGCACAACGAAGAACGCCTGATGGAGGCGAAGCGGGACATTGAAGCCTTTCAGGCTCCCTGCATCGCGTTTCTGGGGGACATGGGGGACTGGGACACCTGCCAGGCCATGTTTCGCGAAGTGAAAGAGAAATTCGGACCGGTGGACGTGCTGGTAAACAACGCCGGCATCTCCTACGTGGGCCTTCTCCAGGACATGAAGCCGGAGGAATGGGACCGGATCATCCGCACCAACCTGACCTCCGTGTTCAACTGCTGCCGCCTGGCCGTTCCGGATATGGTCTCCGCAAAGCGGGGAAAAATCATCAATATTTCCTCCGTGTGGGGCGTGGCCGGCGCCTCCTGCGAGGTGGCTTACTCCGCCACCAAGGGAGGAATCAACGCCTTCACCAAGGCTCTGGCAAAAGAGCTGGGACCCAGCAACATTCAGGTGAACGCCGTGGCCTGCGGGGCCATCGACACGGAAATGAACAAATGGATGAGTGAGGACGACCTGATCAGCCTGGTGGACGAGATTCCCGTCGGACGGCTGGGAAAGGCGGAAGAAGTGGCGGATCTGGTGTACCACCTGGCCTACAAGAGCAGCTACCTCACCGGACAGGTGATCGGCCTGGACGGCGGATGGATTTAAGGGCCGGCGAAAGCTCCCGGGCCGCTGGGAAAAGAGCCGCCGGGAGGTCCGGGGCCGCTGATTAAAAGCCAAACAGGCCCTTGATCAGGAACCATGCCACCGGCACCAGCAGGCAGGGCAGCATGTTCATGGTCTTAAACTGCTTGATGTTTAAAATGGACAGGCCGGAGCTGGCGATGAGGAAACCGCCGATGATGGAAATCTCCGTCAGCAGGTCCTGGGACAAAAAGGGCGCCAGGAAACCGGCTCCCAGATAGATGGCTCCCTGCCAGCAGAACAGCACCGCCGCCGCGGCGCACATGCCGATCCCGTAGGTGGACGCCAGCACGGTGGAGGAAATCAGATCCAGGGTGGCGTTGGTGAACAGATAGGTATTATCCCCGTAGAGGGCGCTCTGAATGGGCCCCAGTATGGACAATGTTCCCACGCAGAATAAAAGAATTCCCGTGGACAGTCCCTGGGCCAGGCTGTTTCCGCCGGAAAATCTGTTGGTCAGCCGCTTGAAATGGCCGTCAATATCCAGGATCTCGCCGATCAGGCTTCCGATGGCCAGGCTGGCGATAAAGAGCACCGGGTAGGCGCTGTTGGGCATGTTCTGGACCACAGAATTGACTCCCAGCCCAAAAGCCGCAAGGCCCATGGCGTTGAACATCACTTCCTGGTGCTCTGCTTTTATTCCCTTGTTGATGCGGCTTCCCACAATGCTGCCGGTGAGAATGGTGGCTGTGTTCACAATGGTTCCTATCATAATCAGTCTCCCCCTGTCGGTAAAAGTAATGTGGACGTCCGGGCCCTCCGTCCGGGCGTCTTTTCTTGTAAAAGAATAAACCCTCTAGTTGATGGAGGGTCAAGTTTTTTTCACAGGAATCTGAAGCTCCGTGATGTATTTTTCCGTATCGTTGGTGAAGCCGGAGTCGATGAGGGTGATTTCCACCGAGTCCCCGCAGCAGTCCAGACGATGCTCTTTCATGTAAGCCAGGAGTTTTTCATAATACGTTCCGGCGTCCTTGTGGGTGCCGGAGTAGCGGATAAGAAGGTAATCGTTCTCCTCCAGAAACTCCTCCGCCCCCTCGTAGCCGTCCTCCTGCTCCAAAACCACAAAAATCTCAGAAAATCCGTCAAACTGCCGGCGCAGAAGCTGTTCCCTGGAGACGGAGACTCCCACCTTTCCCAGAAACATCACCGCGTTTAAATCATTTCTCCGTTCCAGCTCCCGCAGCGGATATTCCAGGTCCTCTTCCAGGGGAATCTCCCTGCGGAGAAACGCGATCTGCCGTCTGGGCAGGTGAACGGCGCGGATCTCATCCAGTCTGGAGTCCAGGGCATCGTTGAGCTGGCTGATGCGCCGCTCCAGCTTCCGCGCGATCCGATCCAGCCGTTCCCGGTGCAGGCGGATCTCCTCCTGCTGCTCCTTTAAAAGTTCCATCAGCGTGTCCGTATCCTTATTCTCAAAAAAGCGGATAATCCGCTCAATGGGCATGTCCAGGGCACGCAGGTATTTGATGGTGTTCAGCCGTTCAAACTGTTTGGTGGAATAGTAGCGGTACCCCGTGTCCGGATCCGTCTTTTCCGGCTTTAAAAGTCCTGCGGCATCGTAATAGCGCAGAGTGCGGATATTCATGTGAAAGAGCTTTCCGATCTCGCCGATGGTGAAAAGCTCTTTCCGCTCCACCTTCTTTTTCCGGTCAGGGGATTCGGATCTCACCTTTTTTCTCCAGATAAGCCAGCAGGGCCTCGCAGCCTTCCACAATATCGTCGTAGGTCACGTCGAAATTGCCGGTATACCAGGGATCGGCGATATCCCTGGGATGGTCGGAAAAATCCAGCAGCCGGTGCACCTTGTGATCCGGGTCAGACCCGATAATCCGCATAATATTGGAAATGTTCCACGTCTCCATGCCCAGCAGATAGTCATATTTTTCATAGTCTGATTTCTTCAGCTGCACGGCGCATTTGCCCGCCGTGCTGATGCCGTGCTCCCGCAGCTTCTCCCTCGTCCCCCGGTGGACCGGATTCCCGATCTCCTCCCGGCTGGTGGCGGCGGACGCAATGTAAAACTGATCTCCCAGGCCCCTGCCGGCCGTCATGTCCTTGAATACAAACTCAGCCATGGGGGAGCGGCAGATGTTGCCTAAGCAGATGAATAGTATTTTTATCATATCTCTTATATCCTTTCCTCTTTTTTGCGCTGCTTTCCGGCGTTTTTTCAATTTTTGTGTTTTTCCTCAAACTTACGCTATCCTTCGTAAATCTACGCAGATTTACGGGCAAATGGTGTAACAAGTGGCAGTTCACGCTTCACTTTCCATCAACATTTTCAATTCCTCTTTGCTGGGCAGCACAGTCAAATACTTGCTTGCAAATATCTGATTATTATCCTCTGGCAAAGTCATCTCAACAACGGCATCATTTTTATTTTTACACAATAGGATCCCTATTGTCGGATTTTCATCTTCCAATTTCACCTTACGGTCGTAATAATTCACATACATCTGCATCTGTCCTATGTCCTGATGCTTTAACCGACCAATCTTTAAATCAAAAAGGACAAAGCAACGCAACAGACGATTGAAAAATACCAAATCCACTCTATAGTGTTCATCTTCAAAAGTGAATCTTACCTGCCGTCCAACAAAAGTAAATCCTCGTCCTAATTCCAGCAGGAACTCCTGTAAATGATCGATTATTTTAGTTTCCAAATCTGTTTCTGAATATTTTGCAAGTTCCGGTAAACCTGTAAACTCCAATACATACGGATCTTTCAATAAATCTTCCGGTTTTTCGATTATTTGTCCTTCTGTTGATAACCGATCTATCCCCTCTTTATCCCTGCTTAATGCCAGTCGTTCATATAAAGCACTATCATATTGCCTTCCCAGCTCCTTTATTCCCCATCCATTATGAGCTGCCTCAATTTCATAAAAATGTCGTTCATCTATATTAGGAATACGCATAAGAAAAAGGAATACGCATAAGAAAAACATAATGCGAAAAACTCAGAAAAAATTTTCTTCCTTCTCTCGTTACAGGCAAATTTTCAAATTGGGCAGACACTTTCTGCCCAATCTGATCTTTAGAATATACTACATAGAATCTACGCATCAATTTCAGATTCTCCACAGAAAACCCTTTTCCTAAACTCTCTGTCAACCGTTTTGATAACTCTTTAAGAATAGCTTTCCCATATTCAGCGCGCTGTTCCCCATTCTGTTCTTCTTCTACAATCATCCGCCCCACTTCGTAGTAGGAATAGACCATAGAAATATTCAATGCCATTTTTGCCTGCTTTCTAGCATTTTTAAGGATGTCTAATACTCTGTCAAAAAAATCATCTGTCGCAATATTTTCCATGCAATCCCCTCCCTGTTAAATTGGGTAGAAACCGTCTACCCAATTTATATCATAACAAAATATCCCCAAAATTCTACAATAATACAAAGCTCAGCTAGCTTCCATTTCTCTTTGTCATATCAAAGCTCTATCTCAAATCAAAATGGTGTAGTAGTGGTGTAGTAAGCGCCTTTCAGATTCGTAAGACCATTGATTTTACTGGCTTTTTAGAGACTTTTCAAGATACTGCCTAAGCAGATGAATAGTATTTTTATCATATTGTAAATTCCTCCTGCGGCAATATTATTCTTTCTCTATCATATAAGACTGCAGACTCTTTTGACAGCCATTCTTTTCATAAAATGCTTCCATTCCCGGCTGAGAACCAAAATACAGCATGGTAGGTGTGTTCTCCCTGGCAAGCCGGAGAAGCCGGCTCCCGATTCCCTGCTTCTGATACTCTGGAAGTACCAGAAGCTCGGTAATCGTTCCGAAGAAATATCCGTCTGAAAGAACACGAAGACATCCCACAAGTTTTTCCCCATCATAGGCCGTTATATTCTGCGTTTTAGCTAAAGCATTTCCCGCCTTTTCCATATCATAATCTCCCGGCCATACCTGGTTCACAAACGCAAGAAATACCGAAGCGTTAAGCATTTTATCATCTATTCTATATTCCACTGTCCCTGCACCTCTTAAATTTTATTGGAATAAACCTCATTCCATCAGCGAATTACCCACTAACCATATCAACAGCCAAATTTTGATAAACCAGAACCGCATACATGGTACGCAGCCTTTACAAAAAAGCGCTATATTTTTTTATTATAACAGGGAAATCACATCACTGCCAGCGGAAGTCTCCCTTGATTCATTGGAGCGGCAAATCATGACCGCTTCCCTCTCCCGCATTCTGCCGCATACGGTACGAAAACGCCGGCAGTAAGCAGAATCATACACAGCCCGGAGACGAAGAACCAGACATTTACACCTACTTTTTCTGCTATGGGACTGCTGAACAGCAATCCAAAGGGCATTGTAACAGATGAAATTAACGTGAGAACCGAAAATGCCCGCCCCATCTTGTCCGGGGAGATGGTCTCCTGCATATAGGCAGTCAGCGGAATTGTATGTACATTGCCGGAAGCCCCCAAACCGATACAGCTTCCCGCAAAGAAAAACCAGCCGGCATACGTAGGCGGTATCGTCCCGCAGATCAGCGACATAACTCCCATTGCAAACAAGCCGATGAAAGAAACTCTGATTTTTCGGTTTACTTTCAGAACGCTGGAAAATAACAGGGAAGACGCCATCATCCCGACCGCGAAGGATAGCTCCACCGCGCTGCCGTACATTGCCGACAGCTTAAAATAATCGCTGGTCATCAGCGGATAAAAGGAGGATAGCGGCGCATAAAAGAACATGCAGAGCGCTTCCGCAATCACTATATAAAATAATTTTTTGTCCTCTTGGAATACCTGCAGTCCCTCTTTTATTTCTGCGGGGAAATACTGTTCTTTCTGTTCTGTTTTTTCAAGTTTTGGAATTTTCACGACTGCTAACGCAATACTTGCAAAAATTGCCCCCGCCACATCACTCATTAAAACGACTGGCATGGGGAAAACCGCATACAAAGACGCGCCGATTACCGGTCCCAGCAAAAATGAGCCCGAATTTAAAAGCTGCATCCACCCATTTGTTTTTACCAGCTGTTCTTTTGGCACCAGCTGCGGAATAATCGACTGGATCGCCGGCTGCTGAAATGTACTTCCAATCCCCCGGACGCACAGCATAACCAATACGGTCCACACCGGCAGGTCAAAAGAGAGCAGTAATCCTGCATACAGCAGCGCAGCCGTCCCCATTGCCATATCTGAAAAAATAGAGATAAATTTCCGATTATAGCGGTCGGCCGTAATTCCCGCCAATGGGCTGAACAAGGTCATTGGAAGATAGGCGACAAGCCCTGATAGTCCCAGCATCAGCGGCGAGGATGTTTTTTCCGCAAGCCACCAAATAAGCGCAAACTGAACGCCGTGACTTCCCAGCATTGAAACTGCCTGCCCCAATGCCACAATCATAAACTGCAGTTTCCATTTTTGTGTTTTTTCCATATCAAATTGTCCTCTCATTTTCAAAATAGTTTTCCAAAAAGGGGACAATATCAAATATGATAATCCCCTTATTATGCTGCTGCCGACATCCAGCCACCTCCCTTCAAAGGATATTTTTTTCCGCTTTTACAGCATGGCCTCCAGATATTTTTTTAATCCGTCGCGATATTTTTTCGTAAGAGCCAGATATTGCTGCTGTTCCTCAGCCGTCCACTCATTCCAGATTTTGTTTTCAATCTCATGCAGAGGCATTATTTTTTCCAATGAAAATTTCTTTCCCTTTTCCGTCAGGCAGAGAATGGTGTTTCTGCCTTTCCCCTGTTCCAAATATACGATTTCCTCTTTTTCCAATTTGCGAATGGCAGAATTGATGGTCTGGCGGCTGATGCCTGTCAGTTTGCTTATTTCACTTTGCAGGCATTTGCCGTCCTTCTCGCAGAGTACATACAGAATATTTTGAACGCTGTCCGAGATCCCCATTTTTACGGCCGCCTCATGGTATAGAGCATTGATTTCTCCCGCTAAATAGGTATACTGCCCCGTTTCTAAATAGTGCAAATGGATTCCCCTTTCTAATATGTCCGATTTCGTACATCATGTATTATATCCGGTTTCGTACATATGTCAATAGTTTTTTTATGATGTTGACTATTTCTGTCAAATTCTATATACAACAAGCGACGATACTCCTTTTCAAGAATATCGCCGCCCCCCTGTATTGTCTGTAAAATTCGTCCCGTCAGGACTTTTTTAATGGCGCTGCATTCCTGCAGCCCTAACGCTTCCCTTCGCTCCCGGCCTTCTCACTGGGAAACTCATACTCCATTACCGCGCAGTTTTTCACGCCGAAATTGGCATACTCCTCATTGGTCATCTCATAAAAATAAGACTGGATGACCCGGGCGATTCCGTTGTGGGCTACTAAAATATAGGTTTTCTCCTCCGATTCCGCCCGGATCTCATCCAGCAGGTTGTAGATTCTCTGGGCCAGCTGAAGCATGGATTCTCCGCCCTCATACCGGCAGCAGAATTCCCGCTTCGCCCTCCGAAAATCCTCCCCGTCCCGGGGAGTGGACTCCCATTTCCCGAAGTTCTGCTCCTTTAGGCGCGGTTCCATCCTGGCAGGAATCCCCGTGATCTCAGAGATATGCCGGGCGGTCTCCGCCGCCCGGATCAGGGGAGAATAGAGAATCTCATCAGCTTTGATTCCGTCGGCCAGGATCCGCTTTCCCGTCTCAATGGCCTGCTGATGTCCCAGCTCTGTCAGTTCAATATCCGTCGCCCCGCAGATCTTATTTTCCACATTCCACACTGTCTGTCCATGCCGGACAAAATATACTCTTCCCATGCCGTTTATTTTACCTCAACCAGCTCAATGCGGAAGTTCAGTTCCTTGCCGGCCATCTCGTGATTGGCGTCAAAGGTGATGGTCGTCTCGTCTTTCGCCGTTACTTTTACGGGGAAAGGCTGTCCGAACTGGTTAGACAGGTACACCTGCTGTCCCACAGACAGGTCTTCCGATCCCGGCAGCTGGGCAATCTCCAGGGTGAAAATGGCATCGGGGTTGGGCATACCGTACGCCTCCTCCGGCATCAGATGGACATCCACAACCTGTCCCACTTCCATATCCGCCACCGCGGCGTCAAATCCCCGGATCATCTGTCCCGCTCCGCAGATAAACTCCAGAGGCTCTCCCCGGTCATAGGAGGAATCAAACTGTGTTCCGTCGTTGAAAGTGCCTCTGTAATGAGTGCGGCAGACTCTGCCCACATTGCGGCCGGTGATCGCCGGCCGGGCCCCGCACCCGCCTCCGCAGCTGCCACAGCCGCCTCCGCAGGAATGTTCCTCCTCGTGAGAGCCGCAGTCGTGCTCCTCTCCGTGATGATGGTCACAGTTGGCCCCGGTGGACTCCAGCTCCCCTCTCAGGTAAGCCTCCACCGCCTGGTCCGCGTCTCCCTGGGCGCCGGCGCACAGCTTCACGCCTGCTTCCTCAAGGGCCGCCTGCGCCCCGCCGCCGATGCCGCCGCAAATAAGCACATCTACGGCCTGGGAAGCCAGCAGTCCGGCCAGAGCGCCGTGTCCGGTGCCATTGGAGCCGATGATCTCGCTGGACACCACCTGGTTGTCTTCCACATCATATACCTTGAAGAACTCTGTCTTTCCAAAATGCTGGAAAATAGTTCCGTTGTCGTAAGCTACTGCGATTTTCATTTCTGAAATCCTCCTCGTCTGTATCATAGTTCCTGCTATTCTATCACAGAACAGAAGTGATTTACAAGCTGAACCGCGATTTCTTTCGCCTGTGTGCTGGACACGTTCCTGCCGTCGTTCCTTCCCAGGCGCACGCAGAAATATACAGGCCCCTCTTCCCTTTCCGCAAATCCTGTAAACCAGGCGTCAACCACCGCGCCTTTTTCCTTTCCCATTCCTGTCTTCCCGTATATGGAAACGCCGGATTCTCCCTGCTCCGGCACCAGCATAACCTGCTTTAGTTCATTCTGTATTTCTTCGGAAATGTCTGAGCCGCTGCCAAAGATCCGTTCCATCACCTCCGTCTGCTCCTTCGGGGAGATCTTTAACGAAGATTCAATCCAGAATCCGGTCAGGGCCCGATTGCTGTTATTGGTGTTCAGCCTGCCTTCCCAGTCCGAAATATCGCAGTTGCCGTACCGGAGCTTCTCCAGTTCCTCCTGCATCCGCTCTTTGCCGATATCGTCTATCACCTGCCGGAAATACCAGACGCAGGAGGTGCGGAACGCTTCCCTGAAATCTACATCTCTGTTCCAGTCTTCATTCCAGAATACCTCCCCGCTCCACGCCCGGGTGGAGTCCTCCGGCTTCAGGATCCCCTGCTCCATGGCAATCGCCGAGGAAACAATCTTAAACGTGGAACAGGGAGAGCTTCTGGTCTCCGCAAGGTCGGGATTATAAACGGTATACCGCGCCTCTTCCGAATCGTAGATCACCGCTGTTCCGTTTAACCCGTCAAAATACTCTGCCCAGTCTGCCTCCACGATTTCCGGAATCTGCTGTTCTTCCTCCCCGCCGAAGCCATCTTTCCCGTCCGGCTTTCCGCTGACAAATTCAATGACGACATCGCCGTTATTGCCGGACACATTCAGGATCTTCTCCCCGCCGGCTTTGCTGGCCGGAAGACTGCATTCGCCCTTTTTCACCTCCGACTGAACGGCAAAATCATCGCAGCTTCCCATAACCGTCCCCCTGATATCCCCGTTTTTCACCGTCAGAGACAGGGAGTTTCCCACCTCCAGACGTTCAAAGACAATATCTCCTCCGTTGGAGGCAATACGGACACTCCCCTCTACAGTCATGGGAGAAAGGGAGATCTCCTCGTTGGTTGTGGACAGGGTCAGGGCGTTTAACGGCTGATCCGGTATCTGCAGCCATATTTTCCGATTTTCAGCGGAAGGTTTTCCCCCGAAATAATCGGTCCACTCCTTCGCTGACTTCCCTGTCACCTCCAGCACCTGTTCCTCATTGACAGAGATGTCATAATACTCCTTATTGTTTTCCGAATATTGAAGATGAACCCGGCCGTCTCCGGACGGGGAAATCTCGATTTCCCGATCCTGTACGTCAACACGGATTTCCCGGATCTGCCCATCCGGCGTATATATTTTTTCCTCAAACGGCCCGCTGCCGCTTCCGCACCCGGCCAGGGCGAAACTTCCCAGGGCTCCAAGACAGAAGACTGCTGCTCTTATTCCAGTCATGGCGGCTCCTCCTCTACAAAGTTTTTCTTTTTAAGACCGCCAGACCTCCGCAGGACAGGGCGGCGCTTAGAAACAGGCAGATGGCAATGTGCTGGATTGCGCTGCTGTTAAACATGATCAGCCGGAAAAATCCGGCCAGACCTGCCCGCAGCGGGGCAATAGGCGTAAAAATACAGATTACCGCAATCAGCACCCCATCCGTCAGCCACCCATACCAGCGCGCCTGCATGGACAGCAGCACATGAAGAAAAATCATAACCAGGAGCAAAAAGGCCATCTGCCGCAGCCCTGCCGCCACGATCCCATTTTCCGTCCACCCGCACACATCCATCAGATTGACCACCGTCCGCGCCGGATATAAGGGATCAAGGAGAAAATGGAACGCTGTGTTGGCCAGGGAAATGCAGAAGGCCAGAAAGGCGTAGCTCACCACACAGGCAAAAAAATAATCCCTTTTGCCCGCTCCCAGATACATGAGCTTCGTGAAATCGTAAAGCACAAAAAAGAATGGAGTCATCACGGCAAGGAGCCAGAGATAATTTCCATTACTCAGCACAACATCGCCGGATGACGTGGCGCAAAGCGTCACCAAAGCCGTCACGATAAAACTGATCTTATTGCCTGCAATCAATCGTTTTCCAATCGCGAAAACAGTCCTCATCTTGCCGCACCTCCCTTATGCCCCACCATCTGAATAAAGAAATCCTGCAGGGACAGGGGACGGACGTCCAGTCCCTCCGCCTGCTCCGGCGGATTGTCAAAAATATAGGCTGTGGCCAGGCCGCCGACGGTATCCCGGCCGATGACATTCCGGTTCCCCACTGCGGCCTCCACATCCTTTTGAAGTCCGCTGACACTGAAGGCCTTCGCCTCCACAGATTGGAGCGTATCAAAGAAACAGATTCTCCCCTTGTCAATGATGATCAGCTTCTGAATGGTCCTGGCGATCTCCTCGATGATGTGGGTGGATACGACGATAATGCGGGGATGTCTCCGAAAACTCTCCGTCAGCATGTCATAAAATTCCATGCGCATCACCGCGTCGAATCCCAGCACCGGCTCGTCCAGCAGCACGACGCTCTTACTGCTCGCCAGGCAGATCATGGTCGAAACCATAGTTTTCATGCCCAGAGAAAGGTGGCGGAACTTCTTTTTTCCGTCCAGCTCAAACCGCTCCATCATCTCCAGCGCAAACTCATAGTCATAGCTGGGATTTACTTCCGAGGCGATCCGCAGCAGTTTTCCCACGGGAAGATTAAAATGTCCTGCAAAATTTTCCACGTAACTGACGCCCGTATCCAGCGCGGCGGTTGTGATCGTTCTGCCGTCAACCTGGATGGTCCCCGCCGTAATATTCTGATACCCGGCGATGGATTTGAGAAGAGTGGTCTTTCCTGCGCCGTTTCTGCCAAGCAGGCAGTAAATCCCCGGCTCCGCCACCGTCAAAGTAATGTTTTTCAGTATGGCCGACCGCCCATACTCTTTGGTCACCTGTTTCAATTCTATCATTCAGCCTTCCTCCTGACACCTTTGGCATCCTATTGTGTTTCCCATTTTTTATGGTAAAATGGATTATAAACTTTTGTGTTGCACAAAGGTCAAGGGGGAATTGGCGATGAAACAGTATTTCACCATCGGAGAGGCCGCAAAGGCCGTCCGCACCACCGCCGAAACTCTGCGGCATTACGACCGCATCGGATTGGTAAAGCCCAGCAGAACGGACGAATGGACCAATTACCGCTACTACACCGAACAGGACATCGTCCGTTTGAATACGGTGCGTGCCCTGCAGCTTATGGATCTGCCGCTGCGGGAAATAAAAAAGGTCCTGGAATACGAGGACCTGGAAAAAATCGTTGAATTTTTAGGGGAAGCGGAGAGACGGGCGGATGAAAAAATTGCCGCCCTGCAGAACAGCCGGTCGAAGATCCGGCTGGCAAAGGAAAGCTATGAGAGAAAGCTGCAGGACCGCAGCCGTCCAGGCGGCATTTTTCTCAGAGAAATTCCGGAGCGGGTCATTCTGCTGTCTGATACGCTGGAAACGCCGACCCTTGACACCCTCTGGAATTATCTCAGCCATTTTTACCGCAAACTTTCCCCGGACTTAAAAGACCGGTTTTCCTTTGAAGATCTGGCCGGCATATACACGGAAAAGGGGGCGGCAAAGCTTTTTGCCGTCTGCGTCCGCTGGGCGGAAACGGACGGCCTGAAAGTCCTGCCGGGGGGAACGTACCTGTGCGCGGACTGTACGGAAGAAAACCGGACGCAGGTCCTGGAGGAGCTGATCCGCACCGCTAAAGCGGAATACGGCGCTGACCCTGCATTTACCGTACAGCTGATCGTTGTATCCGGCATTCTCCACTGGAATTACGAAGCGCAGATTCTGATCGGGCGCTAAGGCTGCGGACATTCTCTCCTCACCGGCCGGACGTACTTAAAGCATTGTCCCGGATTGTAGTAAAAATACATAATCCTGCCGGGGGAGGTATCCAGCTGCCATCCGGCAGCTGCATAGTCGAACGCGGCCATGGCCTGCTCTATCCTTTCCTCCACACTGCTGTTTTCCTGTTCGTACTGAAAGGGACCGTGCTCAAAAACCAGGTATTCCCCTTCCGGAATTTGGACCGCAGACATCTGCGGCGGGACTGTCCCGCACCTCTTTCAGCGCAAAGGCCAGTTTCCGTCCCTTCAGATAATCCCGGAAGGACATGCCGGTAATCTCCCTGAACTTTCTCGTCGCATGAAATTCTGAGTATCCCAGTTTCCGGGCCAGTCCGCGCAGCGTGGGCTCCCCGTCGCTGTGACTGTTCAGACACTCATCAATTTCATCCACCATCACCTGAATCTGCCTCTCCCACTCATACATGTTATGATCTCCTCCGTTTCACTGTTTTCCATGGATTATAGACCACAGCGGCGTCTGTTTCCTGATTTTACTTGCTGTTTTTCACAACATCTCCCAGAAACCGCGCCGAAACCAGCAGGGTGATAAATTCCGCCGCCGGCACTGCCAGCCAGACGCCCGTCACTCCCATCACCTCCGGCAGAAACAGCAGAAACAGAGTAATCAGCCCAAATGTCCGCAGAAATGATATGACGGCGGATAGTTTCCCGTTGGAGAGAGCTGTAAACGCAGAAGATGCAAAAATATTCCATCCGCAGAACAGAAAACTGAAGGGAAATATATAAAATCCATTTCTTGCAATGCGGTAAACCGCCGTCCCGGCGGGCGCAAAAATCTCCACCAGCCAGGGCCCCGCCGCCATGGATGCGGCAAATACCAGAACCGACACAACGGCGATGAACCGCAGGCAGATGCAGAACACCTTTTTCAGTTGCTCCCCATTCTGTCCGCCGAAATGGTAGCTGATGACCGGAGCCACGCCCATGGAAAATCCGATGTACAGAGTAGTCAGAAAAAACTGAGTGTATATGAGAATCGTAACCGCCGCCACTCCATCCACTCCGAGCAGCCGCATCATCACCGTGTTGAAGAGAAATGTGGTGACTGCCGCAGCGGCCTGGCTCACCATCTCTGAACTGCCGTTGACGCAGCTTTCCGCCAGCACGCCGGGACGAAACACCGGTCTTTCAAATCTCATGGTTCCTTTTCCCCAAAGGAAGAATCCCATGCCCGCCGCAGCCTGGATGAAATATCCCACGCCTGTCCCCAGGGCGGACCCCCGGATTCCCATGCCGAAAGGCACCATAAATATATAATCCAGAACCGCATTGGCCGCCCCTGCCCCCAGGGAAAGAGCCATGCCGAAGCCAGGGCGGCCGGCGGTGACGATCAGATTCTGAAAAAGCACCTGCAGCATACTCGCCGGAGTAAAAATAAGCAGAATCAGCAGATAATCCCTGCAGTACGGAAACAGCCGCTCTCCAGCTCCCAGCCCCCGGATGATCTCGTCAATGCAGAGAACTCCCACCACGGCAATTCCTGTTCCCAGAACGGCCCCCCAGGATACAATCAGCGTAAAATCCTGGGACGCCTCCCGCTCTTTTCCGGCCCCCATTTTCCTGGCAGTAATTGCGCTCCCTCCTGCCGCCAGCATAGTTCCCAGCCCCACAATGAGGTTGATCACCGGGGTAACCACGTTGATTGCAGACAGCGCGTCCGTATTTACAAAACGGGATACAAAAATCGTATCCCCTATAGTGTAAAACCCCATAAAAATCATGGTAATCATGGTGGGAAACGCAAACTTCAGCAAAGACGCGGCGGTAAATTCCCGCGCCAGAGGATTTACAGCCCTGTCATTCATCGCCGGATTCCTCCCGGCAGCGTCTCGAGAGCACTAACCGCTGGGTGGGATAGCCGAACTCCATCAGCAGCTCCCCTTCCGCAAATCCCAGCTCTTTCAACCTTCTGCGGCAGCCCGGGTCTGCCCGGTCGCCTTCCCGAAAAGTGGTGATGGAAAGCTCTCCACCAGCCTTCACCACGGAAAACGCCTGCTTTAAAAAGGCCGGGGCGATCCCCAGCTTCCGGTACCGGGGATGGATTCCCCAAAAATCAATGCTTCCTGTTTCCGGTGTCAGCCCCATCACGCCGGCTGCTTCTTTCCCGTCTGTCAGGATGAACGCCCTGCTTCCGCCGATATATTCCCGAAGCCGCTCTCTGTAATCGACTTCATCCAGGCAGGGAAAACCGTCCACCACCTGTCTTACAAGCTCCATCCATAGGGGAATATCCTCCATTTGGGCCGGCCGGATACGGCTCTGCCAGTCTCCGCCGCCATCCGGCCTTTCGGGAGTATTCCTCCACACCCAGGCCAGCTGCAGGGGATAAAAAATTTTCTCCTCCCGGTACCGCCCAGGCGATTTTTTATACATTTCCCGGAATACGGTTGTGAACGCCTGCTGGCTCTCATACCCCGCAGACAGGGCGATCTCCAGAATCGGCCTGTCAGAATATACCAGAAGTTTTGCAGCTTCCGTCAGCTGTCTCCGCTGCACATAGTCATGGATGGTCCGGCCGGCCGTCTGTGTGAATGCGCGGTGGAGATGGTATTTGGAATAGTGCACCGCCTTCGCCACTCTTTCCAGATCCAGCTTTTCAGATAAATGCCCTTCAATATAGTCAATCACAGCGCCTGTCAGTTTCTCTTCATTCTTCATTGCAGTTTCCTCCTGCCTGACAGTTTAGCAGAAAAAGGGGAGGGAGTTTTCATAATTCTTGCGGTTTAAAATCGCTTACACCGCCTCACAAAAAGTTGTAAAATATCAGCCATGGAGGTACAAAACCATGAAAAAATTTACAAATCTTATTATTGTCACTCTTCTTATCGCGGTCATATCTCTTTCCATTGCAGTTGGTTACCTTTTTGGAAAAACATCTTCCGTTTCAGCCGATTCTTCCGAAGTTCCCGGAAGCCTGAATTCCAGTGAGTCTGAGACCGGCGCGACTGAACCGGAAAATGAAATAACAGAGCTTCGCTGTTCCGTACAGCTGGGAACCTTAACCATCACAGAAGGGGACGATTTCCACGTATCTGAGCTCAATGGAAGCGACTATGAGGCATATACCGAAGACGGCGCTTATATTGTAAACGGGAGCACGACTCATGATAATCACATTGTCGTAACTGTTCCCAAAGATTATCCGTTTGAAACTGTTGAGCTGTCTGTTGCGGGAGGCGCTTTAGCAGCAGAAAACATCCATACCCGGAATCTATATACAAATTGTGATAAAGGCGCCATCGACTGTTCCGGCTCTGTCAGTGCCGTCGCCGAAGTCCGGCAGCTTCAGGGTAAAACCGTACTGAATATTGACGGAAGACAAACCGATTATAATTATAGTCTGGATCTTGATTTGGGTCATATTGGCGTAGGAGAGGAGCAGTACGCCGGCCCCCGCCAGCATCAGAACATTGACAACGGTGCCGAAAAAAACATCAATGCCAGCTGCACTATGGGCAGCATCAGTATACTCTTTTCAGAAGCTGATTAACCATTATAAGATGACTCTGTCTTCAACTCCGGCAGCACCCATCCGCAGACGGTTTTCGGAACCGCCATCCTCACCGTCCGCTCCGGGTCCACCACCTGGCAGAACTGAAGGTTTCCGCAGGCGCTCAGCAGCATCCCCGCCTCATTGAGGGAATAGTTTAAGTGCCTCTCCAGTATGCCGCACATGGCTTTTGTGGCCTTGTACACCGCCTTTTCCAGGTCCTTATCCGACGCGATGGTGTAAATGTAGTGTTCGTCCTCCAGGCGGGGATCTTTCATGGAGACGCCCCGGATTACCTCAAAGCGGACTGTCACCTTCGCGCCGATCTCCACGCCGCTGACCATGATCTCTCCGTCGCCCATACAGGCGTGCACATCTCCGCAGCTAAAATAAGCGCCGTCATGGAATACAGGCAGATACAGAATGCTTCCTTTTGCAATTTTGGTATTATCCATATTGCCGCCGTGAGAGCCGGGCGTCCCGCAGGGAACCGGCTCCCCCGCCGGAGCGACGCCTATGACGCCGATCATGGGATTTACAGGGATTTTTATACGGTCGAACAGGCAGAAGCCGTCCCGCACCGGCACCTTTTTCACGCTGCTGCGCAAAATATCTCTGCCCAGCACGCCGTCTCCCGGAAGGCAGCACATGGTTCCCTCATCCTCCAGCTCAATGTCCAGAATCTCCACCTTCAGCACGTCTCCGGCTCTGGCTCCTTCCACCCAGACGGGTCCTGTGGCCGGGTTGATATGATCCCAGTCCAGTCCGTCCATCACGTACTCTTCTCCGTCAATCTGGTTGTTGAAACAGTCTCTGGTGTGAAAGGTAACCGGCTCGTTCTGAGGAACGCGGACGGCGGTCTCTTTGTTTTCTCCCATGGCGTATATGATTTGGTCTTTGATGATCATGGGGCAGGTCCTCCTTTTATACTTTCTGAAAACTTTCCAGTTTTATCCCATATTTTCCTGTTAAAAGCAGTATAACACGAATATTTACCCGTGGAAAGGAAAAGCTTTTCCCCCGCATTTCTCCCTCCGCCTTCCGAAATTTTTCATTGCATTTTCCATTTTTTAATTGTATAATTACGTGGAAATTGAAATGACTTGCTTAGACCTACGATACAGGAGTTCTGCCTCTGATACGATACAGAAGCACCACCTTTTGTATCGTTTTTTTGCGCATACCGAAAGGTGTGCGCTTTTTTTATTTTCTCGGAAAAGCTCCAGTCCAGGAAATCATTTCATTTTCATATTTTAATGAAAGAGGTTTTTTACATGGTCAAAAAAATACTGTGCTGTCTGCGGGAATATCGGACAGCCACAATCGCAACCATTATCCTGACCGCCCTGGAGACTCTGCTGGAAATCATTGTCCCATTTCTCCAGGCCAGCATCATCGATCAGGGCATTTACGCGGGAAACCGGGAAGTGCTCATATCCACCGCCTGGCTTATGATCGGCTGCATCGCCCTGGCTCTGGTCTTTGGACTGACTGCCAGCCGGACGGCCGCCGTAGCGGCCTCAGGTACCGCCAGGAATCTGCGGATGGATATGTACAGCAACATCCAGGATTTTTCCTTCGCCAATATTGACAAATTTTCAACGGCCGGTCTGGTGACCCGGCTCACCACCGATGTGATGAACATTCAGAACGCGTTTATGATGATCATCCGGGTGGCGGTGCGGGCGCCGTTCATGGTCATTTTTGCGCTCATCATGGCGTTTACCATCAGCGCCAGGATCGCCTCCATGTACCTGCTGCTGATCCCCATTCTGGGAATCGCTCTGGCGGCCCTGATCCTCACCGCGAAAAAATATTTTGAAAAAGTGTTTGAGCAGTATGACCGGCTCAACCAGGTGGTTCAGGAGAATTTAAGCGGCATCCGCGTGGTCAAAGGCTTTGCGAGAGAGGAATACGAAAAAGAAAAATTCCAAAAGACCTCCTCGGCCCTCTACCGGATCTTTAAGAAGGCGGAAGGCATCATGGCCTATTCTTCCCCGGTGATGCAGCTGGTGGTTTACGCCTGTCTCCTTCTGATCTACTGGGTGGGCGCCGCCATCATTGTAAACAGCCGCAGCACTGTTCTCTCCACCGGTGAGCTGTCCAGTCTGATCGCCTACGCCATGCAGATCCTCACCGCCCTGATGATGCTCTCCGTGGTGCTGATCCTCATCACCATCGCCCGCAGCTCCGGGCGTAGGATCTGCGAAGTGCTGGATGAAAAAAGCAGCCTGACGGAAAAGCCGGACGCCATCGATAAGGTCCGGGATGGGGAAATCATCTTCGACAGCGTCTCCTTCAACTATTTCCGGGACAAAACTGGTGAATGTATCCACAATGTCCGTCTGAAAATCCCTTCCGGCTCCACAGTGGGCATCATCGGAGCCACCGGAGCGGGAAAGAGCAGCCTGGTGCAGCTCATCCCCCGGCTCTACGACGCGACCACCGGCAAGGTTCTCGTGGGCGGCGTGGACGTCCGGGACTACAAACTGGACACCATCCGAAACGCCGTTTCCATGGTTCTGCAGAAAAATCTGCTGTTTTCCGGAACCATCAAGGACAACCTCCGCTGGGGCGATGAGAACGCCTCTGACGAAGAACTTGTACGGGTGTGCCGGCTGGCTCAGGCGGACGAATTTATCAGCCAGTTTCCCGACGGATATGACACCTATATTGAACAGGGCGGAACCAACGTATCCGGCGGTCAGAAACAGCGTCTCTGCATCGCCCGGGCCCTGTTAAAGAAGCCGAAAATCCTGATTCTGGACGACTCCACCAGCGCCGTGGACACCAAGACGGACGCGCTGATCCGAAAGGCCTTCCGGGAGGAAATTCCGGACACCACGAAGCTGATCATCGCCCAGCGGATCTCGTCCGTGCAGGATGCGGATTTTACCATTGTTTTGAAGGACGGCCGCATCGACGGGGTGGGAAATCACGAATATTTACTGAAACATAACGAGATTTACCGGGATATTTATACATCTCAGCAGCAGGGAGGTAAGATGGATGAATAAGAAAACAAGACAGAGCGGAACTTTTAGCCGTCTGCTCTCCTATATAATTCGCAACTCCGGATGGATGTTCGCGGTAGTCTGCGGGGCGGTCGTCGTCTCCACTGGCGCCGGCGTTCTGGGTTCCATGTTCACCCAGGTGGTGATCGACGACTATATCACTCCTCTTCTACTCATGGATCAGCCGGACTACTCCGGCCTGCTCCGCGCCATTTTTACCATGGGAGCAGTCTACCTGGTGGGCGTGGTCTGTACCATCCTGTATAACCGGCTCATGGTGACCATCTCCCAGGGCTGCCTAAAACACATTCGGGATGACATGTTCTACCACATGCAGAGCCTGCCCATCTCCTATTTTGACACCCACACCCACGGCGACATTATGAGTCATTATACCAACGACACAGACACTCTGCGCCAGTTTATCAGCAACACCCTGGCTCAGCTCATCGCCTGCCTGATCACCGCTGTCGCCTCCTTTGTGGTCATGGTCTACTACAGCCGGTCCCTGGCCATGATCGTGGTGGCCGTGACCCTCATCGACGGAGTGATCACCCTGATCGTCTCCAGGAAAAGCGTTCAGTGCTTCTCCCGTCAGCAGGCCTCTATGGCTTCCATGAACGGCTACATTGAGGAGATGCTCAACGGCCAGAAGGTGATCAAAATTTTCTGCCATGAACCCCAGTCAAAGGCCGGATTCCAGGAGAAAAATGATTCCATGTATGAGAGTTCCGTTCAGGCCAACACCATCGCCAACCTGATCATGCCCGTACTGGGACAGATCGGCAATCTGCTCACTGTACTGATCGCTTTCATCGGCGGCCTTCTGATCTTAAACGGCTCCGACACCCTCACCGCCGGCATTGTGGTGGCCTTTTTGTCCCTCTCCAAATCCTTCTCCCCCCATTCAGCAGGTGGGCCAGCAGATCAGCCTGATCACCATGGCCATGGCCGGCGCAAAGCGGATTTTTGCCCTGCTGGACGAGGAGCCGGAAGTAGATGAGGGATATGTGACCCTGGTCAACGCCAGAAAAGATGAAACCGGCGCGCTCACCGAATGTTCGGAAAGAACCGGCCTGTTCGCCTGGAAACATCCCCATCACGACGGCACTGTGACTTACACGGAGTTAAAGGGGGATATCCGTATGTTCGACGTGGATTTCGGCTATGTTCCGGAAAAGATTGTTCTCCACGGGGTCACTCTCTATGCGGAACCTGGGCAGAAGCTGGCTTTCGTGGGAGCCACCGGCGCCGGAAAAACCACCATCACCAACCTGCTGAACCGGTTCTATGACATCGCGGACGGAAAAATCCGGTACGACGGCATCAATATCAACAAAATACGCAAGGACGACCTGCGCCGCTCCATCGGCCTCGTTCTCCAGGACACCAGTCTGTTCACCGGAACGGTGATGGAAAATATCCGGTACGGGCGGCTGGACGCCACCGACGACGAGTGCATTGCCGCCGCGAAGCTGGCCGGCGCCGACTCCTTTATCTCCAACCTGCCCTACGGCTACAACACAGTTCTCCTCAACGCCGGGGAAGCTTTGAGCCAGGGACAGCGGCAGCTCCTGAACATTGCCAGAGCCGTGGCAGCTAACTCCCCCTGCATGATCCTGGACGAGGCCACCTCCTCCATTGATACCCGTACAGAACGCATCGTCCAGGAGGGCATGGACGCCCTGATGAAAGGACGAACCTCCTTCGTCATCGCCCATCGTCTCTCCACCATCCGCAATTCCGACGTGATCATGGTGCTGGACCACGGCCGGATCATCGAGAGAGGCTCCCACGAAAAGCTGATTGAGGAGAAAGGAACCTACTACCAGCTCTATACCGGCGCTTTCGAGCTGGAATAAAACCGGAGAGGATTTCACAGTTTCATCACCATTTTTTTAAATTTTCTTCAAAAAAGTTTCTTATCATAATGAAAAAGTATTGAGGCAGACAGCTTCAATCACAAGTCACCGAGCCGGCTCTGCCGGCCTACACAGGGATTCAACGCGCTTGCGGAGAATCCCTTTTATTTTTTAAGAAGAGGAGGATCTATCATGAAGAGAAGGAATCTGACAATCGCTCTGGCGGCGGCCGCCATGACCATGGCGCTGCCCATCACCGCAATGGCTGGGGAATGGCATCGGGAACCCGGCGGCTGGTGGTGGACCGACGACGACGGAAGCTATCCCGTCAGCCAGTGGCGCTGGCTGGACGGAAACCAGGACGGCATCGCCGAATGCTACTATTTTGACTCTTCCGGCTGGCTGGTGACCGGTGCCCAGACCCCGGACGGCTGGACCGTGGATGAGAACGGGGCCTGGACGGAAGACGGGGCGGTGCAGACCCTGGAAGTGGAGACGGAGGAGGATTCAGAAGGCATGTGGGATCAGGTGACGCTGGAAGTAAACGAAGTCATGGACAATCTGTACGCCCTGGACGAGAGCAGAACCAGAGCCTATCTGGTGGTAGGTGAAGATAAAGCCATGCTGATTGACACCCTGTTTGAGGAGGACAACGTGCTGGATGTGGTACGCCAGATCACAGATCTCCCCATTGAGGTGGTCATCACCCACGGACATCCGGACCACATCGGCGGAATCGGATATTTTGATTCCTGCTATATCAATGAGAAAGACGCTTATCTCCTTCCCGAGGGGATCACCGCCAACTACATCAGCGAGGGAGATGTGCTCACCTGCGGAGATTATTCCTTTGAGGTGATCGAAATCCCCGGCCATACAGACGGAAGCATCGCTCTCCTTGACCGGACCCACAAAGTGCTGATTGCAGGGGACAGCGTTCAGCCCGGCCCCATCGTCATGTTCGGCGAAGGCACGGATCTCAACGCCTACATCGAGAGCATGGCCAAGCTGATGAACTACGCAGACGACATCGAATACGTCCTCGCCGGCCATCACGACTACCCGGTGGGAAGTGAATATATTCAGTACGCCTATGAGGACGCCCTCGCCCTGGTAAACGGCGAGCTGACGGGAACCCCCATGCCGGCCATGGGAACCACAAAGAATCTCTACCAGGGAGCCCATGTGGCGTTTATCGCAGACTGACGCGAAAAAAAGACCAGACCTCCGTTATCCGGGGTTTGGTCTTTTTGGTTCCATATGAAGTTTACGTCCGGCGGATCATCTTATTGCCGCACACCGGGCACCGGATTTCAATCTTTCCCTTTCCCTTCGGCACCCGGATCAGCTTTCCGCAGCGCCTGCACATGTAGATCCTGTGGGTCTTTCTCTGGGTCACGTTCAGCTTCACCAGCTGGGCATACCGCTGGGCCATGCGGTTCTCTTCCATCCGCCGCTCCCGATCCCGGGAAAATGACCGGTACAGGCTGTAGACGATGAGAGCCAGGCTCACCAGGCGCAGAAGCCCGGAGCGGAGGAAACCGGTGATGATGTAGAGGATGCAGCCTGCAATCAGCGCCGCCTGCCCCAGCTCATCCAGCCCGTTTCTCCCTCTCATAAAACGCTGCCAGCTATCTCTCAGTTTTTCCATATCTCACACCAGCTTTCCTTTCTTATCAGATTCTCGCGGACAGTTCCTCCAGCTGACTCTTCGCCTGCCGGATCTCCTCCAGCTCCTGATCCGTCACCTTTTCCAGACGGCATTTTGCCGTGAGGCGGCGCAGGTCATTGCTGCTGGCTTTGATCTGCTTTTTCAGGGATTTGTCCAGTCCCTTTCCGGCCGCTTTCACCGCCTGATCGGTCTTGGAGAGCAGCATCTGGGACTCGTTCAGCAGGGTCACCGCCTCCCGCCTGGTCTGGTCATAGGCTGCGTAGCTGCTGGCGTCCCGGATGGCCTGCTCGATCTCCTCATCGGACATCCGGTCGTCGGCGGTGATGGTGATGGACTGCTCTTTACCGCTGTTTAAATCCTTCGCCGACACTTTCAGAATGCCGTTGGTGTCAATGTCAAAGGTGACCTCGATCTTCGGCACGCCCGCCGGAGCCGCCTTGATTCCCTTCAGCTTGAATTTTCCGATGGTCTTATTGTCCTTCGCCATGGGCCGCTCTCCCTGAAGCACGTGGATCTCCACCGTCTTCTGAAAAGGCGCCGCCGTGGTGAAAATCTGGGAATACTTTGCCGGCAGGGTGGTATTTCTCTCTATGAGGCAGGTGGCCACCCCGCCTACCGTCTCGATGGAAAGAGTCATGGGCGTTACGTCCAGAAGCAGCAGCTCTTTCGACGCCTCCGCCGGGAGAAAACGGTCCCTCTGCAGGGTGCTGCCGAGAATCGCCGCTCCGTTTGCCACGCACTCATCCGGGTTGATGTTCCGGGACGGCTCCTTTCCCGTCAGCTCCCGCACCTTCCGCTGTACCGCCGGGATCCTGGTGGAACCGCCCACCAGCAGAACCCGTCCCAGCTCAGACGGGGAGATTCCCGCATCCATCAGGGCGCTCTGCACCGGACCGGCCGTCTTATCAATCAGATCCCCCACCAGGCTCTCAAACCGGGAACGGGACAGATCCACGTCCAGATGAACCGGTTCTCCCCTGACCTGGGTCAGATAGGGAAGGGAAATGTTGGCGCTCTCGTTGGAGGAAAGGGTTTTCTTCGCGCTCTCCGCCGCCTCAGCGATCCGTTTCATGGCGGCGGCGTCCCTGGACACGTCCGCATGGCATTTCACCTTTGCCTGCTCCACCAGCCAGTCCCGGATTCTGGCGTCAAAATCATCGCCTCCCAGGTGGTTATTTCCCGCGGTGGCCAGCACCTCGATCACATCGTCCCCGATTTCGATGACCGACACGTCAAAGGTGCCTCCCCCCAGGTCGTATACCATGACCTTCTGAGGCTCCCCGTGGTCCAGGCCATAGGAAAGGGCGGCGCTGGTGGGCTCGTTGATAATCCGCTTTACCTGAAGTCCGGCGATGCGTCCCGCATCCTTTGTGGCCTGCCGCTGCACGTCGTTAAAGTAGGCCGGCACGGTGATCACCGCCTCCGTCACTTCCTCTCCCAGAAACTCCTCCGCGTCTTTTTTCAGCTGTCCCAGAATCATGGCGCTGATGGTCTGGGGCTTATACTCTTTCCCGTCAATGCGGATGGACCAGTCTGTTCCCATATACCGCTTTACGGAGCTGATGGTCCTATCCGGGTTGGTGACTGCCTGTCTGCGGGCGCTCTCCCCCACCAGCCGCTCCCCGTTCTTGGTGAAGGCCACCACGCTGGGGGTGGTGTGGCTTCCGGAACTGGACGGTATAATCACCGGTGTCCCATTTTCCATCACGGAAACACAGCTGTTGGTCGTTCCAAGATCAATTCCTATGACTTTGCTCATCTGTTCCTTTCCTCCGTCTTCGTTTTTCTGTCTGTCAGCACCTGCAGAACATACAGATCATCTGGGCAATGCAGAATGTTCTGCACAGCTGATTCATCTGATCCGCATACTGCTGAAATTCCTGTCCATCCTGCTGGTAGGTGGTGCTTGTCCTCTGGAATTCCTGCAGGGCGCTGCGGTAAATTCCATTATCCGGCTCTCTCTGGATGGCCGTCTGTATCTGCTCAGTGGCCAGGATATGATTTCCCAGACCGTAATTGGCCAGAGAACTGAGATAATACCATCTTCCGTTTCTCTGATCCCCTCTCACATAGTTCAGCGTATCCCTGGCCCGGGCAAACTGCCCCATATTGATCAGATCCGCCGCCTGACGCAACTCCGGCCCGTCTCCCGGCTGAGTCTGGGCTCTGGGGGGCCGGTAGGTTCTGCCCCCGAACCCGAACAGATCGTCAAAATTGAAATCCCCGTAAGGGCTGCCGCCGTAATACTGGCCGCCGTAGCCGTAGCCGCCCTGGTTCGCCCCGTAAGGGCCGCTCTGCTGTCCGTATCCCTGCCGGTTTCTGTTCTGATACTTCTCCGGATTGTTCAGCATATCGTATGCCTCGTTGACCTCATTCATCTTTTCGGCCGCATGGGGATCATCGGGATGAAGATCCGGATGGTATTCCTTCGCCTTCTTGCGGTAGGCTTTCTTTATCTCCTCCTTGGTGGCGTCCCTGGACACCCCCAGTACCTTATATGGATCGTCAATCATTGTTTTTCTCCTTCCCGAAGTATTTGGCAGAATACTGCTGCCACACGCCGCCGTATAAAATATTTCTCAGCAGATGGACGTCCTGAACCAGGGGAAGCTGCTCAAATATCTGGGTCACATTTCCCATGGACATGGCCAGCAGCTCCTTCATGTCCTCCGGCCGCATCCCCGCGC
This sequence comes from Candidatus Lachnoclostridium avicola, assembly GCA_019114465.1. GTDB lineage: Bacteria > Bacillota > Clostridia > Lachnospirales > Lachnospiraceae > Lachnoclostridium_A > Lachnoclostridium_A avicola. The sequence goes on from DXFM01000029.1 coordinate 37,073, forward strand.
AAATCAGGGGATTGTAGCTGTGTTTTTTCCTGTCGCTGTCGTAGTCCATGGCCGCATCCATCAGATAGATAAATTTTCCCAGCTCAAATCCAAAATCCCGCAGGCTGCCGCTCCAGAAATCCTCCTCCGTCACAAACAGCTCGGACAGCATCCTTCCGGAACAGTTCACCGCCGCGTCCGGATTCCGGACGGATGTGCGCTCAATTTCATCCAGGCGCTGGATTCCCTCCGTGATCACCCGGCACTGCCTGGGATATTTCTCCCTCACCCGCTGAAACGCCCCCTTGATCCCGGAGGCGTACATCTTCTTCAGTCTCTTGTTTTCGTCCTTCCAGTCATCCAGGCATTTGTAGTAAGCCAGGACTATGGTCATATCCGCCGCGTACCCTGTAAATTTATTCTCCGCCGTCATCTTTTCCCGGCGGGGATGAAGGCCGCAGCAGAACGGCTCCCGCTTCTCCTCCGGCTCATACAGGGAAGACAGAAACAGGATCAGAAAAGTCATGTCGTAGCTGAGGCTGAGCCGCCCCAGCTGTCCGTACTCCCGCCCCAGCTTTCTGCACAGCCCGCAGTAGATCTCCTGGTAACGCTCCTGCTCCTCTGCATTCAGGCTGTCCCGGCTGCAGCTGATATATCCGTACATCGTTTTTCCCTCCTTACCTCAGGGCTGACTGCCGTTTTTCTTTCCGTCTCTCCCCGGCTGCATCATCCGGTCAATATTTCCGTTGACCTTCTCAATCACTCCCGCAAGAACCAGCCGTTCCTCCTCCGTCACCCCGTCCATGATGACGGTCTGCATCCTCTCAAACACTTTCCGAAGCTTTCCAATCACCTCGTCGGCTCTCTCCGTCAGATTGTTGTGGGTGCACCTTCTGTCCTCCGGATCCTGTTCGATGAGCACGTACCCCTTTTTCTGCAGCCGTCCCAGAGACTGGGAAATATGCCCCCTGGTAAACATCTCCAGCTCCATAATGTCCTTGGAGGAGTTCTTATCCCCGGCAGAGTACAGGTAAAACATGATCTGAAGATCCACCTTGTTCAGCTCATACTCTTCCTCAATGGATTTCAGCATTTTCTCCATAAATCTGCGGAATTTCATTCCGTACAGCATAGTAAAAATTTCGTAATTCACATTCATTTCCGAAAACCTTATAATTTTAAATTTTTTATTATTACACTATCTTAACACAGGATTTTTCTCTGTCAATGGATTTTATGGAAAGTTTAGAGCTTCTTTATTTTTATGAATCTATTGAAAAAATTTGCCTTGTGGGATATGATTTGCCACGGCTGAAACCTTCCGTGACGCTCTCACCAGATCCGGCGCCCAGTATCTCTTCCCCCTCTGCGCCCAGATCCAGGGTGAGGGAACGGAGACGGCCATCCGGCTCACCAACGAAAAGCTGCAGGCTGCCGGATACCCCGGCCGGGCTCTCAATCCAAAATGCGGCAAATGGATCGACTTCTCCATGGGACTTTCCGCGAGACTCTGATCCCGGGAATCTGTCATCCATTTTCCTCCGCGCAAAGCAGGGGCAGGCGCTCCGGATTTTTCCGGGACGCCTGCCCCTTTTCTTTCTGCTCTAATTTCGTCCGATTTCCCCAATCTATTTTCGTCCGATCTCCCAGAATGCCACCGCGCTGGCCGCGGCCACATTCAGGGAATCCACCCCATGGCTCATGGGAATCTTCACCACATAATCGCAGTCCGCCAGGGTCTCCCCCGCCAGCCCGTCCCCCTCTGTGCCCAGCACAATGGCCAGACGGTCCGCCTCCTTCAGACGGGGATCGTCAATGGATATGGAGCGGTCGGCGAGGGCCATGGCGGCCGTCTGGAATCCCAGTTTTCTCAGAGTCTTCATTCCTTCCTCCGGCCAGGCATTCTCCGCCGGCTTCCGGCCGCCGATGAACGTCCAGGGCACCAGAAACACATTTCCCATGCTCACCCGGATGGCCCGGCGGTACAGGGGATTGCTGCAGGCCGGCGTCAGCAGGACCGCGTCCATGTTCAGGGCCGCCGCGGAGCGGAAGATGGCGCCTACGTTGGTGGGATTGACCACATTTTCCAGGACGGCGATCCGCCTGGCCCCGGCGCAGACCTCCTCCACGGAGCGCAGAGGCGGCCGGTACATGGCGCAGAGCATTCCTCTGGTGAGGGGAAATCCGGTGAGCTTCGCGAGCACATCCAGCTCCGCCACATAGACGGGAATATTCCCGCACCGCCGAATCAGTTCTCTCCCAGTCCCCTCCGCTTCCCGGCGCTCCGCCAGAAAAGAGATGGGCACACAGCCCGCATCCAGCGCCCGTTCAATCACCTTTGGGCTCTCGGCGATAAAAATTCCCTTCTCCGGCTCATGGCGGTTTAACAGCTGATTTTCCGTCAGCCTGGCGTAAATATCCAGCTCCGGCGCGTTAAAATCGGTGATTTCCTTCACAACAGGCATCATCACTTATCCCCTCGCTCCGCTTTTTTCCTGAAGGATATCCACAATGGTCTTCTCTGTTCCCACCATACCCGGGGACGCGATCTCTCCCATGTGGCGCATGGTCTCCTCCGGGGTCTTTCCGTTGATTCCGTGGATGGGATCGATGCTGATGCCGTGCATGGCAAAATCCACGGACTGGAAAGCGGCGTCCACCGCCACGATGCCTTTCATGGTGCAGCCCTGATTTCCGCCGTCACAGATCATTCCCGTCAGGCTGCTGGCCATGTTGTCAATAGTTCTCTCCATCTCCGCCGGTCCACCGCCGTTTAAATACACCAGACCGCAGGCCATACCCGTGCCGGCGGCGATGCCGCAGCCGCAGAAGGCGGACAGTTTTCCGGAATACTCTTTGATATACATGCACACCAGGTAGCTGATGGCTGTAGCCCGCCACAGCTTCTCCTCCGGAAGGTTCCGGTGGAGATATACTCCGTAAAGCGGCATGGTGGCGATGATGCCGTGGGCGCCCGATCCGGTGATGCTCATGGCCGGGCTGTCCAGCCCGATGACCCGAGCCTCAATGGCGGCGTTGCACAGCAGGGAAGCTGTCTTCTGCTCATCGTCGGAGATGACCTGTCCCCCGTTTTTCTTCAGAAGATAGGGTGCATAGGTGGTCCGGTCACTGTGCAGTCCCTCCTCAAACAGCTTCCAGTTCATCTTATATGCGTCCTGGATAAAGGAGATTTCCTCCGCCGGAACAGACACGGCGTAGTCATAGATCTGCTGAAGGGTGTAGCCGTGGATATCTGCATGGCCGGTTTCCTCCCCCTTCTCCTCCTCTTCTTTGGAGAAAACGGTCTCCCCGTTTACCTGAATCTTTACAATATTGGTGTGGGAGTCGCGGATGGTCACCACCGCCTCCCCCTCTTCCGCCGTCACCTTTGCTTCTATAAAAATGCGGCTGGTAATCTCGCTCATGTGCACCTGAATCCTGCCCGTTTTCACCAGAATTTCCGCCATGGCGTTGTCCATATCCGTCACCGCCGCCAGACACTCCAGGCCTTTCTCCGGCTTTCCCGCCAGCACGCCCAGAGCCGCCGCGTACTCATTGCCGCAGAAGCGGCTCCCGGGAATCCCGCAGGTAAAAGCGTTCTTGTACATTCCGCTGTTGAGCGTAAGCTCCACCCGGTCCAGTTTTCCCCCCACATAGGATCTGGCTTTTGACACCGCGAAGGCGATCGCCCCCGGCTCCGTCACCCCCAGGGCCGGTTTCATGTCCTCCCGGATCAGTTTTGTCAGTTGTTCCATTGTCTTCTCCTCCTGGTTTTGTCATCTAACGCCCATCATAACACTATATGAGATGGCACGCAACCAGATGTCCGCCGCCGGCGTCTTTTAATTGGGGGCGCTCTTCCATGCACCTTGCCGTGGCATGGGGACAGCGGGTGGCAAACTTGCAGCCCTTCGGCGAATCGATGGGGCTGGGCACGTCGCCTTTAAGCATCTCCACCTTCTTCGTCTTGCTGATGGCCGGATCCAGCTCCGGCACCGCAGACATGAGAGCCTTGGTGTAGGGGTGAAGGGTGTGCTCGTAAAGTTCCTCCGTCTCCGCCATCTCCACCAGAGATCCCAGATACATGACGCCTACTTTTTTGGAAATGTGGCGTACCATAGACAGATCGTGGGCGATAAACAGATAGGTCAGCCCCAGCTCCGCCTGCAGATCTTCCAGCATATTCACCACCTGGGCCTGAATGGAAACGTCCAGGGCAGAGATGGGCTCGTCACAGACCACAAACTCCGGATTCACTGCCAAAGCTCTGGCGATCCCCACCCTCTGTCTCTGGCCGCCGGAAAATTCATGGGGATAGCGGCTGGCATGTTCCTTACCCAGTCCCACCGTATTCAGCAGTTCATAAATCCGCTCCTGCCGCTCTTTTCCCTCACAGAGATGATAGATATCCAGGGGCTCTCCGATAATATCCGATACGGTCATTCTGGGATTCAGGGACGCATAAGGATCCTGAAAAATCATCTGCATACGCTTCCGGTAAGGCCAAACCTCTTTGGCAGACATTCCGGCAATATCCACTCCGTCGTAAATGATTTTTCCGGAAGTAGGCTTGTAAAGTCTCATAATAGAATAGCCGGTGGTGGACTTTCCGCAGCCGGACTCTCCCACCAGGCCCACCGTCTCCCCCTGTTTGATCTCAAGGGAGACTCCATCCACCGCTTTTACATATTCGATCTTTTTGCCAAACCATCCCTTTCGGTTCTCAAAATACATTTTCAAATCCTGGATCTGAAGCAGCGTCTTCTCAGCCATGACGGATGCCTCCTTTCTGTTTCTCATACACCTCATTAGCCGGCGCGTCGGGATGGCACATAAAGCAGCTCACCCGGTGAGTACCGCTCAAGGAGAATTCCGGCACCTCCATGGACGCGCAGGCTTTCATGGCAAACCGGCACCGGGGATAGAACGGACATCCCGTGGGCGGGTGAAGCATATCCGGCGGCGTTCCAAGGATGGGAACCAGCCGCTTTTTGGACTGCTCGCCGCTCACCTTCGGCACAGAATTGAGCAGCCCCATGGTGTAGGGGTGGCGGGGCTCATAGAAAATTTCTTCCGTGCTTCCCTCTTCCATGATCTTTCCGCCGTACATTACCAGAATCCGATCACAGATGCTGGACGCACAGCCCAGATTATGGGTAATGAGAATCGTAGCCGTACCAAGCCGCTCATTTAACTCTTTCATCAGGGACAGAACCTGGGCCTGAATGGTCACATCCAGAGCCGTTGTGGGTTCGTCGGCGATGAGCAGATCCGGCTCGCTGGAAAGAGCCATGGCAATCATGGCGCGCTGACGCATGCCTCCGGAAAACTCGTGGGGATAAGATTTCACCCGCTTCTCCGGAGAGGGAATTCCCACCATTCTCAGCATTTCCACTGCCCGTTTATTGGCATCTTCCCTGCTCATCTTCTGATGAGTTCGGATGGCCTCGGTGATCTGATTTCCAATGGTAAACAGGGGATTCAGAGATGTCATTGGATCCTGGAAAATCATGGAAATCTCATTTCCCTGAATTTTTCTCATCTCATGCTTTTTCTTCTTCAGCAGATCCTCCCCCTTAAACAGGATCTCGCCTCCAGTCACCTTTCCTGGATGGGCCAGAAGCCCCATGATAGACAGAGACGTGACACTCTTTCCGCTTCCCGATTCTCCCACAATTCCGATAATCTCGCTCTTATCCACGTGAAAGCTCACATCCCGGATGGCCTTTACCTCCCCAAGATGCGTAAAGAAAGAAGTGTGCAGATGTTTCACTTCCAGTAATTTTTCACCCATTTTCATTTCCTCCTTTACTTGCGCTGCTTGGGATCAAAGGCATCTCTTAATCCATCGCTGAACAGGTTGAAGGTCAGGATGGTGACGGAGATGGCAATTGCCGGGAATACCATCTGATAGGGATATACATAAATGCCTGCCAGAGCATCGTTGCACAGGGTGCCCCAGGAAGCCATGGGGGCAGAAATTCCCAGTCCCACAAAGCTTAAGAACGCCTCGTTGAAAATGGCGCTGGGAATCTGCATGGCGATATTTACCATGATCGGCCCCATCATATTGGGAATCAGATGCTTAACAATAATCCGCTTCGTGTCCGCGCCGGTGACAATGGCGGCTTTTACAAATTCCTGCTGTTTTAAGGTAAGTACCTGACCGCGGACAATTCTGGCCATCTTTACCCAGAATGTCAGTCCCAGAGCCAGGATGATGGACACCAGTCCCGGTCCCACCACTACCATGATCAGGATTACATACAGAGTCATGGGAATAGAATCCAAAATGTCGATGACACGCATCATGATATTGTCCACCTCACCGCCCAGATATCCGGCGATGGCCCCATAAAACACTCCCACTACAAAGTTGATAAAGGCGGCAAAAAATCCTACCAGCAGGGAAATTCTCGCGCCGTATACAATCCGGATAAACAGATCACGGCCCAGGCCGTCCGTTCCCAGAAGATAGGTGTGGTTTCTCAGCCTTACAGTTTCCGTCAGCTTCTCACCGCCGGCAGTGACCACCACCCGCTCCATCTTGTTTTCCAGAATATTGTAGGCTTCCTCCAGGCTGATCTGCTCTGGAACTACATCTCCTCTCTGCTCAAAATAATTGACCAGATAATCTGCGTCACTGGTTTCCACCATGTCCGTGCCGGCCGCGTCCGCTTTCTTTTCCAGGCTCCGGTACTCTGCGGTGGCGGCGGAATACAGACTGTAATCTACGCATAGATCCACTCCATCTACCGTATAATAATTCTTCTTGCCGATCATATCCTTTCGGCCGCTTTCCGCCAGGCCTTCCAGATTCCCCTTGGAATCCATAACAATCAGGGTGTACTGAGGCGTCACATACACATTTTTCCCATTACTCAGGGGATAGGTTTCCATGGACGCCGGCACATTGGCCAGATCCAGGTTCTGCTGCTTGTAAGTATAGGGCCAGAACCAGGGAATCACAATGGCCCCCACTGTAATCAGCAGGATAACCACCATGGAGAACATGGCCACCCAGTTGCTTCTTAAACGCCGCCAGCCGTCCTGAAGGAACGTAAGGCTGGGTCTCTCTATTTTTTCCGCATCCTTTTCTTCCTGCTCCAGGGGTTCCCAAAGCTCCGGCGAAATCTTCATACTCTCATCCTTCATGTTCTCTCTCCAAACCTCTATTGATATTTAATCCTGGGATCAATCAGCACATACAAAATATCGACCACCAGAATACAGATCACCAGTATCACTGCGAAAAATACGGTAATTCCCATGATCAGGGTATAATCCCTGTTCAGAATGCTGTTGGTAAACAAATTTCCGATTCCAGGAATGCCGAACACCTTCTCCACCACGAAGGAACCGGTAATCAGCGCCGCGAACATGGGGCCGATGTAGGTGACTACGGGCAGAATGGCATTTCTCATCACGTGTTTTCCCAGCACTCTCCACTCCGGCAGTCCTTTTGCCCTGGCCGTCCGGATGTAGTCCTGACTGAGAACATCCAGAGTGGACGTTCTCATAAGACGGACCACATAGGCCAGGGAGAACAGAGCGCTGACCACTACCGGCCCGATGTATCCTTTCCAGTTGTCCACCCCGAAGGACGGCACCCACCCCAGGATCTTGCTGAACACAAATAAAAATCCTGTGGCGAAGACGAAGCTGGGAATTGTCGCCCCCAGCGTGGCTAGAATCATCAAGACCCGGTCCACGATCTTATTCTGCCTGAGAGCGGCGATAATGCCGAAAAAGATGCCCAGAGCCAGCACCATTACCGATGCCCAGATTCCAATCCGCAGGGAATAGGGGAAGCCGGCGGAAATGATGCCGTTGGTAGTCAGTCCTTTCTTCATATAAGAAATTCCAAAATCTCCGTGGGCGTAATCGTACAGATATTTCCCGTACTGCTCGATCAGCGGCTTGTCCAGGCCGTATTTTGCCTTTATGTTCTCTATGATCACCGGATCCGCCATCTTCTCACTGGCAAAGGGATCTCCAGGGATCGCTTTCATCAAAATAAACGTAAGAGTCATGATAAACCATATAGTGATAATGGCTGATATGACCCGCTTGATAATATATCGCAGCATATTTTTCTCTCCTTAATGATACCGGCGGGCCGCCGGACTGCCCCGGCGCCGCCTGGATGTAAAGAAAGACCGCAAAGAACCCCATCTTTGCGGTCTTTTCATCAACTGCTGAACTACTGAAGAATCACAGCTTCCTTAAACATAAAGGAATTGCTTGCGGTCAGCTCCACATCCTCCACCTGATCCTGATTTACAAGAGCGGTAAAGGACGGATAATAAAGGGGAGCCACCGGCATGTCAGCCATGAGGGCTTCCTCCGCCTCTCTCCAGGCCGCATCTCTTTCTGCCCCCTGGGAAGCCATTGCCTTGTTGAACGCATCGTCAAAAGCTTTGTTTCCAGGATTTAAGGTGGTGTCGTGAGGAGCACCTACATACTCCTGCCATCTCCACTGCGGCGTGTTGTTGCCGTTCTGGGAGCAGAACAGCTTGATCAGTCCGCTGGCGTCATAGGGGTTGTTGGTCCAGCCGCCGGTAGCCATCTGATAGTCGCCGTTGTTCTTCGTGGAAGTGAATACGCTGGATTCCTCCGCCCGCAGAGTAACAGTGATGCCTAAGTTCTCCTCCAACATCTGCTGAATCGCTTCACAGGTCTTCTTATTTTTGTCATTGTTGGCGTAGGTCAGCTCCACCTCCGGGAATCCCTCGCCGTTCGGGTATCCGGCCTCTGCCAGCTCCGCCTGGGCCTCCTCCACGTTGGCCTGTCTGGGATTGATTCCGTACTCCTCTGCCGGATAGCCATCATCCTCCATGGTACGGAAGGAACCTCCATCTGTGGTCTGACAGGTGGGGGCGATGAAGCCGCTGGCCGGAACGCTGCCATCCTTTAACACCTGCTCCACCAGCTGCTTTCTGTCGATGGCGTAGGTAACAGCCTTTCTCACATGCACGTTGTCAAAGGGCGCCTTGTCCACATTGAAATTGATGAACTGGCAGCCGGTGTCGGCGCTGACGATCACGTTGGGATCTTCCGCTACGATCTGAGGGATCTGTTCAGAGGGAAGATGGTCCATTACATCAATCTCACCTGCCTGATAGGCCTGGTAAGCCGTATTGTCATCGGTGATGATCACAGCACGGATGCCGGGGATCGTTACTGCGTCTGCGTCATAGTAGTTGGGATTCTTCTTAAACAGCATATGGGAACCCACCTGGTACTCCTCCAGCATGAACGGCCCGTTGCTGACGCAGGTTTCCGGCTTCTTTTCCCAGCCCTCTCCTGCTGCTTCCACTACATCCTGCTTGATGGGAAGATATACGTCATTGGCCACCAGCTGGGGGAAGAAAGGAGTCACATTTTTTAACACTACTTCAAAGGTATAATCATCGATGGCCGTTGCTTTAACGTCATCATAACTGCCCGTTCCGTCAAAATACTCCTGCGCCCCCTGCACATAATCAGTCATAGCCTGCAGCGCTTCAGATGCAAAGGACGGATCGCAGATTCTCCTCCATGCGTACTCGAAATCATGGGCGGTTACCGGATCTCCATCTGACCACTTCGCATCCTGTCTCAGATGGAAGGTATAGGTCAGGCCGTCGTCGGACACATCCCAGCTTTCCGCCATGCCCGGCTTATAACCATCAGCTGTGGACACGGTCAGTCCCTCAAAAAGCTGCTTTACAATGGCATCCGAGATAGACTCAGAATTGTTGGTGGGATCCCACTGCTTCGGCTCCGCATACAGTCTCCACACCAGATACCGTCCATCTTCTCCTGCTGTGTCCGTCTGGGCAGCTGTATCTTCCGTTTCTGCCTGGGTCTCAGCGGGAGCTGCTGTAGTGGTTTCTGAGGAACTGCCTCCGCAGCCGGCAAGAGCAGCTGCCATCATGGCCGCCGTTAAAAACAGCGCCAGTTTTCTCTTCATCATACGTTTTCCTCCTTTTGTGATGAGCGTGGGCAGAGTCTGTCTCCCGTGGAGTTTGCTCTGCAAAAATTTACTTATAGCATAATTTTACCCATAGTATAATTATTTTCGTGCATTCTGTCAATAATTGACTTTATTTTTGCCTCAGTTTATAATTATTTATCATTGTGCAAAAAAAAATCTCATTTTAACTTAGGAGGACTGCCATATGAAAATCTATATTTCGGTGGACATGGAAGGAATGGCGGGAATTACCGCCCCTTATCAGGAAAAAGAGGAGACCGTCTCATTCCGCCGGGCCCTTCACAATCAGATCCGCTGGATCATTGACGGGATCCACCAGTCTCCCCGCAACGGCGAAGTGGAAGAAATCACTATATCAGATTCCCACGGAAGCGGCACAAACCTTTCGTATGACGAGCTCTCCCAAATGGACGACCGCATCAGTCTGGTCAGCGGCTTTCCCCGCCGCCAGTACATGATGGCCTGTCTGGATGAAACCTATGACGTGGCTTTTCTCGCCGGATATCACGCCGGTCCGGGAGAAATTTTCGCTTCCATGGACCACAGTTTCTCCGGAAAGACCGTGGCTTCCCTGAAGATCAATGGCCGCTACATGAATGAAGCCACCGCCAACGCGGCCCTGGCCGGATCCTACGGCGTTCCCGTAGCTCTGGTCATCGGGGACTCCGGCCTGAAAACCCAGCTCATTGACAAACAAATGATGCCCTGGGTCTCCTTCGTGACCACGAAAGAATCCCTGTCCCGCTACGCCGCAAAATACAGGCCCCAGGGCCGACTGGCTAAAGAGACTGCCGAGGCGGTAAAGGCAGTGCTGGCGTCGGATCTGAAGGCAGTGCCTCTGTATCGGGTGGAGGAACCATTTACCCTCACCATAGCCTTTAAGAGCACAGCCATGGCGGATATGGCCGCCCAGATCCCAGGCATTAAGCGTTTAAGCGGAACCGAGACGGAGATCACCTGCGCTTCCATGGAAGAGCTGGAGACAGGAATTCTGGCACTGACCGGCCTGGCTGGCCAGATCGGATAAGGATACCGGATCCGTCCATTTTTCAGTACACCGCCGGCAGACGTTTACGCCGTATCTTACAATCACTTAACCACCAGGAGGATATTTATTTATGAGCACATACAATTTTGACATCATCACAGACCGCCGGGGCACGGACTGCCTCAAGTGGGACAGCAACACAGACCCGGCCATCCATCCCATGTGGGTGGCAGACATGGACTTTGCCGTCGCTCCCCAGATTCAGGAGGCCATGAGAAAACGGCTGGAACACCCGGTCTATGGATACACGTTTCACGGAGAGAAACTGTTAAACGCCATTGTCTCCTGGGTGGGCAGACGCTACCGCTGGAATATTGAAAAAGACTGGATCACGTTCAGCCCCGGCGTTGTTCCCGCTCTTTCCATGAGTATTCTGGCTCTCACCAATCCCGGCGACCGGGTTCTCATCATGACCCCCGTATACCGTCCTTTTTACAACAGCATCCGGGAAAACGGACGTGTCATCATCAACCATCCTCTGAAACAGGATGAAAACGGGCGCAGCTATATTGACTTTGATCTCCTGGAATCCCAGATCGACAGCCGGTGCAAAATCCTGATGATGTGCAATCCCCACAATCCCGCCGGCCGGGTATGGACAAGAGATGAACTGCTGCGCCTGGCGGATATTGCAAAACGCCATGATCTGATCGTGATCTCCGATGAGATCCACGCCGATTTCATCTACTCCGGACACCAGCATACTTCCATTGCCTCCCTGTCCGAGGACATGGCACAGCGCACCATCACCGCCTATGCTCCCAGCAAAACTTTCAACCTGGCTGGTCTCTGTCAGTCCTATGTGGTGATTCCCAATCCGAAACTGCGCACCGCTTACATGAGCATGTACGACGCCCTGGACCTGGGAAGCAATATTTTTGGAATGACGGCCCTTACCGCCGCTTACAATGAGGCGGAGGACTGGCTGGATGAGCTTTTGATCTATCTGGAAGCCAACCGGGATTACGCGGTGGATTACATCCGCAGCCAAATTCCCCGAATTCATGTATGTCCGCCGGAAGGAACCTATCTGCTCTGGCTGGACTGCTCTGAGCTGGGATTACGGGAGGAGGAGCTGAATCATTTCTTTCTGGAAAAAGCCGGGGTACGAATGAATGCCGGCTATCGTTTCGGATCCCAGTGTCCCTCCCATATGCGGCTGAACTTCGGCTGCCCGCGCTCCCTTCTCACGGAAGGGCTGGAGCGCATCCGTCAGGCGGTGTCACGCTTATGAGCAAAACCTCTCAATCCGACAGTCTGGATTTTAACCGCATCCGCAAAGCCCGCAAGCAGAAGGGTTACACCTTAAAACAGGTGGCGGAACTTACCGGCTACAGCGTGGGATACATTTCCCAGTTGGAGCGCAACCAGAAACAGCCTTCTCTCACCGCACTGCGCAAGATCGCCGCCTGCCTGGAGTGCTCTGAGGTATGGCTGATCATGGGGGAATATTCGGAGGATGGCAGTTCCGGTCATACGGCTGCCGACCTCTCTTCCGCCCATGACTATGTTATGAAAAGAGAAAACCGCATTCCCATGAGGATTCCGGAAATCGATGTAGACTACTCTATTTTCACCCCCTCCTCCCTTCCCAGCGGAGAGACGGCCCAGATTACCGGTCTCCTGGTCCATTTAAAGCCCGGACACTGGATCACCGAACGAATGATCTCTCACGCCAACTACGACGAAAGTGTGTTTCTTCTTCAAGGAGAGCTGGAGCTTCACGTGGATACCCGGGTCTATCGGATCCGTCAGGGAGACAGCTTCTACGTTCCCCAGAACACCCTTCACAATTACCTGAACCTGTCAGAGGAGGAAGCTGTCTGTCTGGTCTATTTCTCAAAATTAATCTACTGATCGCAGAGGAACTGATATATGAACATTCAATATCTCATCGACGGCCATTTTGATATGCTCTCCGACGTGGCTGTCCGGAGAAAAAACGGAGAGCGCCAGGTAATCCGCCGCCTGTACTGGCCGGATTTCCAGGCCGGAGGCGTCACAGGCGTGATCGCCTCCCTGTTTGTAGACAGCCAATATCTTCCCTGGGGCGCTGCTGACATTGCGATGGAGCAGATATCCGCCCTGATTCAGGAAGTGGAAGAATCTTCGGATATTCTTATGCTCTGCACCTGTGCCGATGATTTTATCCGCGCCGCTGCCGGGCATAAGCTGGGAATCCTCATGTCTTTTGAGGGCGCCGAGCCTGTCACCTCCTGTCTGACCCTTCACGGATTTTATCATCTGGGTGTCCGTGGGCTGGGTCTGGCCTGGAGCCGCAGAAACGCCGCCGCCGACGGCTGTGACTTTTCCGGCGGCCTGAAAAAAGGCGGCCTGACAGCCTTCGGGCGGGAACTGGTAAAAGAGGCAGAATCTCTTCACATGTTTATTGACGTGAGCCATCTGAGCGATGAGGGCGTGGAGGACGTGCTGGACATCACCTCCCGCCCCATTGCCGCCACCCACTCCAACGCCAGAGCCATCGCCGGCAATAACCGCAATCTCACCGACCGGCAGATGAAGGAGATCGCTTCCCGGGGAGGAATCGCCGGCTTAAATGGATGCAGCATCATCGCGGAAGAAAACGGCAGCGAGGCCACTCCCGCATCCCTCATTCGTCATCTGAAACACATGACCAGCGTCATGGGCTCTGGGCATGTAGGATTCGGCTTTGACTTCTGCGACATCTTTCTGCAGCATACCTCCGCTCAGGATCTGGGCAAAATGCCGGAGTACCCCTTTGACATTGTGAAAGGCCATGGCGCTATCCCCGAATTTCTGAAGCTTCTGCGGCAGGAGTTCTGCGAGGAAGACATCCGGAAACTGGCTGGTGAAAACTGGCTTTCTTTTATGAAACGAATTTTTGAACACTAAACGGAAAGGAGCATTCAATTCACATGAATCAACAGCTGGAAGCGTCTTTGGACGCACTCTCTGCCCAGTGGCAGAACGGTATCTGCCCAGGCGCCCAGATTCTGATCCGCCAGGGAGGTCAGGTTCTCTACGAAAAGTCCTTCGGCTATGCCAACCTGGAACATCAGATTCCCATCACCTCTGAAAGTATTTTTCACGTAGCCTCCATCTCCAAGCAGTTTACAGTACTTTCCATTCTGCTGCTGTGGAAGGACGGGCTGCTGAATTTGGATGACGATATCCGCAGCTATGTCAGCGATCTGATCTATTTTCAGGAACCGGTGACCATTCGCCAGATGATGAACAACGTCAGCGGCCTGAGAGACCAATGGGAGCTGCTGTTCATGCGGGGCATCAAGATCAACGATTCCATCAGCATGGAAGACGTGAACACCACCCTGCGGATGCAGCGCCATTTAAACTTTCCTCCTCAAAGCGCTTACCTTTACAGCAATATGGGCTTTCATCTGCTGGCAGTGATCGTGGAGCGGATCAGTGGTATGAGTTTTCCCGAGTTCGCCAAAACCCGGATCTTTGAACCCCTCCGCATGGAGCACACCCTGGTACGGCAGAGCTACTCACAGGTCATACCAGGGCTGGCCTTCTCCTACCAGGACGAGGGAAACGGTTCTTACTACTACAATCCGTTAAACTACTCTCTTTACGGCCCTACCTCTGTCAATACCTGCGCCAGAGATTTAAGCCGCATACTGGACGAATATATCCATCCGGACCACATTGATCCTTCCATCATAGAAATCATGAAAACTCCTGCCATTCTCACCGACGGCTCCGCGGCAGAGTACTGCGGCGGATTGATGACCCACCAGATGGAGGGGCTTACCGTCTATGAGCATGGCGGCGCCGACGCCGCCTACCGCGGCCATGTGCTGTGCATTCCGGAAAAAGAGCTGGAAATTATTATGCTCAGCAATACCACCTCCCGTCCCATGTCCCGGTTGGCCTCTCAGGCTGCCAGACTGGTACTGGACCTTCCTCCGGCGCCTGAATCTGCGCTTCCGGAAAAATACCGGCCTCAGCCCGGAACCGGTCCCTCTTTCCTGACGCCCCGCCCCGGAATCTTTCTCTCCTCCCGGCCGGATGACCCTCTCCTTGTCACCATCAAGGAAAAAAACGGCCGCTGCTATATGAAGCGGGAGTATGGGGACACAGAGCTTATCCCGGCGGAAGACGGCAGCTGGCAGGTGGGAAATCTGGCTGAGCGGTTTTATTTTCTTGAGGACCGGGTTCTGTACCTTCTCCCCGGGGGAACCATCACTTTAAACTCCGCAGCCCCCTGTGCCTGCCTCTCTCTCCCTGACGGAAGCTATCTGGAGGAGGAGACAGACATGAGATTTTCTCTCACTCAAAGCGATGATGGCTGGCAGATCTTCCTTCCCCGCTATGGGACGGCAGTTCTGTATGCCAGAAAGGAAGAAAAAACGGCAGATTGCTCCGCCGAAGACCTGATTTTCTCCTTCGGCCCGGATTTTACCATGTACGCAAAGCCGGAGGCGGATACCCTGGTCCTGGACGGATATCGGGTAAAGCACCTCGTATGCCGAAAGCTGTGATCTTCAGGCCGGAACACGGTTTCATATGCCGCGTTCCGGCCTGATTCCTTATCTATACATTTTTCTTATAAATCCCATCGTATTTATCATTTCCCTCTTTCCATCCCGTATAAAACATGGTATAATGTGAGCACTTGATGAGGTATTTTACGAATCTAGTGCGAACTTACACCTGGGCACTTGGCGAGGTCTTTCACGAGCCTAGTGGCCACGGTATAATATGAGCGCTTAACATCCTAAAATCACCACTGACCCTGTCCAAACATTCAGGAGAAAGGAACTTTGCCATGCGCTACAATCCCCCTTATTTTGATTTTGAGATCTGCGGAGTTAAGAGAAAACTCCCCTTTGTAAAAATTAAAGATGATATGGCTCTCGCCAGCTTCTGCATCGTCTCCGACACCGAGCTGGTGCAAGCGGTGGCCCCGGAGCTGGTAAAACGCCTGCCGGAAGTGGACGTGCTCCTCACCGCCGAAGCCAAGGGCATCATCCTCACCTACGAGATCAGCCGCCTCCTGGGCATGAAGGACTTCGTCCTGGCCCGCAAGCACAACAAACCTTATATGCAGAACGTACTGGAAGCCAACGTCTACTCCATCACCACCCAGGCCAAGCAGACCCTGTATCTGGACGGCTGCGACGTGGAAAAGCTTTGCGGAAAACGGGTGGCTATTATCGACGACGTGATCGCCACCGGCGATTCTCTGGCCGCTCTGGAAAAACTGGCGGAACTGGCAGGCGCCACTGTAGTCGCCCGGGCTGCCGTTCTGGCGGAGCTGGATTCCGTCTACCGGGATGACATCATCTATCTGAAAGAACACTATGTATTTACCCCCAATCCCGACGGCACCTTCACTCCCATCAAGTGTGAGGAAAAGAAGCGCCGCAGAGAGGCGGGAGAAAATTAAAAAATCCGCAGGCGGTTTCCTGCGGGGAAGGCTGATCCCTTCCTCCTGGAAACTCCTGCGGATTTTTAATACTTCCGGATCTGATCCGATCCATCGTCTGCCGTCTTGTCGATGGATTTGATCACCACGTAATATCCGGCCCGGTCGTTGACCTTCACGTACACCCGGTCCCCTGCTTTGTGGCCCAGCACCGCCCTTCCCAGGGGAGATTCGTTGCTGATCTTGTTGTCCAGGGAATTCCCCCGGACCGTGGTCACAATCTTATAGGTCTCTGTCTCGTCATCGTCCTCAAAATACAACTCCACCCGGTTGTTGATTCCCACCTCGTCCGCTTTGGACTTGTCTGAAATCACCTTTGCCGTGCGGATCATTCTCTCCAGATACCGAATCCGGCTCTCATTCTGATTCTTGTCCCGCTTCGCTGCATGATACTCAAAATTTTCACTGAGATCCCCGTGGGCTCTCGCCTCCTTCACCGCCTCAATGGCTTCTTTTCTCACCACCAGCTTCCGGTAGTCGATCTCCTCCTGGATCTTCTTAATATCATTTTCTGTCAGTTCATCATACATATTCTGTCAAACTCCTTTCACCTTCAGTCCGGCCGCCTCCCGGGTCCTTTCCCTGCCCGCGCCCGCAGCCGGAAAACCGCCGTGCCGATGAGGATTCCGCTGAGAGCGCCGAACAGCACGTCCGTGGGGTAATGCACGCCCACATACAGCCTGGAAAAGGCGATCAGCGCCGCCAGCACCAGGGCCGGCCAGCCGGTTCGGGGATGATTCAGAAAAATCACTGTGGCCGCCGCGAAGGACGACGCGGAATGCCCTGACGGAAAGGACCAGTCCGGCTGTTTTTCAATCAGCAGCGCCAATCCCCCGACCACCTCATAGGGTCTCACCCGGGCGATGAAATTTTTCAGGATCAGATTATTGATCAGCAGAGAACCCAGAAGCGCTGCCAGCACCTGCAGTCCCGTCATTCTCGTCCGTTTAAACACGAAGAAAACGGCAGCCATCGCAATCCAGATGAATGCCGTATCTCCCAGGTGGGTAATAAACTCCATGACAGGAGTCAGAGCTGCGCTGCGCAGGTTCTCCTGTATCCAGAGCAGAATATTTCCTTCCATCCCGCACCTCTCACTGAAATTCAAAATATTTGCTTATGTTTTTCCGGTAATCCTCCGTCATCAGGCGGATCATCTCCCGCTCTCCCGGCCCGTATCCGGCCAGAGAAGCATTCTCCGGCGTTCCGCTGATATAGTAATGCCCCCGGCACCAGCCCAGTTCTTTCTTGGAATCAATGGCCGCCGTAATCTTCTTTTTCTCTTCCAGGCTTCCCACCCGGTGCACCTCAAAGATCTCCCTGGGCTGGGCTGCCGACGGATAAAAATACACTCTCAGACAGTCGTCGGTCTGACTGATATAAAAATTCCCCTCCCAGCTCTCCGGGAGAGTGATGAGATAATCGTCTGTGCCGATCACATTGCCCCCGTAGGGAACAATGATCTGCTGCACCTGGCCGTCCTCCACCCAGGCTCCGTCCTCATTTACCTCATAGCCGCTGCCGATCACATCATCGGACACCAGATATCCTTCTTTATCAAAATAATAGCATTCCGCCAGGCAGTCCCCGTCCCCGTCCAGCCATTTCCAGGTACTCCGGGGATAAGATCCGTCTTCCTCCTGCCACCACCATCCGCTTTTATCCCGGACCCAGTGGCCCGCATAGGAGGGAAATGAGATCAGTACCGACAGCGCCAGTCCGGCTGCCAGTCCTGTAAAAATCCTCATAGGCCTTCTCCTCCTGCTTGAGTGAATCTGTTTCTATATATCATACCATGAAGCCGGGAAAAAGAAAACTGCACCACTTCTTAAGAATTTTTTAAAATAATCCGTTCTCCCGCCGCCCTATAGCCGCATAAGATTTTTCGTATGAGCAAAATGTAAATATCTGTTTTACTTCTTGTGGGAAAAGAAGTATAATGTTGAATGATGGAAAGGAAAGCCTTCCTTACCAAAAATATAACAGGAGGACAAAAACATGGAAACCTATGGATTAGAAAAACTTGGCATTACCAATACCGGCAAAATCTACCGCAATCTGGAAGTCGCCCGCCTGGTAGAGGAATCTTTAAAGCGGGGAGAGGGTATTCTGATGAATACAGGCGCCCTTGCCGTAACGACCGGAAAATATACGGGCCGTTCTCCTAAGGACAAATTTATCGTAGATACCACTGACGTTCATGACAAAATCGCATGGGGCAGCGTAAATGTGGCTATTTCTGAGGACAAGTACCAGAACATCAAGAACAAGATGTTCGCATATCTCCAGCAGAAAGATCTGTTTATCTTCGACGGCTTCGCAGGCGCGGATGAAAAATATACGAGAAAATTCCGTGTGATCAATGAGCTGGCCTGCCAGAACCTGTTTATTCACCAGCTTCTGATCCGTCCCACCGCAGAACAGCTGGAAAACTACGGAGACGCTGACTTTACTCTGGTAGTAGCCCCCGGCTTCCACTGCGTTCCCGAGCTGGACGGAACCAACTCCGAGGCCGCAATCATTGTAAACTTCTCTGAGAAGATGGTTCTCATCGCCGGATCCAGATACTCCGGAGAGATCAAGAAATCCGTATTCTCTGTTATGAACTACTTAATGCCGGTGGAGGAGAACGTGCTGCCCATGCACTGCTCCGCCAACATGGATCCGGAAACCCACGAGACCGCCGTATTCTTCGGCCTGTCCGGAACCGGAAAGACTACCCTCTCCGCAGATCCTGCCCGCAAGCTGATCGGCGACGACGAGCACGGCTGGTCTGAGGACGGCGTGTTCAACTTCGAGGGCGGCTGCTACGCGAAATGTATCAACCTGAGCGCAGAGAATGAGCCTGACATCTACAACGCCATCCGCTTCGGAAGCCAGGTGGAGAACGTGGTTGTGGATCCGGAGACCAGAGTTCCCGATTACGATGACGGATCCCTGACGGAGAACACCCGTGTGGGCTATCCCATCGACTATATCAACAACGCGCAGATCCCCGGCAAGGGAGGCATTCCCAAAGTCGTGATCTTCCTGACCGCAGACGCGTTCGGCGTTCTTCCGCCCATCTCCAGACTGGACGAGAATGCCGCCATGTATCACTTTGTAACCGGCTTTACCTCCAAGCTGGCCGGAACGGAGAGAGGAATCCAGGAGCCTCAGCCCACCTTCTCCACCCTGTTCGGCGAGCCCTTTATGCCTCTGGATCCGTCTGTATACGCAAAGATGCTGGGTGATAAGATCGAGAAATACGGCACAAAGGTATATCTGGTGAACACCGGATGGTCCGGCGGCCCCTACGGAGTGGGAAGCCGTATGAAGCTCTCTTACACCAGAGCCATGATCACCGCCGCCTTAAACGGCAGCTTCGACAACGTGGAGTACAAGCACGATGAGATCTTCAACGTGGATGTTCCCCAGAGCTGTCCCGGCGTACCGGCAGAGATCATGAATCCGAGGGATACCTGGGCGGACAAGGCTGCCTATGATGAGTCCGCAAAGAAGCTGGCAAAGATGTTTGCCGACAACTTCGCGAAGAAATATCCCAACATGCCCAAGGAGATCGCCGAGGCTGGTCCGAAGGCAGAATAATTTCATCCCGGATAGAAACGCAAAAGAGCTGGCATCGCGGCCAGCTCTTTTTGCTGCTGTCATTTGGACAGCCCTGTTCTGTTTTCCAAAATATCTGTTCTCCTGTCAGGCCTTCCCTTTCCGTCAGTCTTTCAGAGATTCCACAATCTCCCCGCACATCTTCTGAAGGGTCTCCATCTGCTCCTTCTTCAGAGAAGACTTGAGGGTCACACACGTCTCCAGAATCTCCATTCCCTTCAGGGCAGACACTTTCTCTCTCATGATTTTTCCCGCCTGGGGAGCCCAGGAACCGTTTTCAATAATGGAAACTTTCCGGTTCTGCAGGTTTAACGCCTTCATATCCTCCAGCAGATTTGCCATGGGAGAATACAGCCCGTTGTTGTATGTAGGCGCCGCCAGCACCAGATTGCTGCACCGGAAGATCTCACTGATCAGGAAAGATACATGGGTCCTGGACACATCGTAGACCGCCACGTTCTTAACCCCGGCCTCCGCCAGCATGGACGCCAGAATCTCTGCCGCCTCCGCCGTGTTGCCATACATGGATCCGTAGAAAATGGCCACAGCCTTCTCCTCCGCCTCGTAGCGGCTCCACTTGTCATGCTTCTCCAGCAGCTGGGGAATGTCCTTCTTCCAGATCTGGCCGTGAAGGGGGCAGATCATGGCAATGTCCAGGCCGGCTGCTTTCTTTAACACCGCCTGCACCTGAGGACCGTATTTTCCCACAATATTGGAAAAGTACCTTCTCATCTCCGCCAGGTCCGCAAAGGGGCAGTCCTGCTCATCGTTAAACAGGGCGTCCACCGCGCCGAAGCTTCCAAAAGCGTCGGCGGAAAACAGGATCTTTTCCGTCTGCTCGTAGGCCATCATCACTTCCGGCCAGTGAACCATGGGCGCAAACACAAACTGGAGCTTGTGGGCTCCCAGATCCAGCACGTCCCCTTCCTTCACCGTCACCGTGCGGTCCGCCAGGTCCATATCATAAAACTGTTCGATCATCTGAAACGTCTTCGCGTTTCCCACCACCTTCGCGCCGGGATACAGACGCATCAGCGTCTCAATGTTGGCACAGTGATCCGGCTCCATATGGTTGACCACAATGTAGTCCAGATCTCTTCCGTTCAGCGTTCTCTTCACATTCTCCAGAAATTGCTGAGTTACCTCAGAGTCTGCCGTATCCAGCACTGCCGTCTTCTCATCCAGGATCACATAGGAGTTGTAGGAAACTCCGCGGTCCACAGGAAACATATTCTCAAACAGAGCAATTCTTCTGTCATTGGCCCCGATCCAGATGATACTGTCCGTGATTTTTCTTGTATTCTGCATGCAATCCACCTTCCTTAATCTTATGGTTCCGCCTGTCTTTCGCAAAAGCCCGCCCGTGGCTCCCGCTTTCAATTAGTTTAGGCTAACTTTCTTTCTTTCCACCTAAGACTATACCATCAGCCATGATCCTTGTCAACTGTACAGGCCTTCAGGGCCCCTTCAATTTTCTCAAACATTTCCTGCAGGTCTATGGGCTTGCTGATATGGCCGTTCATGCCGCAGGCCAGGCTCTTTTCCACATCCTCAGAGAAGGCGTTTGCCGTCATGGCCAGAATGGGAACCTCCATCCCGTCCCGGCGTTTCAGGGCGCGGATCTGCCTGGTGGCTTCGTAACCGTTCATCACCGGCATCTGCACATCCATAAGGATCAGGTCGTAATATCCGGGAAGAGAAGCTTCAAACCGGTCCACCGCCTCTTTTCCATTCTCCGCCGTGTCAATGAGAGCTCCCGTCGCCTCCAGCAGTCCCACGGCGATTTCCCGGTTCAGTTCGTTGTCCTCCACAACCAGAAATCTCCTGCCTCTGAAATCCCCCGTCTGCAGTCCTTTTTCTTCCTCCGTTTCTTTCCCGCCGCCGGAAATTTCCGCCAGCAGGACGGTCAGAGCCGACTCAAACAGGGGTTTTGTGATAATGGCGCAGGCGCCCGCCTGACGGCTCTCTTCCTGAATCTCTGCGGTGTCGTAAGCGGTCATCAGCACAGCAGCCGGTTTTCTCGACGCCGCCCCTGCCCGGATCCTGCGTATGGTCTCCAGGCCGTCAATATAGGGCATCTTCCAGTCAATAAGGCAGAAATCATAGGGTTCTCCCGCTGCCTGGGCCTGTTCCGCTTTCGCCGCCGCCTCATATCCGTTGTCCGTGACATCCACCCGGACTCCCAGCTTCTTCAGCAGCAGCGCCCCGTGGGCCACTGCATCCGGGTCGTCATCCGCCACCAGGGCGGTAAGTCCCGCAAAATTTCTGTCCTTTTCCTCTTTCTGCTCCACCCGTCCAAAGGGGATTACCGCCGTAAAAGTGGTTCCCTTTCCCAGGCGGCTGGACACGGAAATATTTCCGCCCATCAATTCCGTAAACCGCTTGGAGATGGAAAGCCCCAGTCCGGTGCCGCCGTAATTCTGGCTCACTCTGGAATTTTCCTGCTCAAAAGCCTGAAAAATCTTCCCGTAATTTTCCGGGGCAATGCCGCAGCCTGTATCCGCCACCTCAAATTTCAGCCAGAGCTGCTTTTCATCCGCGTGAAGCCGGGTGACCCGAAGGGTAATCCTGCCGCCTCTGGGAGTAAATTTCAGGGCATTGGACAGCAGGTTCATAAGGATCTGGTTCAGACGCAGAGAATCCCCCTGCAGAGTCTCATCCATGTCCCCCACAAACACCACTTCAAACTCAATCCCCTTATCCTGGGCCTGGCCGTAAATCATCTCATTCAGAGACTCCATCAGCACCCGGAAATCAAAATCGGCCCGGTTGATCTCCAGCCTCCCGCTCTCAATTTTCGACATGTCCAGCACATCGTTGATAATGTTTAACAGATGTCTGGAAGATCTGCTGATTTTCCGCAGACAGTCCGCCACCTTCGTCTGATTGTCCAGGTTCTGCTGTGCCAGCATCACCATGCCGATGATTCCGTTCATGGGTGTGCGGATCTCATGGGACATGCGGGATAAAAATTCGCTCTTGGCCCGGTTTGCCTGCTCCGCCTGCACCACCGCCGTCTCCAGCTCTTTCTGATTTTTCACCATCTCCGTCTCATCTGTGAGCACGGAAATGAACTGCTCCCGCCCCTCTGCCCGGATCCGGTAGGTCTGCAGGGCAAACACCTTCTCCTCCGGGAGCGCCGGATTTCTGTAATGGAACATGGCGTTCCAGTAGGTCTCCCCGTCAGTGGAAAACAGATCCTGCACCATCTTCCGGTCTTCTTCGCTCATATAGTCAAACAGCATGGCCGGGGAAATGTTCTGGGGATCCGGCTCAAAGCCCAGAATCCGCCCCGCGTTCTCCGAGATAAAATTCCTCTCCGGATGGTCCAGCTCATTGATCATGAAAATGTGGTCGATGGTTTTTGACAATAGATCAAACAGCTGGTTCTGGTTCTGCAGCCGGTCTGTCTGCCATTTCATCAGATACCAGTACAGAAACAGCACCGCCAGCACCGCCACAAAGATCAGGCAGGAGGTGAGAATGGAGTAAAATCCGGTGCTCTTCGCCCGATCATAGAAATAATCAAATCTATCCCCTGCAAATTCCAGAATCGCCTCCAGCTGCGCGTCAAAGGCTTCATTGACCTCCTCCAGATGAGCCGTACTGTAGGAAACGATTTCCTCCTCGCTCCGGTCCGCCGCCGCCGCATAATCCAGGAACTGATCCTGTTCCGCCTGCATTTCCCCCATCAGCTTTCTGAGGGAATCCACCTCCGACGGATCTCCCAGATAGCACTCCTCTATAATATCCAGCCGATCCTCCGCATCCTCATAGAAAACCTGGATCTGCTGCCTCACATCCGCCACCACCTCCGGGGTATTGATGTGGCGCAGCTGCTCAAAGCTGATCCGCACATTATCCACATCATTTCGCAGACAGCCGCCTGCGTCCATCACCTGGAAGGGATGGTTGCGGATATCCTCCAGCCTGAGCACCAGGGAACGAATGCTGAATATGATAAACAGCAGAAATCCTGCCAAAAGCACGATCAGCGTCATTCCTGATACAAAGGAAATTTTCTTATTTCTCACCAGCTGTTTCTTTTCCCTTTTCATCGCTCTCCCCGCCTGTTCCTGAGATTTTCTCTATTTTTTCATTATAGCATCGGTGCCTGGCGGACGCCACAAAAAAAGCAGGTTTCCGGCGCAGAAAAAGCCCGGGAGTGGGACGTCCCGGGCTGACAACGACAAATAACCGCTCTCTTTAAACTGCGTAAATAATAATTCCAAAAAGCGCTGATAAAGCAATTAACCGGATTGATGATAGATTCCTTTTCGTTCTTTTTTTCGTTACATATATAACTGCCATTAAAATAGCCGTGATGAGCAAAGAACGAAAATTAACGGAGACAGCTCCCGATATGGAAATACAATTATTTATCGTCATATAAACGCCGGTGGCGAGTATAATCCCTATAATGCTCGGCTTGATCCCACTTAAAATCGCCTGCACATACCGATTTTTTATCAGCGCTTTCAGCAATATGGTAATCAACAATATGACAATAAAAGACGGCAAAACAACTGCTGCGGTTGCGATGATGGCGCCCAAAATGCCCGCCTGCTGGCTTCCCACATAAGTAGCCAAATTTACCATGATCGGCCCCGGAGTACTTTCGCTGACTGCAATCATATAAGTCAGCATTTCATCTGTCAGCCAGCCATAAGAACGGAC
Source organism: Candidatus Lachnoclostridium avicola (assembly GCA_019114465.1). GTDB lineage: Bacteria > Bacillota > Clostridia > Lachnospirales > Lachnospiraceae > Lachnoclostridium_A > Lachnoclostridium_A avicola. The sequence goes on from DXFM01000029.1 coordinate 61,796, forward strand.
AACGTCTCGAATCAATGGAATAGCCCCGTAGGCGCCGCCAAACGAAAAGCATCCTACCCGCAGAAATCCAAACAGCAACTCAAGATAGATCATTTCTGCACCGCCTTTCTCTTATCCTGAAACAGGCAGACACAAAAGCTAACTGCTGCTGCAATGATCAAAAGACTAACCGATGAGAAATTCCACGAGAAAATATTTATAAGAAGCATCCCCCCAAAGGAAGCCAGCATAATGGCCATTGGCAGCGGCTTATGCTTCATTTTTTTTACCATTGAGATTGCAGCGTCCAAAATCAAGAGAGCAACTGCGATCTTGATTCCCTGAAAGGCATTTGCAATTATTTTAATTTCGAGAAAATTGTCCAAAAACATAGAAATAATATAAATGATTACAAACGAGGGAAATACAATCCCAAAAGTTGCAAATAGAGCGCCGGCAAGATTTGCCTGACTATATCCAACATATGTAGCGCAATTTATTGCAATCGGCCCCGGGGTCGATTCGGCAATCGCCGTTATGGTTACCATTTCATCTTCTGTGATCCAATGCTTTTTGTTTATGCAGTTGTCCTCAATTAAAGCAATCATGGCGTATCCGCCGCCAAATGTGAAAAGACCAATTTTCATAAAAGTCAGCATTAAGTCGAGCCATATTTTCCTTTTCATAAAACATTTACCTTCCATCCTCTAATAACACCCGCAAAAGCCATGTCCGCTGTCATGGCCACGGCAATTTTTCGTTTCTTTCCAACAGAATTCTTTCTTATGAGTCTCTTCCCGCCTCATATTTGCAAGGGCATCAATCTCCGCCGCTAATTGATGCAGCGCATTCTGATTCACCTTATAGTGCATAAAATACCCTTTTTTCTCACCAGTCAGAAGTCCGGCTTCCCGTAAAACCTTTAAATGCTGCGACACCGCTGCCTCTGAAATTTGCAGTTTCCCCGCCAACGCCCGAACACAGCAATTATTTTTCAGCAGCAAAACCACAATTTTCATCCGGGTTTCGTCAGACAATGCTTTTAGTATCAAATGAATGTCCGTAACTATCTGCCCCCTTATCTAATTAAGTAATTACTTAATTAAAATTATACTCAAATATTTAAGGCCGTCAATCCCCGGGATTGTCAAAGAATTTCAAATTTGCGCAGTTTCCCTCTGCCGCCCGTGGTATCGCACAAAAAGGAGCAGTCTGCCGCCCGATCGACAAACTGCCCCTTAATGGTTGAAATAGAAAATTTTCTGGTATTTCTTCGGTGTTTCTTCTGTCCTGATCCTATTGGCATCCCATCTTTGGTTTGATACCTGTTTTTCTCCTTTTAAATTGTCCACTTCTTCAAAACATTTTAAATATCATATTCCACTTTTCGTTTCTGTATCTTTGTATCAAACCATCTGTCATATGGAACCCTTTTGGTGATCAAATAATAAATTAAGGTAATTGGCCCAATTGCAAAAAAGAGATAACGTAAAATACCGTGCACCCTATTATATAGTTTTCTTTTATTTTCCGGGACCACACTCCTTACACCTACAATTTTCTTTCCTATGCTTAGTCCATTAAACTTTACATCTACAATATAATTATATAAGACAAATAAGCCCATAATACTAACGCTAACAACGATTGGCACTGTAGTCAAATCTAAGATAGTTATATAAGCATCTAAAAAAAACTTGAACAAGAATCATATCAATATAAACAGCAATTAATCTTCTCATACTCTATTTTCCCCTTTTAATTCGTCTATTCTCTGGAAATCAATTCATTCATTTTGGGAATTCCCTTTTCCAGTGTAAGGTTTAATAAAAACTTCAGCTGTTCTCTGAAACTTTCTTCGGAATCAAAGGGATATCCTGCTACCTCTTTCCACAAATCTCCATTGGGATCCAGGCTTCCAACTTTAAATTGCTGCCGTGCCGTTGCTATAAGCGTGATATTGATGGTTTTCGTTATTGGCACTCTCAATTCAATATATGGCTTTTCACGTTTTCCATTTTTAAAAAAGAGCCATTCCCGTTCCCCCTCGACAATTTCCTCATTCATTTTAAATCCCAGTTTTTCAAGTTCCGGCTGCACAATTTCCGCTATATTTGTTCGCGCCATCTTTAATAATTTTCTGTCCTGCATCAGACCGCCCATTTTCATGCCTCCCCTTTACATCTACTGCAATATTCCGATTATTTTCTTTAGCATTTACACCACCTAATTTTTCACATTTATTAAGGTTTTTATCTGTATCACTAAAATTCCTTTTACTGGACAGAATCATAGATTCCAACATTATCCATTCCACTCCAGTTATTTTTCCTGTACAATGCCAAATCTTAAAACCAGAAAAAAGATAAAGGAATTCCTCGTTCTATTTGTTTTTTTCTCCATTATAAGTCCTCTGCATCCACTTTCAAACGGTTTCTTTTCCTGTTCTTCCTTTAACTTCTGATATTCTGTGTGATTATTTAGTATTCTGTATACAGCATCCAAAAAGCACTGGGTTCCTCAATTCCACCGTAAACTTGACAGCCTCTGTCAAACTCTCCACATGCTTCAACCAGTTCTAATTCCCGTTATTTATCGTTCTCGTTGTCTCTGTTTTTTCCTCTGCCACTGTTCTAACAGCCGGATAATGGTATCTTCCATCTGTCTGGGAGTGTAGGATCAGGGAAAAAATCTTCGCAGAACATCCTGCTTAATAATTACCCGGTCAAGATCTGCCTTCTTTTCCTCATCCATAATCGCATACATAATTTCCCGAGTGCATTTCCCTTCCTGGCTGTATCTCTTTAATCGTAACGCCTGCGATAAAGAAGGCGTAGCCTGAGCATAGTCCATTGCCTCAAGAAGCTGCTTCTGCTCCTCCGGCTTCAGATAGGACAATTCCACCGCCGGACTAAAAGCAATCTGTTTCTGATCTACCATATCCAGCAATTCTGGAATAAGCTCTGTCAGACGAATGAAACGTCTAACTGTATCTTTACTTACTCCTGCGTCATCACCAACCCTGCTGAACAGATAACTTCTGCGCAACTTGCGTAGAAGTTAAATCAGTACGCATCCCTTGATGCTTCAGTGCCTCCACCTTCATCTTATAGGCAAAAGCCCGCTCACTGGGCAGAAGTATTTCTCTCTGAAGATTGCTGTCCACCATGAAAATCGTAGCGGCAACATCATCCATCTCTCTCACAATTACCGGCATCGTTTTCATCCCCGCCAATTTGCAGGCATGATGTCGGCGGTGCCCCGCTACCAGTTCATAGCCTCCTTCCGGAGATGGTCTCGCAATCACCGGCGTCAGAACGCCAAACTGGTCAACGCTTTCCACTATCTTCTGCATAGCTTCGTCATCCAAAATCTTAAATGGGTGGTTTTTAAAGGGATGAAGCTCTAATAGCGGGATTTCCCGAACCTTTTCCACCATATTTCCTGCACAGCTCTGCTTATCCATGTAAAAAATCTCCTTCCTCGGCCAGAAATAACAATACCTGCAATTCTTCGGTTTGTCCTATGCAAATTTCATATTCCATATTCGTCCCACCTTCTCTGCCATCCCATAATATCATAAAGAATCCTTCTGTACAGGATTTCCCCCTGCGGCAGGGAGCTTGAACTCCCTCTTCCTCTCCACCGCAGGGCGATCTCTGCATAACATTTTCATAGAAACGATAACTCCTATAAAAAAAGCGCCTGCCCGGCGGTTTCTAAAAACCGTCAAACAGACGCTATGTAAAATTAACCACTTTTTAAACCCATAAAACGAAATTAACCACTATTTTAACCCCTATAAACCCATATAAAACCGGTCAAAACAGGTCAAATTTCGTCAGACGTTTCAGCCGTTTCAGAGAATTTCGGATACAAGAAAAGCCCGAAAACAACGTATTTTCGGGCTTTTTTCTGTATTCTCGTTGTCTGATTATCTCTTGGAGAACTGAGGAGCGCGACGGGCTGCTTTGAGTCCGTATTAAACTCCTTTGAGCGCCGATTTTCCTTGGTATTCCGGGCTTTTCCGGCTTTTCAATGTTCAGTTGTCCTATTCCTTAACCAAGGAAAATGGTGCATTTTCAATCAGCATCCC
>DXFM01000030.1 GCA_019114465.1 Candidatus Lachnoclostridium avicola
TGCTCCAGAAGCCGGTACTGAACCGGCGTAAAGCCGGTGTATCCGTCCAGCACCACCACGCTCCCCCTCATCTTCTCCGACCGGGGAAAGACCCGGCACAGCTCTCCCAGGATCTCCTCCGCCGTGATGAACTTCTGGTCAATGTACTCCTGAAATCCCCGGTAGACCGCCGCCAGATCCTTCAGCTTCGCCTTCAGAAGGGGGCTGGGAGCCTGGGCCTGCATCTCATCCAGCTGCTCCGGCGAAACGCCGTACTGGTACAGCTCCGACACCATGGACTTGAGCTGGCCGATAAAACCGGCCTGGCCCAGATGTCCCCGGAAAATCCCCATCTGTTTTCCCTTCTCCGCCGCCACTTTCCGCAGAACCATGGACTTTCCCATATCGTCCAGCACTGCGGGATTTACCACAGCCAGCTCCTCAAACACCCGGTAGGCCAGCCGCTCAAAACTGACAATGTCAATATTCATCGTACCCCTGCGGGGATGAAGAGAAACGATCTCCTTCTGGGTCTGCATGGTAAACTGCTCCGGGACGATCACCACAAACTGACGGTCCGGGCGCTTCTGCGCCTCCCGGATCAGACTCTCATATAAGAAACGGGTCTTGCCCGCTCCGGATCCCCCCATGATAAATTGAAGCGCCATCTGCCTGCCTCCTTGCAAAACGAACATTTGTTCTGTTATTGTAGCACACCGGAACGGCTTTTACAATTCTTTTTTCCACTTTTTCATATTCTCTTTTTTCTCCTCATAGGCTGTAACAAACGCAAACCGGAGGTTCCTCTATGAGCTCCAAAACAAAGATCGTCGTGCTGCGGATGAAAGAAATCATCTACACCGCCATTTTTCTGATCCTGGGTATCCTCCTGATCTCCCTGTTCCTGTTCATGTTCCGGCCGGGAAAGGAAGACGCCCCCGCCTCGTCCCAGAGCACGGATTCCATCTACATACCGGGAGTATACACCTCGTCCATCCGCCTGGGAAATGAGCAGGTGAACGTCCAGGTCTCTGTGGACGCCGACCATATTAACGCCATCGACCTGGTACCTTTAAGCGAGGCAGTGACCACCATGTATCCCCTTATGCAGCCCGCCCTGGATGATCTGGCAGAGCAGATCTGCGCCTCCCAGTCCACGGAAAATATCTCCTACGCCAGCGAATCCCGCTATACTTCCCAGGCCCTGCTAAAAGCTATCAATGATGCTTTACAAAAGGCGGAAAAATAAATATAATGTAGGCAGATTCTATTAATAATTCTTGTGGGGATAAGTTATGAGAGGACAAAAGAATGCAGCAAATGCCGTAAACCGGCACAGTATCACGGAAGGAGTTATCTGGCAGCAGCTTCTTCTTTTCTTTTTCCCGATTTTGTTCGGGACCTTTTTCCAGCAGCTTTACAACACAGTGGACGCCGTCGTGGTGGGCCAGTTTGTGGGAACGGAAGCTCTGGCTGCCGTGGGCGGTACCACCGGCACTCTGGTCAACCTGTTCGTGGGCTTCTTCACCGGCCTGGCTTCCGGAGCTACCGTCACCATCTCCCAGTATTTCGGCGCCAAACAGGACGATATGGTCAGCCAGGCCGTTCACACGGCCATCGCCTTTTCCATCGCCGTGGGCGCTGTGATGATGGCAGTGGGGCTGGTGGGCGCCCCCTTTGCCCTGCGGGCCATGGGCACTCCGGAATCGGTCATGAACTACGCCACCACCTACCTGCGGATCTATTTCATTGGAATCATTCCGAACCTAATCTACAACATGGGCGCCGGCATCCTGCGGGCCATCGGCGATTCCAGGCGCCCCCTGCTGTTCCTCATCGCCGGATGTTTTACCAATATTGTGCTGGACCTGCTCTTTGTGGTGCAGTTCGGCATGGAAGTGGCCGGAGCGGCCTGGGCCACCATCATCTCCCAGGCGGTCAGCGCCATCCTGGTGATCCTGGTTCTGACCAGAACTTCCGAATCCTACAAGCTGCACTTGAAAAAACTGCGCATGGACAAGGTTCTGGTGCGCCGGATCGTGGAGATCGGCCTGCCCGCCGGACTGCAGTCTGTCATGTATAATATTTCCAATATTATCATTCAGTCCAGCGTCAACACCCTGGGAACCACCACCATCGCCGCTTACACGGCCTACTCCAAGATCGACAGCCTGTTCTGGATGATCATGAGCGCCTTCGGCATCTCCATCACCACCTTTGTGGGACAGAACTACGGCGCCAACAAGCCCAAGAGGGTGAAAAGGGGAGTCAACGTGTGTCTGGGAATGTCGTTCATCACCACCATCATCCTCTCCCTCATCCTGTATTTCTTCGGGGTGTACATTTTCCGCCTGTTCTCTTCCGACCCGGCGGTAATCGAAAACGGCCTGGAAATCCTGCACTTTATGGTGCCCATGTTCCTGACCTACATTCTGATTGAAATTTATTCCGGCTCCCTGAGAGGAATCGGGGACTGCTGGATTCCCATGCTCCTCACCTGCCTGGGCGTCTGCGTGCTGCGGGTGGCATGGGTGATGATCGCCGTGCCCATTCACCGCACCATGATCACCATACTGGCCAGCTATCCGCTGTCATGGACCACTACTTCCATCGCGTTCTTTATCTATTACCACTTCTTCAGCCGTCTTGGCCGGAAGCGGATTCCAGTGAACACGGACGCAGGGTGGTAAGCCCTCCCTGCGAAGAAAAAAGAGAGCAGAAACATCTCCGTTCTGCTCTCTTTTTTATGTTCGGAATCCAGCTGCCGCCAGATCCCTTGTATTTCATTTTCTCCTGCTGACGCTGCCATCAGCCTTCCCGGATTAACGGCAGGCTCTCCGCCCTTCCCCGCATCCGCAGTCCATATAGTGATGATAGTAGGCCGGCAGATCGTCCCCATAGGCGTCCTGCAGGTCCTGATAGGTCTCCCGGTATACGTTCACGTCAAAATCGGCCTTGGCCACTCTCCCCTCCGCCATGCCGGTGGTCAGAAAATGCTCCAGCAGCTGGTCATGGTCATAACCGAAGGCTTCGTACAGATCCGGATTGTGATCGGCATAATACACGGCGTCAAATACCAGATCAATGTTCTCCGGGACTTCCACAGCCGCTTTTGTCTCCGCTGAGGTTCCCGAACTTCCGCCGCTCACAGTCCCGCCGGACTGATAAGGGCAGACGCCGTTGGTGTGAAGATGGGCTGGATATCCGCCGCAGTGGTAGTGATAACTTCCAAGCCCGCTCTTGTTTTTATTGTCCCGGTGGCCCCCATGGCTGTCCGTGCGGCCGCTGTGGGCTTCCGCCACCAGAGGCTCCGGCCCTGCCGGGCTGACCTGGGGCACGCAGGTGCCCACCAGGGCTGCCGCCAGCAGTACTGCTATTTTTGATCGTTTCTTCATATTCCTCTCCTTCTCTCCGGCTTTCCCTACTGCTTTAAAGCCGGCTGCTCTCCCTCATATATGTGTTTCCCCATCTCAAATGCCCGGGACAGATAATCGGTTTTTTCAATCTCCGGCTTTCCGTTGGTGTCGCCGCATCCACCGGCCAGAAGCCGTCCCCGGTCCCGGAATCCGATGTAATTGACCACAGCGAACTGATAATAGGACTCCGCCTGCTCAAATGTCCAGAAAAAGTTGTCAGCGGACGTCATCAGAAGAGCGCTGTCCTTCACCGGATATTTTTCATAGCGGCCCAGGGGCGGATCGGGATCCTCCTCCGCCAGACAGTAAAACCGTTCAATAAACGCCTTCAGCCTGGAGGAAATGGTCCAGAAATACAGAGGCGACGCGAACACCACCAGATCCACCTCCTTGATTTTGGGAATCATCTGGGCAAAGTCATCCTTCTGCACACAGGGCCTGCCATGCCGGCAGGCGTTGCAGCCCAGACAGCCTTTCACCTCATGCTTCAGCAGAGAAATAGTCTCCACATGATGCCCTGCCGCTCTGGCGCCGTCCGCGAAAGCCTCCGCCAGCTGGGCAGTATTTCCTCTGGCTCTGCCCCCGCCTAAAACAATCAATATGTTTTTCATCCTGATATTCCGCCATTTCGTCTGAGCCGCTTAAGCCAGCATCTGATCTTTTTTGGCGAGAATTGCCTCCGCCGCCGCGCAGGCCGGGCAGTCGCAGTACTTTGCGCCCGCCGCCTTGATCTCTCTTCCGTGGGCGGCCACCTCTTTTGTCTTCTCCGGACCGAACACCTGGGCTCCCGCCTCAGACTCCGCAAAACCGATCAGACCGTCCACCGGCATAATGTCAGCTTCCAGCTCGGCAATATATTTTTTTGTCTCCTCCTGCTCTTTAGCGGTTCCCGCCGCGTCCAGCCACGCCTGCGCCGCTGCCTTCAGCTCCGCGCAGCAGGAAGGCGCTGCCATCAGTTCACGGGTTTTCTCCTCCACAAACGTCAAAATTTCTTTCTCCATAACAAAATCCCCTTTCCTTAGTTGTGCTCACCTCGTTAAGCTCTCATATTATACCATAAGTGCCGCCTTCGTTCAATATGGCGGGGCGGGGCGGCGCCTTTGCCCCGCAAAAAAAGACCTGATGTTCCGGCCGGTTCAGCCAAAACACCAGATCTTTTCTATTCTGCCAGGAAATCAGCCTACTGCTGAATCCAGACCCCGTCGCTGCCCACCGTATAGCCGTCCGGAGTCACCGTATTGGTCAGCATGGCTCCGTCAGCTCCGCAGTAATACCACAGGTTGTTCCACAGCACCCAGCCGGTGACCATATAGCCGTACTCGTTGAAATAGTACCACTTTCCCCCGATCTCTTTCCAGCAGGATGCGGGATAAGTCTGGTCGGAATTGCGGTACCACCAGCCATTGTCGTCCTGCACCCAGGTGCTCAAAGACGCGTTGGGATCTCCCGGGCCGCCGCTGCTGTTTCCATAATAGCTGTACTCCGGCACAGAGCCGATATCTGCCCAGCTGATGTCCCAGACGTCCGATGTCTCCCACTCTCCCTTATTGGCGCTGTCGTGAACTGCCCGCACCTGGAAGCTGTAGCTGCCTCCCATCATGGCTCCTGGAAATGAACAGCTGGTGCCGGACACAGTTCTGGCATCGGCAATGGGGCTGCCGTTCATAAAAAGTCTCACCTCATAGCTGGTGGCGTCCCCGCTTCCATCCCAGTAAGCCGTCCCGCTGCTCTCATCCCACCGGAGATTGGACACACTCAGGTCATAGCCTTCCGCGAAGGCGGGGACCGCCGCCATGCCTGCGATGCAGGCTGCCAGCACAGCCGTCCGTATTTTTTTCCATCTCATATAAATCTTCCTCCTGACGCCGGGACGGTGAGCCCATCCGGCCTGTAATTTCATTCAATGGACTCATTATATCACAATACGGACCGGTTATTTATTACAAAATACAAACGATTTTATTTCTATAATGTTACTGGACCCAGGCGCCGTCGCCGCCCACATAATAGCCGTCCGGCGCCACCAGAGTGACCCGGATTTTAGGATTATCTCCATCCTCCCACTCGTCGTCCGGCTCGTTGGTCACTTCCACGTCGTCCACCTCGTATTTGTCGGATGTGGTGGTCACTTCCACATCGCTTCCGCTGTCCCCCGCCTCGATTTCCGACTCTACCCGCAGGGTGACGCTGCTGATCTTTTCCTCGTCCTCTCCATATGCGGAAAACGCCGCCCCGGCCACCAGACAGACCGCCAGAGCCAGCGCCGTCATCTTCCTACCTGTCATGCAAATCCCTCCTGTCCAAATCACAGATCAATCTCTACTCTTATCTTTTACCACGCGAACCTGAAAAGAAACATAAAAATATGTGTTTTTTCTGTGAGTCCTCTTGACTTCAAGCCAGCTTCAGGGGCTATACTGATTGCAGAGATTCCACGACAGGAGGTGAACCGAATGACTATCAAAGAAGTGAGTGAAAAATATGACATCCCCCAGGGGACGCTCCGCTACTATGAGAAGGTGGGGCTGATCCCCCATGTGACCAGAAGCTCCGGCGGAATCCGCAACTATCAGGAGAGCGATTTGGGCTGGGTGGAGCTGGCAAAATGTATGAGAGGCGCAGGGCTCTCCGTGGAAATGCTGCTGGAGTACGTGAAGCTCTACCAGCAGGGAGATTCCACCATCGAGGCCCGCCTTGACCTCTTAAAAGACCAGCGCAGCATCCTGCTGAAACAGAAAAGCCAGGTGGAGGCGGCGCTGAACCGGCTGGATTATAAAATTTCCAAGTATGAGGAAGCGGTAAAAACAGGGGAGCTGAACTGGGACGAGGATGACGAGAACTGTCCCCGCCCATGATCTGCGGCCTGCTTCATCTCTGCTTTGAGACCGGCCTTCCACAGTAAAATACAAAAAATGCCGGCCGGCCCTGGTTCAATTCCAGGGCCGGTCGGCATTTTCAGGTCCGTCACATCCGCAGCGTTTTTCTCCCTTACTCCGCCTGGGAGATGTCCGTGCCGAAATATTTAACAGAAAGCTCCGACAGTTCTCCTGACTCTCTCATCTCATCCAGGATCTCGTTCACCGCTTCCCTCAGGCTGGCAGTCTCCTCTCCCTTCCGGAAGGGAATTCCCACCTCAGAAGCATTGTCCGCCAGAACAGCAATCTTAATATTGGCGTCGGGGTGGGCCTTCATGTAGTCGTAGAAAGTCACCTCAGAATTTAAGGTGGCGTCGATCCGGCCGCTGAGAAGCAGCTCAAAGGTCTGATTCAAATCATCCACGCCGGTCACCTCTGCACCGTACTGCTCCGCCGTCTCCGCATAGGTGCTGGAGATGGTGTTGGCCGTGTGCTTGCCGGCCAGATCTTCCATGGTCTGGATCTCGTCATAATCCCCCCGGACGATCACCGCCATCCGGTTGTAGGCGTAGGGCTCAGAAAAATCATAGGCCTTCTCCCGCTCTTCCGTGATGTCCACGCCGTTGATCATCATATCATACCGTCCGGAATCCAGGCCGGCCAGCAGACCGTCCCATTCACCCTCGATGAAATCGGCCTCCACCCCCAGTCCCTGGGCGATGCGCTGTCCCACTTCCACGTCGTAGCCCACCAGATTGTCATTCTCATCGTGGTAAGTCCAGGGGGCCCAGGTTCCTTCCATGGCGATGGTCACAAATCCCTTCTCCTGTATCTGAGCCAGGAGATCCTGCTGTCCGTCTGCGGCGGACGTCTCTTCCTGGGATCCGCTGTCCTGGGAAGCCGTCCCCTGAGTTTCACTCTGGGAACATCCCCCCAGCGCCGCCGCTCCAAGGACGGCCGCCGCCATTACCCACGCTCTCATCCAAATTCTTTTTTTCATGATTTCTCCACACTCCTCTTTCATTCACGTATTTGATTACATTTCTCCGCTCAGAGTCCGCAGAAAAGCTCTGGTCCGCTCCTGCCTGGGGCTGGTGAAAAACTCCCTGGACGGCCCGGACTCCACCACCACGCCGTTTTCCATAAAAATCACCTGATTGGAGACATTTCTGGCAAAACTCATCTCATGAGTCACCACCAGCATGGTCATCCCCTCATCGGCCAGCTGCCGCATCACCGACAGCACCTCACCGGTCAGCTCCGGATCCAGAGCCGACGTGGGCTCGTCAAAATAGATAATCTCCGGATTTGTAGCCAAAGCCCTGGCAATGGCCACCCGCTGCTGCTGACCGCCGGAGAGCTGATCCGGATAGTGGCTGCTGCGGTCGGAAAGGCCCACCTTTTTCAGGGCCTGCTCTCCGATTTCCACCGCCTGAGCCTTCGGCATTTTCCTGGCTACGATCAATCCCTCCGTCACATTTTCCAGCGCCGTTTTATTGCGGAAAAGATTGTAGTTCTGGAACACAAACGCCGTCTTTTTCCTCAGCCTGGCAATGTCCTTCTTGGAGATCCGGTTCATGGAAAATGACTCTCCGTCGAAAATCATTTCCCCGCTGTCCGCCGTCTCAAGAAAATTGATGCACCGGAGCAGAGTGGTCTTTCCCGACCCGCTGGGGCCCAGGATGGCCACCACGTCTCCCTGCTCCACTGTCAGGTCCACGCCCTTTAACACCTCCAGATCCCCGAAGGATTTCTTCACATTCCGCACTTCCAGCATTTTCTCCCCTCCTTACGCGCACACCCGCATCCGCTTCTCCACCAGGCGCTGCACCTTTGTCAGCACCGTGCAGAACAGCAGGTAGATCAGACCCACCTCTATGTACAGGGCCAGAGGCTCGTAGGTTCTGGCCACAATTCTCTGGGTCACCATAAACATTTCCGTCACCGTAATGTTGGCAGCCAGGGAAGTGTCCTTCACCATGGCGATCAGAGAGTTGGACAGGGACGGAAACGCGATCCGAAGGGCCTGGGGCAGAATAATGCGCCGCATCACCTGGAGATAGGACATTCCCACGCACTGGCCGGCCTCCATCTGTCCCGGCGGCACCGACTCCAGGGCCGCCCTCACCGTCTCCGAACAGTAGGCTCCCTCATTGAGAGAAAAGACCAGCACCGCTGCCGGAAAAGGATCGATGAGAATTCCCACGTTGGGAAGGCCGTAAAACACCACAAACAGCTGCACCAGCAGGGGCGTTCCCCGCACCACCCACACATAGAAGCGGGCGATCTGGCGAAGCACCCGGATATGGGCAAACTGCACCAGCGCCACCGCGATGGCGATCACCATCGCCAGGGAAAAGGAAATAGCGGTGAGGGGAATGGTCATGGTCAGACCCGGCAGCAGAATCCGGCCAAACGAATCTGCCAGCAGTTCCCACAGCTCAGGATCAAACATGACGTCCGCCCCCTCTCATAAATTCTTTCTCTGTCATCTGAACTCATCCCTTTATCGTTTTCACATATTTAGTATATAAGCAGAACTGTATAAATTGCAAATACTTATAACATATGGAAGTCCATAGTTAAAAAGCATATCAGATTTTCATGGCGTGCTTCAGCCATTTCTCCCGCAGCAGACGGATCAGAAACAGCACGCCGCGGACGCAGAGCTCGCCGCACATGGCCAGCCATACGCCGGTCAGGCCCAGGCGGGGCGCCAGAATGGTAGCCGCTGTAATCCGCACGCCCCACATGCTGGCCAGATTTAACAGGCTGGGCACCAGAGTATCCCCGGCTCCCCGGAGAGCCCCGGCCGCCGCGATGGACACTGCGTAGAGAGGCTCCGCAAAGGCCTCAATTCGAAGCACACGGACTCCCAGCTCCTGCACCGCCGGGTCGGGAGTCAGCAGGGCAAACACTCCGGGAGCCGCAAAAAACATCACCACAGCCATGACGCCCATGAGAATGACCGCCAGCAGCACCGACAGTCTGGCGTAACGCCTGGCCAGGTCTTTCCGCCCTGCTCCCAGGCTCTGCCCCACCAGAGTGGTGGCCGCCGCCGCAATTCCGTAACCCGGCAGATAGCAGAGGCTCTCCGCCGTCACCGCCAGAGAATTAGCCGCGATGGACACCGTCCCCAGAGGCGCCACAATCTTCGTGGAGGCAATCTGGGCGCCGCAGAGCACCGTATGCTCAAAAGCCATGGGCACGGCGATCTTCGCCGCGGCCGCCGCGCACTGAGGCGTCAGTTTCCAGCTTCCCCCCGGCGTCAGCTTCAGCTTCGGAGAGCGCAGGCAGACTGCCGACAGCATGAGAATGGCAGTCACCCATTCGGCCAGGGCCGTCCCCAGGGCCGCTCCCGCCACCCCCATATCCGCTCCAGGAATGGTAATCCCCAGAATATGGTGGTCCGGGAAAATCAGCAGCCAGTTGAACACCACATCCAGCCCGCACATCAGGGCGTTTAACATGCTGGGCGTCTTCATATTTCCGCTGCACTGAAGCATGCTGCCGGAAAGCTGACGCATCTGAACCGCCGGCAGGGCGCAGGCATAGATAAAGAAATAACTGGAGGCGTCCTCTAAGATAGCCTCCTCTCCTCCCAGCCACACCGGCAGCCAGCCGCTGATGGAAACTCCCGCCGCGCACAGCAGAAGGCCTACGGCCAGGGCCGCCAGAAGGGACTGACGGAGCACATTTTTCGCCTCCTCCAGCCGCCCGCCCCCGATCAGATGGGCGGCCTGAACCGAAAATCCCGTGGCCACGGAGATGCACAGGCCTCCCATGAGCCAGGTAGACGTGGAGACCAGGCCGATGGAGGCGGAGGCGTTGGCCCCCAGGCTTCCCACCATGGCCGCGTCGATATACTGCATGGCCATGGAGCTGATTTCCGCCAGAATGGCCGGAATACTCAGCTCAATCACCCGTTCCAGCTGCCCCCGCAGGCCCTCCTCTCCCTGGGCAGCCGCTGTTTTTTCCAACATTTTCAAAATTTCTCCCCCTGTTCTGTCTCTCCTGCCCTTTTCCCGGAACAGGAGACGGATAAACGAAACAGGAGCCGCGGCGGTTCAGGCTCTCCGCCTGACTCCGTCCTCGGACTCCTGTCTGAATTATGCGGAACCATCGGTTCCTTTTATTTCACGGTTCTCCCGTTTACAGACATTTGCTCCACCCGCAGCTCTTGCACAGGTTGCAGCCGCCCTCAAACACCAGCGGCTCCCCGCACTCCGGGCAGACCATGGACTGGGGCACCGCTTTGACCGCCTTTACCGCCTTTGGCTTTGGCGCCTTCGGGGCCGGCGCCGGCTCTCCTTTTTTCCGGCTGGCCAGCTCTGCCTGAACCTCGTTGTACATATCCAGCAGAGCATTTCCCACTGCCATGGGACAGCAGGATCCCCGGCTGGTGTCCTCCCTGGTGGCTCTGCGCACCGTGTAGGACGGGCAGGCACCGGTGGAGTTTAACTGATCGATGATGGTGTAGATGTCAATGCCTCCCCGGGCGCTGATGGAGATCATTCGGGAAAGGCCGATCATAAAGTTGTTGCACCCGCCGGTGGATCCCTTGCTTAAGTAGGATTCCAACAGCGCTCCCGTGTAGGGATCAAAGAGGGCGATGCAGTGCAGGCTTCCGCAGCCGGTGATCAGCTTCCGCTTCTTGCCGATTACGTCGTCGTTGACCTGAATGATCTCTCCCCGCTTTAAGCCTTCTCCGGCCACTGCGCCTTTCTGCTTTTTCTCCTCCTCCGGAGTCAGAATGCCCACTCTCTTGCAGCCGTCCCGGAAGATGGTGATTCCCTTTAAGCCCTTCTCGTAGGCATATAAATACAGGCTCTCCGTCTCCTCCACCGTAAACTGGTTGGGCACGTTCACCGTGGAGCTGATGGATGCGTCGATGTGCTGCTGCCACACAGACTGCATATCGATTCTCTGACGGTAGTCCAGGGTCATGGCTGTGACAAAATAGTCCGGCAGCATGGAATCATCCGTCAGCTTGTGATCCTTCATGTAAGTGTCCACGATCTTGGTGTACACCTTATAGTAAACATCCTTTCCGTGAAGGGACTCCGTCTTTCTCACATAATAGTTGGCAAATACAGGCTCAATACCTCCTGAGATTCCCAGCATGGTGGACAGAGTTCCCGTGGGAGCGATGGTCAAAAGCTGGGAATTGTGAAGGCCGTATTTCTTCACCAGCTCCTTCGTGGGAGCGGAGGTGTTGGCCTCAAAATAGGGAGTGTCCATAATGGCGTTGATGCTGCACTTGGGGAACATTCCCTGCTCCTTCGCCATCATGGCGGAGGCGGCGATGGCGGTATCCGCCATGGCAAAACCGATGCGGTCGCACAGCTCCTGGGAATCCTGGTCCCCGTAGGGAATTCCCATCTTGATCAGCATGTCCGCCAGGCCCATGATTCCCAGACCAATCTGGCGCCAGTCCCGAACGCTCTCCCGCTGTTCCTCCAGGGGATGGAGGGGCATTCCCTCATCCAGGACCTCGTTCAGCGCCCGGACGCACTCCCGCACGCACTGCTTGAAGCTGTCAAAATCAAAGGCCGCCCGGGGCGTAAAGGGCTCGGTGACAAACTCCGCCAGGTTGATGCTTCCCAGCAGGCAGCTTCCGCCGGCCGGCAGAGGCTCCTCCGCGCAGGGATTCACTCCCGCGTAGGAAAATCCCGGCGTTCTGCTCAGCAGATTCCACTCCTGCACCCGGTCCCAGAACAGGGCGCCCGGCTCCGCGTAGTCCCAGTTGGTCTCCGCGATGTGGTGGAACATCTCTCTGGCGTTTACTTCCCGCTCGATCTTCTCCCCCGTGGCTTCCCTCGTAAAATGAAGACGGAAGGTTCCGTTCTTCTTCACCGCCTCCATAAATTCCCGGGAGATCCGCACGGAAATGTTGGCCTTCGTCACCTTGTTCAGATCCGTTTTAATATCAATAAAATTCGTCACGTCCGGATGGGAGCAGTCGATGGAGATCATCAATGCCCCCCTTCTCCCGTTCTGGCCGATGAGCTCGGTCACCAGGGAATACAGGTCCATGAAAGAGACGGCTCCGGAGGTCTCCTTCGCCGCGTTGTTGATCCTGGCTCCCTTCGGGCTCAAGCGGGAAATGTCAATTCCGCAGCCGCCCCCGTAGCTGTAGGTGCGGGCCAGTTTTTTCGCGCACTCAAAAATACTCTCAATCTCATCTTCCGGCGGTTCGATCACATAGCAGTTGGACAGGGTGATCTTCCTGCCCACATACTCCAGCCCCCGGTTGGCCAAAATCCGGCCTCCAAATAAAAATTTCTTTTCTCTGATCAGCTGGGCGATTTTCTCGTTTCCCCCACTGATACGGGTCAGCCACTGCTCAAAGCTCTCCTCCTTGTAGCAGTACTTCCGCTTCCAGATATCAATGCCCAGCTGATTGTCTTTTCCCAGCCATTCCTCAATTTCCATCTTCTAATGCCTCCACATACTACAACATATAGTGTCGTTGAACATCATACCACCACATATAATGTTTTTCAAGTGGAAATCTATCCGGCCGGTATTTCTTCTCCTATTTTCTGCCTCCCCCGGCTGTCCACGGACCGCTCCCGGGAATTATTCCGCTCCTAATCTCCGCCCTCCCGGGCGCCGCACCGGAGCTGGTGGCGGAGGTAGTCCAGCCGGTCCAGCTTCCGTTCCTGGAAATGAATTTCATCCAGCATATCCCTGCGTTTCCGGTCCAGCATCCGAAGCTGTTCTTCCCCGGTATCCCTTCCCTCCACAGAAAGACGCATATAAAGTTCCACCTCTTCTGCCGAAAATCCGATGTCATGAAGGGTCATGATCAGACTGAGCCGTTCCAGGTCCAGTTCGCCGCATTCCCGTTCCCCCATCACCTGTTTTACCGCGCCGCACAGGCCCCATCTCTCATATTCCTGAAGGATCTCTTCCGGAATGCCGTACCGGCGGCCGGCTTCGCCCATCGTCATCCATTTTCCCACCTTTCCACGAACATTTCCGCGCCTGAAACAGTCGATCGGGTAGGGAAAGTCCCTTCCCCTATCCGATTCGCGACACCACGGGCAGCTCACAGCAGAGCTGTTCGCTGTCCGCTGCCCGGCAAATGTCCGCCCATGCAGGCATGGCGGCCGCCTGCCGGGCGTACCGCGCAAAAAGAATGCAGGCGCCCGTCTTCCGAACACCTACATTGTAGCCCCGTTTTTTTATTTCCGCTAATACTTATCCCGCATTCCCAGAAATGCCCCTGATGTATTCCTTTATGAACCGTATAAATTCTCCCGTGGCCGTGGACACGGTCTGGGCCTTCTTCCAGGCCAGCACGGCTCCCGCCTCCAGCCGGGGCTCGAAGGGGACGAAGGACAGGCCGGAATAATCTCCGTCCAGGCGGAAGCATAGAGCCGCTCCCACTCCGTGCCTGACCATATTCATGGCGTTGAGAAGAAGGTTATAGGTGGCGGCGATCTCCAGGCTCTCGTACACATCTCCGAACCAGTTGGCCAGCTCCAGCTGCACCTGCTCCCTCTTTGCCATGATCAGGGGCGTGCGGAGAAGATCCTCCGGAGCCACAGACGTCCTGCCCGCCAGAGGCGAATCCTCCCGCACCAGCACTCCCCACTGTTCTCTCCCCGGCATGCGGATAAACTCATACCGGCCGATGTCCACCGGCTCCATGAGAAGGCCGATGTCCGACAGTCCTTTCTCCATCCGCTCCTTGATATCGTCGGCGCCGGCGCTGTGGATCTGAAACCGGACCAGGGGATGCTTTCTGCGGAATTCTGCCATCCGCTCAGAGAGAAAGGACATATTTCCCGTCTCCCCGCAGCCGATGGCGATCTCCCCCGCCAGCTCCTCTCCACGATTCTGAAACTCCCGCTCCGTCTTTTCCGCCAGGCTCACAATCTCCTGGGCCCGGCGCTTTAACAGCATGCCGTCCTCCGTCAGAATAATGCTGTGGTTGCTCCGCTGAAACAGCTTCACTCCCAGCTCCTCCTCCAGCTGCATCAGCTGCCGGGAGAGAGTGGGCTGGGTCACATGGAGGAGATTGGCCGCTTTCGTGATGTTCTCCTCCCTGGCCGCCATGAGAAAATATTTTAGCACACGCAGTTCCATACTCTGTCAAATCCCTTCGTTTCCGCCTTTGGCCTGTTTTTCCAATTTTTCCTCTCCCGTCTCCCCCTTCTCCGGGGAGAGTTCCTCCAGTCTGATAATATCTTCCGTCCGGATCCTGGACCCGTCTTCCAGTATCAGGACCTTTTCATATCCGTCCACCTTCTTCACAACCCCTTCCGCAGTGACATAGGTTCCTCCGGCCTTCGTCTCATCCGGCACAAACCAGGTCGCCTGGATCCTTCTCCGGTCTCCGCCTTCCCCCGACCACTCTTTCAGCTTCCGGTCCAGGTCCTCCCGCTCGCTCTCGTCCAGCTCAATTCTCTCCTCCGTCTGCCTGGCCGCCTCCCGGATCACCCCTTCGTATCCGGTCAAAGCCGCAAATGGGGAAAACTGGGCCGCCCGCTCCGCCATGGACATCCGGGGATGGACGGAGGACTGGTGATGGGGGAGATTGATAATATCTTCATAATCATCCTGCTTCAATGGCTGTCCTCCTCCCTGACTTTTTCCGGCCGGCTAGGCTCTGTGGCCGCCGATCTGCCGGTTTCTCTTTGCGGCGGTGGCTCCATCCTGAAGGTTCATTCCCTTCAGCACCGCATTTTTCCCATATTTTTTCTTGATTTTCAGCATGGTCTCCTGCAGCTTCCGCTCCCGGTCCAGATCCGCCTTCCGGGCTGCCTCCTGCTCCTCCTTCCCGGGATCGGCAAACAGCTCCAGCTGCCGAAAGGACTCCCTTCCGGCGGCGTCCGACTCTCCTTCCACCCGGCCCGCCGTAAGGTCAATGCGGCGGACCAGAAGCTTCCGGTCGACGATCCGGTCATACAGCTCTTCCGCCGCCTCCATCAGAAGATTTCCCGATGAGGTGGAACATTCCAGATTGATGGTGCCGTGGGCATGTTTTGGTACTGCTCTTCCATACCGGTCGGAGGAAATTTCTCCCCCATACGCCCCGCCGGATCCGGTCCTCTGGAGATTGGCCCGGTCATACCCCACCGTCAGCACCAGCTGACCGGCAACCAGCCGCCGGTCCACCAGTCCCAGGGCCAGCTGGTCCGCCATCTCCTGCACCACCAGACGCGCTTTTTCCCAGGTGTAGGGACACTCCAGCACCTGGCCGGAGCCCACGGTGCTGCTCTCCGGCCGGTACGCCTTAATGTCCGCCATGGTACAGGGTTCCCAGCCCCAGGCGTGGTCGATGAGCAGCTCTGCATTGACGCCGAACATCCGGTACAGCAGGTCCTCATTGTAATAGTCTCCCGCCTTTCCCACGGAGCAGCGGGCTATGTCTCCCATGGTATAAAGTCCATGACTCTCCAGCTTTTCCCGGTATCCTCTTCCCACCCGCCAGAAATCCGTCAGCGGCCGGTGGGACCACAGGGCCCTGCGGTAGCTCATCTCATCCAGGACGGCGATCCTCACCCCGTTTTCATCCGGCGGCGTGTGCTTGGCCTCAATGTCCATGGCCACCTTGGCCAGATACAGATTGGGGCCGATGCCGGCTGCCGCCGTGATCCCCGTGGTCTGCAGCACATCCAGAATCATTTTCCTCGCCAGCTCTTCGGCCGTAAGGCGGTAAGTCTCCAAATAATCCGTCACATCCATCATCACCTCGTCGATGGAGTAGACGTGCATATCCTCCGGGGCAATATACTTCAGATAAACCTGATAGATCTCCCCGCTCCGCTTCATATACAGGGCCATGCGGGGCGGAGCCACCACATAGTCCAGGGCCAGCTCCGGAGAAGATTTCAGCTCTGTCTCCCGGCTGGACGAACCGGCAAACCGGTGTCCCGGGGCGGATTTCAGCCGTTCTCCGTTGATCTCCCGCACCTTCTGAACCACCTGAAACAGCCTGGGACGGCCGGGAATCCCGTAAGCCTTCAGGGACGGGGATACCGCCAGGCAGATAGTCTTTTCCGTCCGCTCCGGATCCGCCACCACCAGGTGGGTGGTCATGGGATCCAGCCCCCGCTCCACACACTCCACGGAGGCATAAAATGATTTCAGATCAATGGAAATGTACGTCCTCTCTTTCACGGCAATTCCCCCTCTCTCCCATGGCGGCCCTCTCCGCCTGAAAATCCTATCCGTTATCATATCATAATCCGGCCCCGGGCGCCATCCCTGCTGCGGATTTTGCCCGCTGCGGTATTTTTAAAAAATATTCCTTGACTTAAAGCACACTTCAGGTTTTATGATATAATAAAAAGTATCCCGTACTACCGGGAACTGTCATTTACAGATCATAACAGAAAGGGGAAAGCAATTATGTCAGACAAAAAAGCTGTGCCGGGAACCGGCGGTGAACACTATATTCCTTACGGAGAGCGCACGGGAGAAGAATCTGTAGTTTATTTTACAAAAGACCTCTCCGCAGAGGGACTGCGCAGAATCTTTGAGCGGGTGAGCGGCCGTCTCACCGGCAAGGTGGGCATTAAGCTTCACACTGGCGAGAAGCACGGCCCCAACATTATCCCCCGTCCCTGGGTGGAGTCCCTGGTGAAAAACGATCTTCCCGACGCTTCCATCGTGGAGACCAACACCTACTATGAGGGCGACCGCTACACCACCGAACAGCACAGGGAAACTTTAAAAGTCAACGGATGGACCTTCTGCCCTGTGGATATTATGGATGAGGACGGCACCGTATTTCTCCCGGTAAAGGACGGAAAATGGTTTACCCAGATGTCCATGGGAAAGAATCTCACCAATTACGATTCCCTCTTCGTTCTGACCCATTTTAAGGGCCACACCCAGGGCGGCTTCGGCGGCTCCGCAAAGAACATCGGCATCGGCTGCGCCGACGGCCGGGTGGGAAAAGCCATGATCCACACCACTCCCGGATCCGATGATATGTGGGATATCGCAAAAGAAGAGTTCATGGAGAGAATGATGGAATCCGCAAAAGCCGTGGTGGATCACTTCGGCGAGCACATCACCTTTGTGAACGTGCTGCGGAATATGTCCGTCTCCTGTGACTGCGAGGGCTGCGCGGCCATGCCCGTGGTGACCCCCAACATCGGCATCCTGGCGTCCAACGACATTCTGGCCATCGACCAGGCGTCCGTAGACCTGGTGTACGCCTTAAAAGAGGATGAGCACAAAGACCTGGTGGAGCGGATGGAAAGCCGCCACGGCCTGCGCCAGCTCACCTACATGAAAGAGCTTCATATGGGCAATGACCGGTATCACCTGATCGACATCGACCAAGATGACAAGGAAATTACTCCCGCGGAAGCTGTGAAAGATGTGGTTCCCTTCGGGGCAGAAAAATAATCCTGAAATCTGAGAATTCTCACAAAATGAGAGAAGGCTGTTCTTCAACTGAGGATCCGACACCCGGATTCCCAGGGAAGAACAGCCTTTTTCCGTCACACGGGAGACTTCAGCCGGATTTATCCAAACATCTCCCTCGTCTTTCTCATCTTCTCCACCACCGGAACCCCGAAGGGACACCGGGTCTCGCAGCTGCCGCAGGCGATGCAGTTCGCCGCCGTGGCGGAAAGTCCCTGATAATGGGCCTTCAGGGACGCCGGTACCTCCTCCTGCATGGCCGCCAGATCGGAGAGCTTGTTGACCATGGCGATGTCGATTCCCGCCGGGCAGGGAGCGCAGTGTCCGCAGTAGGTGCACTGGCCGGAGTAGGCGTGCCGGGGCGCATGGGCCAGGACGCTGGCATAATCTTTCTCCTCCTCCGTGGCCGTCTCGTAAGATACCGCCTCCTTCACATGCTCCGGGGTGTCGTAACCCGCCAGAATGCTGGCCACCGCCGGCCGGGTCAGGGCGTAGTGGATGCACTGAACCGGGGTCAGGGCCACGCCGAAGGGCGAAGTTTCCGCGGAGAACAGCCGTCCCCCCGCGTAACCTTTCATCACCGTGATTCCCACGTTCTGCTGCTCGCAGACCTGGTAGAGCTCCGCCCGGTCCGGATGAATGCCGCCCAGGCTCTCCTCATACTCCTCCGCAAAGCAGGTGTTTAAATCCTCGCTGGCGGGAAGGAGATCAAAGGCAGGGTTGATGCTGAACAGGATCATCTCGATCTCCCCGCTGAGAGCCGCCAGCCTTCCCACCTTCGGGTTGTGGGTGCTCATTCCGATGTGACGGATCACTCCCCTTTCCTTCTGCTCCTTCACGTAAGCCAGGAATTTCCCTTCCATGATCCGGTGGAATTCCGCCTCCTCGTCCACAAAGTGGATCATGCCCAGATCGATGTAGTCCGTGCCCAGGCGGGTCAGCAGGTCCTCAAAGGCCGGCTTCACTTTGTCCATGTCCCTGGTGCGGACGTACTGACCGTTCTGCCAGGTGGAGCCGAAATGACCCTGAATGATCCATCTGTCCCGTCTTCCCGCAATGGCCTTTCCAATGTTAGAGCGCACATTGGGCTCTGACATCCAGCAGTCCAGAATGTTGATCCCCTGCTCCTCACAGCAGCGGATGATCTCCTTCACCTCTTCTTCGCTGTGCCGCTCCAGCCACTCGGCCCCCAGGCCGATCTCACTGACCTTCAGGCCAGTTTTTCCCAGTGTTCGGTACTTCATTGTTCTAACCCCCTGAAAATGATGTATTCTGCCCTCATTATACCAGCCCTCTCTGCAGACCACAATCATTTCAAATTGAAGTTTTCCATCTCTCCGGTTATAATATGGCAGAAAGGAGGTGACCGCCATGGCTCTCTACGCTTTAGGCGACCTGCATTTAAGCTTCCAGGTCCACAAGCCCATGGACGGCTTTGGGCGGGTGTGGAAACATCACGAGAAAAAAATCAGAAAATACGTCTGTCAGACAGTGGGGCAGGAAGACACTCTGGTGCTCACCGGCGACCACTCCTGGGGCCGGAAACTCTCGGAATGCCGGGAAGATCTGGCTTTCATTGAAGACCTGCCCGGCCGCAAGATTCTTCTGAGGGGAAATCACGACATGTTCTGGGACGCCAAGAAAACAGACCGTCTCAATGAAGAGTACGCCGGCCGCCTGTTCTTTCTCCAGAACAATTTCGCGGTGTATCAGGATTACGCCCTGGTGGGGACAAAGGGCTACACATTTGAGGGGCCCTTCTACCTGGATCCCTGGGGCAATATCACCGGCTGGGATGAGGAGCGGGAGGCCCACGCCAGAAAACTGGTGGACCGGGAAATGAGCCGCTTAAAGGACTCCTTTGCCCAGGCGGAGGCGGCCGGATTTCGGAAATACATCATGTTTCTCCACTATCCGCCCACCAACATTCTGGAGGAAACCTCCCCGTTTACGGAGATTGCAGAAAAATACGGCGCTCTGGCCGTGGTTTATTCCCACTGCCACGGGGAGCGCCGGTTCGGCGACAGTATCCGGGGAACCTTTCACGGGGTCCGCTATCTGCTGGTGTCCGGAGACTACCTGAATTTTAAGCCGGCCCTGATACTGCCGTAATATTTTCCTCATATATCAAATAATTACTTGACATATTTTTGTGTCTCGCATATAATAACATCACCAGACAGGCAACGGCGTGTGTCTGTCCAAGCGCTGAAGCATAACAGCGTACCGGAATGCCTTGTTATGCGGAGCTTTCAGTAGGGGTTAAGCAGTAACCTCAAACCGGAGTAGGTTCCAACCGAAAGAAAATGCTAAAAACCGTCCTGCGTCAAAGCAGGACGGTTTTTTACTTCTTCTCTACAATTTTCTTTTCATATCTATATGATCTATGACTTACCAGGAGAAACCACTTATGAAACCGCAAACAAACGATAAATTAAGAAATACGGCTGAGGGTTTTCGTTCCCTTTTGGATACCCAATATCACATCATTATTGGACGGAAAGGAAAATCCTTAGAACTTACCATTGAATTCAAGCCTATTGACTTCCATCATCTCATGGGACTTGGTAAACTGAAGGATTTACGGATTGCAACACAAAATCGGGAATCTGTTTTTTTCGACATTCTAAATGGAACTCTCACTTACTCTTCCATATGCAAAAGCCGATACATAAATCAAATCGAAAATCGATTTATTCCGCTTTCCTGTATTGAGCAGATTTTTGATGATAACAAACTAATTTTCCGCTACAATGAAAAGAGAAATCAATTTTCTTTAATCGAAGCAGATTACCTTCTGGCTACTCCTTTTTCAGGAAATGACATTTATATTTTCATTGAAGAAAAAGGCTCTTCCGGCTT
This sequence comes from Candidatus Lachnoclostridium avicola, assembly GCA_019114465.1. Classification (GTDB taxonomy): domain Bacteria; phylum Bacillota; class Clostridia; order Lachnospirales; family Lachnospiraceae; genus Lachnoclostridium_A; species Lachnoclostridium_A avicola. The sequence goes on from DXFM01000030.1 coordinate 20,504, forward strand.
ATTTTTCTGTCGCTCCTTCTTCCCCAAAGAGAAAAAAGATTATACCGTTGGGCAGCCGCAGTTTACGTTACTCTTTAAAGAAAAAATTACAGTCAGCACCGGCAAAAAAAGTATTCAATATGACCGGCTCACTCCCAAAGCCAATAAAAACGCAGCAGGCGATCAGAATCCCTCTGATCGCCCATAACATTTTACACCTCTCACGCCTCGTCGATGGCTTTTCCAATGTCCGTTCTCATGTATTTGTTCTCAAAGGAAATCCACCCGGTGGCCTCGTAGGCCTTTCTTCTGGCATCCTTCAGATCTTTTCCCATGGCCGTCACTCCCAGCACCCGGCCGCCGTTTGTGAGGATCTGTCCGTTTTCGCCCTTCTTCGTGCCGGCGTGGAACACAAAATAGTCCTTCTTCCCGTCAAAGGCTTCAAGGCCGGAGATGGGGAAGCCCTTCTCATACTTTTCCGGATAGCCGTCGGAGGCCAGCACCACGCACACCGCCGCGTTATCCTCAAATTCCAGCTCTACCTGGTCCAGAGTGCCGTCCACGCAGGCCTCAAACACATCCACCAGATCATTTTTCATCCGGGGGAGCACCACCTGGGTCTCCGGGTCCCCGAAGCGGGCGTTGTACTCCAGCACCCTGGGTCCCTCCGCCGTCAGCATCAGGCCGAAGAAGATAATGCCCTTAAACTCTCTTCCCTCCGCTCTCATGGCGTCCACCGTCTTCTGATAAATGTGCTCCCGACAGAAGGCATCCACCTCCTCCGTGTAGAAGGGGCTGGGGGAGAAAGTTCCCATACCTCCGGTGTTCAGTCCCTGATCTCCGTCCTTCGCCCGCTTGTGGTCCTGGGCGGAAGTCATGATCTTTATGGTCTTTCCATCCACAAAGCTGAGCACAGACACTTCTCTTCCCGTCAAAAATTCTTCGATGACGATCTCATCCCCGGCGGAGCCGAACTGTTTGTCCAGCATCAGGGTCTTTACCCCGGCCTTCGCCTCCTCAAGGGTATTGCAGATGAGAACACCCTTTCCCAGGGCCAGGCCGTCCGCCTTCAGCACAATGGGAAATTTCGCCGTCTCCAGATATTCCTCCGCCTGCTTCGGATCGGTGAACACCTGGTAATCCGCGGTGGGGATGCCGTACTTTTTCATCAGGTCCTTGGAGAATGCTTTGGAACCTTCCAATATGGCCGCGTTCTTTCTCGGGCCGAAGACCCGCAGGCCCTGGCTCTCAAACACGTCCACAATGCCGCCGCACAGGGGATCGTCCATGCCGATCACCGTCAGATCGATCTCCTTCTCCTTCGCGAAGGCCGCCAGCTTTTCAAATTCCATGGCGCCGATGTCCACGCACTCCGCCAGCTGGCTGATGCCGCCGTTTCCCGGAGCGCAGTAGATCTTTTCCGCCTTCGGGCTCTGGGCCAGCTTCCACACAATGGCGTGCTCTCTGCCGCCGCTTCCCACTACCAGTATTTTCATGAGCTTTTCCTCCTATTTGTTGGCAATCCGGTTAATCGCTTCCGGCAGAATCTGCCATTCCGCCTCCTCCATCACCCGGCGCTGCAGGATCTCCGGGGTATCCCCCTCCTTCACCTCCACCGCTTTCTGCAGAAGAATGGGGCCGGAATCCACTCCCTCGTCCACATAGTGGACAGTGGCTCCGGTAATCTTCACTCCCCGCTTTAAGGCCGCCTCATGGACCTTTAAGCCGTAGTAGCCCACGCCGCAGAAGGACGGGATCAGAGATGGATGGATATTGATGATCTGATTCCGGTACTCCTTTATCATCTCCGGCGGAATGGTCACCAGAAATCCCGCCAGCACAATGAGATCCGGGCGGTACTGCCGCACCGTCTCCAGAAGAGCCTGGTTGAAGGCCGCCCGGTCCGGATAGCTTTTCGGCGAAACGCACACCGCGGGAATGTGGTGGTTTCTCGCCCGCTCCAGAGCATATGCCCCGCTGTTATTGCTGATCACCGCCTCCACGGAGGCACCTGTGATCTTCCCGCTGTCTATGGCGTCCAGAATCGCCTGGAGATTGGTGCCGCCGCCGGACACCATCACAACCACTCTCAGCATACGGTCACTCCCTTTTCTCCCGCTTCCACGGAACCAATGACGTAGGGAGTCTCACCCGCCGCCTTCATGGCCTCCATCGTCTTCTCCACATCCGCCGGATCCACAGCGACGATCATTCCGATTCCCATATTGAAGGTGTTGTACATGATCTTCTCCTCAATCTCTCCCTTTTTCGCCATCAGCGGGAAAATGGGGGGAACGGGATAGCTGTCCTTCCGAATCACTGCGCGGACGCCGTCCTTTAACATTCTGGGCACATTCTCGTAAAAACCGCCGCCGGTGATGTGGCTGCAGGCTTTCACCTTCACTCCCGCCTCTTTCACCGCCTTTAAAGCCTTCACATAAATCTTTGTGGGGGCAAGGAGGGTGTCTCCCAGGGTGGCTCCCAGCTCCTCATAGTAGGTATGTAATCCCTCGGCGGTCATCTCCTTCTCAAAAACCTTCCGCACCAGGGAAAATCCGTTGCTGTGAACACCGGAGGAAGCCATTCCCACCAGCACATCCCCGGCCGCCAGACCGCTTCCGTCGATGAGATCCTTCCGATCCACCGCTCCCACGGCAAAGCCCGCCAGATCGTACTCGTCCTCAGGATAAAATCCCGGCATCTCCGCCGTCTCGCCGCCCACCAGGGCAGCTCCCGCCTGGCGGCAGCCTTCCGCCACTCCCGCCACGATCTGGGCGATCTTCTCCGGAACCTGCTTTCCGCAGGCAATGTAATCCAGGAAAAACAGCGGCTCTCCCCCTGCGCAGGCCACGTCGTTGACGCACATGGCCACACAGTCGATGCCCACGGTGTCATGCCGGTCCATGAGGAACGCCAGCTTTAACTTCGTGCCCACTCCGTCTGTGCCGGACAGCAGCACCGGCTCCTCCATGGTCTTAAACGCCATGGCGGAAAATGCTCCGGAAAATCCTCCGATTCCTCCCAGCACCTCCGGCCGCGCCGTGCTCTGCACATGCTTCTTCATCAGCTCCACGGCCTTGTATCCGGCCTCAATATCTACTCCTGCATTCTTATAATCCATGACTGCTCCCCTTCGCTTTTATTTTTCCCTGCCTGTCCGCGCCATCACTTTTTCATGCCGTCCAGATAGGCCTTGTATCCGATTTCGTCCAGCTTCTCCGCCTTTTTCACCACATCATTTTTCAGATCCTCGGAATACTGCTTCAATCTCTCCAGCAGCTCTCCGTCTGAAGTGGCCAGAATCTTCGCCGCCAGGATTCCCGCGTTGGTTCCCCCATTGATTGCCACCGTGGCCACGGGGATGCCGGAAGGCATCTGCACGATGGAGTACAGAGAATCCACCCCGCCTAAGTCGGAGGTCTTCATGGGAATTCCGATTACCGGCATGGGAAACAGAGCCGCGCACATGCCCGGCAGATGAGCCGCCTTTCCCGCGCCTGCAATGATTACCTTGCAGCCTCTCTGCTCCGCCGTTTTGGCGTACTCGAAAAATACGTCCGGCTCCCGGTGGGCGGAGATGATCGTCATCTCAAAATCCACTCCCAGTTTTTCCAGCACAGCCGCCGCCTGGGCCATTACCGGCATATCCGAATCGCTGCCCATCACAATGCCTACTCTTGCCATCGCACACGTCTCCTTTTCATTCATTACAAAATGGTTAATTTTTTATTAGGATTACTTATAAGTGTGATTTATTAAACAATCACTACTTATTAGAAATAATACTGGAATTTTCCAGGGAAGTCAATAGGGATTTTCCAGATGCTTACCGGTCTGCCTCCAGGGGTTCATTTAACGCCTCGGCCCCGGCCACAGCGAACCTTCCGTTCCGGATCACATAGCGTCTGGTTCCGTCCGGCAGCACCGCCGCAATGTCTCCCAGCTCCTTGTAGGGGATGGTGATGTCCGTGTGGCAGTTGAAGTACGCCTTCGACAGGTCTTCCTTCCGCAGCAGGGACGTCTCATTGTCTCTGGCGATGATCTCCTTTCCATCGGGATTGTAGACCGGGCTGTCCTCCGCCCAGCTGTAGCAGGTATCCCCCACGGCAAAGTGGGGACCCATCTTCTCCGCGATCAAAATGGGCAGTTTCTCCGTAATCCCGTACTTCTCCGCCGCATGGTAGGCAGTGGTGTTGGTGCCGATGGCAAACTCTCCCATGGGCAGGCTGTCGTGATTCTTTAAAATCACCTGCTTCACCAGCCGTCTGCCCTCCTCCGGGTCTTCAAAGTTGGCACAGGAGTACTCCTTCACATATCCGTCCTCAAAGCGGATCTTCAGATCCCGGAACTGAAACTCTCCGATATACACATTTCCCACATGGAGCAGGCCTGAAGTTCCCTTTAACACCGGGGAAGTGAACACCTCTCCCACAGGAATGTTCACATCCGCCACGCAGTTTTCAAAATTGGTCTGCCGTTCCCGGTCAGCCAGGGGATGAAGGGCGATCCGCAGCCTGGTGTCATTTCCCGGGCCTCCCGTCACCTCCACAGACTCCGCCTGATCCAGCACATCGATGAGGGCCTGCTGCATTCGCTTGTACGCCTCGTAGTCCAGGGTGTTGATGCGGATGATCTCCCGGAAAATCTCCCCGTACTGTTCTCCGATCTCCGGCACCGGGAAGGCGATGATGGTAAAGCTGGTCTCATCCCCGGGCACATACTTCTGGGACACCTGGGCGCTCTCGCCGGCCAGCTCTCTGGCCAGCTTTTCCTGCTTCTCCGTAAAGGAGAGACATTCTTTCTTATTCACCGGCTGGAAGCCGTCCTGGCCGAAGGTTTCCACCACCGCCGGCCCCGCGTAAGCCGCCGCCAGCACCTTATATTTGGAGTAGGCAGCCCGGAGCACCGCAGTTCTCCGGTCCTTAAACGCCTTGTCCAGATACAGGGCGCTGTCATACCGGTGATCGTAATCGTACTGCCGGTTGGGGCTGGAGCTGTGGTATCCGGCGGACCGGCCGGCCGTCTTATTCACTGAGTGGACAGCCGTGCGGTAAATCACCGGCTCCAGTCCCAGCGCTCGGAAATTGTCCACGGCCATGCGGATCATCCGCTCAAAGCCCAGCTCGTAGCGGATCACCACCGTACTCTTTTTGGACAGATTCCGGCGCATCACCTCAAATCCCCGGCGGTAGCCTTCCGTGTAGGTATCCGCCATCAGCTTCACCGTCTCCTCCGGCAGACTGTTTAGAAACTCCGCCGTCTGAAGCTCCGTGTCGGAGATATACTCCCCAAAGCGGTACAGGTACCGCAGATCCGTGAGATCCGAGTCCATGATGATCCGTTTCGCAAAGATCAGGGACGGATCCAGACACTCCCGCACCCGGTACTCGGTCATCTGATCGCAGTAATCGCTGGCATACCAGTATAGAACCTCCTTCACCTGGGATTCCAGAGGCAGATAGGCGGTCTCCGCCCCGTCCTCTCCCTTTTCCTCCGGCAGTCCGGCGCCGTCCGCCGCCGCCATGGTAAACAGGTTGTAAACCTCGATAAATGTTTCCTGAAGGATGGTCATGTCCTCCAGGCGCTCCTCAAAAGCCAGGGGAATCAGCCCCCGCACCTCGCTGTAGAGGAAGAACAGCATCTGTCCGTAGCCCTCCCCCAGCATCTTCACCGCGTACGCCGGATTGCCGTAGCTCTCCTCATAGCGGTCCGGAAGAATGTCACCGTACAGTCTCTGGTTTCTCTCCCGGCACTCCTGAAGGGACAGCTCCCTTCCGCTCCGAATCTCCTCATATACCTGATTAACCATGAGGATAAACTCCGCCGTTCTGGAAAAATAGTCGGCAAAGGAGGACGCGGCTGCCTCCTCCCCTGTTATTTCCCGGATTCTCTCCAGGGAAAGCTCATATCGTTCTCTGATGATTGCATCCTCAATCATGTCTCCCATCCTTTCTCTCAGCCTCTCAGCCCGATGATCACCATGCACACCCAGAAGACCACCCACAAGCCGCTGACGCCGATGCTGATCTTCGCCATAAGATAATTGCGGTTTCTCTCCAGAAACGCCAGCCAGCCGTACCACAGGCTGACCAGGGAAAACAGCAGACTGGAAAATCCCATGGCCGCCACATTCAGGCCCGCTGTGCCGTTTCCCCGGACCGCCAGATACACTCCCAGACCGCCGAGAAAAGTGGCCGCCGCCGCCAGCAGCAGGGACATTTTCCCTCTTCTGGCCAGAGGCTTGCGGATATAGGAAATTTTAGTCTTTCCTTTTTCCATTCATTCTCCTCCTTCTGTACTTCTGCACCTTCCGGTACACAATAAATCCCAGGGCTCCGCCGATGGTGTTGAGCAGAATGTCGTCCACATCAAAGCTCCCCACCTTCCACACCAGCTGGGTGATTTCAATGGCCAGGCTGAAGCTGAATCCAAAGAGCACCGTATTGTACCATTTCCGGCTTCTTCTGCTGATAATGGGCAGAAAAAAGCCAAAGGGCATAAAGCCCGCCACATTTCCAACTATATTTAAAAAGACCGCCTTCATCCCCAGCTGATCCCGGTAGATGATAAATCTTTTAATTTCCTTAAATAAAATAAGATTATAATGATATTCCTGCCTCACATCCGGTCGGTCGAAGGATTCCGCGAAAAACATAAAGTAAACCACCGCCGCCATGTAGACAATAAAAAGCACCCATCCTAATTTCTGCTTTTTCGTCGTATTCCGAATCATACACACACTCCAACACAGTCTTCACCTCCGGGAACCTTTCCCCACAGAGTGCAAAAGGGCGCGGATTGCTACTCCCGCCCCCTTTGCTTTAGGAAAACGCAGCCTAAAACGTGATCTCCGACTTTCTCTTTAAGAGCACAGCCCCGCTGATAATCGCCATCACTCCCACAGCCACTCCCGCGGCCAGGATCACAGAGCCGATCACGATGTTTAAGACTCCCGTATTCCTCATGGTCTTATAAACTTTTTCCATGCCGCTCACTCCTATTTTGCACCGTACTGTTCATAGTATGCGTCAATGGCCGCCTTTAACTTGTCGTCGATCACCACGCGGCCCTTATACTCCCGGTTGTAGAGATGCTCCACCACGTCCGCCATGGTCACGATGGCGGTAGTCTTAAAGCCGAACTGCTCCTCAATTTCCTTCAGCGCGGATTTTTCTCCCTGGCCCCGCTCCATGCGGTCCACGCTCACCACCAGTCCCAGCACGTTCACATCGCCCTGCGCCTGAATAATGGGCAGCGTCTCGTGGATGGAGGTTCCGGCTGTGGTAACATCCTCGATGATCACCACCCGGTCTCCGTCTCCGATGGGTCCGCCCAAGAGAATGCCCTTGTCCCCGTGATCTTTTACTTCCTTCCGGTTGGAGCAGTAGCGGATGTCCGCCCCGTAATGCTCGCTGAGGGCCATGCTGGCTGCCACAGAAAGGGGAATGCCCTTGTAGGCCGGTCCGAAGAGCACGTCAAAATCAGTGCCGAAGGTGCTCTCAATGGCCTTCGCGTAGTACTCTCCCAGTTTTCTCAGCTGGGCTCCCGTGCGGTAAAATCCCGTGTTCACGAAAAACGGGGTCTTCCGTCCGCTCTTGGTCACGAAATCTCCGAACCGCAGCACTTCGCAGTCGATCATAAACTCAATAAATTCCTTCTTGTACTGTTCCATATCGTTAAAACCTCCTGACGTAAGGTAAAAATTCTCTTCAATTTTACCATAAGTTGGTTCCATTTGCAATTACGTCCACAAATTCCTGCTTTTCCCCGTCCACCAGGCCGCAGTCCGTCACCACGATCCCGGGAAGGGCCGTCAGAGACATGATGGCGCAGGACAGCAGAGGCGTCTCCTCCCCGCAGACCTGGTAAAACGCTTTCCGGTACTCCTCGAATTCCCTGGCTACCTCCGAGCAGCTCTTTACGGACATGAGGCCGGCCACCGGCAGAGCCACCGAACCTGTCACCTTCCCGTCCCTCACCACGCAGAGTCCGCCGCCCGTCCGCTCCAGCTCCCGCAGCAGAGCCAGGGCGTCCTCCTCTTTTCTGTAGACCATCACCACATTGTGGCTGTCGTGGGAGACGGTGGTGCCCACAGCGCCTTCCTTCAGGCCGAAATTCTGGATCACCGCCACCGTTTTATTCTTCCGGCCATGGCGGTTGCACACGCAGACAAATGCCAGATCCTCCCGGCCGTCCAGGCACACCCTGTGGTCTCTCACCGGCAGATCCTGCCGTTCCACCTTTCTCAGCACGTTGGAGGCGTCCAGGGGAACAATCACATTCACGGGGACCATCCCGTTTTCCGTGTGTTCCACCGTCAGGGAGAAATCCTCTGCCGACTGAATCCAGCCCACATTCATGGTGTTGGGGAAGGACAGGGGTTCCTCTCTGTCCGCTCCCACATAGGCTCCCTTCTCCGCCGCCAGCTTTCCGCCGATCCATACCCGCTCCGGGCGCCCGCCGTCCAAAGTCTTCACCAGCTGCATATCCGCCGCATATCCGGGGGCCAGAGCGCCCAGATCCTTAAAACCGTACTCCCTGGCCGCGTTTAAAGTGGCCATGCGGATCACGTCCACCGGATCCATCCCGTGCTCAATCCCGTAACGGACCACTTTATTTACGTGGCCCAGGGTCAGAAGATCCCCGGCGTGGACGTCGTCGGTGCACACAGAGATGAAATCGTGATAGGGAATCTGACGGATCCCCTCCGCCAGCTGGTCCATGTGGTTGACCAGGGAGCTGGCCCGCAGGTTAATGTGCATTCCCCGCCTTAATTTCTCCCGGATCTCCTCCGCCGTCTCTGACTCGTGATCGCTCTCGATTCCCGCCGCCGCGTAGGCGCTCAGCTCCTTCCCCATGAGCAGAGGGGCGTGGCCCTGGAGAAAAGTGCGCTTTTCCAGTCCCTTTTCTGTGATGTCGTACATCCGCTCTGAGCCGCTGTACACCCCCACATAGTCCATGATCTCGGCGATTCCCACCACGCCGTCCATGTCCAGAATCCCGCCGATCTCCTCCGCCCCGAATTCTGCTCCGGAGTATTCCAGCCCAGGCACCGCGGGCACACAGGAGGGGGCCAGCACAAACTGCCGCAGGAGAGATTTTCTCCCGTTCTCCAGCATGAATTTCACCCCGTCGATTCCCAGCACGTTGGCGATCTCATGGGGATCGGTGCACACCGTGGCGGTGCCCCAGGGAACCACCGCCCGGCCGAACTGCTCCGGGATCATCATGGAGCTCTCAATGTGGACATGGGCGTCCAGAAAGCCGGGGATCAGATAATGCCCCTCTCCGTCCACCGTCTCCTTTGATTCCAGCTCCTGGGGTTCTTCCGGATACCGCACCCTGGCCACCCATCCGTCGATCACATCCACCTCCGCCGGATAGATCTCCCCGGTAAACACATTGACAAACTGCACGTTCTTCACCGTCAGGTCACAGGGGATTTTCCCCATGGCCGCAGCAATCAGACGCTTCCTGTCTTTTTTCATTCTGCCTCTCCCTTTCCTCGAAACATACTCCGAAAACTCCTCATAAATATAACGGCCGGAACCGCCATGCTCTGACAGTCCCGGCCATTTTACTCATCCGGCTCCCATCATTTCACCGCGCCGATCAGTTCATTGATGTCCTCCACGCCGTACATTCTCATATAGTCCTCAATTCCGTCCGCGATCTCCACCGTGGCGTAGGGATTAAAGAAATTGGCCGTTCCCACGGAGACTGCCGTGGCTCCCGCCAGCAGGAACTCAATGGCGTCCTCCGCCGTGGAAATGCCGCCCATGCCAATGATGGGAAGCTTCACCGCGTTGGCCGCCTGGTACACCATCCGCACCGCCACCGGCTTCACTGCCGGCCCGGAAAATCCGCCGGTCTTATTGGCCAGGGCAAAGGTCCGTCTGTGGATGTCAATCTTCATTCCCGTCAGAGTGTTGATCAGGGACAGGGCGTCCGCGCCGCCGGCCTCCGCCGCCTTTGCCATGACGGTGATATCCGTCACATTGGGGCTCAGCTTCATGATCACCGGCTGCTTTGCATGGCGCTTCACCTCTCTCGTGATGGCCTCCACCGCTTTGGGATCCTGCCCGAAGGCGATGCCTCCCTCCTTCACATTGGGGCAGGAGATGTTGATCTCCAGAAGATCCACGTCCGCATCTCCCAGGCGCTCCACTACCTCCACGTAATCCTCCGTGGTCTTTCCGCAGACGTTGACCACAATCCTGGTATCATACTGCTTTAAAAACGGAATATCTCTTTCCATAAACACATCGATGCCCGGATTCTGAAGTCCGATGGCGTTTAACATGCCGCCGTACACCTCCGCGATCCTGGGAGTGGGGTTGCCGGGCCAGGGCACATTGGCCACTCCCTTGGTCACCACGGCTCCCAGCCGGTTTAAATCCACCATTTCCCCGTACTCCGCCCCGGAGCCGAAGGTGCCGGAAGCCGTCATCACCGGATTTTTCAGCTCCACTCCGGCTATGTTCACTTTCGTATTCATCAGATCTCCACCTCCTGAGCTTCAAATACCGGGCCGTCCTTGCAGATTCTCTTGTTGTGCACATGGGAATGGCTGTCCACATCCTTGGACTGGCACACACAGGCCAGGCAGGCGCCGATGCCGCAGGCCATCCGCTCCTCCAGGGAAATATAGCACTCCATCCCTTTCTCCGCCGCGTAGGCCTTCACCGCCCGGAGCATGGGAGTGGGCCCGCAGGCGTAAATGATCTCTCCGTCCACCCCGTTTGCCCGGATGGCATCCAGCACATTTCCCCTGGTGCCGGCGCTGCCGTCCTCTGTGGCCACGTACACCGGCCCGCAGGCCTGAAATTCCTCATTTAAAAACAGCTCGTCCTTATATCCCAGCACTGCCGTCCGCTCGCAGGACAGCTCCTTCGCCAGCTCCAGCATGGGTGGGATCCCGATGCCGCCGCCGATGAGAATGGCTTTCTTATCCTTTAAGGGGAACCCGTTTCCCAGGGGGCCCATGATCTGGATCTTCTCTCCCGCCTCATAGGAAGAAAACTCCGCCGTTCCTGCGCCCAGTACACGGTATACAATGCGCAGGATTCCCTTTGCCCGGTCGATGCCGCAGAGGCTGATGGGCCTGGGCAGCAGTCTGGACTTGTCCTTTGTGTAAACGGAGATGAACTGTCCCGCCTTCGCCTGCCCGGCGATCTGGGGCGAGAAAATCTCCATGCTGTACACACCTTCCGCCAGCTTCTCCTGGCTTCTCACTTCCGCTTCCAATTTGATCTGTGCCATGAATCCTGCCTCCGATTATAATACGCGGTTGATATCTGCCACCATATCCAGCACTGCCTGTCTGGACGCCTCGCCGAAATGCTCCGGCCCGAACTTGTCGTAGGGGGCTTTCTTGTAGGCTGCAATGATACCTCTGGAGGAGTTTACAATGGCTCCCAGTCCGTCCTCGTTGAAACAGGGACGCAGATCCTCAGCCGTGGCTCCCTGGGCGCCGTATCCCGGTACCAGGAAGTAGGTGTGGGGCATGAGCTTTCTTAAGATCCGGCTCATCTCCGGGTAGGTGGCTCCCACCACGGCTCCCACGTTGCTGTACTCTCCGTCCATGGTTTCGCTTCCCCACTCCAGAACCTTGTCCGCTACCAGCTCGTAGAGCGGACGGCCGTCGATCAGCTGATCCTGGAACTCTCCGCTGGAAGGATTGGAGGTCTTTACCAGCACGAAGATTCCCTTATCTTCCTTTTTGCACACATCCACAAAGGGCTTTACGCCGTCCGTTCCCAGATAGGGATTCACCGTCACCATGTCCGTGTGGAAGCCGGAAAGGGTCTTGCTTCCCACCTGCACCGTGCCGATGTGGGCGGTGGCGTAAGCCGCGGAAGTGGAGCCGATGTCTCCTCTCTTGGCGTCGCCGATGACGATCAGGCCCTTCTCCTGGCAGTAGTCCACCGTTCTCTGATACACCTTCAGTCCCTCGATGCCGAACTGCTCGTACATGGCGATCTGAGGCTTCACCGCCGGAATCAGATCCCAGGTGTGGTCCACAATCTCCTTGTTGAACTGCCAGATGGCCTCCGCAGCCCCCTCAAGAGTCTCTCCGTACTCATCAAATGCTTTCTTTACCACGTGCTCCGGAATATAGCTGAGCATGGGATCCAGCCCCACACATACCGGCGCTTTCGTTTCCTGAATCTTTTTTACCAGACGGTTGATCATGGCGTCCTCCTTCTTTTTGCTTAGATTGTGTTTTCGATAACCTCCGCCTCCCTTTTGAGAGGCTGTTTCAATTTATCCTTTCTATTTTAGCATATGGATGGGAAACTGTGAACTACCTGATTGTTAAAAATCGGAAGATTTTGAAATGAAATGCAAAAGGAGATTTAGACTGGCAAATGGGAGGAGCAAATGGGAGGAACAGAAAAAGAGCAGGGAAATGCATCCCTGCTCTCTCCTGGAATATTTACCGCTCTTCCTCGCGTTTCCGGCTAAGCACAGCTGCCAAAGCCATAAGTGCTCCAGACAGCATCATCACTGCCCAGCCTCTTCTGGCTGTCTCACCCGTCTTCGGCAGAGGCGATAAGGGTACTTCATTCTCGCCGATGGTGGTTGTAGTGCTGGTATCCGGAAGAGGCGCCAACGGCACTTCCTCAGGATCAATGGTCACTCCCGGGCCGCCGGAGGGGGTATAGGCTCCGCCGCCGCTGGAACCGCCGCTGCTTCCGCTTCCGCCGCCGCTGCTTCCGCCGCTTCTCACATAGTATACATTAAATACCAGATCGCTGGTCAGCGTACCAGTCAGATCGCTGGTCTGACCCTCCGGTACGGAGTAGTTGTTCCAGCGGTAGCCGGAAATCACCATGTTAACCAGATCGTTAATGTTATATGCCGCATTGGCATCCAGAGTTATGGTCTCTGAATCGCGGAGAACTGCATTGTCCGATCTGCGGTAGTAGTTGATGGTGATGGTGAACTGTTCCTCGCCAGGGGTGGGATCCACCGGAGTATCGCCGCCGTTATCTACAGTGTAGGAAACAGTAGGCTTCGGGAAATTCTCAGACGGATAGGTGGTTCCATTGCTGTCCACTGGATAAAGAGTTGCCTCTTTGTTGGTGAGCAGTCCGGAATAATTGTGCTCTCCATTGCCATCGTACTGGCCATGGGTTCCATCCGCCGTCGGAGCGGTGGTCAGTCTCACCACATACTGGAACTGTACCGGAGCAAAGTTGCTGATCGCCTCATGGATCTCCCAGACAAAATGCTCTCCATCGGTATCCTGCGTTCCGTTGGGATAATAGGTCACCACAAAGCGATAGGTTCCGTCTCCTCTGTCTCCAAATCCATAGGAGTAGGAAACTCCGTCCACGCTCTCGATTTCTTTCTTATCCAGTGCAACACCGTCCACCGTCAGATTCATCCGGCTTATGTCATTGACAAAGGTGAAGTCGTAGGGATCGCCCAGATTGGAAGTTCCCTCTCCGATTACGTCAACCACGCGGCTTCCTGCGTCGAGGAGGTAGAGGATATCGTTCTTGATAACGCTAAAATCTACCTTTCTACCATCTGCCATGAAATCCATGAACGAAACAGCCCATGGATGACTTGCATTGGCGGAAGCTAAATCCACATAACAATGATAGCCTGATGCTTTCGCTTCGTTATAGACAAGATAACTATTATACAGAGCTCTGTCTATGGACATTGCATGGTCTGCACGCTCATCATAAGGAATATATGGATCATTTGTACCATAAGAAACTTCATATTGGCTTCCATCTGCCTGAATCTGTGCAGCAATTTGCTCTATCCAATTATCCCATCCCTGAGACGGAGCATCATTCGTTCCATATTTGGTCATCCAATTATCAGGGCCAGCAAAAGCATTGGTCTTATCACCGTTCTGAAGTGCCACTGCAGTTGGTGTCTCCCCGTAGATATAGGTAATTCCATCACTAATCGTAATCAAATATTTCCGATTAGCATCTACCTCTGTATCTTCATCCAGCATAGCCTTTCCAGCAAGTAAACCAGCATGAAGATTTGTACCGCTCTTGATTTCCGTCTTTATTGCTTTCTCAATTTCTGCATACCCAGTAGTCAAATCGGTAAGTTCGCACCCAATATGTGCTTCTTGGTTGAAGATTACAACTCCGACGTTTACTTTTGCCTGCTTTTCTTCAATTTCTGTCTTCAGATCAGAAAGCATATCTAAAATCTGCTGTTCTACCTCTGTGCTAGTTGACTTATCCAAAACGAATACTACATCAGATACTAAAGATTCCTGCGCTGACGGCAGTCCCAGAGTCACTGTGGACTCCCGATTCTCATTCAGCTCCGTAGCCGTCTTGGATTTAGAGGTCTCCCACTCAGCCGGTGTGGAACTGCTGCCGTTTACGGTGTAGGAAACCGTCGGTTTCTGGAATTTTTCAGAATCTCCCTTATATCCATTACTGTCAACAGGATTCAAAGTGGCATCCTTGTTGGTATAAAGGCCGGAGTAATTCTCGCTTCCGTCTTCGTCATACCTTCCATAAGTGCCTGCTTCTGTATGCGGATTGGTCAGCTTTACTGTGTAAGTCAGCTCTACAGGAGCAAAGTTCGTAACCGGTACATTGATAGCCCAGACAAAATGCTCTCCGGCCGCTTCATCGCTACCATTGGCGTAATAAGTCACCTCATAGGGATATTTCCCATTTTCAAGCTGCTCGCCAAATCCCCAGTGATTTTCGTCGATTTGGATCATTTCCTGCTTCTGTCCGCTTACGGTCAGAACCATTTCCTCCGGTTTTACAAATGCAAAATCGTAGTCCTCGCCATAACCGATCTCGTCCACAACCGTGGAGCCGGCATCCAGCAGATAATAGATGTCGTTCTGGATCTCGTCGAAAGATACCTCTTTGCCGTTGGCAAGGTAATCCATAAAGGACGGTCCCCATGGATATTGATTTCCATATCCAGTATCGGCTACCATCGCATAGCAGCGGTATCCCTCTGCTCTCATTTCGGAATAGACCTGAGCAGTCTTATACAGAGCAACGTCTACTGTTGTAGGCAGTTCTGTATCTCCTCTAGGAATATGATTTGCGCTGTCCATGGAACCATACGGCTGAATGTATTTCTGCACGTCGTCCATATGGGCTCCAACATCACTCAGATATGCGCTCCAGTCAGAGGGAACGAACTTATCACCGCCCTCTTCATAATGACGGATACCCCAGCAGTCGTTGCCCGCCATAATCGCATATTCACCAGTACTTGCCTGCTGTGAATTAATAGCATTTGCTGTTTCATCAAACAGATAAGTGATTCCATCGCTGACAAAAATCACATATTTACGGCTGGCTGCCACGGCAGTATCGTTATCCAGCATTTCTTTTGCCGCCAGAAGTCCCGCATGAGTATTGGTACCGCTTTTAATAACCTGCTTAATTGCATCCGTAATTTTGGACATATTCTCATTATTTAACTGAGTAAGTCCAAGAACATTTGCCTCTTTGTTAAAGATCACCACTCCGACTTTAACTGACGCCCCTGTTTCACTCACCTGATTGTTCAAGTTCTGGAGCATCTCAATAGCCTGATCTTCCACATCTGCACTGGTAGACTTATCCAGAACAAATACTACATCCGACTCCAGCGTCTCCTGCGCCGCAGGCAAGGACAGAGTCACTCTTGACTCATAATTCTCATCCAGATTCGTGGCTGTCTTGGACTTGGATTTCTCCCACTCAGGTACATCCGGATTCACTGGGTCTGTCGGTGCGTTCTTCGCATACAGGTCGATTGCTCCATGGGTCAGAGGATTGGCAACCTGATCGGTATCCTGGGTCTTGTAAGACTCATTATTTACCAGACTCTGCTTCCCATAAGGATACATATCATCGTCAGTCAAATTGGCAGTAATCTGTTTCACTTCTGCCGCATCTGCAGTTGTTCCGTCCATCCAGACAATGTTTCTTCCAGAACCAACCTCAAAAATGTCTCCAAACCACTCTTCATCAAATGTATTCAGAGCCGTATTAACCGGCACATATTTTTCGATAGTCTGGTTTCCTACATGGAAATATACAGGATAAACAACTTGGCTGCTACCCCAGTCGTTGCCATCATAGGTTGCCGTGCCGTTGCTTCCATATTCATCTCCGTAAATTTCATACGGATAAACATTTCCAAGCCACAGCTGTCCATCATGAGATTGAGAGCAGTTAAAGTTCAGGCCATCCGTGTACAGCATAACGCCGTCAGCCTCACAGTCTCTCACAGTAACATTGGCAATACCCATACCAAACAGAATACCGGATGTGGAATTGTATCCGCCAATAAAGGAATCCGTCACAGAACAGTTTTCAAATAAATGACCTTTTTCCGTGGAGCAGGCATATCCCATGATGCCGCCGTTGTTATGACCGCCGGTCACCACGCTGTTGACAATATTCACATTTGTAAATGTGCATTCCGCCTGGCTATCTGAAATTCCATCCATCGGTCCGTGACCTACCACAACGCCGCACCAGCTGTACTCACTATCACCGTCTAAATCCTGCACATGGGCATTCTCAAATGTGATATTCTGGACCGTCAGCTTCGTATTGTAGTTCAGATTTCCGATAAATCCCAGATAGGTGTTGCCGTCGGATCCATTGCCCTGCTCATTGATGGTCATATTGGAGATGGTATGATTATGTCCGTCAATGATAACGGTTCCGCCCAGGCTGATGATGGACGTCCAGTTTTCGCCGGAAAGGTCAATATCATTCACAATATTAACCGTGTATCCGTCGCAGCGATTACTGTTCTCACGAATGTCATCCGCCCACTGACGAAGTCCGGCCGCGTTGCTGATCTCCACCGTCTTTGCATCCACATCATATACAAGGCCGATCTCGTTGCTCAGCTCACTGCCGCTCACCACATAAGCCACAACAGCCTTTCCATCCATCAGGGCCGCATCCTCTATCCACATACCGCCTAAGGCATCTTCTTCAGCAGTATTGTCCGTGCTCAGAGTCTCTGTCTGGTCATCTCTCTCCGCGTCTGTAGCTAGAGGATCTCCAGAGGCTGCCAGGTAGGGGGCGTTATGTAAGGATACGGACAGTGCTGCCACCGTCACGCCTTCTCCGGAATTGTCAGATGCTTCTGCGCTTCTGCTCTGGGAGTCATCTGCTGCAGGAGCGCTGTCTCCCGCCGGTTCAGCGCTGCTGTCTCCGTTCTGCTGGGAATCTTCCGCCGGAGCGCTGTCCTCAGCAGGCTGAGAATCCTCCTGCTGTCCCTCGTCAGAGCTGTCCGGAGTTGTCACAGAACCCTCATCGCCGGTTCCGGGCTGGACATCCGAGCCATCTTCCACAGGGTCTCCTGCGCCGGGAACTTCTTCCGGTGCCTGGGACTCATCAGAGCCGTCATCTGCTGCCGGTGTCTCGGGAACTTCAGCCTCTGTTTCATCGTCTGAAGCAGCCTCTCCCTGCTCCGGCACTTCAGCCGGAGCTTCCGTGGTTTCATCTGCAGGAAGGGTTCCTTCCTCAGATCCGGCGGTCTCCTCGCTGCTGTCCGCAGGCAGGCTCTCCTCCGGTTTGGTCTCTTCCGCAGGTGTTTCTTCGGTTCCAGTCTGTCCTTCTCCGGCTTCGCCGACAGGATCCTGTACGCTCTCCGCAGGCGCCTCTGTGGACGGCTCCGCGGGCACATACAGCTGACCCGCCCCTTCCTCACCGTCTTCCACATCGCTTATCGCTGCAACGCCAACGGTTCTGGATGCTTTTCCGTCAATGACGATCTGAACGGATTTTTCCTCTGTCTCACTGCCATTGGACACCAAAAAAACAAACTCCACCGAATCCTCATCGTAAGAATCCTTCGCTTCCAGACTTTCGGGAGATACTTTCGCGTAGATCTCGACATCTAACCTGCTGGTGTTCGTTTCATCGACCGAATTCAGCTTATACAGATCTGAACCGTCATTAAAAATGTTTTCAAACTCGTTTCCGTATTCGCCGGAAAATGCCGGAGCTTCTACCTCGCCACCGTTCTTCACAGCATCGTCCAGAGCATTCCAGAGCTTTCTGCTCTCCAAACTGATCTGTGAAGTTGGTTCTTTCTCCGCCTCCGCCGCCATCACCGGGAACGTCGTCACTGTCCCGTTCAATACCATGCTGGCGCAAAGGAGTGCGGACAGTTTACGGCGATTTCCGCGGATCAGGCGATCCAGAAACCGGTTCTGATTTTTCTTCCTGCTCCGTCCTCTCTGCTTTAAATTATCCATAGTTTACTCCTCCTAAATTCCGCCTGTATTCCGCGCCTGAACTTGTCCAGGGCTTTTATACGGCGGTGGCTCTAATTTCCAGATATGTATCCGTCTTTGCGGCGTCTCCCGTCCAGCAGCATATGCTGCAGGTTTTCTGTCATGACGATCCTGTACTTCCTCCTCTCCGACTTCTTACTGCAGGCTGTTCAGCAGATGCTGTCGCTGCTGTTCAGCCATATGAGCCAATACGCTGAAAAAGGCGCTTTATGTATTACAAAAACAATTACATATCTTCCCTTTATTATCGTACATTTGCGTAAAAAATTCAATATGAAAATGGCCTGATTTTCCGCGTTTTCCGCAAAAAATCAGGCCTTCCTGCCAACTCACTTTTAGTTTTATTCCTGCCCCCGCCTTTCCACAGCCGTTTTTCAAAAAATCCAGGGCATTTTCCCCTCACTCTTCCTTTCCATACTCCCTGGCCATCTCCATAAACACCTTCATATTCTCCGTCAGATACTTGCTCTTGTGCCAGATAATATTCAGCCGGCGGCGGATGGGATTTTCCAGGGGCAGCCGCACCACCAGGCCGTTCTCCAGGGCCTCCTCCACCATCATATAGGGAAGCACCGACACACCCAGGCCTTCCGCCACCCCGCGGACAATGGCCTGGCTGCTGGCGCTCTCCCAGGCGGGGCGGATCTGAAGCTGAAGGATGGCAAAACAGGCGTCCATGGTATCCCGAACGGCGCTCCCCTTCTCCCGCATGAGCAGGGGATACTCCGCCAGCTCCCTCAGCCGGACCTTCTTCCTGCCAGCCAGGGGATGGCCCGGGGCGGCGATGGCGCACAGGCTGTCGTCCATAAAGGCCTCCGCCAGGATATCCGGCTGTTCCGGTGTGTTCTCCACCAGGCCGATATCCACCTCATTGTGGAGCAGCTTCTCCTCCACCGACGCGGAGCTGCCGATCACCGCCTCCACCCGCAGACCCGGGTACCGCTCCTGGAACCGCTTCAGCAGCTCCGGCAGGATGTGAGTGCCAATGGTGATGCTGGACCCCACCCGGAGAATGCCGATGGCGTCCCAGTTGCGGATCTTTTTTTCCATCTCATCAAACAGCCCCACAATGTGGACGGCGTAGCCGTAGAATTCCCGTCCCCCCTCCGTGGGAGCGATGGTACGGCCGATGCGGTCAAACAGGCAGATTCCATAGTATTCCTCCAGCTCCCGGATGGCCAGGCTCACCGACGGCTGGGCCAGATGAAGTTCTCTGGACGCCTTCGTCACGCTCTGGTTCTGAAATACAGCCACAAATATTTTCAGATGCCTCAGGGTCATGCTTTTCCTCCAACTTCCTGATTTATAAGATTTTCATTATATATTTTATATGATAATACTATTTTACCTATAAATCAATTCCCGTTATAATAAGCGGCGGGAGGTAAGAAAACATATGGAAAACAGAAAGAATGTATTAAAGAAATTATTTTTCTCCACTCTGTATCTCAGCGCCTTCACCTTCGGCGGCGGCTACGTGATCGTAACCCTGATGCAGAAGAAATTTGTGGATCAATATCACTGGATTGACAAGGATGAAATGCTGGACCTGGTGGCCATCGCCCAGTCGGCTCCGGGAGCCATCGCTGTCAACGGCGCCATTGTGGTGGGCTACAAGCTGGCCGGATTTATCGGGGCTGTGGTGGCCATCATCGCCACCATCCTTCCGCCTTTTGTGGTGATCTCCATGATCTCGTTTATCTACGCCATCATCCGGGACAACATCATTGTCAGCCAGATGCTGGAGGGAATGCAGGCCGGCGTGGGAGCCGTGATCATGGCTGTGGTCTACGAGATGGCCAGGGGCATCCACTACGGGAAGAATCCGGCGTCAGCCGTGATCTGCATCGGTGCCCTCGTCGTCTGCCTCTGCGGCGTCAGCGTGATCTATGTGGTCATCGCCTGCATCATCATCGGCCTGATCCGCACCTGCGTATTCGGGAGAAAGGAGAGTAAAGAGAAATGATCTATCTGCAGTTATTCCTGAGTTTTCTTCAGATCGGACTGTTCAGCTTCGGAGGCGGCTACGCGGCCATGCCCCTGATCCAGGAACAGGTGACCCAGGTACACCCCTGGCTGTCTATGGCGGAATTTACAGACCTGATCACCATCTCCCAGATGACCCCCGGCCCCATCGCCGTCAACGGCGCCACCTTTATCGGAATCAAAATGGCGGGAATCCCGGGAGCTCTGGTGGCCACCTTCGGCTGTATCCTGCCCTCCTGCGTCATCGTCATGGTGATCGCGAAGCTCTATTTAAAATACCGGAACATGTCCATCCTTCAGGGCGTGCTGAATACCCTCCGCCCGGCGGTGGTGGCCATGATCGCCTCCGCAGGCATCTCCATCCTGATTTCCGCTTTCTGGGGAAGTGACGGAGTGATTTCCCTCTCCGGCACCCAGTGGAGCATGGTCGCCATCTTCATCGGTGCCCTGGTTCTCCTTCAGAAGACCAATTTAAATCCCATCCTGGTCATGGCCCTGGCAGGCGTGGCAAAAACCGTCCTTCACCTGGCCTTCGGCCTGTGACCGAGCTTATGGCTCAATCTCCGTGTCCGCTAACGCGGACACCACGAACCATGAAAGCCCTCGGATCGCTCCGTGCTGCGCGCTCATGCGATCCGACCTGCATTCGCAATCCGGCCTACGGGTTTTCATAGTAAAAAACACGCGGAACGGACTGCCCTTTCGGATCTTACATCCGGCAGAACAGTCCGCCCCAGCGTGTTTTTCTTTTTCTTTCCTTCTCCTTCTCAGATTTTCCGGTCCGTCCTCAGACCAGACATGCGGCAAAGGCCCTGGCCTTCTCCTCCAGAAGCTCCGCCGTCCCGTCAATTCCCAGAATACTGCTGTCCACCATCAGATCGTATCCTTCCATCTCTCCCCATCTGCCTTCCGTATAGTGGTCGTAGTACTCCCGCCTCTGCCGGTCTACCTTTTTCACCGCATACCGGGCGTCCTCCTCGCACATCCGGTTCCGCTCCATGATTCTCTGCACCCGTTTCTCCTCCGGCGCAGTGACAAATACAGAGAACAGATCTGCCCGGTCCCGGAGCACATAGTTGGCGCACCGGCCGATGATTACGCAGGAGCTCTCCTCCGCCAGCTCCCGGATGATCTGGGACTGAAGCTGAAACAGCAGCTCCCCGATCAGCTGTCCGCCTGCCCCGCTCTTAGTCTTCAGCAGTGTGGCCTGAACCGCCCGCTCATTGTGAATTTCCAATACCCCTTGGGCAATCCCGCTCTTTTTTGAGGCCATCTCTACCAGTTCTCTGTCATAAAACGGTATTCCCAGCCGCTTCGCCAGACGTTCCCCGATTTCATGACCGCCGCTCCCGTAGCGGCGTCCCACAGCAATTACCATGTGTTCCATAAACCCGCTCCTTTCTGACAGTCCAACTACAGGTTTCCTGTTTTTAGTATACTGATTTCAGCGAACAAATGCAAATAATATCTTTTATTTCCATCCCTCTAAAACTTTTTTCAAAAGAATTAGCACTCAACGCTTGACAGTGCTAACAATCCGTGCTATAGTACAACCATCAGATGAAGAAACGACAGCGGACAGGCCGCCGTTCTGGATAAAGGAGGATTTTTCATTATGTTTATTCCGAGAAATAACTATGGTTTTGATTTATTTGATGATTTTTTCAATGACAGCTTCTGGACCGGTTCCCAGCCGGCACAGACGAAAAAGGATACAGGGCTCATGCGCACCGATATTCTGGACGGCGGCTCCTGCTATCTGGTGGACATCGAGCTTCCCGGCTACCGCAAGGACGAGATTCAGGCAGAGTTAAAGGACGGATATCTGACCATCTCCGCCGTTCACAGCGGTGAGGAGGAGAAGGGCAGATCCTACGTCCGCAGAGAGAGATACCATGGCTCCATGAGAAGAACCTTCTACGTGGGAGAGGCTCTCCGCCAGGAGGACATCAAGGCATCCTTTGAAAACGGAGTTCTCCGCCTGGCTGTTCCGAAGGAAGCGCCCAAGCCGGAGCAGGAAAAGCCCAGATACATCAACATCGACTGAACCTGACCATTTTTCATCCCCGGGAAAAGTCATTCCATAAAATGCAGATAACCCGCACCCTTCGGGGCGGATCCGGATCACCGAACCGGATCCCGCCCCAATGGATGCGGGTTTTTATTTCACAGGAAACGTCATTCAGGCTTCTGCCTCTTCCCTTCTCAGATCATTTCCCCGTAATTTTCCGCCGCTTTCATGAACGGCTCCATCTCCTCCTCCAGCTCCTCGCGGATCTGGCCGAAGTCAGCTTTTACCAGCTTCTTTCCTCTCACCAGCACCTGGCCGTCCACCATCACCGTATCTACATTGGAGGCGTTGGCGGAATACACCAGAGCGGAGTAGGGATTGTAGCAGGGGAACATGTTGACGGAATCCGTCTCCACAATCACCAGATCTGCCTTCTTCCCCTCTTCCACGGAGCCCAGCTCCTTCTCCATTCCCAGGGCCCTGGCCCCTCCCATGGTGCCTGTCTTCACAATATCCCTGGCAGGGAACAACGTCCGATCATGGTACTCTGTCTTCTGGAAATCAGCAAACAGCTTAAAGAGGGTGAAGAGATCCAGGGTGTTTCCGGAGGAAGCTCCGTCTGTGCCGAAGCCCACGGCAATTCCCTTTTCCTCCATGGCGGGGACGGGAGCCACGCCCCGGCCGCCCTTGGTGTTGGAGCCGATGCAGTGGGCCACCCCCACCTGCTTTTCGGCGAACAGCTCAATATCCTTCTCCGTCATGTACACACAGTGGGCCGCCACCGTCCGTCTGTCCAGCACCCCCAGATCCGCCAGAAACTCCACCGGCGTCTGATTGTACTCTGTCCGGAACTTTTTTATCTCATGCTCCATCTCACAGACGTGGATGGTGTAGAGAGTGTCATATTTCTCTGCAACGGCGAAAGACTTTTTCAGCATCTCCGGGCTGACGCTGTAGGTTGCGTGGGGAGCGATCAGAGGCCTTACCAGGGAACTGTCCTTCCACTGGCGGATAAAACTCTCCCCGTACTCCAGGCCGCTGTAAGGCTCCGGGCTCTCGCAGGTCGCCTGCCCGATGACCGTCTCCCCCAGAAATCCCCGCATTCCCAGATCCTCGCAGGCCTTCGCCACCTCGTCTTCATAGTAATACATGTCCAGAAACGTGGTGACTCCCGCCAGCAGCATCTCGCAGATTCCATACCTGGCCGCCCGGTACACCAGCTTCCTGGTCATGGCGTCGTTCTCCAGGGGGAAGAGGAAACGGCGGAGCCGGTCGGCACAGTCGTCTCCCAGAGTGCGGAAAGGCATCATGGAGACGTGGCAGTGGGTGTTGACCATGCCGGGCATGAGCAGGCCTCCCTTTCCGTCAATCACCGTCACGTCCGGGCCCAGGTCCCAGTTCTCCGCCGCCGTCCGGTCTCCCACCTTCTCGATCCGGCTGCCCTTTACCAGCACGCAGCCATCCTCGTAAACCCGGTTTTCCCCGTCCATGGTAAGGACTTTCACATGTTCAATCAGTGTTTTCATCGTATTTCCCCTTTCCTTCTCCTGTGTATATGCCAGGTTATATCAGATTCGCAATCAAAGGCACCACGATCACCGTCATCAGGCCGGCCACGGCGATGGCCAGACTGGACATGGCGCCCTCCACTTCTCCCAGCTCCAGGGCCTTGGAGGTGCCGATGGCGTGGGCCCCGTTTCCCAGGGCCAGGCCTTTGGCGATGGGCTCCTCCAGCTTAAACAGCTTAAACAGCCCCTCCGACATAATTACCCCGGAAACCCCCGTGATGATAATGCTCACCACTGTCAGGGTGACGATGCCGCCGGCTTCCTCGCTGACGCCCATGCCGATGGCTGTGGTGATGGACTTGGGCAGCAGAGTCACGTAGTGGACGTGTTCCATTTTAAACAGCAGGCAGAGCACAAATATGACAGCCGCATTGGCCGCCACCCCCGCGGCGATGCCGCAGAACACCGCCGCCTTGTTCTGCTTCAGCAGTGCCAGCTGCTTGTACAGGGGGATGGCCAGGCAGACGGTGGCCGGCGTCAGCAGGTAGCTGATGCTCTCCGCCCCCTTCATATATTCGTCATAGGAAATGTGGGTGACCAGCAGTATCGGAACGATAATGATCACCGCCACCAGCAGAGGATTGCAGAGGGCAAATCCCGTCTTTTTCTTCAGCCACATGCCGAAGCTGTAGGCCGCCACACTGAGCACAACGCCAAAGTAGGCGGAAGAAGCAAACGCGTCTCTCATGCCCGGTCCGCCCCCTTTCTCCGAATGATCCACTGGGCCATCCGCCCCGTCACCCCGAACACCAGCACGGTGGAGACGAGAACAATCACCAGAAAGGGCACCAGCACGGCCCGAAGCTCTTCAAAGCTCTCCATAATTCCCACACAGGCGGGGACAAACATGATGGGCATGGCATCCAGCAGCCAGTTTCCCGTGGTCTCCAGCCACTCCAGTTTTACAATCCCTGCAACCAGACAGATCAGCAGCAGAAACAGGCCGTATACTCCCGCCGGGACGGGAAAGGGCAGCAGCTGATTTAAAATCTCGCCGGCCGCGGACATGCCAAAAATAATCCCGGCTTCTTTTACATATTTCATCTTCTGTGTCTCCTCTCAAAAGTCTGGTATTTATTCTACTCCCCATTAAAAGAAAAGGTCAAGGAAAAATACATATAAAGTACAATCTTGAAAAAACCTTTCTTTTTCCTTATACTTGAAAAAAAGGGGACGAATGTCCGCTCAGGGAGGTATGATTATGGAAGTAAAGGCGGCTGCCCGGCTTACGGACGAAGAAAAACGGATGACGGAAGAACTGGTCCGGCTCTGCCGG
The DNA here is from genome assembly GCA_019114465.1 of Candidatus Lachnoclostridium avicola. GTDB lineage: Bacteria > Bacillota > Clostridia > Lachnospirales > Lachnospiraceae > Lachnoclostridium_A > Lachnoclostridium_A avicola. The sequence continues at coordinate 45,592 of DXFM01000030.1, forward strand.
GACCACGACGGCTCCTCCCTCTCCTTTCCCTCTGAGGACGGAAGCTTTTTTGTGCTGGTCCGGGAGGAAGGAATCCTGGCCTGCGCCCTGGCCCTCTACGATCTGGAGCCCCATCTCTACGAGTGCGCCGCCTTCACCCGCCCGGATATGCGCCGCCGGGGATTTTTCTCCGCCGCTCTGGACCGCGCCAGGAGACAGTTTCAAAACGACGATTTTTCCTTTGTCACCGACGGCCGCTGCCAGGCAGCCGCCTTTGTGCTGAAAAAAATACGGGCCCGCTACTGGTACTGCGAGCACATGATGCGCCTGGATTTTGACGGCTGGCAGCCTCCTGTCTGCGTCCTTCCCCCCGCCTTCTCCATGGAAGAGGACGCCCCCGGCCATTTCACCGCCAGGATCCATGGCAGGGAGGCGGGAGTCTGCTCCACCATGAATTCCGGAACCTCCGTCTACCTCTGGGGGCTGGAGATCCGCTCCCGGTTCCGGGGAAAGGGCTATGGAAAGGCGTTCTTTCTCCAGGTGTTAAAGCAGCTGGAGCAGAACGCTCCCGCCGTCCTCCTCCAGGTCTCCGGCGACAACACGGCAGCCTTAAACCTGTACAAAAAAACAGGGTTCCGGATCACCGAAACCCTGTCCTACTACCTGTACTGACTGTTTTAATCTCTTCTCACCGTGATGCCCTGGGCCTCAATCTGCTGCCGGATCTCCAGCATCCTCTTGTCCGTCTGGGCAATCACGTCGGCGCACTGCTTCAGCTCCTCGCTGATCTCCGCCGCATTCTGCATCTCCTTCTTGTACTTCAGCTGATGATCCAGGCTGGCCCAGAAATCCATGGCGATGGTGCGGATCTGCACCTCCACTCTCATGGGCTTTTTCCGGTCGGAGAAAAATACCGGAATTTCCACGATCATATGGTAGCTGCGGTACCCGTTGGGCTTTGGATTCTTAATATAATCCTTCACCGCGATCACCCGGATATCATCCTGGCGGACCAGCATGTCCGCCACCGCGTAGATATCATCCAGGAAGGAACAGATAATGCGGATTCCCGCCACATCGTCCAGATTTGCAATCATGGACTCCAGGGATACCTCCAGCCCTCTTCTGCGGAGCTTCTCCACAATGCTGCGGGGCTTTTTCACCCTGGACTTGATCATCTCTATGGGATTTCTGGAATTTCTCACAGAAAGCTCATCGTTCAGCACTTCAATCTTGGTCTTTACCTCACGGATGGCGCAGGTATACATCATCATCGCTTCCTGAAACTGCTGAGCCATGTTCAGGAATTCTTCCGGAACCTGAGCCAGGTCCGGAACGCTGACGATAGACTGCTCCAGCTCACTGTTGGGGTTCAACCTGTCGTTCATTCGCTCACACCCTTTAAATTGCTTCTACGGCCTCCGCCGCCTGATCCAGGTACGGCATCTCCAGATATTCCACCCGGCCCTCGTCCACAGCCTTTGCGATCTCCGGGTTGATGGGAAGCTTGGCAAGCACGGGAATGCCGTACTCCTTCGCCACCTCGTCAATATGGCTCTCTCCGAACACGCTGATCTTCTTTCCGCAGTCCGGACACTCCACATAGCTCATGTTCTCCACCACGCCGATGATGGGGATATTCATCTTCTTCGCCATGTTCACCGCCTTCGCCACGATCATGGAAACCAGCTCCTGGGGAGAGGTTACGATCACAATGCCGTTCACCGGCAGGGACTGGAACACCGTCAGGGGCACATCTCCCGTTCCCGGAGGCATATCCACAAACATGTAGTCCACATTCTCCCACAGGGTCTCCTGCCAGAACTGCTTCACTGCTCCCGCGATCACCGGTCCTCTCCAGATCACCGGGTCCGTCTCCTTATCCAGCAGCAGGTTGGCGCTCATCACCTCAATGCCTGTGGCGGTGGTGGCCGGAACCATCAGCTTGTCCTGGGTGACGCCCACTCCGTCATTTCCCAGGCCGAAAGCGGTGGGAATGGACGGTCCGGTAATGTCCGCATCCAGAATTGCCGTCTTGTACCCTTTGTTTCTCATTTTAACAGCCAGCATGGAGGTCACCAGGGATTTTCCCACGCCTCCCTTGCCGCTGACTATACCAATCACTTTATTTACAGAGCTTGCATCGTTAAGCGGTGCAAGAAAACTGGTCTGCTCCGATGTTCTGCTGCTGCAGGTCTCACCGCAGCTGGAGCAGTTTCCTGAACAACTGGTGCTCATGATTTCATCCTCCTCTTCTAAACCCTTCTCGTATAAATGTGCTTTCTGATCTCGCGGAACACCCCCGCTCTCTCCATAAACTCCCAGGTACCGTAATACAGCAGGGAATTTAAGGGCCACTGAGCCAGATTCTTTCCAAGGCGCACTCCCAGCACCGGGAGAAAAGCAGCCTGCGCCTGGGTAGTGGTCATATGCCACCAGAGCGTGCCCAGACAGACGTTGCACACAAGCGCCACCACAAGCTGGGCGGCAAACACCCGGCGGAGACTGATCTTCTGACGGTAATAAAAGAACCCGTAGATCACCGCCGCCAACATGGCGTTCAACGTATAACCCGGAAAAAAGGCTCCTGTCGGTCTGACGGCAAACTTCAGAATGTCCATGGCACCCGCAAACAGCATTCCCGTCCCGGGGCCGAACAGATAATAGACAAACTGCTGGACAATGGAGGAAAAGCCGATTTTCAAAAAGTCTCCGATCTGAATGGTAAAGTACCCCATCACCACCGACATGCAGCCAAACAGGGCCACCATGGTCAGATTGCGGACACTCCTCAGCTCATCCATGGATGTTCTGAACAAAGCTGTCATTTTTTTCATGAAAAAATTACCTCCTTTGCAGATTCATCGCATACCACAAGTGGAGATAATTCTCTCCGGATGCAGCGGGATGCGGCATACGCACCGCAAGAAATTCTTTTCGTCCGGAAGTCAACTCCCTGTACCCCCGGCACTTAACGCGCATACGCCTACTCTGCTCTTATTAAATTGTAAAACCACGTTCTTAAGTGTACCACAGTTTCCCCTGTTTGCAAATACCCTAAGACAGAAAAAGGGATGCCTCCAAAGCATCCCGTCTTTCTATACCTCGCCCAGGCCCCGCTCAATAGCGCCGGCCACATCCTGAAGCGCAGCTTCCTCGTCCACTCCGTCGCAGATCACGGTCACTTCCGTTCCCTGCTTGATGCCTGCGGCCATCACGTTCAGCACACTTTTTGCCACGACTTTTTTCTCGCCGCATTCAATGATGATGCTGCACTGATACTTCATCGCCGTCTGAGACAGAACGCCGGCCGGCCTAAGATGAAGCCCGGATGGATTGACCACCTTTACCATCTTGGATACCATGCCGTTTTCCCCCTTTTCCTTTTGTCGCTTTGTTAAAATTTTATTACAAATGTACGGGGGTGTCAAGCATATCTATGGAATCCTGCTGCCCCTCTTCTGTGGAATCCTGCTGTCCCACTTCCCCCTGGCTTCTGGAGTACACGCATCCGCAGTAGTTCTGCCGGTAGAGCCCGTACTCCCGGGACAGCTCCACCGACCGCTGGTATCCGCCCTTTTTCTTGAAATCCGAGGGGAGGTAGGCCACCTGGTATTCCTCCGCCACCCGCTCCCCGATCTCATTGAGCTTTTCCGCGTTCTTTAAGGGGCTGATGGACAGAGTGGTGGTAAAATAGTCGTATCCGCCGTCCCTGGCCGCCTGCGCCGCCTCCCGCAGACGCAGCTCATAGCATCCAAAACACCGCTCTCCCCCTTCCCGGTCCTTCTCATGGCCTTTTGCCATCTGGAAAAACCGATCCGGATCGTAGGTCCCCTCCAGAAATGTCACCGGATGCAGATGAGGCTGGCAGTCCGTCAGCCTGGCCTGCTCCTCCACCCTCTTTTCATACTCTTCCGGTGGATAGATGTTGGGATTAAAGTAGAACAGGGTGATGGAAAAATACCGGGACAAATACTCCATCACATAGCTGCTGCAGGGAGCGCAGCAGCTGTGAAGCAGCAGTCTGGGCACCTTTCCCTCCCTCTGATTTCTCTCAATGATCTGTTCCAGCTCCCGCTGGTAGTTTCTCCGGTTCATGTTCTCTCCTTCCTCTCTCCGGGGCGGCTCTCCTCTCATCAGAGGAAAAAAGGATGCCCGAAGGCATCCTTTTTCTTCTCATCCCATTCCGGACAGCCCGTCCGCCGTCACAGGAAATCCCGGATCCGCTTGCTGCGGACCGGATTGCGCAGTTTCCGCAGAGCCTTCGCCTCAATCTGACGAATACGCTCTCTGGTCACGTTGAACTCCTTGCCCACTTCCTCCAGGGTTCTGGGATGTCCGTCTTCCAGACCGAAGCGGAGCACGATCACCTGACGCTCTCTCTCCTTTAAGTCTCCCAGCAGGGCGTCAATGTGCTCTCTCAGCATCACAGACTCCACATTGCCTTCCGGAGTGACCACATTGGAATCCGCCACGAAATCGCCCAGATTGGAGTCGTCCTCCTCGCCAATGGGCGTCTCCAGGGAGGCGGGCTCTCTGGCGATCTGCATGATCTCCATGACCTTGTCCTCGCTCATGTCCAAAGCTTCCGCCAGCTCCGCCACAGACGGCTCATAGCCCAGCTCCAGGGTGAGCTTTCTCTGCATCTTGGACATCTTGTTGATGGTCTCCACCATATGCACCGGCACACGGATCGTCCTGGCCTGGTCCGCGAGGGCTCTGGTCACAGACTGGCGTATCCACCAGGTAGCATATGTACTTAATTTATATCCTTTTGTGTAGTCGAATTTTTCCACTCCCTTGATCAGGCCCAGATTTCCCTCCTGCACCAGATCCAGGAAGCTCATGCCCCGGCCAGTATACCTCTTGGCTATGCTGACCACAAGGCGGAGGTTTGCCTCGATTAAGCGTTCCTTCGCGTGTTCATCGCCTTCCGCTTTTCTCTTTGCCAGATTCAGTTCTTCTTCTGCAGACAGCAGCGGTACAGTCCCGATTTCCTTCAAATACATGCGGACCGGGTCTTCTGTCCCTATTCCTTCCAGCAAATCGATGGCGTCCAGATCGATGTCATCATCCACGTCGGAATCCTTCATGAAACTCTCATCCACATCGTCGTCGAGCAGGACTGCCTGATCCGTCAGGCTGGCGTCGTCCATGACAGGAACCACATCAATATTGTGTTCCTCCAGGTACGCGTAAATATGGTCCATCTGCTCCGCGCTCAGTTCTTCTCCCAGGAAACAGTCATTGATCTCTCCGATATCAAGAGTATTTCCTTTGGCCTTTCCCTGGTTTACAAGTTTCTGAAGTTTTTCCAAAAAAGCAGCTGTTTCTTTTCCCACTGAATAACGTCCTTTCAAAAAAGAAATCTACACATCAAACCATTATATAACACTTTTTTACATATTTCAACATCTTTTTCTCAAGTAATGAGCAGGATTTCACCCCCTCGCGATATGTATCTGCTTTTCCAGATTTACGATCTCCACTTCCCGTCTCTTTCCGCCGAATTCCCCATCCAGCACCCAGTCAGTCTCCTCCTCGCTCACCAGGCGGATCCGTCTGGTCTTAAACCGGTACACCAGCTCATTTTCCTCCTCCTTTAAAAACAGATAGGAGACAATATTGCTGAAATCCAGAGGATTTTTCGGCATACGGATAAACATGGCCTCAAAATATCCGTCGTCCAGGGCCACGTCCCGGTTGACCAGTCCCTTAAATCCTCCCACGCTGATGGTGTTGGTGACCATGCCGAACAGGAATTCCCCCTCCAGTTCTCCCTCCTCCCACTGAATTTTCATCTGTCTTCCCCGGATATCCATCAGACTCTTCACCGCTTCCAGCATATAGGCCTGATGTCCCAGCAGATTCTTCTTGTCCTGAGGCGTCAGATAGGACACCTCCGTAAACGCCCCGAAGGCAGCAATGTATACAAAATACCGGTCGTCGCCGAATTTTCCCACATCCGCCGTGCGGACCTGACCTCCCACCGCTGCCTGGGCGGCCTTCATCATCTGTTTGGGCAGGCCCAGGCTGGCCGCGTAGTCGTTGGTAGATCCGGCAGGGATGTAGCCCAGAACCGGCATTTTCTTTAACTCCATCTTTTTTAATTCCATCATTCCGGAAACCACCTCGTTGAGGGTGCCGTCCCCGCCGCTGCACACGATCAGATCCGCGCTCCGCCCCCGGGAAATCACCTTTTCTTTTCCGTCCAGGGGTTTCTGGGTGATATAGGTCTCCACACGGTAGCCCTGCTTTACAAAAATGTCCAGAATCTCCAAAAGCCTGTTTTTAATCTTGCCCTTTCCCGAGCAGGGATTGATCACAAACAAAAGTTTTTTCATAACGATCTTCCTCTCTCAGCAGTTTCCCCGTTTCACCGATAGTATGCCGCAAAACTGCCCTTCTATACCAGGCTGCGGTATGCCCGGAACGCTCCCGGCAGGGGATAGCGGCTCTCCAGTTCTTCCTTCTTCACAAAGAAGGGCTGATTCTCTCCCGTCTCCCATGCCGGCAGGCCTTTCAGCCGGATTCTGCAGCCCTCCATATGCCATTCCACATGGGAAAAGATGTGCTTCGCCTCCGGAAGGGCCTGTACGCTATCCACCAGCTCCTCCGGGATCCGGAAATGCTCCGCCGCAGCCTTTTCATCCGCAGCTCCCTCCATCATGGGCAGTTCATAGAGGGAGGCTAAAAGTCCTTCCTCCGGCCGCTTCCGGATGGCTACCAGATCTCCCGCTTCTATAATAAATACGGTTTTCTTCTCCTGTTTTCTCGCCTTTTTGGCCGCCTTCACGGGAATCTCCTCCGTCAGCCCTTCTCTGGCCGCCAGGCAGAGGGATTCCAGGGGACACTCCCCGCATTTTGGCGCGCCGTTGGGAACGCAGACCAGGGCTCCCGTCTCGATCAGAGCCTGATTGTAATCCCCCGCCTGTCCCGCCGGCATCACCGACCGGACCAGCTCCTCTGTCCGCCTCTTCACCGCCTGGCGGGTGATGTCCTCCCGGCTGGCCAGAACCCTGGAGACCACCCGCAGCACATTCCCGTCCACCGCAGGCTCCGGGATCCCGAAGGCGATGGAAGCGATGGCCCCCGCCGTGTAGCTTCCGATTCCCGGAAGCTTCTGCAGCTTTCCGTAATCGGCAGGCAGTTCTCCCCCGTAGGACTCGCAGGCGATCACCGCCGCCTTCTTCAAATTTCTGGCCCGGCTGTAATATCCCAGTCCTTCCCACAGCTTCATCAGCCGGTCATCCTCCGCCGCGGCCAGATCCCTGACCGTGGGCAGCTCTCTCATAAACCGCTCAAAATAAGGCTTGACCGCCTCCACTCTGGTCTGCTGCAGCATGATCTCCGAGATCCAGACCCGGTAGGGCGAGGGATCCTCCCTCCAGGGGAGAATCCTGGCATTCGCCCGGTACCACGCCAGCAGCGGTTTCTCCAGGGCTTTCATCCGTTCCTCCGGTCCCAGCTTCCGGTCCCCCTCCAGCACCTGCAGTCTGTCGTATAATCCAGTCATGATTCTTCTCTCCTCCGCCTTCTACCGCCAGATGCTCAGGGCGCTGAGCACGCTGAGCCCCAGAAGCAGGACTCCCACCAGGAGCGTCAGCCATCCGGCCTTTCGGTTTCTCCGGCCCCGGGCCGCCAGGCTGCGGGTATAGACGCCGTCAGCAAAATTCAGCACGCTCCCCAGAAAGAAGATCACCGGAAAGAACAGCATATGATTTTCCGGATTTAAAAAGGTCAGAACTCCCAGAATCACTATCATCAGCCCCAGGGATATGTGGAGCACGTCCAGAATCATCGCCCCGTTTTTCGGCGGCTTCTTTTTTTCTATATACATAAATTTTTCCTGCCTTTTCTCCATTGCATTTTCTTAACATAAAAGTTACTATACCTTTTCCCCAGTGTCAAGCGGCTTTGCAAACAGGCGGATTCCCCTGCCGGTCCTGACACGCGAAAAAGAGCCTGCGCCCCGCAGACTCTTTTTCTTTCTTTCACTTATTCTTTCTTTTCTTCCGCAGCAACCTCTGTCAGAGACTTTACCAGGCCGGCGATTCCCTGGATCTCCGAGGGAATGATGATCTTCGTGGCCTTTCCATCGGCAGCCTTTCCAAACGCCTCCAGAGCCTTTAAGGTCAGCACCGCCTGGTCGGCTCCCGCCTCCTTCAGCATCCGGAGTCCTTCGGCGTTGGCCTGCTGCACCTTCATGATGGCTTCCGCCTGACCTTCCGCCTCCTTGATCCGCTTCTCCTTCTCCGCCTCCGCGTGAAGGATTGCCGCCTGTTTGTCCGCCTCCGCGTCCAGGATGGCCGATTCCTTCTTGCCTTCCGCCACCAGGATGGTGGACTTCTTCTCGCCCTCCGCTCTCAAAATGGCCTCCCGGCGCTCCCGCTCCGCCTTCATCTGCTTCTCCATGGCGTCCTGGATCGCCGCCGGCGGGATAATATTTTTCAGCTCCACCCGGTTTACCTTGATGCCCCAGGGATCCGTGGCCACATCCAGAGAAGATCTCATGGACGCGTTGATGGTCTCCCGGGAAGTCAGGGTCTGATCCAGCTCCAGATCTCCGATGATATTTCTCAGGGTCGTGGCCGTCAGATTCTCGATGGCCATAATGGGGTTCTCCACCCCGTAGGTGTAGAGCTTGGGATCCGTGATCTGGAAAAACACCACCGTGTCGATCCGCATGGTCACGTTGTCCTTCGTGATCACCGGCTGGGGATCAAAATCCACCACCTGCTCCTTTAAAGTCATCCGCCTCACCACCCGGTCCACAAAGGGCAGCTTGAAATGAAGTCCGGCAGACCAGGTCCCCTGATAGGTTCCCAGCCGCTCCAGCACCATGGCATGGGCCTGGGGCACAATGCGGATGCAGGAAGCCAGGATTAAAAGCAGGATAATCAACAGGATCAAAAGCAGCATCATCGCCAAAATTCCACCCATTTCCGTTCTCCTCCTAATCTTGTGATTTGCTCACCATCAGCTTGACGCCTTCCACCGCCCGGATCACCACCGTCTCCCCGGTGGAAAAACGGCTCCGGCCGTCGTAGGCCCGGGCCGTCCACTCCTGACCGCTCACCACCGCCGCGCCGGTGCCCAGGTCGTTGTCCACGGCCTCCGTCACCTTCGCGTTCTTTCCGATCAGGCTGTCCACATTGGTCTTCGTCTCCGGTCTCCCGGACTTTAAAAGGCGGGCCGCAAAGGGCCTGGTAAACAGCAGCAGGAGAAAAGATACCACAACGAACACCGCCAGCTGGACTTCAATCTCCGCTCCCGCAAGAGCCGCGAAAAACGCCCCCAGAGCTCCTCCCGCAAACCAGATTGTGGTCAGGGCCATGGTGGCCGCCTCGATTCCCACAAGAATGACAAAGGCTATGAGCCAGTACACTGCCGCCATCGTTCTCCTCCTCTCTCCCGTAATTGACCATATCCTAGCATACTTTCCGTATATTTACAATCTCTGTCGGCAAATTGTAAGAAATTGTCAGAAATTGATATGGCAATTTTACTCAGACCGGGAGCGCTCTCCCTCCCGGCGCTGTCTCGCCGCCTCAAACATCAGCACCGAGGCCGCCACCGCCGCGTTCAGGGATTCCACCTTCCCCAGCATGGGGATCTTCACCCAGCAGTCTGCCAGAGCGGCGGTCTCATCCGTCAGTCCCCTGGCTTCATTGCCGATGAGGAAGCCGCAGCCTCCCCGGTAGTCCTCACGGTCGTAGGAATTTTTCCCCTTCAGATGGGCGGCAAACAGGCGAATTTTCCTGGCTTTGGCCATCTCGGCCGCCTCCCCCAGATCGTCCACATACACAAAGGGCACCCGGTAGATGGATCCCATGGTGGAGCGAATCACCTTCGGATTGAAGATATCCGCCGTCTCCCGGTTCATGATCACTCCCGTGATCCCGGCTCCCTCTCCCGCCCGGAGAATGGTTCCCAGATTTCCCGGATCCTGAAGAGTTTCCAACATGATGATATGCGGATTCTCCCCGTTCCATACATCAGAAACCGACCATTTGGGCTGACGGACCAGAGCCAGAATGCCCTGGGGCGTCTGGGTGTCGGCCATGGCCTTCATCACCTCGCCGCTCACCAGTTCCCAGGCGGCGCCCTCCGGTTCCCCGTGATCCTTTACGTATTCCTCCGTCACGTAAACCTTTTCCAGCCAGCTTTTCGGGGCCTCCTCGTACATTTTCCGTCCCTCCGCCAGGAACAGCCCCGTCTGCCGCCGTTCTCTGGCCTTCTTTGCCAGGGCAGCGGCCTGCTTCACCTGGCTGTTGGATGTGCTGGTGATCATGACAGCTTCTCCACCTCCTCCAGCCACAGGCGGGCGCAGGCGTCGCTGGGCATTCTCAGATCCCCTCTGGGGGATACAGCCACCGATCCCACCTTCGGCCCGTCGGGCAGACAGGAACGCTTAAACTGCTGGGCAAAGAACCGGCGGTAAAACACCTTCAGCCATTTCAAAACGGTCTCCCGGCTGTACTGGCCGTCAAAGGCCAGCAGGGCCATGCGGAAAATCTTTGCCGGCCGGCTGCCGAACCTTAAAATCTGATAGAGGAAGAAATCGTGGAGCTCATAGGGGCCCACCAGATCCTCCGTCTTCTGGGAGATGGCTCCGTCCTCCGGCGGCAGAAGCTCCGGGCTCACCGGCGTGTCCAGCACGTCCAGAAGCACCTCCCTCAGGGCTTCTTCCCCGCAGGTATCCGCATAATATCTCACCAGGTGGCGCACCAGGGTCTTCGGCACAGAGGCGTTCACCCCGTACATGGACATGTGGTCCCCGTTGTAGGTGGCCCAGCCCAGAGCCAGCTCCGACATATCTCCCGTTCCGATAACCATGCCGCCCACCTGGTTGGCGATGTCCATGAGCACCTGGGTTCTCTCCCTGGCCTGGGAATTCTCATAGGTCACGTCGTGAACCTGACTGTCATGGCCGATATTCTGAAAATGGAGGGTCACCGCCTCCCGGATATCCACCTCCCGAAGCTCCGCTCCCAGCTCCTTCGTCATCCGGCAGGCATTCTGATATGTCCGGTCTGTGGTTCCGAAGCAGGGCATGGTGATGGAGTGGATCCTGTTTCTGGGAATTCCCAGCAGATCAAAGGCCCGGGCGGTGACAAGGAGAGCCAGGGTGGAATCCAGACCGCCGGAGATTCCCACCACCGCATCCCTGCAGCCGGTGTGCTCCAGCCTCTTTTTTAAGCCCATAGCCTGGATGGAGAGGATCTCCTCGCACCGTTTTCTCCGGTCCGCCGCGTTCCCCGGCACGAAGGGGGCCGGGTCAAAGGACCTCTCCAGTCTGGTCTCCTCCATCTTCAGAGAAAACTCCACAATCCGGTAGTTCTCCCGTCCGCGGATCTGGAAGGTGCTCATCCGGCGTCTCTCGCTCTCCAGCCGTTCCAGATCCAGATCCGCCGTCCACAGCCCCGTCTGGAACCTGGGGGACTGGGCCAGCACAGTTCCGTTCTCCGCAATAATATTGTGGCCGCCGAACACCAGATCCTGGCTGGACTCCCCGTCCCCGGCGCTGGCGTAGATATAGCCGCACACCAGTCTGGCGGACTGTCCGGCAGTCAGGCTTAAGCGGTAGTCGCTTTTTCCCGTGGTCTCATCGCTGGCAGAGCAGTTTACAATCACCGTAGCACCCGCTATGGCGTGTTCCGTGCTGGGGGGACAGGCCACCCACAGATCCTCGCAGATCTCCGCCCCTACCTGAAGGGCGGGCAGCTCCCGGCACACAAACAGCAGACGGCTTCCCATGGGGATCTTTTCCCCCTCCCAGTCCACCAGGACCGGCTCTTCATTTCCCGGCTCAAAATTTCTCGCCTCGTAGAACTCGCCGTAGTTGGGAAGGTGGAGCTTGGGCACCAGACCCAGCACCTTTCCCCCTTTGACGGCCGCCGCCACATTGTAAAGCTTGCCGTCCTGCGCCCAGGGAAGTCCCACAAAGATCAGCATATCCAGATCCGCCGTCCCGGCAGCAAATTCCTTCAGTCCTTCCTTCGCCGCCTCCAGCAGAAGCTTCTGCCCGAACAGATCCCCGCAGGTATAGGCCGTCATGGCCAGCTCCGGAAATACCAGAAGCTTCACTCCTCTCTCTCCGGCCTCCCTGGCCATCTCTTCCATTCTCTCCCGGTTGAAGGTGACATCCGCCACCTTCACCTTCGGAGTCGCAGCTCCCGCCTTGATAAAACCGTCTCTCATAAAATCCTCCAATTACGTTTATTTCCCAGGCCGGACCGCCGGCCGTCCATATGATTTATGATTATTACTCTGTCTTCGGCAGCCATTTCGCCTTCCAGCAGTAAAGGGAATCCATCAGCATGGTGGTGATCCAGGTGATGGGATAGCAGAGCACCACCGCGTGATAGCTGGGGAAGAAGGGCACCAGGAAATTGATGTAGATCATTCTCAGGATGCACATATTTCCCACGCCGATGAGCATGGTGACCACCGTCTTTCTGGCCCCCCGCAGAGTTCCCATGATGATCTGATGGACCGTCATGGTCAGATAGAAGGGAGCGATGATCCGGATAGCCTCCTGCCCGAACTGAATCACATCCAGATCGGAGCTGAAGATCTTCAGTATGGTCCCGCCGAAGGTATAGAGGACCACGGATACCACCACCGTGTAGATAGCGCTCATGGTCATTCCCTGAATAATCCCTTTCTTGACCCGGTCGTACTTTTTCGCTCCGATGTTCTGGCCGGTAAATGTGGTGGCCGACATGCAGGTGGTCTGCAGGGGCAGCATGATAAAGCCCTCGATCTTGGAATAGGAACCGAATCCGGCCATGGCTGCGGAACCGTACACGTTGATGTTTGACTGAACGATCACGTTGGAAAGGGAGATGATGGACTGCTGGATGCCGCTGGGAATTCCCACCGCCAGCACACGCTTCATCATCCTCTTATCAATCCGGATCTTTCCCAGCTCCACCCGGTAAGGCTCCTTTGTGGTCATCAGGACCCACATCACCAGCACAGCGGAGATTCCCTGGGAAGCCACTGTGGCAATGGCCACTCCGGCCACATTCCAGTGGAAGGCCAGCACAAACAGCAGATCCAGCACCACGTTGGTCAGGGAAGCGGCGATCAGGAAATACAGCGGCCGCTTGGAATCTCCCACGGCACGCAGGATACCGGATCCCATATTGTACACAATATTAAAGAGGGAACCGCAGAAATAAATCCGCAGATAGGTGGTGGACTCCGCCAGCACGTCCGCCGGGGTATTCATCCACACCAGAATGACGGGGGACAGCAGAACGCCCAGAACGATCATTCCCACGCCTCCGATGATACTTAAGGCAATACAGGTGTGTACGGCCCAGCTCAGTTTTTTGTGATTCCGCGCTCCGTAATACTGGGAAATAATCACTCCTGCTCCCACAGAAATTCCCAGAAACATGCCAATGATCAGGTTGATCAGGGAATTGCTGGTTCCCACGGCGGCCAGAGCCTGGCTGCTCACATAATTTCCCACTACGATGGAGTCCACCGTATTGTAGAGCTGCTGGAATACATTTCCCACCAGAAGCGGCAGGGAAAACATGAGGATCTGTTTCCAGATCACTCCCTCCGTCATCAGCACGCCCTTAACTTCCTGTTTCTCTTCCCGACCGGTGTTTACGGCCTTTTTTTCTTCTTCCAAGTGAAATCCCCCTCCCATTTTCCGGGCCGCGGTCCGCCGCCGGCCCTGTTCTTACAGTGTACTCATTATAGCACTCTCCTCTTTCCTTGGCAAAGTTTTTTGTCAGAGCCTGCCGTTCTCCCTGTCAATCTTCTCTTCCCGTCTTTACAAACTACCGGAAATCCGGTAAAATACCATAGCATACTGAACAGATAAGAATTACATTCTGTACGCAAAGCAAAGTTAAAAGGAGGAATTCCTTATGAAAATTTCCACAAAAGGCCGGTATGCCCTCCGCATGATGCTGGACTTCGCCCTTCACCCGGGGGAGTGCACCAAGATCAAGGACGTGGCTGCCCGCCAGCAGATTTCTGAAAAATATCTGGAACAGATCGTCACCATCTTAAATAAAGCCGGATACGTGAAAAGCGTCCGGGGCGCCCAGGGGGGATATTACCTGTCCATGGCTCCCTCCCAGTACACCATCGGCATGATCCTGCGGCTCACCGAGGGCAGCTTAAGCCCGGTGGACTGCGCGGAAAACGGCATGAACAGCTGCGGGCGGGCCGGCTACTGCGCCGCCAACGGCGTGTGGAAGCGGTTAAACGACGCCATCAACAGCGTGGTGGACAGCATCACTCTGGAGGACATGGTAAACGACTATAAAAAGGCCGAAGAACAGGCCGGAAAGGAATGAGCATGGCCGGAGAATTTGTGAGAACGGAGCTTCTCATCGGCAGAGAAGGACTGGAGACACTGGAGAACGCCTCCATTCTGGTATTCGGAGTGGGCGGTGTGGGCTCCCACTGCATTGAGGCCCTGGCCCGCTGCGGTGTGGGCCGTCTGATCCTGGCGGACAGCGACTCTGTGGCCCAAAGCAACATCAACCGCCAGGCCGTGGCCTTCCAGGACACGGTAGGTCTGCCGAAAACCCAGGTGATGGCGGAGATCATCGCCCGGATCAATCCCGCCGCCCGCGTCCACCAGATCCGCTCCTTTGTGCTGCCGGACAACTTAGAGGATCTTCTCTCCTCCATCCCGGAGGAGTTTCTCCCCATAGACTATGTGGTGGACGCCATCGACACCGTCTCCGCCAAGCTGGCCATCGCCCAGTACTGCCATCTTCACTCCATTCCCCTCATCTCCTCCATGGGCACGGGGAACAAGCTCCACCCGGAGCTCTTTGAGATCAGCGATATCTACTCCACCTCCGTCTGCCCCCTCTGCCGGGTCATGCGAAAGGAGTGCAAGGCCAGAAATCTGCCTGGTCTGAAAGTTCTCTACTCCAGAGAAACTCCCATAAAACCGGCAGCCGTCCCCGGGGAGGAAAAAGGCGGCCGTCCCGCCCCCGGAAGCATTTCCTTTGTGCCTCCCGCCGCCGGTCTTATGATCGCCGGGGAAGTGATCCGCAGCCTTCTGCATCTGTCCTGAAGGCTGCCTTTTCTTTTTTCCCTCATAGTTTTGGAAAAATCTGCGCATACTGACTCCATCGATCTATTGGAAAAAGGAGTCTTCAGCATGAATTTTTCATCAAACCTTTCTGATAATATGAAACTCCTTCAGGGAATCCTGAAGGTGGACACCAATTTCGATGTGGTCTACCGCACCATCTCTGCGGGCGGCCGGACCGCCTGTCTCTATTTCGTGGACGGCCTAACCAAAGACGAGGTTCTTCTAAAGCTGCTCCAGGTATTCTCCTCCGTGCAGGAACAGGATATGCCCGCCAACGCCCACGAGTTCTCCAAAAAATATCTTCCCTACGGGGAGGTGGACCTGACCACAGACGTAGACTCCATGGTCACCTACCTGCTCACCGGCATGTCCTGCCTCCTCATCGACGGGTATGACACCTGTCTGGTCATCGACTGCCGGACCTACCCCGCCAGAGGGGTCAGCGAGCCGGACAAGGATAAGGTTCTCCGGGGCTCCCGGGACGGGTTCGTGGAGACCCTGATCTTCAACACCGCCCTGATCCGCCGCCGGATCCGGGATCCGAAACTGGCCATGGAGATTCTGACCGCCGGGGAGAGCTCCCACACGGACATCGCCATCTGCTATATGAACGGCCGGGTGGACACCGACCTGCTGAACACCATAAAAAAACGGATTCAGAATCTCCATGTGGACGCCCTGACCATGAACCAGGAAAGCCTGGCGGAGTGCATCTACCCCCACAAGTGGTACAATCCCTTCCCAAAATTCCGTTTTTCCGAGCGGCCGGACACGGCGGCCGCCTCCATTCTGGAGGGAAATATTGTGATCCTGGTGGACAACTCCCCCTCCGCCATGATCCTCCCCTCCTCGGTCTTTGACATCATCGAGGAAGCGGACGACTACTACTTTCCTCCCATCACCGGCACCTACCTGAGGCTTTCCCGGATGGTCATCTCCCTGCTGACTCTCCTGCTGACGCCGGTGTGGCTTCTGTTCATGCAGAATCCGGAGTACATTCCCTCCTGGCTGGAATTTATTCAGCTGTCGGACCCGTCCCACGTGCCCCTGATCTGGCAGCTTCTGATCCTGGAATTTGCCATTGACGGCCTCCGCCTGGCGGCGGTAAACACCCCCAGCATGCTGACCACACCCTTGAGCGTCATCGCCGGTATTGTGCTGGGTGAATACTCCGTGCAGTCCGGGTGGTTTAACAGCGAAACCATGCTCTACATGGCTTTCGTCACCGTGGCCAACTACTCCCAGGCCAGCTATGAGCTGGGCTATGCCCTGAAATTCATGCGGGTGATCATCCTCATTCTCACAGCTCTGTTCAACCTCTGGGGCTTTCTCGCCGGGGTGGTTCTCTCCGCCTGCTTTATCATCTTCAACAAGACCATCGCCGGAAAGAGCTATATCTACCCTCTGATTCCCTTCAGCTGGAGTGAGGTGAAAAAGCGCTTCCTCCGCACCAGGCTCCCACACCAGGAGAAAAACAGCTCCGCCGGTTGACCAAACCGGCGGCTTCCGCTATAATAGCTCCCATGATCAGACAGACTTATTCTTATTTCGACCTGCGGCAGATCGCCGCATCCGGCCAGTGCTTCCGCATGAGGGAGACCGGTCCGGGACAGTTTACCATTATCAGCCGCGGAAAAATTCTCACCGTCTCCCAGGAGGAAACCTCCTTCTCCTTTTCCTGCGGCGAGGAGGACTTCCCCTTCTGGGAGCAGTACTTTGACCTGACCACCGACTACGGCCGGATCCAGGCCGCCGTGTCCCCGAAGGATCCTTACCTCCAGGCCGCCGCCCAGGCAGGGAAAGGCATCCGCATTCTGCGCCAGGATCCCTGGGAAATGATCATCACCTTCGTCATCTCCCAGCAGAAAACCATTCCCATGATCCGGGAGGCAGTGGAGCGGCTGTCCGCCAGCTACGGATCCCCCATCCCGGGAGGAGACGGCTCCGCCTTCGCCTTTCCCACCCCTGAACAGCTGAACCGGGCCACGGTGGAACAGCTCCGGGAGCTGAAGCTGGGATACCGGGCCAAATACATAAAGCAGCTGTGCGGGGACTCCGTCTCCGGCGCCCTGGACCTGAAAAAATTGGAGAAGATGAATTACGGGGAAGCCATGGAGTATCTCACCGGTTTCTACGGCATCGGCGTGAAAGTGGCCAACTGCATCTGCCTTTTTGGCCTCCACCACATCGACGCCTTTCCCGTGGACACCTGGATCCAGAAGATTCTCCTGCGAGAATATTATCCCAGGCATCCGCGAAAATACGCTGCCCTGCCCAAATCCCGCCTGTACCCCGCCATCATCCGCGACTTCTTCGGCCGGTACCGGGGCTGCGCGGGGGTGATGCAGCAGTATATCTTCTATTACGAACGGCTGCGGCAGAACAAAACCGGGGAAGAAGCTCTGCCAAAATCCGGCTCCTGACGGCAGCTCACAGCAGAGCTGTCCGTTGACAGGGACACCACGAACCACGAAAAAGAGGCTGTTCTGCAAATCCATGCAGAACAGCCTCTTTTTCGTTATCTTATAGAATTACTGATCTACGCTGTAGTTGGGAGCCTCTTTCGTGATATGGATATCATGGGGATGGCTC
>DXFM01000031.1 GCA_019114465.1 Candidatus Lachnoclostridium avicola
CAGTTTCGCCGCGATGTCTTTGTTCTGATAGGCAATCCGGACATCCGGCGCTCTTCTTTTTCTCATGCTCCTCCTTCCCCCGGACAGGAAGAACATACGGAGTGCGGCCCCATAAGAAGTGCGCCCGATCCCCTTTCCAGGATCCTCTTCCCGCCTGCGTCAAAACCTGCCCGGCTCTCTTTCATCATTTATGTGGATTTTATGATCCGGGAAATCTGGATCCGCGGATGGCCGCCGGGGCGGCCGGTACTGTCCTGCTGAGGAGGACAGATGAAATGTGTATAGTCTAAGAATAGCATATATTCTGATTATTGACAACTGTATTTTGTTCGGATAGGGAAAGTCCCTTTCCCTATCCGATTCGCGATACCACAGGCAGCTCACAGCAGAGCTGTTCGCTGTCCGTTGCCCGGCAAATGTCCACCCTTACAGGCATAGCGGCTGCTTGCCGGGCGTATCGCGAAAAAACCGGACCAGACTTTCTGTTCTGAAAGCCTGATCCGGCACTGCGTTTTACATCTGGTCCCGTCCCAGTTTTCAGGGTTATCCCTCTTTCCTGGGTTATCTTCCTAGGTTATCCTTCGTATCGGAACCGGGCGCTGTTTTCTGTGCGGCTGTCGCCGCCCACATAGATGGTGAACCACCCGGGCTCTGCCAGGAAGTTCATGTGTTTATCCCATATTTTAAGAAGATCTTCCGTAATCTCAAATACGGCCTCCCCCTCTTCTCCCGGCTGCAGATACAGGCATTTTACGCCTTTCAGCTCCCGTCTGGGGCGGACGGTGGTTCCTTTCTCGTCCCGAAGATAGAGCTGAACCGTCTCCTTTGCCGCCATGGAACCCTCGTTTTTCACAGTGACAGAAGCCGTAAGAATCTGTCCCTGCCCCATGGAACCGGCGGACAGACGCACCGGAGAATACCGAAAAATTCCATAGGTCAGACCATAGCCAAAGGAATAGAGGGGCTCGTTTGGCATATCCAGGTAGCGGCTGACAAATTTCTGCTCGGCTCCCGCGGGATCGTAGGGCCGTCCGGTGGTATAATCGTCGTGGTATACGGGAACCTGGGCGACGCTCCAGGGGAAGCTTATGGACACCCGGCCGCCGGGAGAGGTCCGTCCAAACAGCACGTCAGCGATTCCCGCTCCGCCCATGGTCCCCGGCAGAAATACAGCCAGCACCGCTTTCGAGCAGGCGGATACCTCCCGCAGATCCAGGGGACGGCCGGAATACACCACTGTAACCACATTAGGGTTGACGGCGGATATCTGACGCAGCAGCTCCATCTGCTGATGGGGGATGGTAATGTCTCCCCGGCTGGCAGCCTCTCCTGACTGGAGCGTGTGCTCTCCCAGGGCCATAACCACCCTGTCCGCCTCCTTCGCCGCCTGCAAAGCCTCCCGGATCCACTCATCCCGGTTTTCGCTCTGGCCAAATACCTCTTCCACGCCGAATCCCAGCACTCTGGTGTTCTCCAGCACATCACAGCCGTGGCAGAATACAGCGTTGGCCCCGTATCCTCCCTCTGTCACGCCCCGGCGGAGAGTCACTGTATCTTCCCTGTTCTGGAAAATGGCCCAGGAGCCGCAGGTGTCCGTGCTGTCCACATAGGGCCCGATAAACGCTGTACGGCTGCCGGAATCCAGGGGAAGAACGGCGTCCTCATTTTTTAATAAAATGACGGACTCCGCCACAAGGGACCGGGCCAGATCCCGGTGCTTCTCACAGAGAACCGTCCGCTTTTCCTCCTGGACGCCGGCTCCGTGGAAGGGATCCTCAAACAGGCCCAGGCGGTTTTTCAGGGTGAGGATCCGCCAGACCGCTTCGTCCACCAGCCGCTCCTCCACTTCTCCCGATTCCACCAGACCTTTCAGCTCTCTGGCATAACAGACGGACATCATGTCGATGTCAATTCCCGCCTCAATAGCCAGCTTGGCCGCCTCCCTGGTATTCTCCGCCGCTCCCTGGGCCACCAGCTCTCCCACCGCCGACCAGTCGGAGATGGTCACGCCCTCAAATCCCAGCTCATCCCGGAGAAGATTTCTCACAATCTTTTCCGACGCAGTGCAGGGAACGCCGTTTAAGGACTGGAAAGCCGGCATGACGCAGGCCGTTCCCGCCCGGATCGCCGCGATCTTGGCCGGGAGATGGAATTCTCGGAGAGTGTGCTCAGAGAGCTCCGCATGATTGTACTCTCTTCCCGCCACCGGCGCGCCGTAACCCACAAAATGTTTGTCGCAGGCGGACAGACGGCCGGGGCGGCTCAGATCGTTGTCCGGACCCTGATAGCCCCGGACGTAGGCCTCCGCCATGCGGGCGTCCAGCCAGGGAGACTCCCCGAAGGACTCCAGCACCCGCCCCCACCGGGGATCCCGCACCAGATCCGTCATGGGTGAAAAGGTGACGTGAAGCCCGGCGGAAGCTGCTTCCGCCGCAGCCATGGTCATGGCCTTTTCCACCAGCTCCGGATGGAAGCTGGCGCCCAGAGCCAGGGGAATGGGAAATACAGTGCGGTAGCCGTGGATGACATCCGCCATCATCAGAAGGGGAATGTGGTGGGGATGCTCTTCCATATATCGCTCCTGAATCTTTCTCAGCCGCTTTGCCCCGGCGATTCCCAGAATGGAGCCGGCCAGTTTACAGTCGGAGAGCTCCAGCCCCGCGTCCGCCGCCGGGCCGGTGATCACCGCATCCTCCTCCAGAAAGGCGCCGGTCACCTGGACCATCTGCCCCACTTTTTCTTCCAGGCTCATGGACTGAAGCAAATGTTTCAGTTCCTGTTCTGTCATGTGATCACAACCTCCTTTACGCCCTTTTTCCAGGCAATTTCTCTCAAACTTTCCATCAGCTCATCGGACGGTTCCGGGGTTTGGGAAAAGTTCTCCCGGACGCCGTATTTCCGGAATTTGATCAGCTTGTAGCGAACCTCCGGATAGGGAGCGATGAGACTGGCTCCCAGCTCCACCGTTTTCCGGCTGTCTGCCACGTCCGGAACCACCACTGTGCGGATCTCATAGAGCTTTCCCAGCTCTGCTGTCAGCCGGATGTTGTCCGTCACCGGCCCCAGATCCCGGCCGGTGAGCCGTCTGTGATCCTCATCCGTCCCAGCTTTTAAATCGATCATGGTCTTGTCTGTCACCGCCAGGAATTCCTCCCGGCCCGCCAGGGAAATCTGGCCGTTGGTGTCCATATAGGTGGTCTTTCCCGCCCCCTTCACCAGACGGTAAAACTCCGTCAGAAACTCCAGATAAAGACCGCACTCCCCGCCGGAGGTGGTGATTCCGTCGATAAAGGGAAAAAACGGTTTCACCTGGTCAAAGAGTTCCTCCGGCGTCAGATTCCGGATCTTCGGCGAGGCGTCGTTGGGGCAGACCTTAATGCAGGTGTCGCAGTTTACGCACCGGTCAAAATCGTAGGCCACCCGGCGAACGCCGGCGGAGCTGGTGCCGGAAACATCCGACGGGCTGGCGACGGAAACTCCGGATCCGGCAGATGAAATGACGGAATCCCCCGCCGCAGTACAGCCGGCATCCGCTGCACCCACCGCCGGCTCCTCCCCCGCCCAGCTCAATGCTCCCGCGGGGCAGGCGTCCACGCAGGTGCCGCAGCCGACGCAGAGATGGATGGTTTCCGGGTTGTGGCAGTACAGACAGTTCTGATTACAGCCCTGAAGAAAGACGGCAGTCCGGTTTCCGAAGCCGTCCACGGCGGAAAAGGGAATGATCTTATTTACCGGGGCGGTAAGGACGCCGCCCGGCTGATCTGCCCTCCGGCTCATTCCTCCCCACGCACCTTCCGGTCCAGAAGATGGAGATTTTTGTTCACCCCGGAGCCGTTGACCGTGGCCTCGTTCAGGGTCATCTCCTCCCGCTCAAATTTCTCCAGATCGGATTTCTTCACCAGGTATCCCGTCACCCGCACCAGATCGGAATTGCCGGAATAGAAGGAGAGGTATCTGGCTCCGGAGGCGAAAGCTCCCTTTAAAATGTCCAGCAGATATCTGGGGTTTTTCTTTACCGTGTCGTCGAAGGGGAACAGTTCTCCGCAGCCGGCGTCGCAGTGGCGGTGCATCCGGATGAAGTTCATGATCTGATAGGGCAGATCCGGCTCTTCTCCGATGGGAATCCGGCCGCCGGGTGTGGAATCCGTGTCCTCCATCACTCCCACCTGGGCGTGAAGGCCGTATTTTCCGTATTTTGCCGGGCGCTTGTCCAGCTCTTCTTTCAGGCGGTTCATGATCGCCTCGCCGAAGGCGTCCGCCCGCTCTCCGTGGCCGAACCGCTCCTCCTCGTCCGTCAGGTTCAGCATCCGGTTGACGCACTCCGCCAGGCCCACAAAACCGAACATGCCGATCATATGGTCCCGGTCTTTCTTGATCAGGCCTTCCCGGTACAGGAAGGTGTTCTCATAAAAATGGCAGAAATCGATGATGAACTCGCACCGGCTGTCGATGGCGTCGCACACCGCCGTCACCGCGTCGGGGATCACCCGGTTCAGCAGATCCTCCGGGCTCTCAGCCAGCTCCGGCAGACGGTTCATGTTCAGGCGCACCAGGGTCAGGCCGCAGCCGCCGATGGGCAGGGTGTTGTAGCAGCTCACCACCGCGTAGTCTCCCATATCCCGGCGGTACAGCTTGTCATTGGCAAAGCTGGGCTTTGCCGCGGCCATGGCCGTGTCCAGAGCCGCCATCATATAATCGTCGGGGGTGTCCTCCCGCCACATAAGAGTCATATTGGGGCAGGGGCGGCCCATTTCTTTCGTCAGCTTCAGGATGATCCTTCCCGCCTTCGTGTCTTCTCCGCTCAGATCCGCATGGCAGAAGGCGTTGGAGATGGTCCGGTCCACATGGACCAGCAGAAAGCGGATGGCTTTCTCCGCCTCCGCCTCATCTTTCACAAAAGGCTCCAGCAGCTTGTCCAGGCAGCCGATGTACACCGGCAGGCCGCCGTCGTCGGGGATGTTGTGGTAGAGACACAGCAGGTTTCCCACCGCGTCCCAGATGTCCTTCGGCGGCTCAAGCATGAGGAATTCGCTTCCCTGCTTTAAAAACAGCTCATAGTCCGGCAGGCAGTACCGGGTCCGGTAGGGGGATTTCCCCTCAAACATATCCATCATGGCGCCGTTGGCGAAATACTCCTTTGATTTCTCCGTGTAATTGACCAGCTCCACGGAGTTTTCCGCGATCTTGGCCATGTCCTTCAGTCTCTGGTTGAAAGTCACCTTCGGGTTGGTGATGGTATAGATAATATCCTGTGTCATATCATTGGTTGCCATACAGGTTCAAACCTCCTAAATATCAGTAATCTCAGGGCCGGAGCCATCGGATAGGGAAAGTCCTTTCCCCTGTCCGATTCGCGATACCACGGGCAGCTCACAGCAAAGCTGTTCGCTGTCCGTTGCCCGGCAAGTGTCCGCCCATGCAAGCATGGCGTCCGCTTGCCGGGCGTATCGCCCAAAAAGGGCCTGCACCGGATAAAGGTGTGCAGGCCCGGTTTTCACGGTTCGGTCTATGAATTTTTCATCTTCCGGTAGGTCCGGATAGAGAAAATGGCAAGTCCCGCCAGGGTAGCGCAGTAGGGAATGGTCCTCACCAGATCAGAGGGCCAGCCCAGGGTTGCCACGGCGTTGGACAAGGCGTCCGCCACGCCGAAGAGCAGAGATGTGGCCGCTGTCCCCAGGGGATGCTGAAGTCCCATGGCCTCCGCCGCCAGGGCGATCCAGCCCCGGCCGCTGACCATGTCTCTGGAAAACCAGGACACGTAGCCCATGGACATAAACGCTCCTCCGAAGCCGCACATCAGGCCGCTTAAGATCAGGGCGATGGCCTGAGTCTTCTCCACGCTGATTCCCACGGAATCTGCCGCCTCCTTCTTCTCTCCCACCGCCCGGAGGTGCCAGCCGAGAGAAGTCCTTTTTAATAGGAAGAAAGTGAAGATCACCGCCACAATGGCCAGGTAGGTGAGGACGTTGTGGCCGGAGATGGCCGGTCCGATCACCGGGATATCCTGGATCAGCGGAATGTTCACGCTGGGCAGCACCTTGCTGGGAAGGGACACGCTGGTTCCCTTGTCGTGGGCAGCCAGATAGAGGAAAAAGATGGTTCCGCCGCTGGCCAGGCTGTTGATGGCGATTCCGCCCAGAATAATGTTGGTCTTGTAGTACAGGGTGAAGAACGCCAGCACCCCGGCGGACAGCACCGCGAACAGCAGGGCAAACAGCAGGCCCATGGCCGCGCTGTCAAAAAGATAGCTGAAAAACATGCCCGCAAACGCGGCGATCAGCATCATTCCCTCCAGCGCAATGTTGGGAACTCCCGCCACATCCGACAGCACCGCTCCCATGGATGCGAACAAAAGGGGCGTGGTCACCCGCAGGATCGAGTAAAAAAAGTCCGTGGTAAATATCAGATTCGCTAATGCTCTCATCACTTCGCCTCCTTCTCGATCCAGTTCTGTTTATACTTGTGGAGAAATCTCTCCGCGGAAATCAGAAGAATGATAATACTCTGCAGAATGGAGATCATCTCTGTGGGCACGTCGGAAGCCCGGTTTACCAGGTCGGCTCCCACCCGCAGGTAGCTGACGAAGAACGCCGCTCCGATGACGCCGATGGGATGATTTCCCGCCAGCATGGCGATCATGGCTCCGTCAAAACCATAGCCCGGAAGAGCGGTCCACTCAAACCGGCGGTGCATTCCCAGACATTCAATGATTCCGCCCATGCCGGCGATGGCTCCCGCCGCCAGGTGCACGATGATGATCACCTTCGTCACATTAATGCCGGAATAGCTGGCAAATTTGCCGTTGTCGCCCACCATGCGGATCTCATAGCCCCACTTGCTCTTAAATAGGAACACATAGGCCGCAAACGCGCAGGCCAGGGCGATGAGAAAGCCCACATGAACTCTGGTTCCAGGGATAATGTTGGCCAGCAGAGCGTTGGAACGGTACTGATAGGAAACCAGGGAAGCCACCTGGGGATCCCGCATCATGTTGTTTAACAGATACAGTCCCACACCCAGCAGGATGTTGTTCATCATCAGGGAAGTCACCATCTCGCTGGCACCGTATTTTGCCTTCAGAACGCCGGGAATCAGCATAACCACCATGCCGGTGACCGCTCCCGTCACAATGCAGACGATGGGAAATACCACCGGCGGCAGCTGGGGCCAGATGGCCACGATGGAACCGGTGATTCCGGCGATGAAAAAGATTCCCTCTCCCCCCAGGTTAAACAGGCTGGCCTTGAACATCAGGGCCATGGCCAGACCGGAAAAGATCAGAGGCACCGCTGTCTCCACAATATTTCCCAGGTAGCGCTTGGTGGAGAAGGGGCGCAGAAGGAAGATCTTGATGGACTCCACCGGCTGGTCGCTCACCAGCACGATGATCACGAAAGCCACCAGGATTGCCACCAGCATGGACACCGCCGTCCTTATGATGGTAAATGAACGCTCTCTGCTCATCCTCTTGCCCTCCTTATCTGTTCTTCGCTGTGCCGCTCAAGCCCCAGCATGTAAAGTCCCAGTTTCTCCTCATTCAGTCCCTCCGTGTTGTCAAAATAAGCCACGATCTCTCCCTCGTACATGACGGCGATCACATCGGAGAGTTTCAGGGCCTCACTCAAATCTGCGGATACCAGCAGCACCGCGCAGCCCTCGTTCCGCAGCTCCATGATCTTTTTGTGGATGATGTGGGCAGCTCCCACATCCACGCCTCTGGTGGGCTGTTCGGCGATAAGAACCTGGGGATCATGGCTGCATTCTCTGGCCACCACCACCTTCTGCATGTTTCCGCCGGAAAGCATGCCCACCTTCTGTTTATTTCCGGAGCAGCGGATCTCGTACTCCTGAATGTTTTCATCCGCAAACTCCTCGATTTTCTTATAATCCAGCAGGCCGCCGCGGCAGAATTCTGACGTAGCGTAGCGGTTGGAAACCATGTTTTCCGCGATGGATTCCTGGCCGGCGATTCCCTGCTCGATGCGGTCCTCCGGCACATAGCCGAACTGCATTTTCCGGATTTCCTGGATGGAAAGCTTCTTAATGGAGGTTCCGTTCAGACGGATGTCTCCCTCCCGGACCGCCCGCTTTCTGGTCATTAAATCAATCAGCTCCACCTGACCGTTGCCCTGCACTCCCGCGATTCCAAAAATCATGCCGCTGCGGACGCCGAAACTGACATTTTTCAGCACCTGAACCTTGTTCCGGTCGGTGTAGGACAGATTTTCCACCTCGATCCGCAGCTCTCCCGGCTTCGGGGCCGTTTTTTCAATGGTGGTGTCCATCTCACAGCCCATGATCAGACTGGAGATCTGCTGCTCCGTCACATCCTCCGTCCGGTAGCATCCCACAGAGCGGCTGGATCTCATGACGGTGATCCGGTCCGAGATCTTTTTGATCTCCGGGATCTTGTGGGAGATGAACACAATGGTGTGTCCCTGCTCCTTTAAATGAATCAGCTCCTCAAACAGCTGATCCGTCTCCTGGGGCGCCAGCACTGCCGTGGGCTCGTCCAGAATCAGGATCTCCGCTCCCCTGGCCAGGGCCTTTAAGATCTCAATCTTCTGCTTTACGCCTACCGGGAGGGTTCTGGTGACCGCCTCCGCGTCCACCTCCAGATTGTACTTTTTACTGATCTCCTGGGTGTAGCGGACAGCCTCCGCCTCATTGACAAACATTCCCTTCTTCGGTTCCATGCCCAGCACAATGTTCTGCGCCGCCGTGAAGGACTCCACCAGCATGAAGTGCTGATGCACCATGCCGATGCCGTGGGCAATGGCATCCTTAGAAGAGGAGAACCGAACCGGTTCTCCTCTCAGCAGGATCTCCCCGGAAGAAGGCGGCTCCATGCCGAACAGGATCTTCATCAGGGTGGATTTTCCCGCGCCGTTTTCTCCCACCAGCGCATGGATCTCTCCTTTTTTCAGGTTGAAGTCCACATCCCGGTTGGCGGCGATTCCATTGCCGTAAACCTTAGAGATGTGCCTCATTTCCAAAATATATTCTTCCATCCGGGATACCTCCGTTTAATTACGGGCGCACTGCCTCGCGGATTTCGTTGATCTTCTCTGTGGTAATTCCCTCGGTGGGGGTCATCTCCACCTCGCCGTCGATTACCTTCTGCTTTAACTCCTCGATCTGAGCCCGATCTTCCTCGCTGAGCAGCTGATCATAGAACTCGTTCTCCGCAATTCCCACAGCTCCGTCTGCCAGACCGAACACTTCTCTGGTTCCGTAGGGGATCTCACCCTTCATGGCGCGGTCCACAGCCTTCACTGCGTTGTCAGAAATATTCTTGATAGCGGAGGTGATGATCACCGCTGCCATATCCGGCTGGGAATCCTTTAAAGCCTCTGCCTGGTCAGAATCCACGCCGATGACAAATTTGCCCTGCTCCACGGCTGCGTCAATTACGCCCAGGCCGGACTGTCCGGCTGCCGCAAAGATTACAGAAAGGCCGGAGTTGTAAAGCAGAAGCGCGTTCTCCTTTGCCTTTGCCGTATCTGTAAAGCTTCCCACATAGGAAGTGGATACCTTGATATCAGGGTTGATGGCCTGAGCTCCCTCAATGTAGCCTACCAGGAACTCGTTGATGCCGGGGATATCCATACCGCCTACAAATCCGATGGTGTTCTCGCCCAGCTCAGCAGCCTTCAGGGCGCCGGCAGCTCCTGCCAGGAAACTCATCTCGTTGTTCTTCGTGCCCATGATGTACACATTGGCGGGGGGATTGGTCATCTCATCGTCCAGGTTGATGAACTTCTGATCCGGATACTCCTCCGCAGCCTGCACCAGAGCGTCGTCGTTGTTGCTGGAAATGGTCAGGATCAGGTCATAGCCTGCCTCGCACATATCCACCAGAGCCGGATAGAACTTGGAGGTGTCCGTTCCGCACTCCACATACTCCACCGTCACGCCAAGCTGCTCCTTGATGGGCTCAATGGAATTAAACGCCGCGTCAAAGAAAGACTTGTCTCCCAGGTTTCCGGGGATCATCAGTCCCACCTTGTAATCTTCCGGGTTTACAGCCTCCGCGGAATCATCTCCTGCCTCCTCGGACGTATCAGCCGCAGCCTCCGTTGCCGCCGCCGTGGTCTCCTCCGGCTCCGGCGCTCCGCAGCCTGCCAGAAGGCCTGCAGTCATGGACATTGCCAGTAATGCTGCTGTCAGTTTTTTCATAAGTGTTCTCCTCTCCACATGAATAAATTTTCTATCGCCAGCCGCTCCCGCGGCATTGGATACTTTATTGGATACTTTTTCCGTCCGGAAAGGTCTCCCCGGACCGCGGCCTAAAACCGCTCATCCAGAATCCGGAAAAACCGGTCCAGATCCACCTGATCCGCAAACCGGAAGCTTCCCTCCACCTTCGGATCAATTTCATAGTAATTGGTCTGATCCACCATGGTTCCCCTGGTGAGGGTGCCTCCCAGCTCCACCGTGAATCTTCCTTTCTTTAAGGACACCACCTGCTCGTCCAGAAGATAGGCCACCAGCAGTACGTCGTGGAAGGTGACGGGATAGCCCGTGGCCTGCACAAACAGGTCCACGCCCTTTAAAAAGTAGTCCATCCGGCCGTCTTTCCTGGCTCTCCAGGCTTCCAGCCGGTCCTCCCCGATTTTCAGGTATTTGGTCACATCCAGCCCCATCATCACCAGATTTTCACAGGTCTCCATGACAATCCTGGCCGCCTCCGGGTCACAGATGATGTTCCATTCCGGCTGGGAGTTTAGAAAGGATCCTCCCATGCCGATGATCCGCGCCCGGCGCATCAGCTCCGGTTCCCGGATACAGGCCACCGCCAGGTTGGTCATGGCACCCATGGCCAGGATCACCACATCTGCGTCCTCTCTCAGAGTCTCAAGGATCAGATCATCAGCCTTCCGCTCCCTTTCCGCCGGCGCAGGGGCTGTTTCCCCCTCATTCCGCCTCAGAATGCCGTACTGAATGGGGGCCTCCGTCTCATCAAACCGCCGCTCGATCAGGGCTCTGCCGTATCCGGCGGCCACCGGCACATGGTTCTCTCCCCAGAGATCCAGAAGATCCCGGACCATCTCCGCCCGCTTTTTCACATCCTTATAAACGGTGGTAACTCCCGCAAGTTCCAGCTCCGGGCTGGCAAAGGCCAGCATGAAAGCTGCCGCGTCATCCACATCGTCCCCCAAATCGGTGTCAATGAAAATTCTGGTCTTTTTCATTCTTCCGTTTCCCTTCTGAAAATTTCACAATTCTGAGCTCTGCTTTTCGGGAATCATAAGCAAAATGACTGTATATTTATAAGCACAGCTAATCATTTATTTTTACTTTACAGCTAGAATTATAAACGGGAAAGGGCTGTACGTAAAGGACATTTGTCCTTTTCTTGGGGGAAATATGAAAATTTTGTAAAAAAATGTCAGTTTTCCTCTGTCTTTTTCTTCAGAATGGGACGGATTCTCACCTGCTCCAGAGAAATGTGGCTTCCCTCTCTCACCAGAATGCCCACACATCCCCGGCAAAATCTTCCCATTTT
Source organism: Candidatus Lachnoclostridium avicola (assembly GCA_019114465.1). Taxonomy (GTDB): domain Bacteria; phylum Bacillota; class Clostridia; order Lachnospirales; family Lachnospiraceae; genus Lachnoclostridium_A; species Lachnoclostridium_A avicola. Next base: position 11,510 of record DXFM01000031.1, read on the forward strand.
CTCCCGGAGGGACAGCCAGACCTCCCCCTGTTCTCCGCCGCCTTCTCCGGCTCTGCGGGCCCGGACAAAGATTTCCTCCCCCGCGGCCCCTGCGGTCAGGCGCACCGGCTCTCCTTCCCTCCAGGGAAATTCCGTCTCCGCCAGCACTTCATATCCGCTTCCGTCGGGAAGACTCTCTGCCAGGGCCAGCCGGCCTCCGGAAAGGAGAAGGGCGCCGTAGGATCTGGCCGCCCCCTGAACCCGGAAACAGGCTCCCAGAAAACCGCCCTTTACGGGAGTCATGAGAAATTCCGCCTCATAGTCCTCCCAGCTGCACCCGCCGGTGTACATCTCCCCGAAATCGCCGCAGGAGAGATGGAGGGCCCCATTTTCCAGCCAGGCATTTCCCTTCAGCCTGGTAAACTGGCTGATTTCCCGGTGGCCTCCCGGCCACACCTCCTCCTGCTCTTTCTTTAAATCCAGCAGGTAATCTGGCTGCCCCAGAATCCGAAAATCGTCCACCATTCCGGCAAAGGAAAAGCGCTCCAGAGCTCTTCCTTCCATATAAAAGCAGACTCCTGCCTCCCCCAGAAGAGCATCCGTGCCGCCGGGGATGGAAAAGGTCAGTTTTTTCCACTCCCCCGTCTTCAGGGAAACTCTCTCTCCCAGACAGACGGTTCCGTCGTGGAGATCCTTCACGTAGAGAGCTGCCTGAGCCGGCCGGCTGTATTCCGGCAGGTACAGGGACGCCTCTATGGTCTGTCCCGGATAGAGAATGGGGGAGAAAGCGGGATCATACCGGCTGTCTGTAAATTCCTCCGGCCGGTAGTAGGTGTGCTTAAACACGTAAAGCCGCTCTCCCGGCTCCATGACCGAAGCAGAAAATTTCAGAGAACGGCTGCCGGTGCAGGCGGCTTCCTCCGTATTTTCCAGGCGGAACATTTTCCCATCCAGTGCCTCGCCTTCCCCGGATTCCGCCCGCAGCCTCATGGCGTGGGTGGAGCCGGGGTACTCGAAATGACAGAGGGTCTCATCCATCAAAATATCCCGCAGCTCCTCCGGCGGCTCCTCCCCGTCCAGGGCGTAAGCCAGTCTGGCAATGTAGGAGGCAGACTGAGGGATGTCCTGAATGTTGTAATACCCCAGAACGCTGGAGCAGATCAGCAGATCTCCCACCGGTTTCCTCCACTTCTCCCCGATGGCAGACAGGCCCAGGGCCGTTCCCAGAATACAGGCCACATTTCCCACGTTGCAGTCCGTATCCCAGCCGCAGAGATTGCAGATCTCCAGCGTCCGGTCAAAGTCTCCTTCCCCGTAGAGGAGGGCCAGGATCATCACGGAAATATTGGGAATGATGTGGCAGATTCCGGGATACTGGTCATAGCCGTAGTGGGTCCGCACAAACTCAAAGCAGTCCCTCCAGGCTTCTCCTCCCTCCTCATGTTCGTCATAGAAAGACATCACAGCCCGCACCGCCTCCTCGTACCGGCTGCCAGGCTCCACAAAGGACAGGCCGGTCTCTATGATCTTCCTCACATCTCTCTCCTCAAAGGCGGCGCTGATGGAGGCGGCCACAAAGGCGGCCCCGTTTAAACCGTCTCCGTCGTGGGTGACGGAGGCCGCCGCCCTGGCCATTCTGGCTGCCCGCTCCGGTTTTCCCGGATTTACCAGCCCCCAGGTGTCGGAAAAGATCTGGCCGCCAATCTGTTCCGCCATGGTAGAGCCGTTCTGGCGGATGCTGCCGCTCTCCGGAGCCGGAATCCCGCAGCGGAGATTCAGATAGGCGGTGTGCTCTGTGGAGACGCCGTAGCCTCCCCACCAGAAAAATCCGTGTTCAAAGGGGGCGTAATTGATCAGAGCCCTGGCCACGTCCTCCGGCTCCAGATCCCTCACCTGTCCAGGGTGAGACAGTCCGTCCAACACGCACACCCCGCTGTCCTCCAGGGCCCGGAGGAAAAACCAGGGGCCGTTGCTATCGTCGTCCGCCGCGAAATTCCTGTAATCCGCCGGATAATCCGGCATCCGGTCTCCGAAGAGACTGCGGATCTTCTCCATGGACCACCCCTCAATGGGGGCTCCGTAGCGGATTCCGATGATTTTTGCCAGCCAGCCGCTGTAGATCCGCTCCACATATTCCTGCTTCATCCTCTGCTCCTCCCTGTCTGTCTGCCTAAAAATGAACCTTCCGCCGCGTACTCCTCCATCCGCCGGATGTCCTCCTCCTGAAAGCCCAGGACTTCCCGGGCCAGGCGGAGTTCCTTTGTCATGGTGGTGTCCGACACCGTCCGGTTGTCCGTGTTGATGGTAACCCGGACGCCGGCCTCATAAAGTTTCCGGATGGGGTGTTCCTCCAGGCTGGGCACTCCCTTGGTCTGCACATTGCTGGTGATGCAGACCTCCAGAGGAATCTTCCGGTCCGCCAGTTCCTGCATGAGCTTCTCATCTTTTGCCGCGGCGATTCCGTGGCCGATGCGCATGGCCCCCAGCTCCAGGGCCTTCCACACGCTGTCCGGTCCGGCAGCCTCCCCTGCGTGGATGGTCCGATTTAAACCGTATCTCCTGACCTGGGCAAACAGATCCCGGAACAGGCCGGTGTCATAGACCTCCTCCGCCCCGGCCAGATCCACTCCGCAGACAATGCCGCCGTCTTTCATCTCCGCCGCCAGCTCCACCGTCTCCCGATTGCGGCGTTCTGTCTCCCGGTCATCTCCCCGCATACAGCAGAGAATCAGGCCCAGCCGCAGAGACGGATGCTCTTCCATTCCCCGGCAGACGCCCCGGCCCACCGCCTCCGTCACCTGTCTCTGGGTCAGCCCCCGCTCTGTGGAAAACTGAGGGGCAAAACGGATCTCTCCGCAGGTCACCCCGTCTTCCGCCATATCCTCCGCCAGCTCAAAGGCCACTCGCTCCAGGGCTGTTTCCGTCTGGAGACAGTTTTTGGATACGGCAAACCGGGACAGATATTCCCCCAGACTGCCGCAGGGCACCGGAGCCTGCATGAGAGTCCGAAGCTCCTCCACCGTCTTTGCCGGCAGGGCGATCCCCTGCTCCGCCGCCAGCTCCCACACCGTTTCCGGCCGCAGGGATCCGTCCAGATGCACATGAAGTTCTGTCATAATCTCCTCCTTTTCTCTCTGTCATCTATGTTCCAGAACACGTTTCAGTTCCTCCAGAAATCTCCGGTTCTCCGCCTCTGTCCGCACGCAGATCCGGTAATATCTTCCGTCCAGCCCCGGATAATTGGCGCAGGACCGGATCAGAATCTTCCGCTCCAGCAGTTTTTCCTTTAACCCGGGATCCCCGGAGAAAAACAGATAGTTGGCCATGGAATCCCAGACGGCAAAGCCCAGCTCCTTCAGGCCGTTTTTCAGAAACTCTCTCTGGGCGCGGATCAGACGCCTGGTCTTCTCCACATATTCCGTCTCTTTTAACGCCGCCTCGCCTCCGGCCTGGGCCAGGGCGGACACACTCCAGGGCTGGCGCACCCGTTCCATGGCCTCCAGCACCCTGCCGTCGCTGCAGAAGCCGTAGCCTAAGCGGACGCCGGCCATGGCATACAGCTTGGTAAATGCCTTCAGCACAAATACATTGGGAAACCGGTCTATCTCTCCCAGAATGGAGTACCTCTCCGGCTCATCCAGAAACTCCCCGAAGCACTCGTCCACCACCAGGAAAATCCCCATCTCCCGGCAGAACTTAGCCATCTCCGTCACGGTCTCCTTCGGCTCTGCCAGGCCGGTGGGGTTGTTGGGATTGCAGAAAAACGCCATATCCGGGTGGAAATCCTCCGCCTTTTTCTTCCAGTCCTCCAGAGAGAAGGCAAATCCCCTCTCCTCCCGGAGCATGCAGCTGACCACCTCTGCCCCTGCTGCCCGCAGGGCCTGACCGTACTCAGAAAAAGAAGGGGCGGTCAGAAGAGCCCGCTTGGGAGCAAGTCCCCAGGCCAGCTGAAAAATCAGATCCGCCGCCCCGTTTCCGCAGATGATCCGGTCCGCGCCGATCCCATAAGCATTCGCCAGCCTGCCCCTTAAGCGGCGGCAGGCGCTGTCGGGATAGGGAGCCGCCTGATCCACCGCCCGGCGGATGGCCTCCTTCACGCCCTCCGGCATCCCCAGAGGATTAATATTGGCGGAGTAATCCAGCTCCACCTCCTGGCTGTAAATATCTCCGCCATGTCCATATTCTGTCATATCACACCTCACTTTTCTCCCTACCAGATCAGCCGAATGACCGTCCCGGCCCCAAGGGCCAGAACCAGCCCCAGCCACTCCGCGGCGTACATCAGCCGGTTGGCCCGCACAATGTCCTCCGCCTCCACCGGCCGGCTGTCATCCCCGATATAGGGCTTCTTCACCAGTTTTCCGAAATACCAGGCGTCCCCCGCCAGGCGGACGCCCAGAATCCCGGCGCAGGCCGCCTCCGTCTGGGCGGAATTGGGACTCTTGTGGTTTCTCCGGTCCCTGAGAAAGATCCGCCAGCCGTTTCTCCAGTCCATGCGAAGCACAAAGGCCGCTCCCACCATGAGCAGAGCGCTGAACCGGGAGGGAATAAAATTGGCGGCGTCGTCCAGCCGGGCGGCCGCCCTGCCGAAATACTCATATTTCTCGTTGTGATAACCCACCATGGAGTCCATGGTGTTGATCCCCTTGTAGAGGAATCCCAGCACCGGACCGCCCAGGGCAATGTAGCACAGGGGGGCGATCACCCCGTCGGAGGCGTTCTCCGCCACAGTCTCCACCGCCGCCCGGATAATCCCTTCCTCCGTCAGCCGTTCCGTATCCCGCCCCACAATCATGGAAACGGCATACCTGGCCTTCTCCACATCTCCTTCCCGGAGAGCGTCATACACCTTCATGCTCTCATCTCTCAAAGATTTTGCCGCCAGCAGCTGCCAGCACATGACGGAACCCAGCACCAGGCTGCACACCGGATGGATCCTATGGGCCAGCAGCAAAAGCAGGGCCGGCACTCCCCCGGAAAAGAGAAGAGTGACCGCGCACAGCAGTCCTCCCCCCAGAAGCTCCCCGCCCCTGTCTGCCGGGAGCAGCCGCCGCAGCACCTTCTCCCACCACCGGATCCAGGCCCCTATGGTTCTCACCGGATGATACCAGTTCTGGGGATCCCCCAGAAGCCGGTCCACCAGCACTCCGATTATCAGTCTCACATTCTGTCACTCCACTTCCGTTCTCGTTTGATCCTCTGTTCTCATTTCATCTTCTGTCCTCATTTGATTCGCACCGGGATTCCGGCGGTCACCCGGTAGACCTTCTCCGCCCGGGCAGCCAGCTCCTGACCGGCGGCTCCCACCGCCTCCCGGTACTGCCGCTCTTCTTTATCCACAGGCACTACGCCGCAGCCCACCTCATCCATGGTGACGACCGCCTCCGGACAGGTTTCTGCAGCCCTGGCCGCAAAGGCACGGATCTGAGTCTCTGCTGCCTCCGGATGCTCCTCCAGATAACGGCGCACCTGCTCATGAAAGGAGAGGATCACCGGCCTTTCTCCCCCTTCCGCATCACCGGAATCCGCCATGGCCCGGGCGATCCTCCCCTTTCCCTGGAAGGCTCCTCCTACGATCAGTATCACTGTATTCACTCCTTTATCTCTGACATAGATACCATGATACCATAGAATCGGAAAACTATAAAGCAAAAACCCCGTTTCCCGGAGCGGACTTTCATCCGCCCCGGGAACGGGGTCTGTATTCCAAAATGGATTATGATTGAAAGAATTACTTCTTCTGCACGTACTTTAAGCAGTCAAGGGTTACGGCTACCAGAATAATGATACCGGATACGATGAACTGCAGGTTGGTATCGATGCCCAGGATGGTCAGGGAGTAGGTCAGTGCGGTGAAGATCAGCACACCTACCACCACGCCGGAGATCTTTCCGATACCGCCGGTGAAGGACACGCCGCCCACCACGCAGGCTGCGATTGCGTCAGTCTCCCAGCCCTGTCCATAAGCGGCAGAACCGGAACCCATCATTCTCAGACACTCCAGCCAGGAACCGAATCCGTAAAGGATGCCGGCCAGGATGAAGGCGCCCACAGTTACCTTGAATACGGAAATACCGGAAACGGAAGCCGCCTCCGCGTTTCCGCCCACAGCGTACAGATTCTTTCCGAAGGTGGTCTTGTTCCAGATGAACCACACCACGATCACCGCTGCCACTGCCCACAGAATGATGGTTGGGAAACCGTTGATTCTGGGGATGACCTTGCCGGGGATCGCGGACTCAATGGCGCCGAAGGACACGCCCTTCGTGGCGTAGGTGGTGAGACCGAAGATGATCAGCATGTTGGCCATGGTGGAGATGAACGGGTGCATCTTGAATTTTGCGGTGAAGCAGCCTGCAACGGTGGTGAAGCAGGTGCACAGCGCCACGCAGACAACCAGAGCCAGAATTACTTTTGCCGGTGTGGGCAGGCCGGTGAAATCAAATACATGGCCGAACACAGAACCGGTGTTGATGCCCTGGTGCATGATGATGGTGGCAGTGGTCATGCCCATGCCGACCATACGGCCGATGGACAAGTCCGTACCTGCAAGAAGGATCAGTCCTGCCACGCCCAGAGCCAGGAACATTCTGGGGGAAGCCTGCTGAAGGATATTCAGCACGTTGTTGTATGTAAGCAGCGGCACTCCCTTGACAATGGGCGTAATCGCGCACAGAATGATGAAAATAATCACGATGGCGATGTACAGACCATTTTTCAGAAGGAAGTCTCTCTTGTTGAAGGTGTACTGGTAGTTCTCCCACCTCTGAGCCACATTCTCTCCAAAGGTGAACTTTGACATGCGGAGCATATCAATCAGGTGATATTTGTACTGGAAGGCAGCGTGCTGTCTGTCCTTCACCGCCTGATAATCTCTCTCCAGCTCCATCTTCGCATCAAAGAGGCGGTTCTTATGAACGTACTTCTCGTCCTTGATCTCCTCCTGGTTGGTGAGCTTGGAGACGGAGGCCTGATGCTCTTTTTCCAGCTCCGCCACTCTGGCTTTGTATTTCTCCTGAGCGGCAGCTCTCTCTTCCTTGCAGCTTGCGATCACAGCCTGATAGTATTTGTCAAAGTTCGCTTTCAGATAGTTCTCGCCGTCGGCGATGAGTTTGGAAACCTCGCCTTTGTTCTTATCTTCCACGGCCTTGGCCTGTTCCAGTTCCGCCTTCAGCCTTGTAATTTCCTTATCCTTTTCCTGCTGCGTAAAGATATGGTCTCTCTTTACGCTGTCTATATCGTTCTGAAGCTCGACCACCCGGTTGGTTCCGTCTTCTCTGAGACTGTCGAGCTTGGCCTGGATTTTTCCTACATAATCCTCTATGGGCTGACGAAGCTGTTTCTCCTGATCAGCCGTAAGAATGTTATTTTCCTTTGCCATATTCCATTCCCCCATTATAGGTATTTTGCACTGAGCCTCAGCAGCTCTTCCTGATTGGTTTCCTTTGTATTGACAATGCCGGAAAGACGGCCGTTGGACATAACGCCGATCCGGTTGGTGATGCCCAGGATCTCAGGCATCTCAGAGGAAACAACGATAATCGTTTTGCCCTGCTTTGCCATGCTGATGATCAGCTCGTAAATCTCATATTTCGCGCCCACGTCAATTCCTCGGGTGGGTTCATCCATCATAAAGACCTGAGGCTTTCTCTCCAGCCATTTTCCGAAGATGACCTTCTGCTGGTTTCCGCCGGAAAGGCTTGAGATCATGTCGTCCGGTCCCATGCACTTGGTGTGCATGATCTTGATTTCATTGGCTGTGGCCTTCACCATCTTGGTGTTGGAGAGGGCCATACCGGATTTGTACTGCTCCAGGTTGGCGATGGTGGTGTTGAAAGTCAGGTCGCCCTTTAAGAACAGGCCGTTGGCCTTCCGCTCCTCAGTGATCATGGCGAACCCGTGATCAATGGCCTCCTTCGCGCTGTTGAAGTTCATCAGACGGTTATTGAAATACACACGGCCGGCCGCTCTGGTGCGGACGCCGAAGATGGTCTCCAGAAGCTCTGTACGTCCCGCTCCCACCAGTCCGTAGAGGCCGAAAATCTCGCCCTCCCGCACATCGAAGGTAATGTCCTGAAGATGGGGCTCAAACTTCGTGGACAGATGCTGCACAGACAGGATCACGTCTCCCGGAGTATTGTCCACCGGCGGGAACCGGCTTTCCAGGGAACGGCCAACCATGGCTGTGATCAGCTCGTTCATGTTGGTATCCTTTGCGTTCTTGGTCATGACCAGCTTGCCGTCACGAAGGACGGAAATCTCGTCACAGATCTCGAAAATCTCATCCATCTTGTGGGAGATGTAGATCAGGGCCACGCCCTGCTCCTTTAACATCCTCATCATCTCAAACAGTTTGTCAACCTCCTGCGCCATCAGGGAGGATGTGGGTTCGTCTAAAACGATCACCTTGGCGTTGTAGGAGATTGCTTTGGCGATCTCACACATCTGGCGCTGAGATACGGACATGTTCCGCATCGGCTGAGTCAGATTGACCGTCATTCCCAGCTTCCGGAAAAGCTCGGAAGCTTTCTTTTTCATTCTTCCCTCATCAACCACACCCATGGAATTAACCGGGTAGCGGCCCAGAAACAGGTTGTCGATGACGTTTCTCTCCAGGCACTGATTTAACTCCTGGTGAACCATGGCCACTCCGTTTTCAAGAGCATCCTTCGGGCCGGAGAAGCTGACTTCCCTGCCGTTTAAGAAGATCTTGCCCTCGTCCTTCTGGTAGGTTCCGAAAAGGCACTTCATCATGGTGGACTTACCGGCGCCGTTCTCGCCCATAAGGCCCATAACCGTTCCCCGCTTCACTTCCAGGTTGATATGGTCAAGCACCCGGTTCCGGCCGAAGGACTTGCTCATACCTTGTATTGATAAGACGATATCATCTTTCTTATCTGCCATACTCATTACTCCTGTGAATCAATTTTTTCAGTTGCAGCGAAAAGCCGGCTGTGGCACCGAAACTTTTCTTTATAAAGTTATCAGGGAGAATTGCTTCTCCCTGATAACCGGTCATTCTCACTTGCGTGAATGATAGATTACTGACTTAACAGAGCGGTGTAGGAAGCCGCGTTGTCGGTCTTCACCATGTTGATGGCGAATGCGTCGTACTGGCTCGGGTTGCCAAGACGGTTCACGATGTTGGCCTCTGTCTGTCCGTCGCCGCCGATGTAGTCAACCTTTAAGTTCAGAAGATCATCATACTTCTGAAGCAGCGGCTGATAAGTAGCGCTTAAGAAGTTGTCAGCTGCGTTGTAGATATCCAGCCATACAGCTTTCTCCGGATGCTCTGCAGCATCAAGCTGATTGGAAACCGGTGCGTAGGTCACTGTGGAATCCATGAAATCCTGATAGTTGTCAGCAGTAACTGCCACGTTTAATGCGTAGTAGGAACGCTCGTCTGCATTGTAAACATATACGTCATCGGTCAGAACATTGCCGGCCTCATCAGCGGTGCCGATACCGGTGTCGATATCTACGCCGTCAAGAGCGTTACGAAGAACACGAAGGGTCAGATAAGCCTGTACGTCTGCGTGCTGGCTGATGGTTCCGCCGTAGCCCTCTGCGATAGCTGCAACAGCGTCGCTGTTTGCATCGTATCCGAAGGTGGGAACGCCGTTGTCCTTGGACCATGCGTTGAACATGGACATGCCCATGCCGTCGTTGTTGGAAACAACAACATCAATGGAATCGCCGAAGGAAGCGGACCAGGTGTTGATGGCGTTTCCTGCGGTAGCTGCATCCCAGGTAGCTCCTGCGGAGTTCTTCATCTCCTGAGAAGCCAGCTCACGGATGGTGTAGGTGGTTCCGTTTACCTCAATGGTTCCATCCTGTACGATGGTGGAAGTTCCGTCGGTGTTGGTTCCCACAGGCGCGCTGTTGATCTCGCCGTTGGCCTCTACGCCGGTTCCAAGAGCGTTACGAACGCCTCTGGTACGGGCGATGGAATCGTTGTGGCCGATATCACCGATTGCCAGAACGTATCCGATGACGCCGTCGCCGTTGCGGTCGATGGTGTCAATGTTTGCCTCGATGTAATCTCTTACCATGGTTCCCTGAAGTTCAGCACCCTGGTTGGCATCGAATCCTACATAATAAGTATTGTCGTTGAAGCTCATCGCTGCCATATCCAGCTCGCCGGTGGAGCTGTTGGACGGCTGACGGTTGAACCATACCAGAGGCTTGTCCTTGTTGGCAACCTCTCCGGTCTCCGCTGCTTCGGTGGTATCTCCTGCCGCAGTGGTCTCAGCTGCGTCGCCGCCTGCTGCAGTGGTCTCTGTGGTGCTGCCGCCTCCGCAGGCCGTCAGTGATAAGGCCATGCAGGACGCCATTGCCAGCGCTGCCGCTTTTTTTGTTAATCTCATTGTTAATTCCTCCCTTTCTTTTTTGATTAGGCACTATGTCCTATCTATGTCTAAAGTATATCATCCCTTTGTGCACATTTCTATATGTTTTTTTTGGATTTCTCTATAATTTTTTTCGTTTTCGGGAGTTTTTTATTGACTTATTTTCCGGCTGCGGCATTTTATGTTCAGATTTTACAAATTTCGCGGTTCCGGCTGCCGGGAAAACCCCGTCAGATTTCCTAAGATTTAGGAAGATTGTCCCGGGTCACCGGCGTCTGGGCGCTGCGGTAGTACTTTCCTCCTTCCAGGGCCACGTGGTCCTCCACCGGCTCTCCCAGGGAAAGGCACCGGGCGATTTCAAAAATGGCGTCGGCGTAGGCTTCCAGATCCTGGTTCACCGTGCCCATGAGCGTTCCCTCCCGGACCGCCTCCACGGCGTCGGGAGTGGCGTCGATGCCCACCAGCCGGATATCCCGGCCGGCCCCGCCGGCATCCACCCGCTCGATGGCTTCGATGGCCCCCAGGGCCATCTCGTCGTTGTTGCTGATCACCAGCTCGATCTCCCCGGGATACTCCTCCAGCCACTGCTCCATCAGGGCGGAAGCCTGGCTTCTGTCCCAGTTGGCAATGCCTCCCGTCACCCGCTCAATGGGCACCTGCCGGTCCTTTAAGGTCTGGATGGACCACTCCGTCCGGATCAGGGAATCCTGGTGGCTGCTCTCTCCCTCCAGAAGCACGTATTTTACCACCCCGTCCCCGTTTAAATCCAGACTGGAGTGGTCCGCGTCGTAGGCGTCCGCCAGGATGGTGCCCTGGATCACCGCCGACTCCTTGGCGTCAGCTCCCACATAGTAGAGCCTGTCCCACCGGTCCATGTCCTCCTCCACCGGCTCCCGGTTGAAAAACACCACCGGCACGTCCGCGTCCATGGCCCGGACGATAATGTCGCTGGCGGCGGAGCGGTCCACAATGTTGATGCAGAGGGCGTCGCAGCCCAGGGAAATGAAGCGCTCCACCTGACCGTTCTGGACACTCTGGCTCTCCTTTGCGTCCACAATATCCAAAACCACCTTCAGCCCCGTCTCCTGCTCGTACTCCTTCGCCTTTTCCTCCAGCTCCGCCCGGAGAGTGCTCACAAACGCGTCCTCCCAGCGGTAAATGGACACTCCCAGGCGAATAGAGTTTTTTTCCTCCTGCTCCGCCTTCTCCCCGCAGCCGGACATCAGACAAAGCGCCGGCATGAGGAACAGACAGCCGCAGAGCAATCCTCGTCTCATCGGCAATACCTCCCCGCATTTATTCCATGGGATAGAGCATGGTCTCAAAACTCTTGTCCCACATGTTGTCTCTGGTAATATAGAAATAATCCAGCCGGATGTCTTCCCCGTTTTTTCCGCTCTGAATGGCCTCCACCGCCTTCTCCACGCTGAGATACCCGGCGGTGTACTGGTCGAAGGTCACCAGGCCGTCGATCAGGCCTGCGTCCAGGCTGCCCAGGAGGGAGGTGGTGGAACCCATGCCGTACACGCCGGCCAGTCCCTCCCGGAGAGAGCCGTCCGCCTTTAAAATCTCCGCCGTCTCCGTCAGACTCTCCTTGTCCAGGGCGATCACCGCCGCCTGCTCTCCCGTCCTCTCATATTCTTCCTGCAAAGAGGCCAGCAGGCTTTCTTCCTCTTCCATCTCCCGGAGAACGTAGTCCGCGCCCTGCTCCTTCAGCACGCTTTCCACTCCGTCCAGAACCAGCCCCGTCTCTCCCAGCCGGACATCGGCGGCAAAGAGCCAGCAGGATACTCCCGCAGGCAGCTCTTTTAAAGCCTCCTCCGCCAGCCGCCGGCCGGCTTCCCGGCTGTCCACAGAGATCCGGGAGCTGACGGCGCTGTCTCCTCCCGCCGCTCCCAGGACCACAAAAGGAATCTGGGACTTCTGCTCTCTCAGGCTGTCCATAAGGGCCTCCCCCTCCACGGGGATCACCACAATGGCCTGGGCCCCGTCCTCCATCTCCCTGGAAATCAGCTGAAGCTGCTGCTCCTGGCTGATCTCGTCGTAGAGAGTGGTGTAGCTGGTGTCCGCGTAGTAGTCTCTGGCCGCCTGATCCACTCCCTTTTTGAAATTCTGATAGTAGGCGTCGTTCACGTCGTTCAGAATGATGGATACGGGATGGATCTCCACCTCCCGCTCCTTGATGATCAGGTCGGTGGAGGACGCCAGATATAAAAACACCAACAGGACGGCGCAGGCCGCCCAGGCAAGCTTTTCCCGCACTGACATTATTTTCCCTCCCTCTCTGCGATCTCACTGTAGGGCACTGCCGGCAGATGAATGATCACGTCTGTTCCCTCGTCGGGTTCTGATTCGATCCGCAGGCCGTAGGCGTCCCCGAAATACAGGTGCACTCTCTCGTTCACATTCCGCACTCCGATGCCGGATCCTCTCCTGGACGGCACATGGCCGCTGTCCTTGAACAGGTTCTCCACCTGCTCTTTAGTCATTCCCAGGCCGTTGTCCCGTACCCGCAGGTACAGATCGTCCCCTTCTCTCCAGACCCGGATCTGGATCACTCCGTCCCCGTCCATAAACTCCATGCCGTGGTAGATGGCGTTTTCCACCATGGGCTGAAGCATGAGCTTTAAGCTGGCCAGCTCCAGCACGTCCTCATCGGCGTCGATCTCGTAGGTGAATTTGTTCTTAAAACGCATCTGCTGGATCATCAGGTAATTGCGCACATGCTCCAGCTCGTCCTTTACGGTGATAATGCTCTTGCCCCGGCTCAGACTGATCCGGAAAAAACGGGCCAGAGCCGTCACCACCCGGACCGCGTCCGTCTTTTTCTCGTTCTCGATCATCCAAACGATGATGTCCAGGGTATTGTAGAGAAAGTGGGGATTGATCTGGGACTGAAGGGTGTCAAACTCGCTCTTTCTCTTGGACTCGTGCTCCGCCACAATGTCGTTCATCAGTCCCTTGATCCTTAAGGCCATGCCCTGGATGGAATGTCCCAGACTGCGGATCTCCGCCGAACCGCCGATGTAGACCGGGGCGTCCAGATCTCCGCTCTCCAGAAGGCTCACCGACTTTTCCAGCTCCTTGATGGGATTGGTGATCCTGGAGGAAATATAGGCGTTGATCATGGTCAGCACGAAGAGAAACAGCAGCACGATAAACACCACGAAAATCCTGGTCTTCAGCACATTTAAAGTCATGCTGCCGGTGGGATTGACCCCCACTGCCTTCCAGCCGGTATAGCCGATGGATTTGACGGTGGTGATCCTCTCCTCACCGCCAAACCGCTCCCGGTAGCTGCCCTCTTTTCTGCCGGCCACCTCCAGGTTGTCCTCCTCCATCAGCCCCGCGTTGATCAGCTGGGCCTTGGGATGGCAGATGATCTCCCCGCCGCCGTCCATGAGATAGAGGTAGCCGCTGTCCCCCAGGGATACCTCCCCCACGATCTGATCCAGGCTGTTGTAGCTGACGTCGATGAGGAGAACCCCCTGGGTGGTAAAGGGGCCGTCGGTGATCTCCACCGCCCGGGACACGGAGATCACCCACTTGTACTGAGTCTCGCTCCCGTCAAAAAGATACTGGACGTGGGGCGTGGAAAAATGCAGGTTCTCCGGCTGGGCCAGAGTCTCCGCAAACCACTCCTCCCCGGCAATATCCACATGGGATTTCATCCGTGCCGCCGGCACCACCTCCAGCATCCGGCCGCTCCGGTCAAACACGGCGATATTTTCCACGCTGTCCTTGTTGTTGTCATAGAGCAGCTGCAGCTCCCTGCTGATGGACTCCTGGGAGAGATCGGCGTTCTTGATGACGCCGTAGTAGATGGAATCGGACAATTTCATAATGGTCCTGAGAAAGGACTCCACTGACACGCTCACCTGGCTCACCAGGTTTTCTCCCTCTGTCTCCATGGAGGCGCTCAGCTGATTGGAAAACCGGGTGTTGAGAAACAGGGCGATGAGGATTCCCATGACCAGGGCCGTCACTGTAAAGTAGCTGAATATGGAATAGCGTATGCTCCTTCCTTCCAATTTGTCTTTCATCTGCAGCTCCCCTTATTTGGCTCCCCGGTATTTGGTGGGGGAGACTCCGAACCGTTTTTTAAACACATAGCTGAAATAGTTCTGTTCCTGATATCCCACCTTCGCGGCGATGATATAGGTCTTGTCGTCCGTCTTGTTGAGCAGTTCCACCGCCCGGTTCAGCCGGACCTCCGTCAGGTAGGCGATGTAGGTCTGGCCCGTCTCCTTCTTAAACATGGTGGAAAAGTAGGCCGGGCTCATGTGGAGATACCGGCAGATCTTTTCCACAGAAAGCTCCGGATCGCTGTAGTTTTCCTCAATATACTGTTTGGCGGTGCGGATCATGTTTTTGGCGGTGTTGTCCCGCTCCTGGCCCAGGGCGTCCCCGATGCGGCAGGCCACTCCCAGCAGCCACTGGTAAAAATCCTCCTGCCGGTCCATCTGCCCCAGCACCTCAAAATAATCCCGGTCCGTACCCATGATCTCCGACAGATTCAGGTCATACTGCTGCACCAGCTGGATCACCGTGCTGGCCACGCTGAGAATGTAGGCCTGGTACTGGCGGATGTGGACCTTCTCGTCCATCCGGCCGGCGATTTTTTTCACCGCCGCCTCGATCTTTTCCCTGGGGCCGAACTTGATAGCCGCCACCAGATCCGACTCCTCCTGCTGGTCAAACTGAAGCTTGCCCCGGTTCACCGGCTCCACGTCGTTGATGTAGATCACGCCCCCGCTGCCCACAATGGCCCGGTAGCCCAGGGCGTCCAGGGCGGACTGATAGGAGCGGCCCATTTTGTCCAGGGAGGGGCAGCTGACCCCCACTCCCATGGTGACGGACACCTCCAGCACCTTCCGGCACTCCTTGCAGGAGTCGTTTAACAGCTCCACCAGCCCCGTCTGGGTGTTGCCCTCGTCAATGGCGGCGATGAGCACCATCTCTCTGGCGGAGTTAAAAAGCACGAACCGGCAGTAGGCCTTCAGCTTTTCCTCCAGCAGCTGCTTGACGGAGATGGGGATCAGTTCCCGCTCCTGATGGAGGGAGCTGGTGCCTGCCCCGTGTTCCTCCTCCGGCTCCACGTGGATGACAGCCACCACCCATTTCTCCGCCCCCGCAAGATCCAGCTCATATTCTTTCAGCTTCTCCTCAGCCGCTTCCGCGGTCAGGCCGCCGCCCACCAGGTTGTTCAGAAAATGCTCCCGCATCACCGGCAGGCTGGCCACATACCGCTCCCGCAGAAGATCCACGTCCCGGCGCATCTCGATCTCCTCATCCAGATTTTTCCGGATTTTCTTCAGGATGGCCGTCATCTCCTCCACGTTCACCGGCTTTAAAATGTACTCCGTCACGTTCAGCTTAATCGCCCTCTGGGCGTACTCAAAGTCGTCGTACCCGGAAAAAATCACCACCTTAATGGACGGATGTCTCTGATGGATCTTCTCCGTCAGAGTCAGCCCGTCCATGTAGGGCATGCGGATATCCGTGACCACCACGTCCGGTTCCAGAGCCTCCAGCTTCTCCAGAGCCTCCTCCCCGTTTTCCGCGTCGCCCACCACCTCAAAGCCGGCGTCGGCCCAGTCTATTTTCTTTATAATGCTCTTGCGGACTTCTTCCTCGTCGTCCACCAGCATGATTTTATATAACCCCATGTTCAATCATCCTCTCCGATTTTTGGAAATTCCCGCCGTCAGATCCCCGCGGCAAACACCGCCGCTGCCGCCGCCAGCTGCCAGAGCTCCGCCCGCTGGAGGAAATACCCGGCCAGATCGCCGGTCATTCCCCCGAATTCCTTTAAGGCCATGCGCCGGTAGGCGGCAAACACCGCCGCCGCTGCCGCCCCGCAGGCGCAGGCGCAGAAAACTCCCCCGGCAGCCGCCGTCAGACACAGGGCGCCGGCAGCGTAAACGATCATAGTCCCCTGAACTGCCCGCTCCGCGGCCGTGCGGGAAAACGACGCCGCCAGTCCGTCCTTTTTCGCCTTCGGGAAGGTCACCACCGCCCATCCGGACAGAGCCCGGCTCAGAGTGAATATTCCCGCCGTCACTCCCAGACGGTCCCCGGGAATCAGGCTGAAGGCAGCGGCAAAGCCCAGCAGGTACATGCCGCAGCGGATCACCGCAAAGGCCCCGGTGTGGGGGTCCTTTAAGATCTCCAGTTTTTTCTCCCGGTCCCCGTAGGAACATCTGGCGTCCGCCGTATCCAGATAGCCGTCCATGTGGATTCCCCCCGTAACCGCCAGGGGAATGAGGACGCCGATGCAGACTCTGGCTGTCTCCGCCAGATCCAGCGCTTCCGCCGCCCGGCCGAAGAGAAGGTAAACGCCCCCGATCACCAGGCCGATAAGGGGGAAAAAGCAGAGGGCGTATTTCATCCCCTCATCGCTCCAGGAGACTCTGGGCATGGGAATCTTTGAGTACATGGAAAAGGCAATGGCAAAACTGCGCAGCCATCTCATCGCTCCCACCTCCCCCGGAAATCCTCCGTCTTGATCCGGACAGGAATGCCGAACACCACTTCCGTCACTTCCCCGGCCTCCCGCGCCAGCGCTTCATTTAACTGCCCCAGGACCTCCAGATAGTCCGTGGTGTCGGGATCGTAGGCCGTGCCGTCGGAGAAGATCTCGTTGGTGACCACCGTCACCTCCCCGGCCCGGTCTGCAATTCGCCGGATTCCGGCGAGAATTTCCTCCCTCGTCCCGGCTTTTCTCTCCTCCCGGCTCATCCCGGCCCGCTCTTCCCGGAAAAACTCGTTGGCCGTCAGGTTGGACAGGCACTCCAGGAGGACGGCGCTGCCCTCCTCCAGCTCCAGCCGGCCCAGATCCACCGGGCACTCCACGGTCTCAAAGCCTTTTCCCGCCCGCATCTGCCTGTGGCGGCCGATCCGGCTGCGGCACTCCTCATCCCAGGGGATCATGGTGGCGATGTAATATCTCTTTCTCTGTCCCAGGGACAACAGCTGGTCCTCCGCGTACCGGGATTTCCCGCTGCCGCTGCCCCCGGTGACCAGCCTAAGCATGGGAGAACTCCTGGTACTCCTCCAGGGAGTTTTCCTGAAAGGTGCTCATGCGGCTGTACACGTCGGCGGCCATCTGAAACAGGGGCAGGGCCGCCACAGCCCCGGTGCCCTCTCCCAGGCACATGCCCGCCCGGATCACCGGCGTCAGGCCCAGGGCGTTGAGCACCATCTCCCCCGCCGGCTCCGCCGACACGTGGGAGGCAAGCATAAAGTCCGCGCAGCCGGGACAGAGGCGCTCCGCCGTCAGGGCTGCCACACCGGAGATAAATCCGTCCACCACCACGGGGATGCCGTACTGGACTCCTCCCAGAAACACTCCCGTCAGGCCGGCGATGTCCAGACCCCCCACCTTTTTCAGCACGTCCACCGGATCTTTCCAGTCCGGGCGGTGGAGGGAAATGGCCTTCTCAATCACCTGAATCTTCCGCTCCAGAGCCTCATCGCTTAAGCCGGCGCCACGGCCGGTGACCTCCTCCGCCCTCTTTCCCAGAAGGACGGCGGCCACCGCGCTGCTGGTGGTGGTGTTGCCGATGCCCATCTCTCCCGTGGCGATAATCCGGCAGTCCTGCTCCTTCAGCTGTCTCACCTGGTCGATTCCCACCTGAATAGCCGCTCTGGCTTCCGCCTCCGTCATGGCCTCTTCCCTGGCCAGATTTCTCGTGCCCGCCATGATCTTGCAGGAACGCAGGGGGTACTTGCGGCCGCAGTCCTCCAGACTGTCCGCCACTCCCACATCCACAGGCACCACCTGGGCCCCTGCACGCTCAGCCATAATGCACACGCTGGCGTTGCCTTTCGTAAAATTCCTGGTCACCGCCGCGGTCACCTCCCGGCCCGTCTGACTGACTCCCTCTTCCACCACGCCGTTGTCGGCGCACATAATCACCATCGCTTTCCGGTCCAGACAGATGTCCGGGCTGCCGGTCATTCCGGCGATGCGGATAATGTCATCCTCCAGCACTCCCAGGCCGTGGAGGGGCTTCGCGATGTGATTCCAGCGGTATGACGCCGCCTCCATGGCCTTTTTATCCAGCTCTCTCATGATTATCATTTCAGATGTTCCTTTCTGAAAATTCTGCATTTTCTCAAAAATTCTTCCGGCACTGCCCGGTTGGACGGATAGTACAGGTGGGGAAAACCGGCGGTCACTCCCCCGGTCCTCTCCATGCAGGACCAGCTTCTTCCCCCCGCCGGCTTTACCGCCCGGCAGCAGGAGCCGTTCTCCGTACAGTCCCAGTAGTGAAATTCATGTCCTTTCACCGGGCCCTCCTCCAGTCCCTGAAGCTCCAGATAGCCGAAACGGGTAAGCCGGCCCGCATTTTTGCAGGATCCCGCCAGATGTCCGGACATGGCGTACATTCTCCCGTCCGTTCCCTCCAGCTCTTCTTTTAAATACATAAAGCCGCCGCACTCCGCCATCACCGGAAGGCCGCTTTCGGCCGCCCGCCTCACACTCTCCCGCATGGAACGGTTCTGTTCCAGACCGGCGGCGTAAATCTCCGGATATCCGCCGCCCAGCAGAAGGCCGCAGATCCCCTCCGGCAGCTCTTTGTCCCGCAGGGGGCTGAATTCCACGATTTCCGCTCCCAGCTCCTCCAAAAGGCGAAGATTTTCTTCATAATAAAAGCAGAACGCCTCGTCCCTGGCCACTGCCACCGGAACGGTCTCCCCGGAAAACGCCGGCCATTTCCCGCCGGCAGGTACGCAATTTTCGCCTGTATGTACGCAACACGCGGACAAATCCCGGCACCCCGCCGCCAGTTCCAGCAGGCGGTCCAGATCCAGATGGCGCTCCATCTCCTCCGCCAGGCGGGTCAGGCTCTCCTCCAGCTCCTTCACCTCCCCCGGCATCACCAGACCTAAGTGGCGGCTCTCCAATCGGATATCCGGAAGTTTCGGCAGACAGCCTAAGAACGCCGCCCCCGTCTCCTCGATAGGGCCCCGCAGACGCTCCGCCATCATGGGACTGGTGCAGTTGACGATCACTCCCGCGATGGAGCTGTCCTTTCTGAATTCCAGAAATCCCTTCACCAGGGCGGCCAGGGAGAGACCTGCACCTCTGCCGTTTACCACCAGCACCGCCGGCGTCCCGGTGATGGAGGCGATGTGATAGGAACTGGCCTCCGCCGAATTTCCTCCCAGGCCGTCGTAGTAGCCCATCACTCCCTCTATCACCGTGATATCCCTATCCGCCGTCTCTTCCCCCACCCGGCGGCGGATCTCCTCCGGGGATGAGAAATAGGAATCCAGGTTGCCGCTGGCCACTCCCAATACCGAGCGGTGAAACATGGGGTCGATGTAGTCCGGCCCGCACTTGTAGGCCCGGCAGGAAAGTCCCCGCCTCTTAAGGGCCGTAAGCAGTCCGCAGGTGAGCAGGGTTTTCCCCGTCCCGCTCCCCGGCGCTCCTATGAGGATTCTTCCGCCCATGGACACTCCTCCCCTCCAAATGAAATGATATACACCGGGTTCTGGCCCATCATCAGATGGTGGCTTCCCGCCGTCCGGCTCCTGGCCGTCTGCACGGATACGATCTCCCCGGAAAGATCCCTTTTCTTCATATAAGAAAGGACCTCACCCAGGCTCTCCAGGGAGATCACGTTGATCACCACCCGGATCCCGGGATTTTTCTCCAGCAGGGCGTCCAGGATCGGCCCCATCTTCCCGGCGCTCCCGCCGATGAAGGCGTGGGTGGGAACGGGCAGGCCCTCAAAGGCGTCCGGGGCGGTTCCCGGCACCACCGTCACCCGGTCCGCCTGAAATTTCTCCCTGTTTTTCCGGATCAGCTCCAGGGCATCCTCCTCCTTCTCCACCGCAAATACCCGGCCGGCGCCAAGGAGAAAGGACGCCTCCACGGAAACGGAGCCGGTGCCGGCGCCGACGTCCCACAGGACAGAATCCGGCTTCAGCTCCAGCTTGGAGATGGACACGGCCCGCACCTCGCTTTTTGTCATGGGGACTCTGCCCCGGATAAACCATTCGTCTCTCACTGAACGTCCTCCTCAATCCAAACCACTGCCAGGGAGGCAAACTGTTCCTTTGCCAGTTCCTCCGGCCGGCCTGTGACCACCCGCTCTCTCCGGGAACCCAGATGCTCCCCCACGGACACGGTCACCGGAAGGCCTTCCAGCTCCCGGCAGATCTGCTCTGCCCGGCAGTCGCCTCCGGTGAGCACAAACACTTTTTTATGATTCTCTGCCAGCGCTCTCACGTCCTGCTGCCGGCCGTGGCGGCTGGCGATCGCCGCGTCCTCCCAGCTTTTTCCGAGAACAGAGGCCATGCGGGACAGGGAGGAGATCCCCGGAAGAATTCGGATTTCCCACTCCCGCTTTTTCCCCGCCTCCCGCAGAAAACCGGCGGTGCCGCTGTAAAATCCCGTATCCCCGGAAAACAGCACCGCCGCCCGGCGGCAGTCCGGATGGGCCTCCAGCCACTGAAGGACAGGGCCGGACAGGTACTCTCCCACCATCTCCGGCTGCCTGCCCCCGCCAAAGCGGGCAAATACCTCCTTCGCCCCCTCCAGCAGGCGGGGGGCGCCAAAGACAGCCTGACTGTCCAGCAGAGCCTTCACCGTCTCCACCGTCATGGTGTCCGCCGTTCCCATGCCGGCTCCCGCCAGCACAAGAAGACGGGGGGACGGAGCGGCCGCCTGGGGAGCCATCCCGTCCAGAATCTCCAGAGCCCGCTCCAGGCTGACTCCTTCCGTCTGGGCCGGCCGGCCCACCACGACCACACCGGCCCCGGCGGCCTTCGCCGCCTCCAGCTTTTCCTCAAAGCCTCCCGCTTTCCCCGCCTCTTTCGTCACCAGCCAGGAGGCGGAAGCCATCCTCAGCATCGCCACGTTCATCTCCGCGGAAAAGGGGCCCTGAAGGGCAAAAATGTGGCTGCCGGGGAACCCTTTCTCCTCGCAGGCAGCCAGCACGGCGGAGGTGGGAAGGACCCGGGCATACACCCGCTCCCGGTAATCCTCCAGGGCGGTAAATGCTCCCAGCTCCTTGCTCCCGGTGGTCACCAGAATATTCCCCTCCCGGCCGGCCAGGAAATCCACCGCCTCCTTCACTGTCTCCACAGTGACTGTGGATTCCGCCTCCTCCCCGTTCTTCTCATCCTGGGGCGTTTCCGCCCGCAGCACCCGCAGAAGGGGAATGTGATTGTCCCCGCAGACCTGGCGGATATTTTCCGTCACCAGGGCCGCGTAGGGGTGGGTGGCGTCCATCACCAGTCTGGGATGTTTCTGCCGGATCCAGGCTTCCATCTCCTCCCGGTCCATGGGACCTTTATGTACGTCCAGCCAGGGGCTTTCCGGCAGCAGGCCGGCGCCGTAGCCGGTGGCCACGCTCACCGCAACCGGGATCTTCCGCTTTTCGCAGTATTCTGCCAGAATTCTCCCCTCACTGGTTCCTCCGAATATGATAATCTCTGTCACTTCTGCTCTCCTGTCTGTATCCTGATAAATTCTGCTGCCAGAGCGGTGGTGATTCCTCTCCCTTTCCGCTTTCCCGCCAGCAGAAATCCTCCGTTTTTTCTCTCCAGAACGGCCGCCATGGCCGCCCGCTCACAGACGCAGTCCACTCCCGCCGTCTGCCTCACAAACTCCGACGAGGAAAAGGAACCTGGAATCCGCTCCATTGCTTCCCTAGAAAAAGTGAGGAAGGGGACGTTCCACATCCGGGCCAGTTCCTTTAACCCCTCTTCCTCCTTTTTTAAATCCGCGCTGGCGATGGCCCGCACTGCCCGGCGGTCCACTCCCCCTTCCTCTAAGGCGGCCAGAGCCTCCGCTTCCAGCTGACTGGCCGGAATTCCCCGCCGGCAGCCCATTCCCAGCACGACAGCTCTGGGGATCAGACGCAGCACCCGCTCGCTGCTCCGGCTGGACCAGGTGATCCACACCGCCAGCCTGTCCGGTTTCATCCGGCTCAAGTCCTCCCCCGTTCCCGCAAGCTTTACCCCGGCGGGCAGGTTTCCATCCACGGGAAAATCGCTGAACAGCTCCGCCGTCTCTCCCGCCAGCACCCCGGCGGACACCTGTTTTGCCAGCTCCCGGTCGCTGAGAACACAGCCGTTCTCCGCCCCCAGCACATCCACCGCAAAACGGCCGTTGATGTCCGTGGCGGTGGTGATCACAGGAACTGCGTCAAGGACGGCAGCCAGATCCGCGGCCAGGCGGTTGGCTCCCCCCACATGGCCGGACAGGAGGGGAATCACAAACCGGCCGCCCTCATCCACGGAGAGCACCGCCGGATCCCGCAGCTTATCCCGCACCCAGGGCGCAATGGCCCGCACCGCGATGCCGCAGGCTCCCACAAAGATCACCGCCTGACAGCTCCCGAAGGCCTGTTTCGTCCACTCTCCCAGGCTTTCCCGGAGAACCTTCAGGCCGTCCCCCTCTTCGGAGAATTTCTCCTGAATCCAGCCCTGACAGTCCCAGCCAGCCTGTGTCATAACTTCCGTAATCCGGCGGTTTAAGCGGCTTCCCCGGCCGGTAAAGCTGATCACCGCAGCCCTCACAGACCCACCTCCCCGAACACGCCCAGACCGCTGGAAAACAGGATTACATCCATGTCCACTTTTCCATCCGTCCAGTCCAGAATCTGCTGTCTCAGCCGCTTTGCGGCGAAATCCCCCGTAATCCGGCGGATTCCCTCTTCTTCCAGGTATTCCACCGCCTCCTCCGTGGTATTGGAGGCCAGGATCTTCTCCCGGAGGCGGCTGTCTTTTGCCTTTGGGGGAACCGCTCCCTCTACGCAGTCCCAGAGGATCTCCATCCGCCGGTCCCCGTAGCGGGAGTGGGTGTTTTCCACGCCGCCTGCCGCCTTGATCAGCTTTCCCGCGTGACCCACCAGCAGGCCCCGGCGAAATCCCTCCTCCTCCATAAATTTCATGGTGTCCCTGATGAAATTGCTGCATTTAACTCCCTGGTCCAGGGAGATTCCCAGGTGCTCTTTTAAAAAGGCCTCCCCGTAATTTCCCGGGGTGACCACCAGATAGTCCGCTCCCTCCACCGCCTTCATGTGGATCTCCAGCCGGATGGTGGCCGTTAAGGCCGCCTCACTCATGGGCTCCACAATGCCGGTGGTTCCCAGAACGGAGAGACCGCCCACGATCCCCAGCTTCGGGTTAAAGGTCTTTTCCGCCAGTTCCTCCCCCGCGGGAATCTCCACGGTGACCAGCAGGGGACCGGGATCCTCTCCCGCCCTGCGGACCTGATCCACCGCCTTCCAGATCATCTCCCGGGGGACCGGATTGATGGCCGCCTTCCCCACAGGGCAGGAAAGGCCGGGCTTTGTCACCCTGCCCACGCCTTTTCCCCCGTCTATGTAAATGCCGGGATAATCCCCGCTGGCATACCAGGAAGGATCCGGATCCCTTTCCACCTTTTTTACGGCCGCGCAGATCATGGCCTGATCTGTCACATCCGGGTCATCCCCCGCGTCCTTTTTTACGGCAAAGGAAACTCCCTTTTCCGTCTCCCCCAGATAGCTTACCGGAAGCTTCGCCAGCCCTTTTCCGGTGGGAATACTGCATCGTTCTATTGTCTCTCCCCTGCACAGCAGCCAGGCGGCGGCCTGGGCCGCCGCGGCCGCGCAGGTTCCCGTGGTGTATCCGCTTCTCAGCTCCCGGTCCATGGGATCACTCCTCCTTCCGGCACATTCATGCCTACCATTATAGGAGATTTTCCCCGTTCTTGCAATCGCCTTTTCCCCGGGGGAAAAGGCGGCCGCCGCCGGAAGTCCCGGATTTTCAGGGTTCTTCCCGCCTTAAAGCTTCCTTCTGCATTTCTTTTTTCCTCTTGGTGATCAGGCCGCCGATCCGCCCGCTCTCCTTTGCCGTCAGGCTTCTCCAGCCGCCTTCCATCACTTTATCTCCCAGCCCCAGTTCCGTGGCGATCTCAAATTTCAGCATCTCCTCCGGTTTTAAATCTCTCGGGTCAAATCCTTTTTTCTTCTTTTTTTCAGACATAACAGGGCATACTCCTTTCCGTTTTCGTACTAAGAGTATGCCCTTAACCGGTTTCCCCTATTCAGTTTTCCGGCGTCCCCGTCCTGGGACGTCCCCCTTTTTTTCGTCAATACCTCCTCCGGGGCATGATGATGGCTGCCACAATGTAGGCAAACAGCCCCGGCCCGCTGAACAGCAGTATGGCCCAGATCAGGCGCACAATGGTGGGATCAATGTTGAAATACTCTCCCAGACCGCCGCACACTCCGCACAGCACCTTGTTTTCATCAGAACGATATAACCGTTTCTCCATAGTCTCTTTCCTCCTATCCTTCAAAAGAAATGTCAATATTTCCCACGCCGCAGCTCAAACGCATCTGTTTTCCGCCGGTTCCCGCCGGAAATCCCAGACCCCCGTCCCGGCACTCAAACTGGCCGGAATGGCTTTCGCCGTCCAGGGTAACCTCCCCCAGCTCGCAGTCCACTTCGTAGGAAAAATCTTCCCTGGATCCCAGGATCCCCAGCTCCAGGCTTCCCACACCGCATTCAGCATCCACGCCGGAGGCGATATCCGCCTGGTCAATGTTTAAATACCCCACGCCCACGTCGGCGTTCAGCCAGTCGGCCTCCAGGACGCGGATATCTCCGTACCCGGCTCCGGTGTCCAGATCGACCTCTCCGGCTCTCACGGCGTCCGCCTCCAGATATCCGGCTCCCAGATCCAGGGAAACGGCGTCAAACCGGTATCCGGCGGGCACCGTCACCTCCACGGTACAGCTCTCATCCTCCCGGCCTTCCAGCCACCGCCTCAGGCCGTTTTCCATCAGCCCCCGGCCGCTGCCCATTTCTCCGCCGTCGATACTCAGGCGGCTGCCGTCTTCCTGAAAGGAGGCAGTGCCCCTGGGATCGCGGATCCGCAGCGTAAGGCGGTCCGTATCTCCTTCGCGGATGAAAAAGCTTCCAGCGCCCACATCCGCCGTCAGCTCCGTAATCCCGTCAAAGGAGCACTCCTGGGTCTCATCCCAGTTTTCCTCCCAGTAGTCTTCCCAGTCCCAGCCATTGTGCCGGTGGATCATCCCGTCTCTCAGGGACCTGGGAAGAGTGGCTCCCGCCACCGCCGAGACAGTGACCACAATCACTCCCAGCACAATACACACCACGCCCGCAATACTTGTCACCAAAGCGAATTTTTTCATGCCTGCCTCCTCCCTCTGTGCATCAGACGGTTGCACCAGTCCAGAATCCTCCGGAACAATCCGGGAATCAGTTTTCCATAAAACCACACAGACAGCACCAGCAGCAGGAGGCCCACGCCGGCGGCGATGAGGCCGATGCCGATAAACAGAGCTCCTGTCAGACCGTCCGCGAACAGATAAACCGCTCCGCCCACAATGGCCGCGATCCCGCCAATCAGGCAGCCCACCGCTCCCAGGGCGACGCAGAAGAAGATCGCTAAGATGGTGAGGGCAATGCCTGCCGCCACGCTGAACACTCCTCCTCCCACGCTGAACACCACCGGAGCCGCCACAATGATCAGAATGGCCCAGAGCACAATCTTCAGCGCCCGGCTGGTTCTGACCTCATCCGGCTTTTTTTCCGGCCGGCCGCTGCCGTTTTCCCAACTGCTGCCATTGTCCCGGCTTCCGCCCTGCCCCGGATCGGATGGCCCGCGACCGCCGCCGTTTCTTCCGCCGTCTCCGGCCTCCGGCTTCTGAACCTCATAGCCCGGATCCTTAAACCGCTCGTCCCCGTAACCGTTCTCCGTGAATTCTCCTCCCTCTTCCATGTTTCCGCTGATGCTGGCCCGGATCATGGCCGCCACCCGCTCCGGGCTCCCGAACTCCTGGAGCACTTTCTCTTCATTTTCCGGACCGGCTTCATCCAGATAATCTCTGTAATAGGCCAGGGCATCTGATCGTTCCTCTTCACCGATATCCTGGAGCAGGTACTCCAGCTCTTTCATAAACTCTTCTCTGCTCATCAGACTGCCACCTCCAAAATTCCCGTAATTTTTTTCGAGTAGACCATCCATTCCCCCTGGTACAGGTTCAGCTGCGCCCTTCCCTTCTCCGTAATCTTGTAATACCTTCTGTTTCTTCCGTCAATCGCCTTATCGTAGACTTCCAGGCACTCTTCTTTCTGAAGCCTGCGGAGGACCGGGTACAGGGTCGACTCTGAAATGTCGATGGCCGTTCTCACGTCCTGGGTGATCTTGTACCCGTAAGTTCCCTCCCGCTCTCTGGACACAACTGCCAGAACAATGGCGTCCAGCAGGGCGGCGCCTGTGTTAAATACCATGCGACGCACCTCCCGATTTCCATAATATTAGATTTCGTCAGATATTATACGGGATATAATATCTGTGTATAATATTATATATCATATAATATTATACCTGTCAATAGGCCGTCACCGTTTTTCTTTCTCCATCACAAAATTGGTGAGAAGCACTCCCCGGCGCTCCACCTGCTGCTCCTTTACCACCCGGTATCCCCGCTTCTCAAAAAAGGGCCGGGCCGTCAGTGACGCATGAGTCACCATCCGCTTCCCCGAAGCCGCCTTCTCCAGCCGGTCGCAGATGGCGGTGGCGATCCCTCTCCCCTGATATCCGGCGTGGACGTACAGCCGGTCCAGATAGCCCGTCTCATCCATGTCCCCGAAGCCGACGATCTCTCCGCTCTCCACCGCCACCAGAGTGTGGTGATTCTGAAAAGACTGATCCCACTGTTCCAGATCCACCTGACCGGTGGCCCACGCGTCCAGCTGCTCCTTCGTGTAATCCCTCGCGTTCACGGTGTGGACCGTGCGGTAAAACAGCTCCGCCATCTCCCTGCAGTCCTCCGGTTTATATTCTCTGATTGTCATTTTCCTCTCCTCCTGCCTCCATTATACCGACCCTTTTTTAAAATGCAATTCCCCGGATTCAGGCGGCATCCCCTGTCCTCGATACCGCGGGCAGCTCACAGCAGAGCTGTTCGCTGTCCGTTGCCCGGCAAATGTCCGCCCATGCAAGCATGGCGGCCGCTTGCCGGGCGTATCGCACAAAAAAGCCGGCGGAATCCTCCGCCGGCCCTTCTGGCTTCTGACTGCTTTTCTATTATAAGGAATACTTTTATAAGAAATACTTTACGCCGCTCTCAAACAGCTTCAGATCCTGTTCTCCGTAAATGTTCATGGCTACCGCCTCCCCGCGGCGCTCCGCGTGGGCCATCTTGCCGAAGATCCGGCCGTCAGGACTGGTGATGCCCTCAATGGCCATGTAAGAGCCATTGGGATTCCAGTACTCGTCCATCGTCGGATTTCCCTGATCGTCCACGTACTGGGTCGCCACCTGTCCGTTCTCAAACAGCTTCTTTAACCAGGCAGCGTCCGCCACAAACCGGCCCTCGCCGTGGGACGCCGGGCTGCAGTACACTCCGCCCAGCTCCGCTCCCTCCAGCCACGGGGACTTGTTGGAAACCACCTTGGTGTAAACCATCTTGGATACATGGCGTCCGATGGAATTCATGGTCAGGGTGGGGCTGTCCGCCCTCTGCTCCGTGATGGCTCCCTCCGGCACCAGTCCCAGCTTGATCAGGGCCTGGAAGCCGTTGCAGATGCCAAGCATCAGGCCGTCCCGCTCTTTTAACAGTTTTCCGATCTCCTCCCGGATCAGGGGATTGCGGAACACGGTGGCAAAGAATTTCGCGGATCCGTCCGGCTCATCTCCGGCGGAGAAACCGCCGGGGAACATGACGATCTGTGCCTTCGCGATCTCTTCCCGATAGGCCTCCACCGACTCCCGGATGTGGGCGGGAGTCAGGTTCTTAAACACCTTCGTCACCACCTTAGCGCCGGCCCGCTCAAAGGCCTTCGTGCTGTCATACTCACAGTTGGTGCCGGGGAATACGGGGATGAACACGGTGGGACGGCCGATCTTATGGCCGCACACGGCGATGGAATCCGCCCGGTACAGTCCGGTCTCCACCTTTTCCTCCTTCACGCCGGAGCGGGTGGGGAATACCTTCTCCAGGGTGCCCGTCCAGGCCTTTAAAGCCTCATCCATGGAAATGGACACATTGCCGTACTCCAGGACGCCGCGGTCCGTCACCTCGCCGATCACCGTGTAGGTGATGGCAAGCTCGCCCACCTTGCCGTCCGGCACCTCGCAGACCACATTGCCCCAGCCGGGAGCAAAGAAGTCTCTGGGATCCACATTGTGCTCGATCTTCACGCCCAGCTTATTTCCGAAGGCCATCTTGCTCACCGCCTCCGCCATGCCGTGGCGCTCCACCGCGTAGGCGGAAATGATCCGTCCCGCCTGAATGTCCTCGCGGAGCTTTCTGTAGCCTTCCATGATCCGTCCGTACTCCGGCAGATCATACGGATCCTTCTCAATGGAGAAGACCACGATCTTGCTGCCGGGACGCTTAAACTCCGGAGTGATAATGTCCTTCCAGCTGGCCACATCCACGGCGAAGGAAACCAGGGTGGGGGGAACGTCGATCTCTCCGTGCTCCTCGTCGTTAAAGGTTCCGGACATGCTGTCCTTGCCTCCGATGGAGGGCAGGCCAAATCCCATCTGGGCCGCGTAAGCTCCCAGCAGAGCCGCAAAAGGCTGGCTCCACCGCTTCGGATCCTCGCTCATCCGGCGGAAATACTCCTGGAAGGTAAAGCGGATCCTGGAATAGTCTCCTCCCGCCGCCACAATCTTGGCGATGGAGGACACCACGGCGTAAATGGCTCCGTGGTAGGGGCTCCAGCTGGACAGATAGGGATCAAATCCGTAGCTCATCATGGTCACCGTATCCGTATGGCCTTCCAGCACCGGCAGCTTTGCCACCATGGACTGGGTCTCCGTCAGCTGGTACTTTCCGCCGTAGGGCATATAGACGCTTCCCGCGCCGATGGATCCGTCAAACATCTCCACCAGGCCCTTCTGGGAGCAGACGTTTAAGGATGCCAGCATATTCAGCCAGGCTTCTCTCACGTCGCCCACCTCTTTCCGCTCAAAGAGGTTTCCCTCCCGGTTCGGCACCTCCAGAGTCACATCCGCCTCCTGATGGGCGCCGTTGGTGTCCAGAAACGCGCGGCTGATGTTGACGATGGTGGTTCCTCTCCAGTTCATCACCAGGCGGGGTTCCGCCGTCACCTCTGCCACTGTCACCGCCTCCAGGTTTTCCTCCTCCGCGTATGCCAGGAAGCGGTCCACATCCTTCGGGTCCACCACCACAGCCATACGCTCCTGGGACTCGGAGATGGCGATCTCCGTGCCGTCCAGGCCGGCGTATTTCTTCGGAACCTTATCCAAATCGATTACCAGGCCGGGAGCCAGCTCTCCGATGGCCACGGACACTCCGCCGGCTCCGAAATCGTTGCATTTCTTGATGATCCGGCTCACCTCCGGGCGGCGGAACATTCTCTGAATCTTCCGCTCCGTGGGGGCGTTTCCTTTCTGAACCTCAGCGCCGCAGACCTTGATGGACTCCTCCGTGTGCACCTTGGAGGAACCGGTGGCTCCGCCGATTCCGTCCCGCCCGGTGCGTCCGCCTAAGAGAATGATCACATCCCCCGGGTCGGAGGTCTCCCGGATCACGTTCTTTCTGGGAGCCGCGCCCATAACCGCGCCGATCTCCATCCTCTTGGCCACATAGCCGGGATGGTAGATCTCCTTCACATATCCGGTGGCCAGACCGATCTGGTTGCCGTAGGAGCTGTAGCCGTGGGCCGCTCCCGTCACCAGCTTCTTCTGGGGCAGCTTGCCCTTTAAGGTCTCGGAGAGAGGTCTGGTGGGATCCGCCGCTCCCGTCACTCTCATGGCCTGGTACACGTAGGTCCGCCCGGAGAGGGGATCACGGATAGCTCCTCCCAGACAGGTAGCCGCGCCTCCGAAGGGCTCAATCTCCGTGGGATGATTGTGGGTCTCATTTTTGAAATTGATCAGCCACTCCTCGGTAACGCCGTCGATTTCCACCGGCACCACGATGCTGCAGGCGTTGATCTCCTCAGAAACTTCCATATCCTGGAGTTTTCCCTCCGCTCTCAGCTTCTTCATGGCCATGAGCGCCAGGTCCATGAGGCAGACATACTTGTCAGACCGTCCCTGATATACCTCCTCCCGGTCCGCCAGGTACTGACGGTAGGTGTCCTCCATGGGCGTCCGGTAATCCCCGTCGGTGAAGGTCACGTTTTTCAGCTCTGTGGAGAAGGTGGTGTGGCGGCAGTGATCAGACCAGTAGGTGTCCAGCACACGGATCTCCGTCACGGAAGGATCTCTCTTTTCCTCATTCACGTAGTAATTCTGGATGTGCTGGAAGTCCTTGAAGGTCATAGCCAGGTTAAAAGAGCGGTACAGTTCCTCCAGCTCCTTCTCATTCAGGCCGCAGAAGCCATCCAGAATCTTCACATCCTCCGGTGTCTCAAACTCCGTCACCAGAGTGTCGGGAATCTCCTCGGAGGCCTCTCCGGAATCCACCGGGTTAATGCAGAAAGATTTGATGGCCGCCGTCTGCTCACCGGTCAGTTCTCCGGAAATCACATAGGTGGTGGCGGTGCGGATCACAGGCTCCTCATTTTCATTGAGCAGCTTCACGCACTGCTCCGCGGAGTCGGCTCTCTGATCAAACTGTCCCGGCAGATACTCCACGGAAAACACCGTATCTCCCTCCTGCTTCGGGAATGTCATCTCATAGCAGTCGTCCACCGGCGGCTCAGAGAAAATAGTGCCCAGAGATGCCCGGTACACTTCATCTGAAAGATTTTCCATATCGTAACGGATCAGCACCCGGACGCCGGTCACCGTGCTGATGCCCAGATAATTTTCAATTTCCTCCCGAAGCTCCTTCGCCTTCACGGCGTACTCCGGCTTCTTCTCCACATATACCCGCTTTACGCTCATAGGGTTCCTCCTGTCTTGTCTGAAAATCCGGCCCGCCGGTCCGGGGGCCCTTCCTCCTGGTTCCTCTCATTTCTTCCCGTATGAAAAAGAATCCTGCTTTGCAGGATTCTCCGCCGCAGTGCGATCCTGGGCGGAACTTTTTTATCTCACAGGAATGAAGTTTCCCATGAAATAAAAATGGGCAGATGAGACGATTCTCATCATCTGCCCATATCATAGCACAGCAATTCATGATAAGTAAAATTAATATATCTTATCATATAAATTAGCTTCATTAATTAAAATGTGGTGGTTGGAGATTCCGACCCCCGTCCTCTCACCTCCGGAGGCAGATGACTTAAGTCATTTTCCTGAATCATGCGAAAATGTCCTGTCTCCCGGTCGTACTCCACAGTGGTGATACTCACATTCTTTACAATGATCTCGTCGTGGGGTCCCACCTCATTGCGGAACATATAGGAGACGGTGTAGACCAAGGCGGCCCCATGGGACACCACTGCCACATCTCCCTTCGCTTCCTTTATAATAGTGTTCACCGCCTGACCGATCCGCTCATAGATCTGAGCTCTGGACTCCCCTCCCGGAGGAGTCACCTCCGCGGGAGTCGCCACCCACCGGGCATACCTCTCCGGATCTCTCTCCTCGATCTCCTTCCAGGTCATTCCCTCCCAGTCTCCAAACTCCACCTCCCGCAGGCCGGGGAGGGTGGTCACCTCCACTCCCTGGCTGGCGGCGATGGCTCTCGCCGTCTCCAGGGCCCGGATCTGGGGGCTGGAGTAAATATGGGTCACCGGGCGGTTTCTCATCCCTTCCGCCAGATACTGAGCCTGCTTTCTGCCCGTTTCATTTAAAGGGATGTCATGGCATCCCTGAATCTTTCCTGCCACGTTCCAGTCCGTCTGGCCGTGGCGAATGAGATACAGCTTCATATCCTTATCCTCGATTATTCTTCCTCCGGAGCCGGGCCGTCCGCCCCGTCCAGATTCATTTTCGCCGCCGTCTCCACGTTGACCGCGTCCAGGGCCACCTTCATAATGTCCCGGATCTCCTCCGCCGTCATCTTCATCTTTTCCGCCAGCTCGTCCACCGTGGCCTCCCGGCCCAGCTCTGCGGCCATCACCCGGGATACCTCCTGGAGCACATTGACTCTGGCGGCCACGTTCTCCTCAATCTCCGCCTCCCGCTTCTGCTCTTCCAGAGCCGCCTCGATGCTCTCCTGAACCCGGCGGCGAAGAAGTTCCTGAAAGTTTTCCCTCTCAGTTTTTTCTCCGGCTGAGGCCGTTCCCTCCGCGGCCAGACGGGCCCACTCCGCCGCCAGGGCGGTGAGGGCCATGTTGGCCTCCTGCACCAGATCATTCATGGGAAGTCCCTTTCCCTCGTACTCCCTGGCATAGGCCAGCACCCGTTTCAAATTTCCTTCTATGAGCCTTCCGGCCGCTTCCGCCTCTCCGGCCGCCAGCCGCTCCAGGAGAGCCAGCTCCTCCTCCGGCCCGGCTTCCGCAACTCCTTCCAGCTCTTCCAGATACATCTGGTAAAAATCTTCGTGCATACGTTTCACTCCTTTGCTTTTTCAGTATAACGGGTCAGCAGGATTTTTTCAAGAGAAAGACATATGCGCAAAAGAACTGCCGCACAGATATGCGGCAGCTCCTTTCCCAAGAACGAAATTCATTCTGACTATCAATTTTTCATATGGATCTATTAGAAGATCAGCGGGCATACAAGGCCTGCGAAGAATACAGACGCCACGGTTACGGAAGTAAATCCGGACACCAGGATCTGGGGCAGTACGTGCTCGTAGATGCTCTCTCTGGTCTTCTCGTCGCAGTCCAGGCTGCGGACAACCTCATCCACGATGATCTGAGTACCGGGGTAACCGATGGTACAGCAGATGGCGATGGCGAAAGCGATGGTCCAGTGAACTCCCAGAACCTTACCGGCAATCGCTCCGAACACACAGATGAAGATAGCGCCTACGATCAGAGTTCCCACCAGGGGGAAGATCATATTGATCAGATCCTGAAGGCTCAGGGTGGCAAGGCTGCCGGGCACTACGGAAAGCACGGCCAGCATCAGGAAGCCGTTGATATGCGCTTTCACATGAGCGTTGGCCGGAAGGAATCCCAGCACGCAGAAAATAATACCCATAACCAGATACATGATATTGGCGTTGGTCAGGTTGGACAGAATCGGAACACCGGAGCATACCCAGGAAATCAGGTAGCCCAGCCAGCCCACGATTGCCATCTTGAACATGATGGTGTTGTCACCGGACATCCATCCGAAATCAAACAGTTTCTTCTTCTGAGAATCTTCCTTAACCACAACAGCTTCGCCCATCTGAATGGATCCGGCAAGGATTCTGTTGCAGTACTTGCGGACAAAGAAGTTGCAGATCGGGATGCCCACAAAGCCCTGGCATCCGATTACCAGCATAGCGAAAGCCGCCAGATCGGCGCGGCCCGCGTCCAGAGCTGCCTGGGAAGTCATCTGGCCTGCGATGATACCGCCGGAAATAGGTGCGGAAGCACACAGAGCCCACTCGCGTCCGAACAGCCAGCTGCTGATGGTGAAGGAGCAGAGGGCCAGGCCCACCAGACCTACCAGAGCAACCACTACCGTCTTCCACTGAGCCATCAGCTGTTTGATGTGGATCATGGTACCCATACCAACCAGGATCAGCATAATGGCGAAATTGCTGGCCAGGGCTGTCAGTCCCGTATCATTGATGGAGGAAGCCGGAATAATGCCGGTCTGGAATCCCACCAGGTACAGCAGCATGGCAATCAGCATGCCGGAGACCTTGGACTTGGTCAGGTTGCTGACCCAGTCTCCCACGGAAAAGAACAGCACGAAGATTACAAACGAAAACAACGGGGTCCACAAAACAAATTCACTCATACCTATTCCCTCTTTCTTCTTTCGCAGATGCGATTATTTTCGGTCTCTCCCATGGACAGACCAGCTTTCCCTCACAACCAAACACCCGGAACTTCTTAAACCTGTCTATCTGTTTTTACCAGGTCGAAGCGCCAACGCGCCGACGCTATGATACGGTAAAGCAAAAATGAATTTTGGTTAAGATTATAAATTGTTTATCTCCTAATTGCAATTGTTTTTTTTATTGTACTGATTTAAATACAATCTTGTCTCTATTTTCCCCATTTTTCGGAAAAATATCTCTTTCCAATTCCCTGCTGCTGTGCTAAAATCAGGTCATGTTATAAGGAGGACTAATAATGGACATAAATTATGAATTATACAAGGTGTTTTACCACGTGGCTGTCACTCTCAGCTTCTCGGAGGCCTCCAAACAGCTTTTCATCTCCCAGTCTGCCGTGAGCCAGTCCATCAAAGTGCTGGAGAAAAAGCTGAACCAGACTCTTTTTATCCGCAGCACGAAAAAAGTTCAGCTGACCCCGGAGGGGGAGATCCTGTTCAAGCACATCGAGCCGGCCATGAATCTGATCCGCCGGGGGGAAAACCAGCTTCTGGAAGCCAACACCTTAAACGGCGGTCAGCTGCGCATCGGGGCCAGCGACACCATCTGCCGCTACTACCTGGTGCCCTTTTTCCAGGAGTTTCACAGAAAATATCCCAATGTTCACATAAAGGTGGCAAATCAGACCTCCATCGCCTGCGCGAAAATGCTGGAAAACGGCCAGGTGGACTTCATCATCACCAACTACCCCAACTCCAGCCTGTCAAATGCCAACAGCATCCGGCCTCTGAAGGAATTCCGCGACGTGTTTGTGGCCAACCCGGAATATTTCCCCTTAAAAGGGCAGAAGGTGAGCCTGCGCACCCTGCAGACCTATCCCATCCTTATGCTGGACCGGAAGAGCACCACCAGCGAGTTTCTCCACCACATGTTCCAGAAATACCAGCTGGACCTGGTGCCGGAGATCGAGCTCACCAGCAACGACCTGCTCATCGACCTGGCAAGAATCGGTCTGGGCATCGCCTTCGTGCCGGACTTCTGCATTCCGGCGGACGACAGGGATCTGTTTATCCTGGATCTGGAGGAACAGCTCCCCACGCGGCAGATCGTGGTGGCCCACAACGAAAATCTCCCCATTTCCCAGGCAGCCAAGCAGTTCATGGAAATGCTTCACTGACCGCAGAAAAAACGGGCGGGCAGCAGATACCGACATCTGCTGCCGCCCGTTTTTCATTCTCTTTTTCCTGTCTGTTCTCTATTTTCTCACAGCGCCGGAACTGACAGCCGCTTCCGCCACTTTCTCCGCCACGTACTTCGCCACTCTGGGATCTAAGGCGGAGGGGATGATGTACTCCGGACAGAGCTTCTCCGGCTCCACCAGATCCGCGATGGCCTTTGCCGCCGCCAGCTTCATGGCGTCGTTGATATCTCTGGCCCCCGCGTCCAGAGCTCCCCGGAAGATACCGGGGAAGGCCAGCACGTTGTTGATCTGGTTGGGGAAATCAGACCGTCCCGTTCCCATCACCTTTACTCCCGCATTCACCGCCTCGTCGTACATGATCTCCGGCGCGGGGTTGGCCATGGCAAACACAATGGGGTCGGAAGCCATGGTCTTTACCATCTCCGGCGTCAGGGCTCCCGCCACGGACACTCCGATGAACACGTCCGCTCCCACAAGGGCATCCGCCAGGCTGCCGGTGAGATTGTCCTCATTGGTGATGCCGCAGAGCATCTTCTTGTGGTCCTTGATCCCCACGCCCCGGTCCTTGTAGAGGATTCCGTTCTCGTCGCAGGCGATGATATGCTTCACCCCGGCGGTGATGAGCATTTTGATGATGGCTGTTCCCGCCGATCCCGGGCCGTTTAACACCACATGGATCTCCCCGATCTCCTTTCCCACCACCTTCAGGGCATTGATCAGAGCGGCGGTCACCACCACCGCCGTGCCGTGCTGGTCGTCGTGGAACACCGGAATATCCAGCTCCTCCTCCAGGCGGCGCTCGATCTCAAAGCACTTCGGGGAGGCGATGTCCTCCAGGTTGATGCCGCCGAATACCGGGGCGATGTCCTTCACCGCCCGGATGATCTCCTCCGGATCCTGGGTGTCCAGACAGATGGGGAAAGCGTCCACGCCGCCGAACTGTTTGAACAGGACGGATTTGCCCTCCATCACCGGGATGGCCGCCTCCGCGCCGATGTTTCCCAGGCCCAGGACGGCAGAGCCGTCGGAGACCACCGCCACCAGATTGCCTTTTGCCGTATACCGGTATACATTTTTCCGATCTTTGTGAATCTCCCGGCAGGGCTCCGCCACTCCGGGGGTGTAGGCCACGCTCATGTCGTCCCTGGTATTTAAGGGCACCTTGCTGACCACCTCGATTTTTCCTCTGTGCTCCTGGTGGAGCTTTAACGCTTCTTTATAGAAATCCATGTTTGTCTCCTTTCCAGACTGTGTCCGCCCGGGACTCTCTCCCTCGTCCCGGACCGTATCTCTCCATTGTTCTTCTATTGTTCCATCCGCTATCGTTCCGTCTCCTGTTGTTCCGGCATGGGCAGGGTGGAACCGCCGTAGGGCATGAGTATCACCTTCGCGTCCGGCCCCTGTTTTGCCAGGGCGTCGTCCAGGGCCTGCTGGACGGTGGAGTAAGGCTTCATGAAGATATCTGTTACCAGCTCAGGGTCCATCTCCGACACCAGATAAATCTCTGCCCGCTCCAGAATCAGGGCGATGGCAGCCGCCTTGTGGCCGCCCAGGCGGAAATCCTTTTGAATTCTCTCCACCAGATCCCGGGGCGTCTTTGCCTCCCTCATCCAGCTCTCAAACACCGGCTGGCCCATGCCCTCTCTGCAGGAACCCGCCAGAATGATAATGCCTCCGTCTTTCACCGCATACTTTGCGTTATCCAGGGCTTTCTGGGTCTGATAAAGGTTCAAGTCCTTCGGCGCGCCGCCCTGGGACACCACCACAATGTCCGCCCGCTCTTTTATGGGCCTGCGGTACATTTTTTCCAGGAACCTGCACCCTTCCCGGTGGGCCTTCACCATATCACCGGCCACTGCCTTCACAATGCGCTTGTGCTCATCCAGGATTACGTTTACCAGGAAATCTCCCCGGCAGATCCCGGCTGCCTCCTCAATGTCCTCCCGCACGGGATTGCCCTCCAGCCGCCCGGCGGCCGCCTCCTTCCGCACCATAAACCGGTGGTTGGCCTGGATGGCCTCAAAGGTGGACACTCCCGGCATGATGGCCTTGGCTCCCCCGGAAAATCCGGCAAAATAGTGGAACTCGATATTGCCCAGGCAGATGCGCAGATCCGCCTCCACCACCTCCCGCATAATGTCCACCGGCGTCCCGCGGCTGGTCTCCCCCATGTGGACAAACTCCGATTCCCCGGAATCCAGGCAGCGGATTTCCCGGTAGATCTCCTCACCCACCAGCTTTATTTTCTCTTCCTCCCTGTGACAGCGGTGGCTTCCCAGGGCGAACACAATGGTGATTTCCTCCCGCTTCACCCCCGCCTGGTACAGGCGTCTCAGCACTCCGGGAATCACCTGGCGGGAGGGCATGGGACGGGTGATGTCACTGGTGATGATCACCACCCGGTGTCTGCCCTCTGCCAGCTCCTCCAGCTTTCTGCTGCCGATGGGGGCATCCAGTGCCTTCTCCACCACCTCCTCCCCGGAAGCAGCCGCCTCCACATGGTTGGGAAGGAGAATGTCAGTTACCCGGCTGTCCTCCACTTCAATAGTCTGGGGAGAATCCCCAAATCCCAGTTCATATCTCATCTACGCTTCCTCCTCCACTGCCGTGCCCAGGCGGTACCACTTCCACGGCTCCGGAAACAGAAATTCCGATCCCGCGGACAGCTCTCTCACGAAACGGCCGACTTCTTTAAAATATTCCTCTGTCTTTTCTTTCCCCCATCTCTTGTAAATCACATCCATGTGGAAGGGCATATAAATCTTCGCCCGGTACCGCACCAGCAGTTCCGCCAGCTCCCTGGCCGTCACCTGCTCGCCGGAGAATAGACTGCCCCCGTCTCTTCGCACTCCGGCCTGGCGCAGCAGCAGGTCGGGGCATTTCTCCCTGGAGATCTCAAAGGGCTCGTCCCAGACCGTCCGACCGGACACGGTCATCAGCCGGAATCCGGACGGCGTGGTGAGCAGATAGTCCACCGATTCCATGCTTCCGAAGGTATCGCACTCCTGATGTCCCTCCATTCCCGCGGCTTCCTTCGCAATGTCCGTCTCCGGGCTGTAGGTCTTTCCCCCGGAAAGGCTGTCCCTGAAAAACGGGTCGATGAGCAACGTCTTTCCCCCTGGAAGCTTCACTTCATGGGCGCAGCCGGCGTGAAAAGAACGGATGCGGATTCCCTCTGCAAACATAAAATACCCCCTTATTGTAAGATACTTTCATTTTATCACAGGGGACGGAATCCCGACATTTCCTTCTGCGCAAGATATATGTTCCAATTTTCAGCGTTTCTGCAGCACTTCTTCACACACCCGCCTCAGCGCCTCCATGGATCTGGTCAGCTCATGGTCCCGGTGGCGGACCAGGCACATGGGCCATCTGCCGGTATGCTCCTCAAAACAGACCGGCACAATCTTTCCTCTGTAATGTTCTCCCAGCACCGGCCGGTCGTAGGTGATGGTCACCCCCAGCCCGTTTTTCACGCAGCGCAGGGAGGTATCCACCGTGTGGACCTGGATGGGCACGTAGGGAGAGATGTCATAGGTCTTAAACACTTTCTCCGAGTACCTGCGGAGACTCTGATCGGGATAGAGCACGATAAAAGTCTCGTCCCCGAATTCCCGGATATCTATGTAGGGATAATCCATCCCCTCCCGCTTCTGTCCTTTCTCCAGCAGGGGATGGCCCGCGGGCACCGCCAGCACGATCTGCTCCTCCAGCAGCGGCTCGTAGATCATACTGTCCAGAAACCGCTCCGCGGTGATAATGGCAAAATCCAGCTGATATTCCTCCAGCTGCCGCTCCAGGGAGGCAGTGGCGCTCTCCGCCAGCACCAGCTCCACATGGGGATACTGCTTCCGGAACACGGGGATGATCTCCTCCGTCACCACGCTGGACAGCACCATGGGAAAGCCCAGGCGGATCTTCCCCTCATTTCCCCTGGAGATCCGGCGCAGCTCCTCCTCCATGGACGCCTGCATGTGAAGCATCTGCTTCCCCCAGCGGACATAGGCCTCCCCCGCCTGGGTGGGGAGAAAGCTCTTTCCCGCCCGGTCAAACAGCCGGACTCCCAGCTCCCTCTCCTGGTTCTGAATGAGGCGGCTCAGCGCGGACGGCGTAATATAAAGGCTCTGGGCCGCCCTGGCGATGCTCCTTGTCTCCGCCACCCGTACAATACACTCCATGGTCCTGTCTGTCATCATTTCCCTCCCTCTCTGTTCCTTGTGATTCTCCTTCTTTTTATTATACCGGATCGGGAAAAACGCCGCAATACCGCAGACGGCGCACAGGTGCAGACCTTCCAGGGCAGCTCACAGCAGAGCGGTTCGCTGTCCGCTGCCCGGCAAATGTCCTCCCATGCAGGCATGGCGGCCCCTTGCCGGGCGTACCGCGCAAAAAAGGGCACCCCAGGTTTTTCCTTTGGGGTGCCCCGCATCCGTCAGAGAATCGGGAATATGGTCATAGTCCAGGCAACGAAAACTACAATAAAGATAATTGCCGGAAGCCAGGACATTTTGAACATGGTCCTCTGATCATATCCGCCGTAGTCCATCATGTAGGGGATGGCAGCCGTAGCCATAGGCGTCATAAACGCTGTCAGGCATCCGGCCTGGATCAGGATCATCAGGCCCACCGGGTTGCCGCCGATGCTGGCGCAGGTGGCGATGGCGATGGGATAGAAAATCATCATAGTTCCTCTGTTCTGCATAAACTGGGTCATAATAAACGGTACCACAAAGAAGATGGCTCCCACAATGTAGGAATTGCCGTTTACCGCCGTCACAACCTGGCTCATGTAGCCGCCGATCAGTTCGCCCGCTCCCGTGGAGGCGATGGCGCCGGACATGGCCAGGGCTCCGATCACCGTGATCTCCCAGTTGTCCAGGCCGATCTGGGGGGCAAACATCAGTCCCAGAGCGTCCAGAATAAAGATGATGTATCCCGCATGCTCCGCAAAGCCGCTCAAAGGCGCCTTATTTAAGGATCTGCCCTCCGCCTCTTTCGTCTTTACAATGGGCTCGTCGGGCCCACGGGGGTGAGGACAAACCGCTTGCCGATCCTGCGAAACAGGGGCGTTCCCACCTCCGCCTCTACCCTCTGGAGAAACTTCGTCAGAGCGCTCTGGGTGATGCACAGACGGTTTGCCGCCTCTGTCAGGCTCTTGCACGCCGCGATTTCCACAATATACTCATAATCCTTTATGTTCATCTTCTGTCTCTTTCCCGGACCAGAAGTCCTTCACCGCGGCCTCCACCGTGTTTAAATTTACCACCTGGTAGTCGTCCCACTCCCTGGGAAACAGGCTGCGGCTGCTGCTGTAGAGAAATCTCTCGTCCAGCAGGGCGATCACCCCCAGATCTGAGGCTGTGCGGATCACCCGGCCGGCAGCCTGAAGCACCTTGTTCATCCCCGGATACTGGTAGGCGAAATCAAAGCCATTTTTCCCCTTCCCGTCAAAAAAACGCTTCAGAATCTCCTGCTCCGTGTTCACCTGGGGCAGACCGGTTCCCACGATCACCGCCCCGATGAGCCGCTCCTCCTTCAGGTCGATCCCCTCGGAGAACACTCCGCCCATGACGCACAGAGCCACGAAGGGGCGGCTGCGCTCCTGTTCAAACTGCTCCAGAAACTCCTCCCTCTCCCGCTCTCCCATGCGGCTCTTCTGCTCAGTCCAGTCAAAATCCGGCTCCCACTCCCTGAGAATCCCGGCTACCTGGTCCATATACTGATAGGAAGGAAAAAACACCATGTAGTTGCCCGCTTTCCCCCCGGCAATCTTCCGGATATACTCCGCCACTTTCTCGTACTCTCCCCGGTTTCTTCTGGTGTACCGGCTGCTCACGTCCGAGGCCACCATAAGAAGCCGGTTCTCCTTAGGAAAGGGGGAATGGGCGTACACCGCATACTCCTGGAGATCTCCGCTGAGCAGTTCCTTATAGTAATTTACCGGAAGGAGAGTGGCGGAGAAAAACACCGCCGAATTGCCCTGTTCCAGGCAGGCTGCCAGATTTCCCGACGGGTCCACGCAGAACAGACGCACCATAAAGCTGCCGTCCTCCCGGATCTGGGAATATATCCGGTAGCAGTCGTCCGTCAGCTCATAGATCATGGAGAAATCCCGGATCTGAAAATAAAATTCCAGCAGCTCCTCCCTTCCCTCGAAGGCAGGCTCCTCCTCCAGCAGTTCCTCCAGCTCTCCGCAGACTCCGGCCACGGTCTGCATCAGGGGCGCCACGCTCTCCAGCAGCTCCCAGTCCCCGCACTCCCGCTTCATCTCCAGCAGCAGGCGGTTGCACCGGTCCAGGGCCTTTCCCAGCGCCGGGCTTTTCCCCTTCGCCAGCCTTTTTGCCGCCAGAACGTCCTCCTTCACGAGGGAGGCGCTGTACATCTCCCTGGCCCTGGA
The DNA here is from genome assembly GCA_019114465.1 of Candidatus Lachnoclostridium avicola. Classification (GTDB taxonomy): domain Bacteria; phylum Bacillota; class Clostridia; order Lachnospirales; family Lachnospiraceae; genus Lachnoclostridium_A; species Lachnoclostridium_A avicola. The sequence goes on from DXFM01000031.1 coordinate 53,225, forward strand.
GACCAGATTGTGGGCCTCGTCCACCAGAAACAGATACTCCCCCTTCGTCTGGTCCGCGAAATACCGTTTCAGCCGTACATTGGGATCAAATACATAGTTGTAGTCGCAGATAATCCCGTCGCTCCAGTTGGTAAGATCCAGGCAGAACTCAAAGGGACAGACCCGGTATCTCTCCGCGTATTCCAGGATCACCTCCCTGGTGATCTCCTGCTCCTGGTGGATCATGTCGTACACCGCGTCGTTGACCCGGTCAAAATGGCCGGCGGCATAGGGGCAGGCCTGGGGATTGCAGTCCGGTTTTTCCAGAATGCACAGCTTTTCCTTCGCCGTCACCGTCACCGTGGTGTAATAGAGACCTCTCTCCCGGAGAAGATGGAATGTCTCCTCCGCCACCGTCCTGGTGATGGTCTTGGCCGTCAGGTAAAAGATTTTGTCCCCCAGGCCCTCCCCCACCGCTTTCAGGGCGGGATACACCACCGCCAGGGTCTTCCCGATGCCGGTGGGGGCCTGAATGTAGAGATTCCGCTTTCTGGCTATGCTGCGGTAAACTGCCACCGCCAGTTCCTTCTGACCCTCCCGGTAGGGATAGGGAAAGGGCAGATCCCGGATGGAGGCATCCCTTCGCAGTCCGTGGTGATACAGGTACCTGGCCCATTTCACATACTCGTGGAGCAGTCCCCGGAACCATTCCTCCAGCTCCTCAAAGGACTTTTCCACCCGGAACCGGCGGATCTCCTCCGTCTCCAGGCTGCAGTAGGTGACCTGGACGCCGATGGAGGACAGCTCCCGGTCCCTGCTGTAAAAATAGGCGTAGCACATGGCCTGGGCCATGTGGACCGGCACCGGCTCCTCCAGGCGGGACAGATTCCGGTACACCCCCTTGATCTCGTCAATGGTCACTCCACCCGGCTCCGTGAGGATTCCATCCGCCCTTCCTTCCACCCGGAAGGTAAACTCCTCCTCCTGAACCTGGCAGGAAAGCTTCACCTCCGCCTGGTATCCCGCTCCCATGCTCTTTTGAATCTTCCGGTGAATCCTGCTTCCCGCCTGCATGGCATCTTTCTCCGCCGACGAGGTCCTGCGGTTGTCCAGATCTCCGGAGCGGAGCACAAACTCCACCAGATTTCTCACGGATATGGTTATGATGTTCTCTTTCTCTGCCCTCATGGCTCTCCCCGGCTTTCTCTGCAAATTTCCATTTCATTATATACAAAAAGAAGCGTCCCCGCAATCATTCCCCGGCGGGACCTGTAAGGGGAAAGCCCCGCTTTTTGCTTTTCTTCCATGCCGCCGAACCTAAAAAAGGCGCTGTCCTGAAACCGCATCGCGGTCGGACAGCGCCTCTTTTTCTCTTCCCTGCCTCCGGGATGATTAAGCTGCGTGGATCTTGTCTGCAGCCTTCTCGTCCAGGAACTCTTCAAATTCCTGGTTCTCGCCGGAATAGGATACGGTGAGCACTCTGGTCAGATCCAAACTCAGGACTCCCAGAATGGATTTTGCGTCAATGATTACACGATTATAAAATACATCAATGTCAAAGTCACACTTGGAAGCCACGGACACAAATTCCTTTGCATCTGCAACAGTAGGCAGCATGATTCTTCTCTGTTTTGTCATATTAATAATCTCTCCTTCTAATTGTTTGGCTATTTATCAGACATACTATCTGTTCATAGTCGGTCATTAAAAGCATCACCATATATATACCATTTCTTTCAATCCCTGTCAAATTTTTGAAAAACTGAGAAATTTCTTCCAGTTTTGTGCAGTTTATCCATGACGGCAGAAAAAAAGGATTTTGTCCTTCTGCATTTTTCGTATTCCTGTTTTTCCCATTTAGGAACCGTTCTCAGTTTCCTTTTTCACAATTATAGTTCTCCCCGGTTTTGGGAAAATATTTTTGTCGATTCTTCCCTATTCTTATGCTTCTCCCGGGGTCTGCTCCCCTTTGATTTCCACATTTTTTCAAAATATTTCTGAAAAAACCAATTTTTTGTGTTGACAGAGGGATTTATCTGTGCTATTATATTCAGGCATGAGAAATTCGTGCAAGACCTCAAAGGGGAATAGTTCAATGGTAGAGCAGCGGTCTCCAAAACCGTAGATGGGGGTTCGAGCCCCTCTTCCCCTGTTTCTTATAAGTTGAATGAATGGCTGTGATTCCTGATAAAACAAGGAGTTACAGCCATTTTTCATTTGCCAGAGCAGTTATACCGCCGGTATTCCATGAAAGGAACCGTCTTCTGGTGTCTAAAAAACGGACGCCAAAGCAGACGCCAATATTCCAGGTGCCGGCCTACAGGCCGGCGTCATAGGCCAGCTTCAGCACCGCCAGCATATCCTCATCCACCTTCTCATCCCGGCGGGAATATCCCCGGATGGCATCCATCAGCTTTTCCGCCACTCCGCTCTTTTCCTCCAGCGCCTTCAGGCTCTCATTCTGGAAATTTTCCGCCTCCGTGCCCGCCTCCGGCTCCGGCATGGGAAGTCCTGCCTGCTGGAAGGCCATCCCCACAGCGCAGGCCAGCTCCTTTCCGTTGATCAGCCGGGAGGCGTGCTCAAACCGGGTCACCTTCGTTCTCACTGCCTCCAGATAAAGCTCATAAACCATCGTCATTCCTCCCTTTTTCGTCCCATTATAATCAGAGAACCGGCGGATGTCCATGGCCAAAAACCGCCCTGCCCCCAAATTTTTCAAAAAACTCTTGTATCTTTTCCCGCTCTGCGTTACAATAGGCACAGCAATGAATAGTTCTTCGGGGCGGGGTGCAATTCCCCACCGGCGGTGACAGTCCGCGACCCGCATATTCCATGCGGCTGATTTGGTGCAATTCCAAAACCGACAGTATAGTCTGGATGGGAGAAGACAATTCCGGGAAAAGAGGATCTCTTTTTCGAATTGGCGATTATTAAGCTCAGGCCCCGGGCCCGGGCTTTTTCTTTTGCCCAAAAGCTTTTGATGACAGTCACAGAAAAAGTATCCGGCTCCGGCCGCTGGAGGACGTTTCACTGCAAAAACAGATTCAGGAGGTTTTTGTCATGAAAACAAAATGGGATACTCAGAAACTGATCTGCACGGCCATGCTGGCCGCTGCTGCCGGCGCGCTTATGAGCCTGGAATTTCCGGTGCCGCTCATGCCGCCGTTTTACAAGATCGACTTCAGCGACGTGCCGTCTGTCATCGCCCTCTTTCTCTTCGGGCCGGCTTCCGCTGCCTGGGTGGAGATTCTGAAAATTCTGGTGAAGCTGGTCACCGTGGGAACCACCACCATGTATGTGGGAGAATTCGCCAATCTGATCGGCGTAGCCCTGTTTGTGGTGCCTGTGTGGCTGGTCTACAGCCGTCTGGGACAGACGAAGCGGGCTGCCGGGCTCTCCCTGGCCGTCAGCGTGCCCATCCGCACCCTGTTTGCCTGCTTCTGCAACGCGTTCATCACCCTGCCCCTGTACGCAAAGGCCATGGAGCTGCCATTAGACAGCGTTATCCAGATTGTGGCTTCCGTAAATCCGGCCATCCACAATCTGACCGGCTTTATCATTCTGGCCACCATTCCCTTTAATATTATCAAAATCAGCTTAAACTGCATTGTGGCCTTCCTGCTCTACGACCGGCTGCGGGCCTTCTCCCACCTGGCAAAACCGGCCGTCCACTGACTGCAGGCGGCAGAAGAAGGAGGAAATAACTTATGATAAGAAATTACCAGGATCTCACCCGGCTGGAAATGGAGCAGCTGGACCGGAAACACACCATCGTCCTCATCCCCTTAGGCGCCCTGGAACAGCACGGAAATCAGGCCCCCCTGGGGACCGACGACATCATCGCAAATGCCATGGTCTCTTATCTGAAAGAAGAGCTGGAAGCCGTATGCGAGGATTTTCCCATGCTGGTCTTCCCGGTGATCCCTGTGGGTCTGAGCACGGAACACAAAAATTTCTGTGGTTCCGTCACCTTCCGCCCGGACACCTACTATCACCTGCTCTATGACATCTGCGAAAGCCTGGCCCGCCACGGCTTTAAAAAGATCGCCTTTCTCATCTGCCACGGCGGCAACGCGCCTCTGGTACAGATTCTCAGCCGGGAGCTGCGCAGCGACCTGGGGCTGTACGCTTTTTACCTTTCCTCCGGCGCTTTCAGCCATCCGGACGTGAAGGCCACCGTCTCTCCCGGCAATATCTGGGATTTCCACGGCGGAGAGATGGAGACATCCATGGTTATGGCGGTGGATCCGTCCCTGGTAAAGCTGGACACCGCCCAGGCGGGAATCCCCGCCCCATTCCTCCACACCAGGGCTTTAAAGCCCTACGGCGGGGCCTCCATCAGCTGGATGTCAGAGGACTGGAAAACGGAGGACGGAACACCCATAGGAATCGGCGGCGACCCGTCAGGAGCCACCGCTGAAAAGGGATCCATTATCCTGCGAACCAGCGCCAGAGAACTGGTACCCGGCCTTCTGGACATCAGCGACTGGGATGTGGACGAAGAAGCCGACGAACAGAATTCCTGACAGCCCGCAGAAAAAAATCCGGCCCATTCCGATATGGTTTGGGCCGGATCTTTTTTACTGCTGGGACAGCATCTCCACCGCGTAGCGGACTGTGGAAATGGCTCCTGTCTTCAGCACTTTCTCATTGAAATCAAATTTGCTGTTGTGGTGAGGGGCGCCGTAACCCTCCGCCTCATTCTTAATTCCCAGGAACGCGAATACTCCCGGGTATTTCTCCAGCCAGAGACGGAAGGATTCTCCCGCGTACCAGGGATCGCAGTGAACCACCGTCCCCTCCGGCAGGATTTCGTTTAACACGCGGGATGCGATCTCTGCGCAGGCCGGATCGGTCACGGTGGGACCTCCGATGGCATCCGGCGCAAACTCCACCGTGCACTTGTGCATGGCGGCCGTGTGCTCCGCCACCTGTTTGGTCAGCTCCAGGCATTTTTTCCCCTCTTCCATGTCGAAGAAGCGGTAAGTTCCCTGAATGCGGGCCCGATCGGGAATTACGTTGGTCACGTCCCCTCCGTGGAACATGGTCAGTCCCAGGGTAACGGTCTTGCCGGCAGTCACCTGGTTGCCAAAGGCCACGCACAGATTGTTCAGGAAGTTGGCTCCGCAGAAAATGGGATTGGCCGCCAGGTCTGGGCGGGAACCGTGGCCGCTCTTTCCGTGGAAGGTGGCGTCGATGACCACGGCCCCTGCCATTCTGGCGCCGGGATCCACGCACATCTTCCCCTCTTCCAGTTCGGCGTACACATGAATGGCCCAGCAGTAGTCCACATGGTATTTCTCCAGAGCTTTCAGCAGAGCCTGCACGCCGCTGTTGGGCTCTTCCCCCTCCTCAAAGCAGAACAGCACCGTTCCGCTTAACTGATCTTTCAGCCGGAACAGCACCTGCATGGCTCCCAGCAACATGGCCGTGTGGCCGTCGTGGCCGCAGGCGTGGCAGGTTCCCGACTGCTCCGAACGGCAGGTTCTGGCGCCGGTGAGATTGGTCTCCGACTCCTCCAGAGGCAGGGCGTCGATGTCTGCCCGGAGAGCCACCACCTTGCCGGGACGGCCCGTATCCATTTTCACGATCACGCTGGTGGTGGGAACCTCCTCATAGGGCAGCCCCAGTTTTTCCGCTTCCTCCAGAATCATCTGGTGAGTCTTATTTTCGTGCATCGCCACCTCCGCAAAGGTGTGCACCTTCCGGCGGCAGGCGATAATATAATCTTCGTATTCATCTGCCAGCTTAAGAATTTCCTCGTTCAAACTCATGATAATCTCCTTTCCGCTGCCTGACGGCAGCATACGCTCCCTTTTGCCCGGGCAAAAATACATTCGTTGCCTTATAGTTTTCTTATATAATAAAGTTGCTTAATTGTCAAGTAGATTATCTATGTTTTGAACAATTTTAATATTGACTATATTCTTTTTTTATTTATTTTGACAGTTTTTTAAATTGCCGGAAACGCATTCGGAACATAAATCATATATAGCGCAATATAAAGCACAAAAAGCGGAAATCCACATTTGAAATATTCTTTCATGGTATAGCCACCCGAAGCAAATACCATAGCCTGAGTTGCTGATGCCATTGGCGTGAGAACAGAGCATGTTGCTCCCATCTCAACCGCAATCATTGCTGATCTCGCGTCAAATCCACAGGCTACCGCTACCACAGCCGCAAGAATACGGAAAATATTTAATGTACTGGAATTGTTCATAAACTGTGTGGCAATAGCTGCGCCGATCATCAAAATAAACGCTATCAGATAGGGATTGGTCATTCCGCCCAGGACGTTATTCATAAATTCGGAAATTACCTCATTGGCACCCGAAGCGCTGATACCATTGGCAAGAGCAATCGTTCCTGCGTATATGCCAATTACCTTTAAATTAATGGACTTCATGGCCTCTTTTTCTGACAAAATTCCTGTAAATACCATCAGCAGCGCCGCGATTGCCGCACAGGTAGATGCGCTGATAAAATCTACATAGCTGCTGGCAATCATGGCAAGAATTGCGCAGATAAAAATAATATAGGTTAACTTTTCTTTGCCTGCGCTGAGAGTAGATGCCTTCTTCTTCCCATTTTCATCATCCTTGCCGACCATGCTTTCCATATCGATGTTTTCGTAGTCGCTGGGTGCAAATTTATATCCAATAAAGCAGACAAATAAAGTCACGATAAAAACAATGGGAAGACGTGCTGACATGAACGTAAGCACTGTGAAAGTCGGTTCTCCGCCCAGAGAAGCCACTAATTCATTGCTGACACTGTAAGCGGTTAAGCCAATTCCCACCGGAAGAACTGCAGCCCATATACTGGATAGATCTACCGCCGGCTTCAACAGACGCTTCGGTGATATCCCCGCTTTCTTTGCCACATTAAAACACACCGGAGTCAATGTTGCCATTGTAGACGAAGTATTGCTGAATATCGTCAAAAAAATGGACAGCAGGCAGCAGCCGATCACCGCTCTTCTCTCACTGCTGCCTTCCGGTACAATAATAGTGGCAAGCTTCGACAGCAGAGATGTTTTTGCAAGCCCCGCAGCCAGAACAAACATGCTGGCAAATAAAATAGCCGTCGTACTGGAAAATCCACTCCATGCCTGGGATGCGGGAAGAATTCCCGTTACCTCCAAAACAACAATGACTGAAATTGCCACAGCTGGATAAGAAAGTTTTCCGCTGCAGAAACAAGCAATCATAACAACCGCCACTGCAAATACGATCATAACCTGTAATGACATCTACTTCTCCCCCTCATTTGTTAGTCTTCATTAATGATTGACAGTTGAATGCTATACCATTTATAAGGTTCCGGATTAAATGCTCTTGCTGAGCTTCCATGAGAAATCAACACATCATTGACCTTGCGGAAATACTCATTAAGATCCTCATCCTTAGCTCTGGCGTTATTGTGATGTAAGGGCAATGCCAGCTGAGCGCCCATTTTTTCTATTTGACCTGCAAATTCCTCCGGTGAATAAGAGCGAATGCGGTGTCTGAGCATAATATTCGGACATTCTGTTCTCATATGCTCCGCATGCTCTTCATAATCTCTTCCGGCACTGAAATCAATCTTAAAATTGTTCAAAGTCTGAATCATAAAATTAATGTTGTACATAGATCCTAACGGACCTGTTTGGTTCGGACAGGGAACGCCAAAGCCTTCTGATCCAGCGAAATCATTGATCATCTGACTCGGTCTCTTAAACTTCTTTTCTCTGAATGCTCTGTTGTCATGGGCACCCGGATAAGTTTTTAACGTAAAATCATCAAAATAATAGGTATTTCCCGGATAAATCGGATAAACTGCCGCATACGGAATATCATAAACTCTGGCTAACTCAAACGCGCAGTCTCCAGGAACCAGTACACGGCCATAAAAACGGTTCCACAATTCTCCCACGATATTGGAATGATCTCCATGGATATGATTCAGGATAATATAATCCGCTCCCGTAAACTCTTCCACGGAAAATCCGCGCTGGGCATATACCTCTTTTTCCATTTTTTGATTTGCTGTCAATTCTGTGAGACCATCATAATGACTGGCGTCCCAATAAAATGGATCCGTTACAATTACCTTCCCATTAGGCAGTACAATCTCATAACACTGAACAGAAATCCATCGTATCCGAACAGCCAGAGATGATATGCCCTTTTTGTAATCTTGCATATTTTTATCCCTCCTTTTTTGTATATTATAAGCATATCATCCATATTGGTCGGAATCAAATTCCAATTATTACAATATATATTCCTTAATGGAATACAAGAAATAAAATATAAGGCCTCACAATTTGTGAAAGCCTTATATCTTATCAACCGTTTTAGTTTTCTTTCTTCTGCTCCCCCTGCCGAAACAGGCGAATCAAATCTCTTCCAGGCGGTGACATATAATAATCAGAGCGATATGCCAAATACATCCTCTGTGATTCCGGACGCAATTCTCTCAAATATAAATATTCCACTTTTCTTCTTTTCCTCGGAACTTCCCAAAATACTGCATTTCCGATCCCGGCTTCCACTGCTATCATTGCGCTCCTCACACTGTTTACCTCCAGTCGAATTACCGGCGTCACCCCTTTCTTTTTAAAAAAATCACGGAGCATCTTTCCAGAAGCTGTCATTGCCGATAATTGAATAAAAGGCTGATCTATCCAGTCCTCTAGCGCAACAACCGGATAACAGCTGTTCTCCTCTTTCTGCGCCCGCTCAATGACCGGAGAATCTACCGGAACCGCAAGTACAAGAGAAGCCTCCCCAACCGGATCATAATAAAGACCTGGTCTATAATCCCGGGATGTCACCAATGCAAAATCCAGCTCATTTTTTTCTACCATAGTCAAACGGGTTGATGTGCTTCCTCCCAATATCTGTACACAGACATTCGGATTTTTTTCCATAAACGGTGCGATTACATTTTGAATCATATAGTCTTCTCTTCCAACACTGCAGCCTATACGAATGTGATTTTCCCGATTCTCTATAATTTGAGCAATTCCTTCTTCTATCTCATAATCCAGTTTTACAATTTCTCTTCCCTTCTCCACATAATAACGTCCAGCCTCTGTCAAAACCAGGCGATTATTCTTCCGCAGAAAAAGAGTAATTCCCAACTCCTTTTCCGTCCTTTGGAGAAATTTGGTCAGCGCAGACTGGGTAATACATAAAGCTTCTGCCGCTTGAGAAATTCCTTCCTGATCAGCAATCTCAATAATATACCTGTAATCCTTTACATTCATCTTTCATCCTCATTTTAAGGTATCAATGGCCTCCCGCACATTCCTCACGCCGATCAGGCGGATTCCGTCCGTCCGGCGCAGTTTCTCCAGACAGATCTGCGGAAGGATGCAGGTTTCAAATCCCAGCTTCACCGCCTCGTTGACCCGCTGCTCTGCCATGGAAACTCCCCGGACCTCCCCCGACAGCCCCACCTCGCCGAAGATTACGGTTTTGGGGTCGATGGAGCGGTCTTTCAGGCTGGATACCAGGGCCATGACGATGGCCAGATCCAGGGCCGGCTCATTCATCCGCAGACCGCCGGCGATGTTTACATAGGCGTCATACCGGGACATCTCATAGCGGCACCGTTTTTCCAGGACAGCCATGAGCAGGTTGACCCGGTTGTAGTCCGTTCCCGCCGCCGTCCGCCTGGGCATTCCGAAGCTGGTGGCCGTCACCAGAGCCTGGACCTCCAGGAGAATGGGCCTGGTTCCCTCCATCAGGCAGGCCACCGCCGCCCCTGAGGCGTCCTCCGGCCGTCCGGAGAGGAGAAATTCCGACGGATTCTCCACTTCCTTCAGCCCCTCCTCCTCCATCTCAAACACGCCGATCTCGTTGGTGGAGCCAAAACGGTTTTTCACCGCCCGCAGGATCCGGTAGGTGTCGCTCCGGTCCCCCTCAAAATAGAGCACTGTATCCACCATATGTTCCAGCACCCGGGGACCGGCCACCATGCCTTCCTTCGTCACATGCCCCACGATGAAAATGGCGATTCCCCTGCTCTTTGCCAGCAGCATGAGGAGATTGGTGGACTCCCTCACCTGGCTGACGCTTCCCGGAGCAGAGCTGATTTCCTCCCGGAACATGGTCTGGATGGAGTCGATCACCGCCACATCCGGCTGTTCCTCCTCGATCACCTCCTGGATCAGTTCCAGATTGGTCTCGCACAGAAACCGCAGATCCCCGGTCACTTTTCCGATGCGGGCCGCCCGCAGCTTGATCTGCTTTAGGGATTCCTCCCCGGAAATGTAGAGGACTTTCTTCCCGGCCTGGGCCAGATTCCGGCAGACCTGAAGCAGCAGAGTGGATTTTCCGATGCCCGGGTCTCCGCCCACCAGAACCAGGGAACCGGCCACAATTCCGCTTCCCAGCACCCGGTCCAGCTCCTGAAAGCCGGTCCCCATCCGGTCTGTCTCCTCCACGGAAATTTCATCCAGATAGGAGGGATGAATCCTGGCCGGACGGCCTCCCCCTTTCGCCATGGATGAAATTCCCATTCCCCTGCCTGCCGTTTTCTTCTCCGCAGGCTCCTCCACAAAGGTGTTCCACGCCTTGCAGCCGGGACACTGTCCCATCCATTTCGCCGATTCGTAGCCGCACTCCTTGCAGAAAAATATGGTCTTTGCCTTCGCCATAAAGTCTCCTTTCCTTCTGACACTGATGGGATGCGCGGCGGACGGCAGCTCTCAGAGCCGCCCGCTGTCCGGCAATCCGCCGCCCCCGAAAATCCGCGAAGATCCGGTCTCCGGGACGACAGCCGCTGCCGGATCTGTCACGCAAAAAAGAAAAACCGCAGGAGCTCCTATCAGCCCGCTGCGGTCTTCCCTGCTTTCTTCTTATTTGCGGATCACGGTCACCTTCACCGCTGTTCCCTCGTTGAGTTCCACTCCCACGACCAGCTTGCCGCTCATATTGGTCTTCATACTGCCCACGGCCGCGTCATCCACGAACACTTCATATTCGCAGTCCTCTTCCAGCTGCAGAGTGATCTGGGCATCCTGACTGCCCTCCACCAGGAATTCCACTTTCGTGTCGTCCACCTGAAAATGCTCAACTGCAGTTCCCGGCACGGACTCGTATACGAACAATCCGTTCTTTTCCAATTTGGTGATCTCATAAAAGGTTTTTACTTTATACAGGTCTCCGTCATGCTCAAAATTGTCATGCTTGGATTTTGTGCTTAATTTGTAGTTTCCAAAGCTGATGGTTCCATCCTGTTCTGTGCGGATTAATTCCTCAACTACCGGCATATCCTTGCCCCTCCTGGTTCTCTAAAAGTGTTCTGATATGGTTTTATGTTTTTGTGTTGTATGGCTGCAGCTGCATGAGCGAAAAAATGGCGGGGAGAGTGCGGTGAGCCGGAGGCCTGGGGTTTCTCATCCGTCATGGGGGCGAGCCGACGCTTCGCTGGGCTCGCAGGGATGGAGGCCTAAGATTTCTCAGCCGTCACGAAGGCGAGCCGACGCTTCGCTGGGCTCGCGGGGGGACGGAGGCCGCAGTGCGCGCTCGATTCCGCTCCGCTCCATCTCGCTCACGGGCATTCGCCCTATGGGACAGTGCAGATTCCGGGCGGCTTATGTGCGAGCACAACGCCGCCCGGAATCTGACTGTCCCGCACTGCTCATTGCTGACGTGGACATTATACCACGCCCCCTGATATTTTGCTAGTGTTTTGTCTCGTCCTGGGCTGAGAAATTGAGGGCGCCGTCGGCGGCGTCTATGAGGACAGTGTCGCCTTCCTTTATGCTGCCGTCCAGGATTTCCTCCGCCAGTTTGTCTTCCAGCAGGTTCTGGATGGTGCGCCGCAGGGGACGGGCGCCGTATTTTTCGTCATAGCCCTTTTCGATCAGGAATTCTTTGGCCTGGTCGGTGACGTTCAAGGTCAGGTGAAGCTGGGCCTGGCTGCGCTTCTCGATCGTCTTTAACATGATGCCGGCGATCTCTTTCATGTGCTCCCGGTTCAATGGATGGAACACGATGATGTCGTCGATCCGGTTTAAGAATTCGGGCTTGAACAGGCGCCGCACCTCTTCCATCACCCGGTCTTTCATGAACTTGTAGTTCTCCTGCTCGTCATTGGCGGACGCAAATCCCAGCCGCTTCGGGGAAATGATATTTTCCGCGCCGGCATTGGAGGTCATGATGATCACCGTGTTCTTAAAATCGATCTTGCGGCCCTGGGCGTCGGTGATATGACCGTCGTCCAGTACCTGAAGAAGGATGTTGAACACGTCGGGATGGGCCTTCTCCACCTCGTCAAACAGGATCACGGAGTAGGGATTCCTTCTCACCTTCTCGCTCAGCTGACCGCCCTCGTCGTAGCCCACATATCCAGGCGGGGATCCGATCATTTTGGACACGCTGTGCTTCTCCATGTACTCAGACATATCTACACGGATCAGAGCGCTCTCCGTGCCGAACATGGCCTCCGCCAGAGCTTTGGACAGCTCCGTCTTTCCCACTCCGGTGGGTCCTAAGAACAGGAAGGAGCCGATGGGCCGCTTCGGGTCCTTCAGTCCCACCCGGCCGCGGCGGATTGCCTTGGAGACGGCGGTCACCGCCTCCTCCTGGCCTACCACCCGCTCATGGAGAATGGATTCCAGATTTCTCAGCCGCTCAGACTCTTCCTCCGCCAGCTTCTTCACCGGGATCCTGGTCCATCCGGACACCACGTCCGCGATCTCTCCCTCTCCCACGACCAGCTTTCTGGCGGCCTTCTCTTTCTCCCATTTCAGGCGGAGCTTCTCGATCTTCTCCCGCTTCTTCTCCTGCTTTTTCTTGATATCGCCCGCCTTCTCGTAGGCCTCCGTGCGGATGGCGGCCTCCTTCTGCTCCTCCAGGTTTTCGATATCTTTCTCCAGGCTGCGGATCTCCGGCGGTTCCACAAAGCTCTGGAGCCGCACCTTGGAGGAAGCCTCATCGATCAGGTCGATGGCCTTATCCGGCAGAAAACGGTCGTTGATGTATCTGGCGGACAGTTTTACCGCCGCCTCAATGGCTTCGTCGGTGATGGTCACCTTGTGGTGCTCCTCATATTTTCCCTTCAGCCCCTTTAAAATGGCGATGGAGGCCTCCTCATCCGGCTCGTCCACGGTCACCGGCTGGAACCTCCGCTCCAGGGCGGAATCCTTCTCAATATATTTCCGGTACTCCTCTATGGTGGTGGCGCCGATCAGCTGCAGCTCGCCCCTGGCCAGGGACGGCTTTAAAATATTGGAGGCGTCCAGAGCCCCCTCGGCGCCTCCCGCGCCGATGATGGTGTGGATCTCATCGATGAACAGCAGCACATCCCCGTCATCCCGGAGCTCTGCCAGCACCTTTTTGATTCTCTCCTCAAACTCACCCCGGTACTTGGATCCTGCCACCATGCCGGATAAGTCCAGAGTTACCACCCGTTTTCCCGCGATGGTCTCCGGCACATTTCCGGATACGATCATCTGGGCCAGGCCTTCCACCACGGCCGTCTTGCCCACTCCCGGTTCTCCGATCAGACAGGGATTGTTCTTCGTTCTCCTGCTTAAGATCTGGATCACCCGGCTGATCTCCCGGTTTCTCCCGATCACAGGGTCCAGCTTTCCCTCTCTGGCCAGAGCCGTCAGGTCCCGGCTGTAGCTGTCCAGGACAGGGGTTCCCTTTTTCCCCCTGCCCGTCTGCGCGTCCTCTCTCCCCGCCGGGGCATCCTCCCCCATGGCGGAAAAGAGGTCCACGTAGATCTTCTGTACTGACACTCCCATGGTGTTTAAAATCCTGGTGGCCACGCAGTCATTTTCCCGGATAATGGCGATGAGAATGTGTTCTGTTCCCACCAAAGGAGCCTTAAACCTCACTGCCTCGTGGTAGCTGTTTTCCAGCACCCGCTCCGCCCGGGGCGTCCACATCTCACTTCTCGTCTTTAAAGCATTGCTTCCGGAGATCAGCTCCTGCATCAGCTCAATCACTTTTTCCTTTTCCACGCCGCACTCGGAGAGCACCCGGAAAGCCACTCCCGTGCCTTCCTCCAGCAGTCCCAGAAGCAGGTGCTCCGTCCCCACGGAGCCATGGCTTAAGGTCCTGGATGCCTCCTCCGCCAGCCTTATGGCCTCCCTCGCCTGAGGGGTAAATTTTTCAAATCTGCCTGTCATGCAAATAATCCTCCTAGTCTAGTCCTTTATTTTCGCAGCGGCGGCGGATTTTCCGCCCCCTTCTCAGGCCGTTTTCAGCTCCGGCAGCTCCGACCGGATATAGCTGGCCCTGGCAATGTCCAGCTCCGCCCGGGAGAGGGGCCGCTCTGAGATTTTCTGAAGGTTGGCCTTCTGGATCCCCAGCATGATGCCGAACACCGGGCAGGGGCCTTCAAACTCCACAGTTCCGTCCTCCACCCCCGTCATCAGCCGGGAAAGGAATACCATGGCGTCCTTCCAGCTCAGTCTTCTGGCATATTTCAGCACGCCGTAGGACTTATAGGCCTCATCCTGCTGTCCCAGGCGGTCGGAAGACAGGGCCATCTCCCGCACCTGCCTCTCCTGGCTGCTCAGCTGTCTGGCCACTTTCTCCACAATCTCCACGATCTCCTCTTCCGTCACTCCCAGAGTCTTCTGGTTGGACACCACATAGAGGGAACCGTAGTTTTCACTGCCCTCCCCGTAAAGTCCGCGGATGCTGGCCCCAAACCGGCTCATCTCTCCCAGCAGGCTGCTGAATTTCCTGCCCGACGAGAGAGACGGCAGGTGAACCACCGCCGAGGCTCTCAGGCCGGTGCCCACATTGGTGGGGTAGGCGGTGAGATATCCGTATTTGCTGTCAAAGGCATAGTTAAACCGGCCGTTGATATAGTCGTCTGTCCGGTCTGCCTCCTTCCACAGCTCTTTTAAGTGCATCCCCGGAGCGATAAACTGCATCCGGATGTGGTCGTCTCCGTTGAGCACCAGACTGACCTTCTCATCTCTGGAGAGAATCAGGCCCACCGGATCCTTCTTTCCCGCCAGAGTGGCGTTTAAAATCCGCCGCTCCCTTAAGGCTCTCCGGTCCAGGTCGCTTAAATTCTCCAGCAGGGTGTAATCGTAATCCCGGTCGTCCTCCAGGCAGTAGTCTCTCATTCCCTTTTCCAGTCTGCCCACCATCTCCCGGGCCTGATCCTTCGTCAGCTTCCCGGAAAACGGATATTCCGCCCAGTTTCTCACCAGGCGGACCCGGCTGTAAACAATATTGGGATTTTCTTTATCTGTCTCTTCAAACCATTTAAGCATCTGTCTCACTTCCCATTTTTAATTTTCGGATCTCATCCCGGCAGCGGGCCGCCTCGTCGTAGTCCTCCCGCTTTACCGCAGCCTGCTGACAGGCGTACAGGCGGGCGATCTGCTCCTCCACGCTGGCGGTTCGGTCCTCCTCCCCGGAAATACTCTGAGCCGTCTCCTCAGCCTCCGGCGTCTGGGCATTCTTTGCCTTCTTGCCCCGGTGGCAGTCGCTTCCCTGCAGCTGCTTGATCTTGTCGCTGATCAGCAGGTCAAAAACCTCATAGCAGTCCGGACAGCCAAACCGGCTGGTCTTCACAAATTCTTCGTAGCTGGTGCCGCAGGTGGGGCAGACCACCTGGCTGTAATTTTCCTCTCTGGGATTTCCGGCCCCCAGCCCCAGCAGTCCGGACAGCAGCCTTCCCAGTGGGAAATCCTGCCCCAGATCCATCTCGCTGGCGCACTGGGCGCAGAAATTGTGCTCCGTCCGCACTCCGTTTACTACCTCTGTATACTGTATTGTAGCCTCTCTGGCTTTACATCTCTCACACAACATGTTCTATCCTCCGCGGACAAACGTCCTTTATGAACGCCGGAAACCATCTGCCCTCCGGCCGATTCCCGTTCCCGGTTCTGTTGACAGTATCAACGGGAGCTGTGACTACTCTCCGCCCCCTGCAAACCGGTCAAAAATCTCATCCACCAGGCTGTGGACCTCCTCCCGGCTCACATTTTTACAGACCCCTCTGGCCAGAACCACCCCAAGATCCCGGCGCATCTCCTCCAGGGCCTGGAGCTTGTTCACATCCAGAGAGACGATGGCTCCCCGTCTCCGGTCCAGTTTGACGAATCCCTCCTGCCTCAGTACAGCATATGCCTTGTTGACTGTGTGCATGTTGATCCCGATGCGGTCCGCCATCTGTCTCACAGAGGGCAATACCTCTCCTTCCCGGATCCGGTCCGTGGCTATTCCCAGTATAATCTGGTTGCAGAGCTGAACATAATATGCTTCATCACTGTTAAAATCAATCTCCACTATCATAGAAACACCATCTTTCGTTATATCTGTTCTAGTGTTAGTATAACAAAACAATAAGCTCTCGTCAATACTTATTTTTTCCGGCCGGTAAATAGAAGTCCGTCCCGGGAAAGGCACTGCCCTTTTCCCGGGACGGACTGTCAAGGACTTACAGATCAATCAGCTCTATATCGTCGTCCTCATCTTTATTCTCTTGTCTCTCCTCCGGAAGCTCCTCGTCGTCGCTGTCCAGATCCACCAGCTGGAAATCGTCCTCCTCCGGGGCAGATCCTTCCCCGCCACCGGCGTTCTCAGACCCCTGGTCCCGGTTTTCATCTAAGGCTTCTTCCTCCGGCTCTTCCTTCCGGACGTCCGCCTCCCTGGACGCAGCCTGTTCTGCCGCCGCCAGATGATCCTCCGGCTTCCGTCTGGATTTTTTCTCCGGCTTTCCTCCGTCATCCGTCTTCGGCTTTCCGCCCTTCTTCTTCAGAACCACAATCAGCGTCACCACCAGTCCGGCACAGACCACACCCAGGAAAATGATCACGATTCCTCTCATGTCATAGTCGTGGAGCAGATCCGAGTAAGTGCCCACCACATCCTGGTACTGATCGGAAGAAATGCCGCTCACACCGGGGATATCCTGGAAATATCTCTGAATCGTATTCTCCTCCAGGTCATAGCGGTAGAATTCCTTCACACCGTTCCAGTTCATGCCGTAGAAGATCATATACTGGGGATTTTCCTCCCCTGCGGGAACCCAGCCGGATACCTGGCCGCCTCCCGGCAGATTCATGATTCCCTCCGTAAATCCGGCGGGCACGGTCACGCTCTCGTCCGGAGTCAGAACGATCACCGACTTCGGCGTGGTGGAAACTTCCATATAGGCGGAGAAACTGTCCTTCGCCTCGTCGTAGATAAAGAATTTGGCCTCCCCGTCGCCGTTTACCAGGCAGATGAGAAGCAGGTCTTTCTGGATTCCTCTTCCCGCCATAATATCCTGGCCCTTGTAATTGTAAGTGAAGCCCTCAAATCCTTCCGGCAGGGTGGTCACGTCAAAGCTCTGGGCCACATTGTACTGCACCTGGTCGATGACCACGGTCAGATCTCCCGCAGCGACCGCTCCTCCGGCCTCCGCGCCGCCCTCCGTCTTTGTCACATGGATGATGTAGGTCTGACTCTGTCCGTCCGCCGCCGTCACCACGCAGTTCACCGTGTTCTCTCCCATCTGCAGGTTGCTGGTGCCGTTCACCGTCACCGTGGCGGACTCGTCATTGGCCTCCGCGCTCACGGCGATTTTCGTCACATCCGGGCCCACGCTGACGCTGTACTCCGTCACATCCGTGGAAAATTCCGGGGAAAGGGTACCGGGTGAAACCTTCAGAGACTTCAGCCCCGCATCTGCGGAAGCTCCCGCTTCCGCCTCCACCGTCACGGTGGAGCTTCCCAGCCGGTCTACCGTGGCTATCTGTTCATCAGCGTCGTACACCTCCTGGGTGCTGACCGTAATCTGGGCCGATCCCGCCTGAAGGGCACGGAAAGTGAGGGAAGTGGCCATCTGCTGGGCCCCCGCCTCCGCCGTCTGGCGGACGCTCACAGATCCGGCTCCGCCGCTGGCGTCCGGTCCGCTGACAAACTCCAGAATATCCGGGTCATAGGAGAGCATGAGGCTGGAACGCCCCAGCGCCTCCCCGCTCAGAGAAGAAATCTTCAGGGTCACATCCACCTCCTGTCCCACAGTCACTGTGGGATCGGAGAATGCGATCCTGACGCTGGCCGCAAAGGAGGTAAGCATCCCCCATGGAACGGTAACCGCCAGCATACAGGTCATGACTGCGCCTAAAAGCGCCTTTTTCAACTTTATTATTTTCATCTTATCCTGCTCTTCTTTCCTTATAATTATATCACCATCCGCGATCTACGCCCGCAGCTACATTCCCATGCCCGGACCGGTGAGAAGATCCTGGCTGCTGCTCTGGCCGCCGGAGCTCTGGGAGGAGCTGCCGGCGCTTCCGGAAGCGGACGTCTCCGGCACAGTTCCTCCGGCGCCCTGGGTGTAGGTGGGACCCTGCGCCTGTCTCACCACATGGATGACATACTCCCTCACCGTTCCATTCTGAGCCGTCACATTGATCCGGATCTCATTGATTCCGCTCTGCAGGCTGATGGTTCCCGTACCGCTCACGGAAGCCGTGGAATCCAGCACGGAAGCCTGTACGTTCACGCTGCTCACCGACTCATCCACAATCAGGTCGTAGGATGTGGTATCCATGTTAAAGGTGGGCGTAAGGGCAAAGCCTTCCACTGCCAGTCCTCCCAGCTTGTTGTTGGGACTTCCGTCCAGAGCCGGTTTGGTGCAGGCTGTGGCCGGCATATTGGTATACACCGGAATCTTGAACTCCAAGGCCGTCTGCTTCATCTCATCGCTGTAGGCCGTGGACATTTCATAGCCCTCGGAAGCTGCCGCCTGGACATTGGTCATATACTGATGCTTGTACAGGTTGCTGCCCTGCACGTTAAATTTCTTCAGGTAAAAGGTATCCTGGCCGGCCTGTACAAAATTGGTGCCGTAGTACTCCGCGCCGCCCATGATAGCCTTCTCCACCGTATTCCACGGCCGTCCGTAGCTGCCGGACTGGGAGGCATACCACAGTCCCCTGGTCACGGCATCCATACTGCCGGTGGCATAAGCTCCAATATTGTAGAAATTGTAATATCCCTCATAGGGAGACCGGGTGCCGGAAATACTGGGGCTGCCGTTTGCCCCGTTCTCCTGGATGATCATGGCTGCCAGCACGTAGGGATTCACTCCCGACTGCTGGGCCGCGTTCATGATAATCTGCGCGTAGGAAAGGGTTCCCGAGGAAGGAGCCTGGGAGCTGCCGGACTGAGAGGAAGTTCCCGTCACAGAAGTTTCTGTTCCGTCTCCCCCTCCGGTCAGATCCATACCCGGGCCGTAACTGCTGGCCACGGTGGCTGCCTCGTTGCGGCTTAAAGCCACAGACGGGCTCTCATAGCTTACCCCGCCGTCCGCGCCGGAGCTCTCTGTCCCGTTTCCCGTCGTACCGGAGGAGGAAGAAGAGCTCCCGTCCCCGGAACCGCCGGGACCGATGCCGATTCCCGGACCTTCACTCCCGCTGTCTACGGCGCTGCCGGAGGAAGTGCCTGAGGAACCGCTTCCGGCTGCCCCGCTGGAAGCCACGGAACCATTTTCCATGAAGGTGCCCTTCAGCATGGTCTGAAGCCCCTCGATGGTGTGGACAGAGCCGTCATAACTCTGAAGCAGAAACTGGAAAATGTAGTTCTCATCCAGGAAATTCCTGGGATCCATGTAATAGCTGATAATCTCCTGGGACGCCGCCACCCAGGAGCTCCCGTCAAATCCAGGCCAGGTGCTGGTGCTCCAGTCGTAGGCTCCCGCCGCCGTGGACTTCCACGAGGAAATGCTGCCGGAGCTCACCAGATTGGTGCCCACCACACTTTCGTTGGAAACCGCGTCGTTCCAGTCCAGGCCGGTGTGCTGGGCCGTAAACACCCAGTTGGGATATTTGGCGTGAAGGGCTCTCAGGCTGTCCTTGTAGCTGTCAGGAAATCCCTGAGCGTTGAGATATGCCTCAAAATCCGCATCGGATGTGTAGGATACGGGAAATTTTATGTAGGCGGAAGATACGAAGCCTGTCACCTGGGATCCCCCGCTTCCGGTAAATCTTACCTGATACCACAGCGCCCCATCGGACGCCGTCTGTTCGCCGATCACCGTCACCGCCGCTCCCCGGGTCAGTCTGGTGACCACGGAGTTGGAGGTGCCCGGACCGCTGCGGACGTTTACATTGGTCCCGTTGATACTGGCGCTTCTCTCCGTGTAAGCCATGACCTCCAGGGCGGGAAGCAGGCTGGCCGCCGGCTGGGACACAGCCAGAGCCAGTCCCACAAGCAGGGCCGTTCCTCTCTTTCTGTATTTCTTTCTCATTGATTTTCTCCTAAATCTCATGTTGTCCGGACAGACAGACTGCCCTCATTTTGACAATACCCTCATTATAATGATAAAGGCAATCCTGTGTCAACCAATTCAGGGAAAGTTCACAGAATCCTAGGAATTTGTAAGAAAATTTTAAAAGGAAGTGCTGAAAAAGGCGCCCCGGCCTGCAGCCGGAAGCGCCTCTTTTTACGTATTTTCACGGCATCTGCCGTCTGTTTATTCCTCAGAAAACTGATCCTTGCCTACTCCGCATAAGGGGCATACCCAGTCCTCAGGCACATCCTCCCATGCCGTTCCCGGCTCCACGCCGTTGTCCGGATCTCCAACCTCCGGGTCATAAACATAGCCGCACACGTCACAAACATACTTTTTCATATTGCTGCTCCTTTCTCATGCTTCGTCTTCTCTCATGATGTTCTTCTTTTTTTGATTTATACTTCGCAGAAAGGAAATCCGTTCTGCTCATGGGTTCATTGTATCACAGGACATCTCCTTTGTCTGTTGCATTTGCACCAGTTCTGTGATAATCTTTCCCTGTATGGGAGGTGATTTTTTATGAATACGGACGAAAACCAGCTTTTTTCCGGAATTCCGCGGGAACAGGTGGAGCAGATGCTGCCCTGCCTGGAAGCCAGCCGAAGGGAATTTTCCGCCGGACGGCTCATTTACTCCTACCAGTCCGGCAAAACAGCGGCCATTCTCCTGAAAGGGACCGCCTCCGTGGTCCGCTATGAGGCAAACGGCAGCCGCACCATCCTGGAATCCCTGGGCGAAGGCGGGATCTTCGGCGCCGGCCTGGACTTTCACACGGAAAGTCTGGGAAGCGTCCATGTGATCTGCGACTCCAGCTGTCAGGTACTGTTCCTTAATTATGAAAAAATGATCCGTCCCTGCCGGAACGCCTGTCCCAGACATCTGGATCTGGTGCAGAATATCCTGTCCATTCTCTCCCGCAAATCCCGCCTTCTGGGGGAGCGGGTGGAGGTGCTGAGCCAGCGGTCCATCCGGGACAAGCTGATGTGCTACTTCAGCCAGCTTGCCGCAAAGCAGGGGGCTTCCACTTTCACTCTGCCCTTTTCCATGATGGACCTGGCGGACTTTCTCTCCGTCAACCGCAGCGCCATGGTCCGGGAACTGAAATCCATGCGGGAGGACGGGCTGGTGGCAGTGAACCGGCGGGAAATCACCCTGCTGTGAGCGGCATCCCGCCGCCCTGCCGGTGTTACCGGCACAACTCGTTAAAGCAGATGGCACCGTAGGGACGGATTCTCATCCTGTAGGCGCTTCCTTCTCCCAACGCCTTCTCTATATATTCCACATACTCATCCACCAGATCATTGGGCAGCATGGCCATGATCACACCGGCAAAACCGCCGCCGTGCACCCGGCAGGCACCTCTTCCCTTATCCGCAATAAACAGCTCCGTCAGAGCGAGGGCGATGGTGATTCCCTGCTCCTGATAGTTGGAATTGGTGTAACAGTTCTGCAGCCATTTCCAGGAAGAATTGCCGGAAGCGGTGATGTTCTCCAAAAATACATCGAACCGCCCTTCCTTCAGGGCCTTCACCATGATCTCCACTCTCTTGTTCTCCTCGAAGAAGTGGAGGGCGCGGAGCACGGAACGGTCTCCCGCATACTCCCGCACCTTCGCCAGGTTGTCAATCACTTCTTTTTCCGTGATTTCTGAGCAGTATTCCTTCCCGAAATATTCCGCCACTTTCTTCATCTCCGCGGGCACGGCGGAGTAGTCGGCGCTCAGATCCGCGTGTCCCCGGCCGGTCTGTACGATAATCAGGCTGTGATTCTGGGAATCGAAATCAAAGTCAATCTTCTCCACCTTCGGATCCGACGGCTCCATAAAGTCGATGGTGATCAGACCGCCCACCGCGCAGGCCATCTGGTCCAGCAGGCCGGATGCCTTGTCCCAGTAATTATTCTCCGCGTATTTGCCGATATGGGCATAGGCCACAGTGCTCATCCGCCCGTCGTTAAACAGGGTGTTGATCATGGAGCAGAGGAGCATCTCGAAAGATGCCGACGAGCTGACCCCCGCGGCGCTGATCACATTGCTGGTGATGTAGGCGTCAAAGCCTCCCACCTCATAGCCGGACTCCTGAAATCCCTTTAACAGTCCCTTGACCAGATCTTCCGTTCCCGCCTTTCTCCGGCTGGGAGCCAGATTATTCAAATCCACAGTAAACTCCTGTCCGAAGGTGACGCTGACAATCCGCACCTTTGCGGAATGGTTGGCCGCTGCCGCGCCCACACAGTCCAGATTAATGCTGCCCGCCAGCACCTTTCCGTGGTTGTGGTCCGTGTGGTTGCCGCTGATCTCCGTCCGCCCCGGGGAGGTGAACAGCTTGACTTCCCCGTCTCCGAATTTGTCCCGGTAACCCTTTAACACCTCCCGGTATCTCTCTTTCTGTTCCTGCACCTGCGCTCTGCCGTAAAGGGCCTCTAACAGCTTCTCCGCCTCCTGCCCGTCCAGCATTTCCATTGTCTGTTCCACATTCATGGCCTGTCTCTCCTTTTCTCCGCTTTCGGCCGGCTCTCTCCCGGGCCTTCCGATTATCTTAACTATATCACAAGAGCAAAGGGTCAAACAATACAATATTTTATGAAATATGCTCAAAAATATTGGACTGCTTGCGCCCCGCTCTTTTTTCCGATATGCTTATGGAAAAAGTGTGAAAACGCCGGCGGATTCTCCTTGGGACAGCCGGCAGGCAGGAGGCGGAACATGGACTGGAACGGCAAACCCTATCACTCTCTGGATTATGAGCTGAAAACCACATTCGGAAAAAAGGTCTACAAACTGGCTCTGGACGGGGGCATGACCTGTCCCAACCGGGACGGCACTCTGGGAACCGGCGGCTGCATCTTCTGCAGCGAGGGGGGATCCGGCGACTTTGCCGCCCCCAGGCGGGATACGGTGACCCGGCAGATCGAGGAGGCGAAAAAACGCCTGGAGCCCAAGCTGGGAGGCCGGGACGTGTCCTACATCGCCTATTTTCAGTCCTACACCAACACCTACGCTCCGACTGCCTATCTGGAACGGCTCTTTTCAGAGGCCATAGCCCATCCGGATGTATCGGTCCTTTCCGCAGCCACCCGCCCCGACTGTCTGCCTCCGGAAACGGTGGATCTCCTGTCCCGGCTGAACCGGGAAAAGCCGGTGTGGGTGGAGCTGGGGCTTCAGACCATCCACGAGGAATCCGCCCGCTTTATCCGCAGAGGCTATCCATATCCCGTCTTTCTCGACGCTTTCCGGCGCCTGAAGGAGGCCGACCTCACAGTGATCGTCCACGTTATCCTGGGCATTCCCGGGGAGACCAGAGACATGATGCTTGAAACCGTCCGGGCTGTGGGAGACCTCCCCGCGGACGGCATCAAGCTCCAGCTCCTCCACGTGCTGGAAGGCACGGACCTGGGCCGTCTCTACCGCAGCCGCCCATTTCCCGTCATGGAGCTGGAAGAATACCTGGACCTGGTGGTGGACGCCATCTCCCTCCTCCCCCCGGAGGTGGTCATCCACCGCATCAGCGGGGACGGGCCGAAGCGCCTGCTCATCGCCCCTCTCTGGAGCGCAAATAAGCGCCTGGTCCTCAATTCCATGGCCAGGCGCTTCAAAGAGCGGGGAGCGTTTCAGGGCTGCGCCCGCTGAACCGATCATCCGTTGGATTTACTGCTGCTCGTCTTTTAACAGAACCTCCTCCACCAGCCGGGCCGCGTCCCTGACGCAGTCCGGGCAGGAGCAGATCACTTTTTTCGTCTCAATTCCCTTCAGCACGTGACAGCTGATAGTCTGGTTCTTCTCCTCAAACCGGCGGATGACTTCCTTCGCCAGCCCGTAGGTCTTCATCTTGCTGTCCGGTTTTTCAAAATTGGCGGTGCTGGTCTTCAGTCCCGCCAGCACGCAGGCTCCGGCCACCGCCCCGCAGGTTCCCTCAAAAGTTCCCGCCATGCCCCGGCCCAGACCTTCTGTGGCCTTAAACATCAGTTCCTGATCCGCCCCAAACAGGTCGCAGTAGGTGCAGACTACCGCCTGGGCGCAGTTATATCCCTTCAGATACTTTTCCACTGCCTGTTCTGCTCTTGATTCCATTCTGTGTTCCTCCTTATTTCTGTATCTCTTTTCGTTTCTCCGTCATCAGCTGATGCAGATGAATGGTCAGATAAAGCTCCTCCTGCTTTGTGATCTGCGTTCCATACTTCGCCTCAATAAAGCGGCCGATCCGCCCGACGCACTCATACTCCTCCGGGCACATTTCCAGAATTCTCTGCCGCAGTACATCCTCCTGATCTTCGTCCGTCATCTGCCCCCGCAGCAGGCGGGACACAAACAGTCTCAGATGAGTCAGCAGACGGGAGTAGGCGATGCCCTCCTCCAGAGAAGAAATCTTCAGGCCATACCGGATGATATTTAAAATCTGCCCCACCACCTCGTCGATCTCCCGGTTGCGCTCCTCAAACTGCCCGTTCTGCTGGGCGTTGATAAAGTGGAAGGCAATATTTCCGATCTCTCCCTCCGGGAGTTCCATGCCGAACCGCTCCTGAAACAGTTTCGCTCCATATCTGGCCACATCATATTCCTCAGGATTGAACCGGCGCAGATCCGCGGTGTAAAAATTTTCTATCACTACATGATCCCTCAGCCGCTTCTCCGTAAAGGCCAGATGATCGGTCAGCGCCAGATATATGTGATCCATCAGCTTCATGTGGTATTTTTCCACCGCATAGGACACGATGCTTTTGGTCAGATTGAAATAATCCTCCCCCACCTCCGCCGCCAGACGGATCACATCCCGGACTACGCTCCGGTCCCGGAGAACAAAAATCTTCTGGATCTCGCTCTCCTTCAGCTCATAGCCGATCGCCTTTTTATAGCCGATTCCCTTTCCCGACAGAATGACTTCCTGCCCATCTTCGTCCAGAGCCATGATCAGAGAATTATTTAACACCTTGATAACCCTCATACTCCATGCCCCTTCCCTCTTTTAAAACAAACTTTCTCCGTCCGTCTCGATCACTTTCCTATACCAGTCGTAGGATTTTTTCTTATACCTGCGGTATGTCCCCCTTCCGTAATCGTCGCAGTCCACATAGATCAGGCCGTACCGCTTGCTGATCTGCTTGGTTGACTCCGAGATCAGATCGATGCAGCCCCAGCAGGTATATCCCATCACTTCCACCCCGTCCTCGTCTATGGCATCCAGAACCGCTTTCAGGTGGGCGTTCATATACTCGATCCGGTAGTCATCCTCCACCGTGTGGTCTTCCCTCAGCGCATCCTTCGCCCCAAGGCCATTTTCCACAATAAACAAGGGCTTCCGGTAGCGGTCGTAAAGGTCCACCAGGGAGATCCGCAGGCCCATGGGATCGATCTGCCATCCCCACTGGGACTCTGGCAGATAAGGATTTTTATAACCTACCGCCGTATTCCCCGCGCTTTTCTCCAGCTCTGATCCATTTTCCGCAGCACAATAAGAATTATAATAGGAAAAGGAGACAAAATCCACCGGATATTTTTTCATCACCGCATCGTCCTCCGGCTCCTTCTGAATGCGGATTCCCTGTTTTCTGAAATAGTTGAGGAGAAAACGGGGATACTCCCCGAACACCTGGGTATCGCTGTAACAGTAGGTGCTTCTCATAATATCCTGAGCCTTCTTCACGTCCTCCGGGCGGCAGCTGTAGGGATAATAGGTCAGCTTTGTCAGCATACATCCCACCTGGGACCCGGGAATAATCTCATGACAGAGTTTTGTCGCCAGGGCGGATGCCACAAACTGATGGTGCATGGCCTGGAACACCACTTCCTCAAAATTCTTTCCCGGAAAGCACTCTCTCAGCAGCCCTGCGGAAGTGAAGGGATGGCGAATCATGGAATCAATTTCATTGAAGGTCAGCCAGTATTTCACCTGACCCCGGTACCGCCGGCAGATGGTTTCCACAAAGCGGAGAAAAAAATCTACCGTTTTTCTGCTGTACCATCCACCGTACTTCAGAGCCAGATGGACCGGCATCTCATAATGGCTCATGGTGACTAGAGGCTCGATCCCATATCTGGCGCACTCCGCGAAAACCCGGTCATAGAATTTCAGTCCCTCCTCGCTGGGCTCTTCCTCATCCCCCAGAGGGAATATTCTGGTCCAGGCAATGGACATGCGGAAGCATTTAAATCCCATTCCCGCCAACAGGCGGATGTCTTCCTCATAATGATGGTAGAAATCCACACCGCGGCGCTTGGGGTAATTGACCGTATCATCCGTCTGCAGAGCTGTCTGCACATCTTCCAGAGTCACGTGGTTCTGCAGGGTATAATCCCGCACATCCTGATCGAAATGCTGCCGCATGCAGTCCTCCACGGAAATGCCTTTTCCCCCTTCTCTCCAGCCGCCCTCCAGCTGATTGGCAGCTGTGGCTCCGCCCCAGAGAAATCCCTTTGGAAATGTCCTTCCCTCCATGGCGTCACTCCTCCTTCTTCTTTTCTATAATCACTGCATCCGTCCCTTCATCCACCTGACTTCCTTCCGCCTTCACCACGGCCTGATAATCTTCCGTATTGGTCACGATCAGGCAGACGGTGGGATCATATCCCGCCTGGCGGATATTTTCAATGTCAAAGGACACTATTTTTTCCCCTTTGGAAAGCCGAGCTCCCTGAGACGCGTATTTGGTAAAAAACCTGCCTCCCAGCTCCACCGTGTCAATTCCAATGTGGATCAGAAGCTCCACACCGCTGTCCAGCTTCAGGCCGATGGCATGGCCGGTCTCGTAGAGAACGCTGACCTGGCAGTCCTCCGGAGCTACCACTTCTCCTTTTTCCGGGATCACAGCCGCTCCTTTTCCCAGGGCTCCTGTGGCAAAAACCTCATCCTTTACCTGCTTTAAGGAAATCAGCTTTCCCTTGACGGGAGATCCGATCCGGATGTCGGCTTTCTCCGGCTGCTCCTCCTCCATCGGTTCCTGGTCTTCCTGTTCCTGAACAGGCTCCTTTTCTTCCGGCGTCTCCTGCTCCCCGTCCGGCTTATCATCCTCAAAGCCAACGATAAAGGTCAGGGCCGCCGCTCCGAAAAAGGCCACCCCACAGCCCAACAGATAGATCAGGAACTTGTTCATTCCGCCGGCGGCGTAAGCTACCGCTGTCAGCAGACAGCCGTTTACATGGGATTCTGCGTAAACACCTCCCCATCCGATGATGGCGCCCCCCACAGCTCCGCTGATAACCGCGCAGATCATGGGCTTTTTCAGTCTCAGGTTACAGCCATAGAGAGCCGGCTCCGTGATTCCCGCAAGGGCTGCTGTCAGGGATGTGGAAGCTGCCACACTTTTCAGCTGGCTGTTTTTCGTCCGCAGCATTACTCCCAGAGCCGCGCCGCCCTGGGCAAAGTTGGCGGGAGAAGACATGGCCATCAGAGTCTGTCTGCCGGACACCGCCACATCGTTGAAAGAAATGGGAACCAGAGCGCGGTGGGCGCCGAATGCCACAAATACACACCAGAGGCCGCCGATCAGCGCTCCGCCCAGGATCACGTTAAATCCGATAATGGTGTTGTACACTACCTGGATGGCATTGCCGATATAGATTCCCACCGGCCCCAGGACGCCGAAAGTAACGGGAACCATGATGATCAGAGACAGCCCCGGAACCAGAATCACCTGAAGGATCTCCGGGATCACTTTTTTCAACAGTTTTTCCAGATATTTCAGCACAATCACCACCAGAATGATGGGGATGACGGACTCCGTATAGCTGAAGACCCGCTCCACGTCACCGATCTGCCAGGCTCCTTTTACCATGGGAATGCCCAGCACCCGGGTAACGGTGGACGCGTCCTGCATCAGAGCGTCGATCTGGGGATATACCAGAAGGCCGCCGATGGCCATGGCCGTAAACTGGCTGGTCTTTAACGCCTTTGCCGCCGTACAGGCCAGGAAAATAGGCATGTAATAGAAGATAATCTGGCTGGCGGCGTAGAGTACCACATAGGTATCCGTTCCTGTGATGTCCACTCCCCTGCTGTTCATGTAAAGCTGGGCGGCGGTAAGAATTCCCTTCAGAAGGCCGGAAGCCGCAATGGCCGGAACCAGCGGGGTAAACATGGCGGAGATCACCTGGAACACCGTATTGGCGATGCTCTTCTTCCCCTCGTCCTCCGGCTCGCCGCTCACATCCACCAGCTTCACCACTTCGTCGTAGACCTGTTCCACCTTATTTCCAATCACCACCTGGAACTGACCGCCTCCGTCCACCACGGAGATCACCCCTTCCAGACGGCTGACCTGGTCTTTGTCCGCCAGCTTCCGGTCCTTTAGCACCAGCCGAAGCCTGGTAAAACAATGCGTCACACTTGTAATATTCTCTTTTCCGCCCACGTGATCTACGATCTCTCGGGCCAGTCTGCTGTAATCCATAATATCCTCCTTGCCTTCCGGCATTTGACTGACTGTTTACAGGTTCTGCGCGCACAGGGAATGAAGAGCTTTCCGGCGGATGTCACGGTTTTTCAGAAGAAAAAAGACCGCAACCAAAAGATCCCTCTTCAGGATCTTTCAGTTCCGGTCTTGCCTGCATTACCAGTAACACGCCAGAGACGTATCTTCAATTTATCTATTTTATATCATTATCTCCGCCGACTGTCAATACTTTTTATCATTTCTCCATAAAATCACAGAGCCATAACTACGCCGCCGTCATTGGCATACACGGTGGATACCCCTGCGGTCTCCGTAACAACGACCTCCTTAAACTGTGCCTTGCCGCACATAATAGACCGCACCAGCTCCGCCCGGGCGGGATTGTTGCAGTGGGCGATGACCAGCCGCTTTCCGGCGGTGTCCCCCGCCTCCTTCAAAGCGATCTCGCACATGCGGTTTAAAGCCTTCGTGATGCCTCTGGCCTGATCCAGCTTGATGATGGTTCCCTCGTTGGCCCCCATCACCGGTTTGATATTCAGAGCCGTGGCGAAAAACGCCTGCAGGCCGGTGAGCCTGCCGTTCTTCCGGAGAGTATCCAGGGATTCCAGCACGAAATAAGTCTTCATCTTCATCCGGTAATCCATCACCTGCTCCACAATCTGGTCAAAGGGCACGTCCTTTTCGCACAGCTCCTGGAGAAACAGGGCGATGTTCAGCTGACCGGCGGACGCGGAGTGGGAACCCACCACAAAGATGTTCTTGTCTTTTCCGTGCTCCTCCTCGTAGAGCTGCCTGCCCAGCTCGGCGCTGCCGTAGGTGCCGCTCAAGTGTTCCGAAAGGGTCACTACAAAAATATTGTCGGCATCGCATTCGTAGGCTTCCTTAAACGCCTCCGGCGAAGGACAGGCCGTCCTGGGACACTCCGGACAGTTTTTTACCAGCTCGAGGAAATGCTTCTGGTCAAAGGTCTCATCGTCCACCACCTGGACATTCCCCACCTGAAGAGTCAGGGGAATGAGCTGAAAATGGGGATCCTTTTTCTGTTTTTCTGTCAGATCCGTGCAGCTGTCGCCGATAATTTTGTAGTTCATCATATGCCTCCATGCTTCCATATTTTAAGATGTAGTTTTGATTACTACTTATTATAGCATCGCTCCGGCATATTTTCAACTTATCCGTGACATTTTATCCATATATTTTCCAGCGGAGCCCTATCCGCTGATCCCTACTCGCTTCTCAGGGCGTCGATGGGGTTGAGCTTCGCCGCCCGGCTGGCCGGCATATATCCGAAGAACAGACCGATTCCCACGGAAACCGAAAAGGAGATCACGATGGCGGTAAAGGTGGGCGGAGAATCGATTCCCATAGCTTTTCCGATGAGGACGGAAGCCACAGATCCCAGCACAATGCCGATGACGCCTCCGATGGAGCTGGTCATAGCCGCCTCGATGACGAACTGCTGCATGATCACTCCCCGCTTCGCCCCCAGGGCCTTGCGGATGCCGATTTCCCTGGTCCGCTCCGTCACCGACACCAGCATGATGTTCATGACGCCCACGCCGGCCACCAGAAGGGAGATTCCGGCGATGCCGCCCAGCATGGCGGACATCATTCCGATCTGTTCATTTAGGGAGTCCAGCAGCTCGCTGTTGGCGTTCACGTTGTACAGATCGTCGTTCTGGAAGGTTTTGTAGAGAAAGCTTTCCAGCTGGCTGGTGCACTCGGAGGTGTTGTCCGTGGTGACGGACGTAAAGATATAGCTGCTGATGGACCCGTCCCTGGTCAGCTTCGTGGCGCTGGAGTAGGGGATCCAGACAAAATCGTCGCTGCCCCCCTCGTCCAGATCATCCTCATCCTGCCGTTCCACCACGCCGATGATCTTGAAAGCTTCTCCGTTGATCTTCAGCGTCTGACCCAGGGCGTCCTCAGGACTGCCGAACAGCTCATAGGCCACGTAGTACCCGGCCACGCAGGTCTTCTGCCGGGAGACTATATCAGAATAGGAAATATTTCTCCCCGCCGCCAGCTGATAATCCCGGATGGTCAGATAGTCCTCGCTGTAGCCGCCGATGCTGGTAGCGTCCAGGGATTCATTTCCGTATTTCACCACACCGGCCACATTCACCACCGGCGTCATTTCCTCGTAAAGATCCGTGTGCTCTTCAAAAAACTCATAAGTGTCATCCACATCAAGGGAACGGGAGGGAAGATTGATCACGCTGACGGAAATCTGGTTTACTCCCATATCGGCAAAGCTCTCCATCACCGACGACATGTATCCGTTTACAATGCTCACCAGGATGATCACGGCGGCGACGCCGATGATGATTCCCAGCATGGTGAGAAAAGACCGCATCTTGTTCCCCAGGATGCTCTTGATGGCCATTTTAAATGATTGCAGCATAATCTTTCACATCTCCGTCAAAATTAATCTTTCCATCGTAAATCCGCACCACCCGCTTCGCCTCCACGGCAATGGAGTTGTCGTGGGTGATCATCACAATGGTATTTCCCTCTTCATTGATCTTCTTCAAAAAGTCCAGCACTTCCCGGCTGGTACGGGAGTCCAGAGCTCCCGTGGGCTCGTCAGCCAGGATCAGGGAGGGATCCCCCGCCAGAGCTCTGGCGATGGAGACCCTCTGCTGCTGTCCTCCGGAGAGCTGGTTGGGCATATTTCTCCACTTTTCTTTCAGCCCCACTTTCTCCAGGGACTCCATAGCCCGCTCCCGCCGTTCTTCCCTGCCCACTCCCGCGTAGAGAAGGGGCAGCTCCACATTTTCCAGCAGGTTTAACTTTGGCAGCAGATTGTACTGCTGGAAGATAAATCCGATCATTTTGTTGCGGATGACGGCCAGCTGGTCGTCGCTCATGTCGCTTACGTCCTCGCCGCCCAGATAATAGCTGCCTTCTGTAGGTACGTCCAGCGCCCCGATTATGTTCATCAGCGTGGACTTTCCGCTGCCGGATTTTCCCACAATGGCCACGAATTCTCCTTTGTAGATGGTGAGGGTGATGCCGTCGTTGGCCCGCACCTCCTCATCTCCCATATGGTAAATCTTATAGATATCTTTCAGCTCTATGAGCGGTTCCGCCATAGCACTTCCTCCTATCTGTCTCAGTCCGCTTATTCTATCTGGGGCCCATGCCGCCACCGCCTCCGGGAGCGCCGCCACCGCCGGGCCCGCCTCCCATACCGCCGCCCATGCCGCCCATGGGCATCATGGAAGCGCTGCTGTCGGTGCTGGACTCATCCACATAGACCTCGTCTCCCTCGGACAGGCCGCTGGTGATCTCCACATACTCGTCGCTGATCAGGCCGGTCTCCACCTCCACAGAACGGAAGCCGGCGGGCACACCGGGCTCTGCCTCCGCGGACGGATCTTTCACATAGACCCGGTTGCCCCGCATGAGGGAATCCGCGGGAATGGCCAGCACGTCTGTGGCCTCATCCAGGATAATGGTTCCCGTCACGTTCATGCCGGGGATCAGATCTCCCGCGTCGTCCAGGGTCACAGTCACCGGATAGTTGGTGACCCCGTTGGAATAGGAGCCGTTGATGCTCACATTGGTCACTGTGCCGGTGAAGGTCTGCCCTTCAAAGGCATCCGCCACCACCTGTACCTTCTGTCCCACTTCCACGCTCTGGATATCCATCTCGTCAATGGACATCTCAAAGGTCAGTTCCGACAGGTCATAGATAATGGCCAGAGCGGTCTCCGAGCTGGAATCTCTGGTGATGGTCTCTCCGGCGTTTACATTTTTTACAATCACCTGTCCGGAGATGGGGGCGGTGATGGTGTAGTTGTCGTAGGTGTCCTGGGTACTCTCAATGCTGTTCTGGGCGTTCTCCACCTGCTGCTGGGCGGAATCCACACTGCTCTTGTAATTTCGCATCATCCGGTCCGCAGAGCTGGCGGTCATGGAAAACAGAGGAGTTCCCTCCGTCACGTAATCGCCCTCCGACACCAGCACGGCCTCGATCTCCACCGTAGAATCCAGATCCTCCGCCGTCATGGTGGTCTCCACGGAAGGCTCAAAGGTTCCCTCCTCCACGCAGGTCATATCCCCCACGGTCACCACCGCCATGTGGGAGGTGGTCAGACCTCCGGGGTTGGTCACCTGGACATGGACGTAGCGGACGATTCTGCCGCCGGTGATGGTCTCATCCATGTTGGAGACGGAAGTCACCGTTCCCGTGAGCATCTCCCCCGTATCCGTCAAAGTTACGGTGCACTCCGTCCCCGGGGCGATAGCCGCCGCGTCGGCGGAGAGGAATGGCACCTTCAGCTTCATGGTGGTGTCGTCGTAGATGTCCGCCACCGTAGTACCGCCGCTCACCCGGTCTCCCGCCTCAATATAGAGATTGCGGATGTAGCCGGACCGGGTGGATTTGTATGTATTTCCGGAAAACTTGGACTGGGCTTCATTGTAGTCCGCCTGGGCGTCCGCCAGGTCATCCTGAGCCCGCTGCAGGCTGTTCTGGGCGGAAGTGACCTGAGATTCCATGGAGGAACTGTCAATCTGGTAAAGCACCTGCCCCTCCGTCACCTGGTCCCCTTCCTCAAAATCTGCCGACAGCACTTCTCCCTCCACCAGGGATGTCACCGTATAAGAATCCTTCGCCGACAGGCTTCCCGAAGCGGAAAGGGTGGATGTAATGTCCTGGCGGGCAGCCACGGCCGTCCGCTGAGCCTGGGACTCGGTGCTGGCCGCCTGCTGCCGTCTCTGCAGGAAAATGGCTCCGCCGATGATCAGAACCGCGATCACCGCGCATCCCACAGCCAGCTTCTTTTTCCCTGCCTTTCTCTTCGGGGATTTCTTCGCCGGCTGCTCCTGGCCCTCCGTCTTTTTTCTGAATAAATTAGGCATTTTCATCTTCTCTGCGCTCCCTTAGTTTGATTTGATTTGATCAGTCCACATCCTCATCCACATAGTCCAGCACCGTGTAGGTCTCATTGTCGTTTCCGTCGGTGGAAGTGGAGTAAATCAGGGTGATCCGGTCTCCCACCTCCAGCGTTCCGTACATGGAGAAGGCAAACTGCATTTCTGAGCTGCCTAACAGGTACCGGTCCCCATTGTCCAGCTCCACCTCCGTGGGGGTCATCACATCGCTGGAATTATAATAAATATGGGTGATATATCCGTTGACCACATTCCGGTCGGAATCTCCGTCCGCCGACTCGCTGTAGGCCCACACCGTCTTGGCGCTGGAATTATAGTAGATCACCAGATATCCGGTGTTCAGATAAGATTTGAAGGTCTCCATCTCCACCGCCGTTCCGTTTACAAAGAAGTTGGCCTCGTTCATGCCGAAGGGCATGCTCTCCACAAACCGGCTCCAGCTGGTCACCACCTTCGGCCCCTTCAGGCTGTTGTCCGCCATGGCCAGAGGATTGATCTCCCCGTCGGAGGTGAGCTCGCAGCCCAGAATCGATCCGTAGATGCCGGAACCGTTTTTCGGCTCCGCCTTTAACAGATTGTAAAACAGGTTGATGCAGTCCTCCTTCGTCAGGGTGTCCGACGAACTCTTCCCGATCTCATCATTTAAATCCAGGTATTCAAACATGCTCATGCGCCCGCCGATCTGGTCTCCTGTGAAATCCTCGCTGGTGTAACCTAAAAGGGCCAGAACTCCCCTGGCCGCTTCCTGCAGGGTTACGTACTGGTCCGGACGGAACACGCCTCCAAGATATCCCACCATCCATTCATTGGAGGCAGCGATCCTCACATAGGAAGCGTACATATTGTCCTTGGGCACATCGGCGAAAACAGAAACCGTACTGCGGTCCGACGTAATATTGCGGTATTCCGACGCATTCACCAGCATCTGGGCAAACTGGGCTCTGGTCACCGGCTGATAGATCCCCGTCAGATCCATAATTCCGGAAATTCCTATCACTTTCTTTCTCAGCTCAAACTCTGTGGAAGAGGAAGACGCCGCCTCCGCTTCCAGAGGAGGCGTCACTGCCATCAGAACAGAAGCCGCCGCCAGAGAAAATGCTACCATCTGTCTTTTCATTTATCTGCTCCTTCCGTTTTAAGTCTCTGCCTGTTGCTGTTCATCTTAAATTAATCTCAAGCTGCTATAACTATAAGTTCCGTAGCTGAAAGGAAGCTGAAATTCACAAAAAATTCAAACTTCAGTTTCTTTTCAGCGTGCTATACTATGATGTAGATAATCCGAAGGGAGTATTCCGCCTGAAACGGCGAGAAGGAGAATTTTTGTATGAGAATATTGATTGTGGAAGACGAAAAACGGCTGGCCATGACCCTGAAGGATCTTCTGGAACAGGCCGGCTACCAGGCAGACATGGCCTTCGACGGAAATGACGGATTGGAGCTGGCAAAAAGTGATATTTACGACGCGGTGATCCTGGACGTCATGCTGCCCCTGCTCAATGGATTTCAGGTCCTGAGGGCTCTCCGGGCCAGCGGCCGGATGACTCCGGTGCTCATGCTCACCGCCAGAGGAGAGCTGGCCGACCGGGTAAACGGCCTGGATTCCGGCGCCGACTACTACCTCACCAAGCCATTTGAAAACGAGGAGCTGCTGGCTTGTCTGCGGACCATCCTGAGACGTCAGGCCGCCATCGTTCCCGACTTTCTGGAATTCGGGGACCTGGTCTTAAATCCTGCCGCCTCCCAGCTCTCCTGCGGGGAAAAAAGCGTGACCTTAAGCTCCAAAGAGCTGGAGCTACTCACCGTCCTCTTTAAAAATACAGGGCAGTTTATCTCCAAAGAGACTCTGCTGTTAAAGGTGTGGGGGTATGACGCCAGCGTCAACGGCAACAGCGTGGAGGCTTACGTCTCCTTTATCCGGAAGAAGCTCTCTCTGCTCCAGTCCGCCGTGTCCGTAAAGGTGGCCCGCAATATCGGCTACCGGCTGGAGGTCCGCCCATGATCCGCCGCCTCCGATGGAAATTCGTGACCATCCTCATGGCCGTCATCTCCCTGTTTCTGGTCATCATCCTGACCACCATGTACTATACCAATAAAATGGGGTATGAGCAGCGCAGCATGGGAATGCTGCAGATGGCCCTCCAGGATTCCAGGGAACCCAGACGCGATCCCAGATTTTCCGGTGGGGAGACAGGTGGGGAGACGGCGCCGGAACCGCGGCCGGATCAGGACCGCCAGTCAGCGGGGCCCCCCGCCCAGGACCGTTTTCCCGTGCTGGTGGCCGAGCAGGACGGGGAGGGAAATGTCCGCATCCTGCTCAACCGGATCTATCAGCTGGACGAGGATGATGTGGGCTCCCTGATCCGCCAGGCCTCCCAGCAGAACCGGCGGGGAGGGATCCTGACCAGACAGAGTCTCCGCTTCCTGCTGGACCCGGACTTTCCCGACGGCTCCGTCCGCTATGCCTTCGCCGACATCTCCCAGGAACAGTACGCCCTCCGCTGGCAGATCATCTATTCCTTCATCATCGGCTTTCTGGCCCTGGCCGCCTTTCTGGCTGTGTCCGTCTGGCTGTCCCGGTGGGCCACCAGGCCCACGGAGGAGGCCTGGCAGGCCCAGCAGCAGTTTGTCTCCGACGCCTCCCATGAGCTGAAGACGCCCCTCACGGTCATTCTGGCCAATATCAGCCTTTTAAAACAGTCCCCGGGAATCACAGACCGGGACGACTGTATGAGGATCGACCACATCGACTCCGAGGCCTCCCGCATGAAGCTGCTGACGGAAAGCTTGCTGACCCTGGCCAGAAGCGACGGTTCTTCCCGGAAGAAGACCGAGGATTTCACTCCCCTGGACTTCAGCTATCTGGTGGAGAGCTGCGTCTCCACCTTTGAGCCGGTGGCTTTCGAGATGGGGAAATCCATCTGTTCCCACATCGCCGAAAAACTCACGGTAAACGGCAGCGAGGCAAAGCTGCGCCAGCTGGCGGATATCCTTCTGGACAACGGCTGCAAATACAGCCGGGACAAAAGCTGCATCCAGGTAAATGTAAAGCAGGAGGGATCGGAGGCGGTATTCTCCGTGACCACCGAGGGGCCCCCTCTCCGACCGGAGGAATTAAAACAGCTCTTCCGGCGGTTTTACCGGGCGGATCCGTCCCGGGGAAAGGTGGAAGGATTCGGTCTGGGACTGTCCATCGCCCAGGCCGTCTGCGCGGAACATAAAGGAAAGATCACTGCATCCACCGACGGGGTGGGGGCCAATACCTTTACGGTACGCCTCCCCCTCTGCCGAAGGGACAGTGATCTGAAATAAATCTGCTGTATAGAAACTGTATTTAACCTCTACATGGGAACCGCGTTCAGCGCCATGGCCACAATGGGAATGGTGATCAGGGACAGCAGGGTGGACGTCATAATCAGCTCTGACGCAAACTTGTAGTCCCGGCCATATTTCTCCGCCAGCATGACGGTGGTGCTGGCCGCCGGCATGGCCGTAAGAAGAACGCTCACCTTAATGCTCAGCTCGTCCAGAGGGAGCTTCCAGAGCAGGATTCCCACCAGAAGGGGGATTAACAGCAGCCGGTAAAAGCTGTAGACAATGGCATCCTTATTCAGCATCTCCCTGGGCTCCACATCGCTTAAAATCGCCCCGATAAGCATCATGCTCAGAGCCGTGCTGCACCCGCCGATCTGCCCGATGGTGGCGCTTAAAGGCGACGGCAGGTAGATCCCCGCGGTGTAGGCGGCCATAATGGCAAGCCCCAGAAACACGGCGATGATGCAGGGATGGGTGAGCACCTTTTTTACCACCTCGCGGCTGCTGACAGTGGTAAACATGGACAGGCCGTAGGACCACATGAACACTCTCTGGGGCAGCAGAAACACAGACGCGTAGAGCAGTCCCAGGGAACCGTAGACGGCGGAGGCCACCGGCATGCCGATAAATCCGGCGTTGGACACCATGGTGGCGTATTTCAGACAGATCTTTTTGTCTTCCTCCGCGTTCTTATAGAAAAAGCGGTTCCACACCCAGTAAAAGAACTGGATTCCGCAGGATATGAGAAACACGTTTAACGTGGAGATCAAAATATCCGGGGACAGCCCCATCTCAAAGGACTGGAGAATGGAGCAGGGGAGCACCACCATCAGGATCACATCCACCAGGTGGTCTCTGGTCTCCGTGTTAAGCACGCCTTTCTTCCCCAGCACAAATCCCACAACGGCCAGCAAAAAAATCTGTATCTGCAGTTCAATCATTTCCATGGTTATCTTCCGCCTCTTCTTTCATTTTCTCTCTCCAGACATTCTAAAAAAAATGAATATAATTGTAAACCTATTTTTTAGGATATTTAATATTAACATCTTTCATATTTCACTGGAGACTGCTGCGAAATGAAAAGGCGTTCTCACTGCACCCAGACGCCGTTTCCGTCCACGTAATAGCCGTCCGGCGTGTAGGCATTCTTCACCATGGCGCCGTCGGAACCCAGGTAGTACCAGTTTTCTCCGGTCGGAACCCAGTAGTCCTTTGCCATGGCGCCGCTGCTGCGGAAGTAGTACCACTCCCCGTCGGCAGCCTGTCTCCAGCCGGTGGCCATAACCCCGTCGGCGTCAAACCAGTACTCTTCTCCGTCAATATTCATCCACTCCCCGGCAGCCCGCGTGCCGTCCGATTTGATGAAATACCAGTCGTCTCCGCTCTGCTCCCACCGGTTTTCCCCGGTGCCTGAGCCGTTCATCAGAGCGCTGTAGTTTTCAAAACCGTAGTCCAGAAGGGCCTTGGTGTCCGCGTAATGGGTGGAAGCGCTCTTCATCACCACGGCGATCAGACGCACCCCGTTCCGCTCCGCCGCAGTCACCAGGGTGTTTCCCGCCTTTGAGGTGTATCCGGTCTTTCCTCCGATAATCCCCTCATAGTACCGGGAATCGGTGGAATAAAACATCTTGTGGCCCATGGTCACCGTTCTCCCCGACGGATTGTTCTTCGTGGCCCCGATGGTGTAGCTCAGGGTGGAGTCCACCTTCCGGACCGTGGGATTTTCCATGGCCGCCCGCATGATCAGGGCCATGTCGTAGGGGGTTGTCCTGTGGTTTTCATTGTTCAGTCCGTTGGGATTGACAAAATTGGTATTCTGGCAGCCCAGCTCCTTCGCCCGGGCGTTCATCATAGCCGCAAAGTTCTCCACGCTGCCGGCCACATGTTCCGCCAGCCCGTTGGCCACCTCGTTGGCAGATTTTAAGAGGAGGGCGTACAGGCAGTCCTCCACCGTCAGCTGATCCCCCGCCGTCAGATTCAGTGTCACCGCCCCGGACTCCAGATTGGTAGTGGCCGCCTCGGAGAAAGTGACCACCTCGTCCAGACTGCAGTTTTCCGCCACCAGAAGGGCCGTCATCAGCTTGGTAATGCTGGCGGGATAAAACTGCGTGTTCTCATTCTTGCCGTAGAGCAGCTTTCCCGTGGAAGCGTCGATGAGGGCCGCCCCCTCCGACTGAACCTGAGGCGCTGAAACGGTGGAAACTGTGGTTCCGGCTCCCGCTCCCGCCTGAGTCTGAGTTCCGCCCAGGGACGCCCCAGGGCCGGCGCTCTCCGTCTGGGATGAGCCCTGGGAAGTTCCCCCTGTGGATGCTCCCCCTGCGGATGTCCCTCCGGCGGACGTCCCGGCAGAGGTACTGCTTCCCGGGCCGGCGCTCTCCCCCGAAGAACTGCCTCCGGGACCAACGCTCTCCGCGGAAGCTCCGGAGCTCTCCGCCGCAGCCCCGCTCTCTGCGGGAATGGGTGGAATGACGGCGGCCGCAGAGGCCGCCTGGGAACAGGTAAGGCTGGCGCAGAGGGCCAGCAGCAGAATGGATCGATATCTTTTCATATGTAATGTCTCCTGTTTTTTCTCAAAAATCTTGTTAAATTATACCACAGAATGAAAGGGGGCGGGGAATCGATTTTCTTACATTTTTATTGAGAAAAGCCATAACCGGACAAGCAGGCCCTGACCCGATCCGCCAGATCCCGGTCTGTTTTCCAAAACAGCTCCAGCTCCCTCTCCCGCACTGCCGGGCTGCAGAGAGCCAGCTGCCGGCCGGCCCCGGCTGCCAGACGCTCCTTCTTCTCCTCTCCCAGCTCTCTCCAGTAAGCCGCCGCCTGGGAAAAGTCATCCGCCTCCCCGGGAATTCTGAAGGCAGGGGAAGGCTCCCGGAGATTGTCGGCAGTATACACAGGCGGGCAGAAAGCGTACTCTTTTTCTCCCTCCTGAGGCAGCTCTTCCTCCTTCGCCGCCGGCCGGTTCACAGCTATCTCCTGGTAATCTTCTCCCAGCCGCCTTCTGGCGGCGTCCGCGCAGGCAAATATCCGCCCCTGGAGCATCATATCTCCGGAAAGACTGACCCCCGGCACCAGGCTTCCCGGATCAAAAACTGCCTGGCCCACCTGGGAAGCCTGGTCCTCCGGATTCCGGT
The DNA here is from genome assembly GCA_019114465.1 of Candidatus Lachnoclostridium avicola. Taxonomy (GTDB): domain Bacteria; phylum Bacillota; class Clostridia; order Lachnospirales; family Lachnospiraceae; genus Lachnoclostridium_A; species Lachnoclostridium_A avicola. Next base: position 93,196 of record DXFM01000031.1, read on the forward strand.
TCAAGGTCAGAAGTCCCGCCCGGACCAGAGGAAAACGGTCCTCCGGCCAGATCTTCGTGCAGTCCAGGGGGTCAAATTCCAGTCCCCAGGCGGTCTCCAGATCCATCATCTGCACCGCAAACTCGTACTCCAGCGCCTCTCCCAGTCTCAGCGCCTCATAGAACCGTCTGGCCGCGGCGTCCCGGTCCGCCCCCGAAGCCTCAGCCGCCGCTTCCTTCTTCCGGCGGCTGAGGAAATGGTACTTCACCAGCCTCCTCTCTCCTCCGTCTGCCTCCCACACAAAGGTGTTCACCCCGTGTCCGTCCATCTCCCCGTAATCCCGGACCGTCCCGCCTTCGCCCAAAAGCCGCACAATCAGATTCAGAGTTTCCGGACACCGGGAGCAGAAATCCCAGGCCTTCTCCGGATCCGGCCGGCAGGAGGCGGCCGCCGGCTCCAGGGCCCGGATCAGATCCCCGTATTTCAGGGGATCCCGGATAAAAAACAGGGGAACATTCAGCCCTGTCACATCGTAATTTCCCCGGCGGGTATAAAATTTCACAAAAAACCCCCGGATATCCCCCGCCCCGCCGAAGCAGTCTCCCAATCCGGAACGGGAGAAGCGGACAAACACCTCCGTCCGCCCGGCGGGATCCTGCAGAAATTCCGCTCTGGTCCAGGCCTTCATGGACTGAAAGGGCTGGAAAAATCCAAAAGCACCGGCCTCCATGTCCTGGGCCCTGACCAGATCCCTCCGCCTCTGATTTTCAAACACGCTCTCCGGAGTCCACACTCTGCCGTTCTCCCTCATACCTGTCCTCCTTTCCTGCTACGGCTACTCTATGCCCGGAACTGCTTTTCCAGACCTCTTTTTCCTTTTACCCCCGCCCCGCCGTCTTTTTCTGAATATCCCTCTCCCCTCCTTGTACTCCCGCAGAAAGGATGATAGAATGGGGAGACAGCGGCAGAAAAACTGCTGCATAATCAGGAGGTTTCCCATGAAAAACAAACGTATCCCATCCATCGCAGGACGGATCGCCGTGTCCGCCCTGCTGATCTTTCTCGCATTTTATATGCTGCTGCCGGCAATCAACCTGAGAGACCGGAATTTCTTCCAGTTTCTCATTCTGTCCATTCTGATCATACTGGTGGTCAATTTTCTCACGTTCCTGAAGGATTTTCTCTCCAGTCTCCTGGACGGGGGCATGACCATCGCCCACCGGGACCCGGTCACGGGACAGATCATCTTTGAAAAACGCCAGAGGAAAGACCGCCCCATCAGTCTGGAGCGGCCGTTAAAGCTGGGCTTTGGGGCCATCGCCCTGCTCCTTGTCTGGATGGCCGCCGCCACCGTCATCGGAACGCCTCTGTTTAACGCCGCCAGATACCGGGACCTGATCACCCTCACCGACGGCGACTTCGCCGCGGACATCGCCGAGATCGAGATGAAAAACATTCCCGTGGTGGACAGGGACTCCGCCTCCCGCCTGGGCGACCGGAAGCTGGGGGAAATGACGGAGCTGGTATCCCAGTTTGAGATCGCCGGCAATTACACCCAGATCAACTACCGGGGCACTCCCTACCGGGTGACTCCCCTAAGGTACGCCGACCCCATCAAATGGTTTTTCAACCGGAAATCCGGTCTGCCGGCCTACATCACCGTGGACATGGTGACCCAGCAGACCGACCTGGTCTGGCTGGAGGAAGGGATGAAATACTCCCCCAGCGAATATTTCTTCCGAAATATTGACCGCTATCTCCGGTTCCGCTATCCCACGAAAATCTTTGACGACGTTTCCTTTGAAATCGATGACAGCGGCGTACCCTACTGGGTGGCGCCCACCATCACCTACCGGGTGGGCTGGTGGGACGGCAGAGACATTGACGGAGCCGTCCTGGTAAACGCGGTGACCGGCGAGTGCACCTATTACGACAAGGAGGACGTTCCCCAGTGGATCGACCAGCTCTACGCCTCCGATCTGATCATCACCCAGCTGGATGACAACGGAAAGTATCAGAACGGCTACTGGAACTCCATCTTCGGTCAGAGGAATGTGCGCCGCACCACCTACGGCTACAACTATCTGGCCTTAAACGACGACGTGTACCTCTACACCGGAATGTCCTCCGTCACCGCCGACCAGTCCAATATCGGCTTCGTGCTGGTCAACCTGCGGACGAAGGAAACCCGGTTTTACACCGTTCCCGGAGCCACAGAACAGTCCGCCATGGCCTCCGCGGAGGGGCAGGTGCAGCATTTAAATTACAAGGCCACCTTCCCTCTGCTCTTAAACATCTCCAACCGGCCCACCTACTTCATCTCTCTGAAGGACGGCGCCGGCCTGGTGAAAATGTACGCCTTTGTGGACGTGGAACAGTACCAGATCGTGGGGACGGGACAGTCTGTCACCGAAGCGGAGGACAACTACCGTCAGGCCCTGAACCTGGAGGATGTGGCTCTGGAGACGCCTGCAGGAACCGAACCGGTTTCCGGAGAGATCGAAGCCATTGAGAACGTGGTGGTATCGGGAAACACCTGCTACTATTTCACCCTCTCCGGCTCCGGGGACGTATACTGCGCCCCGGTCACCTTAGATCCCCGGCTGCCTTTCCTGCAGCCCGGTGATTCCGTCTCCTTCCTCCCCGCGGAGAGCGGAAGCCCCATCCAGGTACTGGAATGGAGATAACAGAGCAGCCCACCCCGGTTTTCACGCCGGGATGGGCTGTCCTGTTTTTGATTTCTGTTTTTCTTTATTTCTTCTCTTCCTCTGCCCCGTCCTCTTTCTGATTCTGCGTCTGATTCTGCGCCAGACTCTCGTTTAAAATATCCATAAATTCCTCTCCTGTGATGGTCTCATGGATATACAGGTACTGGGCCAGGGAATTCAGTTCCTTCATATGGGCCCGCAGCAGATTTTCCGCCTTCTGGTACTGAGTCTTCACCACCTCGATCACCTTCCGGTCGATCTCCGTGGCCGTCTCCGGGGAGCAGGCCATGGAGGCGTCTCCGCCCAGATACTGGTTGCCCACCGTCTCCAGAGCCACCATGCCGAAACTGTCGCTCATGCCGAACCGGGTGATCATGGCCCTGGCAAGCTTGGTGGCCTGCTCAATATCGTTAGAGGCACCGGTGGTGATGGAGTGGAAGATCAGATCCTCCGCCACCCGGCCGCCGGTGAAGGTAGCAATCTTATTTTCCAGTTCTTCCTTGGTCATCAGGTTGTGTTCATCCTGGTCCACCTGCATGGTGTAGCCCAGGGCGCCGGAGGTTCTGGGAATAATGGTAATCTTCGTCACCGGAGCCGAATTGGTCTGAAGAGCCGCCACCAGGGCGTGGCCGGTCTCGTGATAGGAGACCACCATCTTCTCGTGGTCGGACATGATCTTGTTTTTCTTCTGGTAGCCGGCGATCACCACTTCCACGCTCTCCTCCAGATCCGCCTGGGTGACCACTTTTCTTCCGTTTCTCACCGCGTGAAGGGCAGCCTCATTGACCATATTGGCCAGCTCCGCGCCGGAAGCTCCCGCCGCAGCCCGGGCGATGGCGGCAAAGTCCACATCGTCCGCCAGCTTCACCTTCTTGCCGTGAACCTTCAGAATGGCTTCCCTTCCCTGAAGATCGGGAAGCTCCACGGGAATTCTCCGGTCAAACCGCCCCGGACGGAGCAGAGCCGGATCCAAAGATTCCGGGCGGTTGGTGGCCGCCAGGATGATCACGCCTTTCCGGGCGTCAAAACCATCCATCTCCGTGAGCAGCTGGTTTAAGGTCTGCTCTCTCTCGTCGTTGCCGCCCATGGGGCCGCTGTCCCTCTTCTTTCCAATGGTATCGATCTCGTCGATGAACACGATACAGGGAGCTTTCTCATTGGCCTGTTTAAACAGGTCCCGGACCTTCGCCGCTCCCATGCCCACAAACATCTCCACAAACTCAGATCCGGAGATGGAGAAGAAGGGCACGTTGGCCTCTCCGGCCACCGCCTTTGCCAGCAGCGTCTTGCCGGTTCCGGGCGGGCCCACCAAAAGAGCTCCCTTGGGGATGGTGGCTCCAATCTCCGTATACCGTCCGGGATTGTGAAGATAGTCCACAATCTCCTTCAGCAGCTCCTTGGCCTCCTCCTCGCCGGCCACATCGGAGAACCGGATCCCCTCCGTGGACTGAACATAGACCTTTGCGTTGCTCTTTCCAAAGGACATGGCGTTCCCCAGGCCGCCCGTCCCCATTTTTTTCATCATCCACCGGGACAGCAGCTGTCCCAGAACCACAAAAAGCACCACCGGGACCACCCAGCTGATCAGCATCTGCAGCAGGGGGGACATCTGCTGCACAATGGGTTCCCCGAAATCCCGGATGCCCGCGCTGTACAGCCGGTCCACCAGGAACGGATCGTCCATCCGGCCGGTTTTATAATAGTTGGGCGGCGTGTCCTTGTCGCTGAAAATGATCTCCGTATCCGTCACCTGGACCTCCGCCAGATCCCGCTCCTCCGCCATCTGGAGAAACTCGCCGTACCCCACTTCCTCCACCCGGGCGGAAAACAGGGAAGGGGTCACCAGCATATTAAACAGCATCAGCACCACCAGCGCGATCAGATAATAGAAGATCAGCGGCTTTTTTGGTGTTTTTACTTCCTTCATACCTTTGATTCCTTTCTCATTTTTTTTCTTTTTTCAGGTTCTGCGCAAGACTGCACAATTTATTCAGTCCATTGATAATTTCCTCCACGTTTTCCTGGGGCTCCTCCTGCAGAAAGCGGCCGCAGCACTGGTCCAGCTCTTCCTTCATGTCCTGGAGCAGCTTCCGGCCCTCCTCGTCCATGTCCACCAGCACCACCCGCTCATCTTCCGGACAGCGGCTGCGCACAATCAGCTTTTTCTCCTCCATTTTCTTACAGACGCCGGTAATATTTCCCCGAAGAATACCCACTTTTTCACTCAGCTCCCCCACGCTCTGGGGCCCGGACTTCTCCAGCGCCATCAGAATATGAAACTGCTGGGGAGGCAGGCCGTAGCGCCGGCACACCGGCACGATGCAGATCTCCATTGCGTCCTTGAGAACAAGAGACGCCTCTAAGAGTTCGTTCCGAAAATCCGCTGAGGTCATTTGATTCCTCCTTTTGTTCTTAAAATATGTATTTTATATTTTAATCTGTATTTGTGTATTTTCAATATCTATTTTGTAAAAGAAGTATAAAATTTTCATAATTTTTTCCCTGAAAGACCATTTTGGGATAAAAAAAGAGCTGTCCGCTATTTTACAGCTTTCAGCTCGTCAACGATGGCATCCAGCCAGTCTCCGCCCCAGTCTTCTCCCAGGGCAAAAAGGGCCCGAAATACCAGATCTTCCTGTTCCTCTCGCTTTTTCAGATGTCCCAGCCTTCTGATCTCCTCCAGGATCACCTGCTTTTTCCCTCTGATCTCCGGCCTTGCCAGCCAGAAGCCGTCTGCATCATAATCAAAAAAACGGCCGCAGGGCGTCCGGCAGAGGGCGCAGTCGGGGAGGATCTCATCCTTTTTCTTCCGGATCGCCTCCGCCAGAGCCGGTCCACTCTCCCCTTCCAGGTCCGCAGAATCATCCGGCCGGCCCACCGGACTGTCTCCCGCGCTTTTCAGGGCGTCTGTCCAGGCGGATCCGTCCAGCAGCCGGCAGAGAGCCGTCTCCACCAGCCGCTTTGTCTCCTCGTCTGCCGGTTCCCGGTCCGCCGTCCTCACCAGTCCGACCACCGCTCCCAGCAGATCATTCCACTTCTCTTCCATCATCTGTCTCCTACTGCTCCAGGATCTCTCCGTTTACGGAAACCACTGTCACCTGCCAGGGCAGGAACTTTCCGCTGTTCTGAAGGGCTGTCTTTACCGCCCGCTCCAGCCCGCCGCAGCAGGGCACCTCCATGCGGACTATGGTGACGCTTTTGATTTCATTGCGCCGGATGATCTCCGTCAGCTTCTCCGTATAATTCACCGGATCCAGCTTCGGACAGCCGATCAGCGTCACCCGGCCGCGGATGAACCGGTTGTGGAAATCTCCGAAAGCGTAAGCCGTGCAGTCCGCCGCTATGAGAAGGCTGGCGCCCTGGTAATAGGGGGCTGTCACCGGGGCAAGCTGAATCTGAACGGGCCACTGGCGCAGCTGGCTCTGGGCCGGAATCCCGGTCTCCCGGCAGCTTTCCCCAGCGGCTTTTCCGCCACGCTCAATGGCTCTGGAAGCGGCGCCGGGGCAGCCGCAGGCGGAGGCTTTCGTCTGTTTGCTCTCCTCCTGTCTTCTGCGGCTTTCCATGTGAACCTTCACCGCCTCCTCGTCAAAGGCTGCCGCCTCCCTCTCCTCGAAGGAGATGGCCCCCGTGGGACAGGCGGGCAGGCAGTTGCCCAGACCGTCGCAGTAATCGTCCCGGATCAGCTCCGCCTTGCCGTCCACCATGGCGATAGCGCCCTCCTGGCAGGCGTCAGCGCAGAGACCGCAGCCGTTGCATTTTTCTCTGTCTATCACAATAATTTTTCTGATCATTTCTTCTTTTCCTCCATATCTTCCTTGACCTCATGGGGAGAGTATACTATAATTTCCGGAAAAAGTATGTTGTAATTCCAACAAAGGAGGAAATATTTATGGATTCACTCTCTCTGACCCTGGCGGAGGCGCCTATTTTTCATTCCATCTCCCCGGAAGAAATCTCCTCCATGCTGGCCTGCCTCTCCCCCAGACAGAAAAAATTCCAGAAAGATGAAATCATCTTTCCGGAAGGATCTCCCATCGCCCAGATCGGCCTGGTGCTGTCCGGGCAGGTACACATTGTAAAGGAAGACTACTGGGGAAGGCGCACGCTCATGGCCTCCGTCGGCCCGGGTGAGTGTTTCGGGGAAGCCTACGCCTGCCTCCCGGACTCTCCTTTCCCCTTTACGGCGACGGCGGCGGAGCACGTCTCCGTCCTGTTTTTAAATGCCAGCCGGGCTCTGACCATCTGCTCCTCTGCCTGTCCCTTTCACTCCCGGCTGATCCGCAACCTGCTGACCACCCTGGCGGAGAGCAACCTCCGCCTGGCAAGGAAGATCGAGTGCACATCCCCCAGAACCATCCGGGAAAAGCTCCTCTCCTATTTTTCCTCCCAGGCGCGGCTGGCCCGCTCCTCCTCCTTCACCATCCCCTTCTCCCGGCAGCAGCTGGCGGAGTATCTCTCCGTGGACCGCAGCGCCATGACAGTGGAGCTTTATAAGCTGAAGGAGGAAGGGATTATCTGGTTTGAAAAGCGGGACGTACGGCTGCTGTAGTCTCCATCTCCCGGATCCGCCTCATCTCCCCCATGATGGACAGGCTGGTCACCACAAAAGCGGCAAAGTCGGCGGTGGGACCGGCGAACATGATCCCGTCGATTCCGAAAATCATGGGAAGAACCACGAGAAGGGGGATCAGAAACAGCACCTGTCTGGTCATGGACAGCACCAGCCCCTTTACCGGCTTCCCGATGGCGGCAAAGAAGTTGGAGGAGATCAGCTGAACACCGTTGACAATCACCATGAAGAGATAGGTTCTCATAAAACGGACGGCAAATTCATAGTAGAGAGCGTCTCCGCTCCCAAACAGGGAAAGAATCTGTCTCGGGCAGAACTGAAACAGGCCAAAGCCCACGGCGGAAATCACCAGATTGCAGCAGATGGCCAGACGGTACGTGCGGCGGACCCGCTCATATTTTCCAGCGCCGTAGTTAAATCCGATAATGGGCTGGCATCCCTGGGAAATGCCGACGATCACCGCCAGCAGAATGGCATTGGTCTTCATCACGATGCCGCAGGCCGCCAGAGGCGCCTCCATGCCGTACACGGACCTGGCCCCATAGTAAGTCAGGGAATTGTTCAGCACGATCTGCACCAGAGTGATGGCCACCTGATTCAGGCTGTTGCTCATTCCCAGGGACGCAGTGGTCAGACACTCCTTCGCGCTCAGGCGAAAATTCTTCCGCTCCAGTTTTACCTGTTTAAAATTCCACAGATATCTCACAGCCATTAGGAAGGAGAAAAACTGTCCGATCACCGTGGCAATGGCGGCTCCTGCCACCCCCTGGTGAAATACGAAAATAAAAATGGGATCCAGAATGGTGTTTAACACCGCCCCCACCAGCATGCAGACCATGGAGTATTTGGGACTGCCGTCCGCCCGGGCCAGATTGCACACAGCATTGGTCACGATCAGAAACGGCATTCCCACTGCGGTGATTCTGGTATAGCTCACCGCGTAGGGCATCACGTCCGCAGTGGCTCCGAAGGCCGTCAGCAGGGGATCCAGGAACAGCTCCACCAGCACAGCGTAGAGAATACCGAACAGAAACATCATGCACACGCCGTTTCCCACCACGTCCGCCGCCTTTTCCTTCATGCCGCTTCCCAGATAAAGGGAAAAGCGGGACGCGCTTCCGATGCCGATGAGCAGGGCAATGGCCAGACAGATGGTGGTCAGGGGATAGGCCACGTTGGTGGCCGCGTTCCCCAGATAGCCCACGCCCTGGCCGATAAAGATCTGATCCACGATGTTGTAGAGGGAGCTGACCAGCATGGCGATGACGCTGGGAATGGCAAATTCCTTTAACAGTGTGGAAATTTTTTCATAACCCAATGGATTTTCAGCAGCTTCACTTTTCATTTCTTTCCTCTCTCCTTTTCTCCCAAAATCTCTCTTTTCCCGGATACAGACAGGAGTGGAGGTTTTCCGCCGCTCTCTGAAGCAGGTCGTTGAGCTGGCGGACCTCCTCCTCCGTAAAGTCCTCTGTCATCTCCCCCTCCGTCTCCCGGCTGATCCTGCGGATCTGCTCAAAAATCCCCAGAGACTTTTCCGTGGGGTAGAGCCGGCAGGTTCTCTTATCCCCCTCATACTGTTCCCGCCGCAGAAAACCGCCTTTTTCCAGGGCGGCCACCGCCCGGGTCACATTGCTGGGATGAACCGAAAAGCTCTCCAGAAACTGGTCCTGGGTGATTCCCGGCTCCCGGCACACCTTCAGCACATATATGTGCTGACTGCTGTTTAACCCCAGAGGCGCCAGTTTCCGGTCCAGACACATCTTTTTATACCGGTCCGCGATCCCCATCCAGCGAAGAATCTCCATATGTCTCACTCCTTTTGTTTTTTTCGATCTGTATTTATTATAGTTCTATTTAATTGCGTGCGCAAGCAATATTATGCACAAAAAAAGAGACCGGCTGGCTGGATTTTTTTATCCATGGGCCAGTCGATCTCATTATGATAGATGCAGCTCCATCTCACTCGCCTCCGTTTTCCGGATGCTCCTCATCCACAATGGGAGTGATCCGTCCCTCCCGGATCATCCGGCAGAACATGGGCACCAGCTCCGGGTCGAACTGGGTTCCCGCGCCCCGCTCCAGCTCTTCCATGGCCTCGCTCACGGGAATCTGGTGTTTGTAGCACCTTTTGGAAACCATGGCGTCAAAGGAATCCACAATGCAGAGGATCCGCGCCGCCAGGGGGATGTCGTTTCCGGCAATGCGGCGGGGATAGCCCTTTCCGTCGTACCTCTCGTGGTGGCCGATAACCGCCGGGATCACGTAATCCATCATGGGCAGGTGGCGGATGATCTCCACGGAGGAAGCCACGTGGTTTTTCATCACCTCATACTCCTCCGCCGTCAGCTGTCCCTGCTTGTTTAAAATATTTTCCGGGATGCCGATCTTTCCGATGTCGTGGAGCAGGCCGGCCTCCTTCACAATCTCCTGGAAATCCTCGCTGCCTCCCGCTTCCCTCGCCAGGGCCTCCCCGTAATAGGCCACGTTTTTAGAGTGCTGGAAGGTGTAGTGGTCCTTCGCGTCGATGGCAGCGGTCAGGGCGTAAATGGTGGGCGCGTACTCCTGATATTTGCTTCTGTGGCGCTCCCGCTCCAGAATTCCCGACTTCTCGCTGACAAACTGGTCGGAGTAAACGATGATTCCGTTCTTTCCCGTCTTCTTCACCTGGTAGACCGCCATCTCGCCGCCCCGGATCAGCTCCTTCACGGAGGTGGCCGCATAGGGAATGGCGCAGATTCCGCAGCTCACCGTCAGGGCACGCAGGTACTTGTCCACCTCGCCCCGCTGCCGGTTGATGTCGTTGATCTGGATGCTGATATTCTCCGCCAGGTTGCGGGCGGAAAATATGTCGTAGTCCGGCAGCACTGCGGCAAATTCCTTTCCGCTGTAGCGGGCCGCATATCCGCTCTCCCCCACCGTTCCCCGGATAATATGAGCGATGTGGCGCAGGGCTTCGTCTCCCTCCCGCTCGCCGTAAAGCTGATTGTACAGCTTAAAATCATCCACGCTGATGATCATCAGGGCCAGGGACGTATTTTTGCAGCGCTCATAGCACTCGTCCACCCGCTTCAGGAAATACTCCCGGTTCAGCAGCCCGGTGAGCCGGTCCGTGCAGGCCTCCCGGTAGGTCTTCTCATACATCCGGGAGTTCTTGACCGCAATGCAGCTCACCGACTGGATGGATCGCAGGAACGACAGATCCTCGTTGCTGAGCCGCTCCCGGCGTCCTTTTTTCCCTTCCTTCGGGCCCAGGAACACCACCCCCACCAGCTCGCTGCTGTCCTTCAGGGGCATGAAGCACTCCACTTTCATTTTCTCCAGCTGAGATTTTTCTTCTTCCCAGAGCGACTTGTATTCCACCGTCCGCTTAAAATCCCGGAGAAGCAGGCAGTCTCCCTCCCGCTTCATGATTTCCACCAGGGGATGATCCGGACTCATGGAGAAATTGCGGTCGTCCAGAGGACTGCTGCTGTAAACCATGGGATAGCGGCCGTCCTCATCCCCCAGACAGATATAGGCCTTTTTTATGCCGAGAGTGGTCTCCAGCATGGAAATCATGGCCTGGAAAATCTCATTCATCCGCAGACTGGAGGAAACCGCCGTGGTATACTGGCTCAGCTGCTCCGTCCTGCTGGCCTCCTCGCCGATGAAGATCCGGTCAAAGAGCATTTTCATCATCAGATAGATGACCCAGGTGGCCGCAATGGTAATCACCACAACCACCATGACGCTGACGGAATCCAGAAATGGAATTTTCCTCTGGATGTAGTCGTTCATGGTCTGGGCCAGGTTGTAAAAGGCCATGACGCTGATGCCGATGGCCAGCACATAGCAGCCCGCCATAGAGCCGATGGCCGTCAGGGTAAACAGCCGCAGGGAGTACAGGCTGTAGAACATAATCACCGCGTTAAACAGGCCGGCGAGAATATCCAGGGGGAAATTGTTGAACACGGAAATTCCCACATTTCCCAGGAGCAGAATCACGATTCCAAACAGCAGGGCGTTCAGTTTTCCCGCCCTCTCCGGATCCCGTTTTCTGGCCTTTCTCACCATGAGAAACATGTAAACCACAGCTCCGGCGCAGAGCCCGTACATAATGCAGACCTGCCACCCCATGTGGTACACAAAGGAGACGTCCGTTCCCCTGCCCACCATCTCCGGAGCGGGCAGAAACCATTCCGTCAGGCAGTTGATCACCGTTCCCGCCGCCAGCAGGATTCCCCAGACCCGGCAGCCGCTTTTTTTCGTTATGCAGCAGAATTCCCGGATAAAACAGAGATAGGCGTAGGGAAGCATCCATATGCCGGCCAGGGATACGTGATACCAGAGCCGGTAGGTGGGAGGAAACTGAATCCTCATGAGGAGGGAGCCTCCCGTCCACAGGATCATGGTGATCAGCACCATCATAAAATTGACGATCAGCCTGTTTTTCTTCGCAGGCAGAAACACTACAAGGAAAAACACGTAGAAGTACAGGGCTGACAATGATATAAATACATAACTGCTCATCTCTGACCTCTCCTTTGCTCGTACATCTCCTCCTGCATCCTCACCATTTCCTTCACATCGTGAATGTCCGGGTTGATGCGCCGAAGCGTTTTTCCTCTGTACCGCCGATAGTATTCAAAGGTGCCGCATTTTAATACTGTGATCTGAAGCGGGTCCATTCCCAGAATCCGCTTCAGATCGTTGTAATCCTGATCCACATATTTAAAATAGATGGTCAGGTGGTCTTTTAAGATTTCTTTGCTCACAGCCGAGTGGACCGCCGCCTCCGGCGTGAGCTCCACGTATAGATGAAGATAGGGCCGCCCCTTATCCGGCGTAAATTCCTTCAGGGCCGTCCAGTCCTGGATCCCCAGGCCCGACAGCCGGATCACATTTTCAATGGAATTGCGGGATATTCTGGTAAAGCCGGCGATGTCGATGATATCCGGCACCCGGTCGATGTACTCAAACCGGGGAATCCTGGTCTCATCTTCCCTGCTGGTCAGACCCAGGCACCGGTACATATCTCCTACCCGGTATCTGGCAAAGGCTCCGCCTTTCAGCACCGTGAGCACGATCTCATACACTTCCCCCGCCTGTACCTCGTCCATGCAGATGGTCCTGGGCTGATAGGAGGGATCCTCCATATTTTTCCGCATTTCCTCCTCCGGCATAAACTCGTAGAAGCAGGTATCCGGGAAAAAGTACAGCCCGTTCCGGCTCCAGGTCTCGATTCCAATGCAGCTGGGTTCCGTCCCGGAAAATACCTCGATGGGACGGACGCCCCACAGGTCCTCCAGATCATCCTTGTAGCACCGGTTGTCCGTGCCGGCGCACACAAAACCCTTCAGGGTAAACAGATCCTTCGGCTTCAGCTCCCGGTTCTCCTTTTTGCAGAGCTGTTTCGCCTTCAGATAGCGGAGCACCATGGACGGGGACATGGACATCATCTTTTTCAGCTTGGAGCCGCCCTTTCCTCCCTCGGACATGGCCGCCACGCTCAGACTCACATAGTAGGCCACGCTTCCCAGGCCGAAGAAAAAGTCGATTCCCTTCTTCATTCCCAGCTTGAAGCCTCTCTTGTTCCGCTCGGAAAAAGTCATATTCACCGCCTCAGACACCGGCGGCAGAAATTCCACGTCGATCTCGTCCTTTAATCCCAGGGGAATCAGTCCCGTGGTATAGGGAAGGGGCGCAAGGGCATAGAGGAAGGTATCCCCCGGCTCAATGTCAAACTGCCCCTTTTCCCGGCTGGTGGAGAGAATCATACAGGCCAGCACGTTGGTCTTATAGGTCTGGAGCATTCCCTTGGTATAGGGAGCAGTCTTGATGGGATGCTTTCCCCCCTCCCAGGTGGTCTGAATCCAGATGATCGGTTTCTCCGGAAGCATCTCCTCCCGCTTCATCAGAAGCACGTCCGCGTAGTCCTCGTAGGTGGTCAGAGGCACCATCCGTCGGAATTCCTCTATGGTCCTGGGCATCTTCCCCTTCAGGATTTTCTGTCCCAGCGGCGACGAACACCACAGATCTATCTGCTCCTTTAGCAGGCGGTTCTGGATGGTCATGTATTCATCCATGGACAGATCCAGAAATCCGCAGTACTCCTGCCAGATCTGATCGTATTCTTTGTTCTTCAGCTTTTCCTCAAATGTCATCTTTTTGCCTTTCTTCCCACGGAAAAGAGAAATGGCACCTCTTTTCTGTACGCTTCGTAATCAGAAAACTCTCTCACAAAAATAATCCGGTCCTGGTACCACACATACAGCAGATTCAGCAGGGAATAAACCATCCCCGCCGCCAGCTGCCTTCCCCCTGCTGCCAGCCCCAGAAACAAAAAACAAAAGAAAAAAGGAACAACTCCGGGATGACGGCTCCTGCCGTAGATTCCCGTCCGGCACGCCTTCGCCTCAGCCGCCTCCCTGCAGTAGGTATCCTCAAAGGGAAGGGCAAAAAAGAGGGCATAAATCAGGGCCCCCAGACTGACCGCCGCCGGAATCAGCCACAGCAGCCTCATTCCCCGTCCCGCCTGGATTCCCTGCCATATAAAAACGGCGCCCACAGCCCCAAGAATCACGCAGCCGGCCATAAAAAAACCGTTCATCCACCGTTTTTTCCAGAATACCCGGTTCCAGTCATAGAGAAAGAACAGGGCAAACGCGGCTCCTCCAGCCAGCCATTCCATATCCTACTCCTCCTCAAATCCGGCGATGCCGAAGGCGCCTGGACCGCCGTGGCAGGAGATCACACAGCCGATGGGAAATGTGTACACCTTCTGAACGCCCCGGCGCAGAGCCTCCCCCTTCATCTGTTCCAGCAGATCCAGGGAAAATCCCTCCACATAGAAGAGAATCAGCCGCTCCCTCTCCAGGCGGAATTCCCGGAAATAGTCATCCAGCACCTGAAATGCCACCTTTTCCATGGATCCTCTGTATTTTTTCGAGGCCTTCAGCTCTCCGTCCTCAATCCGGATCAGGGGCTTGATGTTTAACAGGGACGCTCCCAGGTAAGCCGCATTGGAAACCCGTCCGCCGGCCTTCAGATACTCCAGGGTATCCGGCAGAAACACCACACGGGCCCGTTTCACATACCGGCGGATCTGTTCCGCCGCTGTTTCCCAGTCCGGCGCCTCCCGGAGAATCTCCGCCGCCTTCAGAAGGAGAAGGCTGATTCCGCCGGACACATTCTCCGAATCGATGAGATGGATCCGGTCGTCCCCCAGCTCATTTAACGCCATCCGGGCATTCCCATAGGTGGACGAGGCCTTCGACGTGTAGGAGATGTGAAAAATCTCCGCCTCCGGCCGTTCCCTCCGCAGATCCCGGAAAAACCGGACATATTCCTGGGGATTTACAGCGGAGGTGGTGGGCACCTTTTTCGTCCTGCGGTACTCCTCAAACACCTCTGTCACCGGAAAACTTCCGTCTTTTTTCAGCTCGTTTCCAATCACCACTCCCATGGGAATGACCTGCAGGTTCGTCTCCCTGATCACTTCCCCAGAAGGGTCGGAACCGCTCTCCGTCGTCAGCACCACATTTTCCACATTCTTATCTCCCTGCCATTTTTTATGCCAAAATCACGTTCTGCTCTCATTTTCGACAATAATCTACATTATATACAAAATACACTTGTTTTTCAATAGACAGCTTTCCGCCATACCTAATTTTTACCTATTTCCCCTGGATTCTGATAGTCTCCCATATTGGATAAGCTGTCCTGAAGCACGCCGTGCAAAAAAAGAGAAGCCCGGCTGCCAGCCCGGCTTCCCAAAATATTTCATATTATTTAATGATCAGATTGGCAAGGGGCACTCCCACCACCAATACCAGAACCATCTCAATGGCCACAAACATCAGGTCGTATTTGTAAATATCTTTCGACCGGAGCCATTCCTTGTTGCCAAACAGCATGGCCGCAAAGGGAGAGGCCGCAGGGGTGGCGATGGCGCAGGACAGAACGAACATGCTCATGAGAGCGGCAATGGGCGCGGAATTCGCCCCCACGGTCAGGCAGTAGGTGGCGATTACCGGCTGCAGAATCATGCCGATCACCAGAGAGTTGCAGACGTTGGTCAGCACACAGCCCACGAACAGCACCACCACGGTGAACACTGCCGGCGACATGTTCCGGAAAACAGGGGACAGAACCGTATTTAAAAACGCGATCACTCCCGTGCTCTCATTGGTCAGCACACTTCCGATCAGGATGGCGGACACCACCAGAAAATACGTTCCCCAGGCAAAGTTGCTCATATTTTCCCCGATGGAGATCAGAGGCTTTCCATCGGCTCTCAGCACGCACAGCACCACGATAAAGAACATGGCCATACCCGTAGAGTTGGCGCTGAGCCAGGACATTCCCGGCAGGAAGGGGAACAGGCTGGGGAGCAGCATGGACATTAAAAGGGCCACAATCACCACCGCTACCATCTTCTGCCGGCGGTTTAACGGCGGAAGGGGATTTTTATTCAGCTGTTCCAGCGTCAGATTTTTTAATCTGCTCACATCCGGCCGCAGCACATATTTGGTAAACAGAATCACCGCCGCTGTACAGAACGCTCCATAGATCAGGGCCACCATAAGCCACTGTCCATTGTCAATGACCACACTGTGTCCCAGAATATTCTGAGTGATGGTGGCGTAGTTGGAAATCAGGGCCAGGCCGTTGCTCATATAGGGCGGCACCGGGAATCCAATGGCGCAGGCCACCACGATGAAGATCAGCATCAGGGTGGGATACTCTTCTCCCGGCTTCATGCCGATGTCCTGGAAGATTCCATAGAGAATGGGCCAGAACAGGAAAATGGGCGCGAAGCATCCCACAAACGCCGCCATAAGCACAGAACCCACAAACAGTACGGCGGTAAACACCCACGGACGCCCGATGATTATCTTTCTGGTCAGGAAAAACCGGCCGATGTGGGCGCTTAATCCGGTTACCTGCAGACTGTTCATAATGATCATCAGGAAAAACATCTGCACCACCGTGGGATTTCCGAACGCAGTGCTCAGCACTCCGCCCATAGCTCCGTAGTCAGAAATACCGATCATAAAAATGCTGAGCACACTGGACCACACCGGATCCACTGTGGTCCACAGATATAAGGTTCCGATGAAAATTCCCAGAATCTGTTTTCCCACCGGGGTAATCGCCGGAAGCTCCACCGGCATCCACCGGATGAGAAGCATGATCGCCAGGCCGACAATAAAATGAATATACACGGTTTCCACTTTTTTCTTTGGCATAAGAAAAACCTCCAGCTGCAAAATTTGTTATAATATTAACACACTTTTTTTCTCATACCAATAGCGGCGGTTAAGAATTCTGGAATCTGTGGAAAAAATGTTATTCCTGTGCTATAGTAACGGTGTCTGTAAAATCGTTTCTGTCTGAGGGGGATATTTATATGGAAGAAAAAGAGGTTCGGGAACTGTTTCTCCGGTGGGGAATCCGAAAAGAAAAAAAGAAGCATCAGTATATCTACGATCCGTCCCTTTCCCGGACCATGAGTGAGGCCTACTATCTGGATGAAGGGATTGCCGCCCTGACCTCCATCAGCCGGGAAGGGGAGGAAAAAATTTTTCTCTATTTCGGCGAACAGCGGATCATCGGTTTCGCGGAAATCCTGGCCCGGAAATACCGCTTTCAGAACATGATGAATCTGCTCTGCGCCCCCACGCCGTTCTGGATCACGGCAAAAACTGCCTGCACCTACTACGTGATGACGGAACCTGTGTTCTCCCGTCTTATGGACGAAGATCCCCGGTTCCTGAACGCGGTGCTGAAAACCACATGTCTGAATTATCTGGAAATCATCAATAAATTCCAGCATATTCAGGATGTGGACAAGGAAACCATGTTCTGTGAATGGCTGCTGAGCTGCCGTATCCGGCGGAATGGAAAGAGCATCATTCCAAAAGCATTCACGTTTACGGAAGCAGCCAGATATCTGGACATGCATCCCGTGACAGTCAGCCGCATCGCCGGAAAACTGAAACAGATGGGACTGATCCAACGGACAGACGGCTGTCTGATGATCACCGATGAGCAGCGTCTCTCCCAGCTGATCCGGGAAAGACGTTCGGCCTCCTGCGGCCGAATCTGCCCCGACAGCCCGTCCATTCCCTAAAATCCACGTTTCCCCAGGTCCTCCACCAATTTCACATAAAATTCCCGCACGTCAAAATCCCGGATGTTCTCCCGGTTTAAATCGATCATGTCTCCGTGGGAAATCCCCCGCTTTCCGCGGACGGTGAGAAAGGTAAACTTCTCTCCCCACGGAAACGAGCTCTCCGCCACCAGGCCGTCGTTGGGCCCGTCAAAATACTTCACCAGGCGGTGGGAGAAATTTAAGGGAAACCGTCCTCCCCCTGCCCGGTTCAGTTTGGATCCCACGCTCTGATAGAAAATTCCCGGGCAGTCCTTCACCTTCTCGTTAAACTTTTCACATGAAGATGCGGTCAGATCTCCCACGGCAGCCAGGAAATCAGGATTTTCATCTCCCAGACGTTTCAAGGCCCCGTTGTAGCCCGCTGCCACCTTTTTCTGAACGCTGTCCGGAATCACTCCCAGCAGATAATCCGCGAACACACATCCCCGGTGAGGGGTATTGATGGTGGTCAGAGACGCCACGTACCGGTCCATTCCCAGACAGCTCACGGCAAAACGGGTGTCCAGACCGCCTTTGGAGTGGGCGATCACGTTCACCTTCCCGCAGCCGGTCTCCTCTGTGATCTGACGGATCCGTGCGGCCAGCTCACTGGCGCTGTCCGCCACGGAGGCGGCCGACTGATGGTTGCCGTAGTAGATCACCGCCCCGTTCTCTTCCAGTTCTCTGGGAATCCTTCCCCAGTAGTTAAAATATTTGAAATCCCGGAAAAACACGCCGTGCACCAGAAGAAGGGGATACTTTGTCCTGCAGATCTGTTCCTCTTTCCGTTCCCGGTTTCTGATTATGCGCTGGCTTTCAAACCCCACCTCCCGGGAAGCCACGGAAATGATCTTCCACAGGGCGGCCAGATTGGCTCCCGGGATCCAGCCGCAGACAATCCCCACAATCCTCCATTTCAATCCCAGCTGAAAGGAAGTGAGGTACACCCGGAGAATGCCGTTCCAGAACACCACCGCCTCCGCCAGCATCAGCACCGCCAGATTCCACAGGCAGATCCCCCGCTCCCCCGGGGCCAGCCTTACAAACAGAGCGATCTCAAAGATCACTGATGCCGTCCCGGAAGCCAGAAACAGAGCCAGAAGCTCACACCCGTCCCCCAGGATCCTCAGCCGGCGGGCCGGCAGCTTCCGGTTTTCCGCAGACGGAACCGCCTGGATCAGCAGAAACAGCATTGCCGCGCCCACGGCCGCCGCCCCGGGCAGCCCCAGATGCAAAAGTGCAGGCAGATTGGCCGTCAGAAACAGGACGGCGAAGGCACAGACTCTCACCACGTATTTCATTTTTCATTTCTCTCCCTTTTTCCATCATGATTACCCTGCCATTATACCACGGGTGCCAGGCTCGTGAAAGACCTGGCCGGGCGCGGCACCTCTTTACTTTTTTCCATCTTCGTGCTTTAATCGTTACAGATCTATCCAGAAATTCAATCAGGAGGTAAACCATATGAGCGAACAGTTTCAGTATCAGCCAAACGCGGGGCAGACCTATATGCCCTTTCAGGAAAACACGAAAATAAAAACTCTTCCCTACACCCCTCTTCCCCGGCCCAATCCTCCCATTCCGGAGCTCGTCTTAAACCAGATGGCCAGAGAGAAAAAATGGGAGCTCCAGTCTCAGTGTCAGCACTTTCTCCCCGGCGTCACCGCCAAAATGCTGGACTGGTTCTGGGCCAACATGGAAAAGTGCTACTATCTCTGGGCTCCCGGCTCCCACAAGCGGTTCAACTGGGTAAAATTCCCTTCCCAGTACGGATTTTTCCAGTCTGTCCACATGATCTCCGAGTCTGTGGGGGAGGGACATCCCGTTTTCGGGGGAAACGGCATTGAAATCCACCGCCTGGGCCTGGATTACTTTCCATTTACCACCGCCCTCTCCCACGTGCTGGTGGAAGGCACTTTCAACGACCTGGGAGAGTTTGTGGACATGACCGTACATATGTGGGAGGACTGTGACGGCGGAAGCCTCCACATCACCGCGGCGGTGGCCTCCACCACCATCCATGAACCGCCCCATTTTGTAAAGGAAATGCTGGCCGCTGACCCCGATGTAAAGCTGGTGCCCCCCAGCGCCACCGACCACTCGGAATATGAGGCCAGCCGGTGGCCCCAGTTTCTCCCCCAGCTCTATGGTCTGTGGGAGAACCATCCCGACCCGTCCCAGAGCGTTCCCTGCGACCTGCGGGTAAGACAGACCGGGGAGGAACAATGGACATACGCGGCGGAAAACGGACCGGTTAAGGTGTGAGAGAAGACGACGAGGGGAGAGACCATATCCTTTTGGTCTCTCCCCCGTCATTTCGTTCCCAGAACACTGCTGTCACTGGTCTGTCCGTGCTACACGCACACTAATCTCTCCCGAGGAAAGTTTCTCCCTCGTCCCGTCCTCATATTCCACCAGCAGATGGCAGTCCTGATCCACATCCAGAGCCTTCGCCTTTCTGCTGCCATCCCGTTTTAACACAAGGATTTCCTTCCCAATCACCAGACTGCGCTCCCGGTATTTTTCCACGTAATTCTTCCCATCCCCATGGCCGTAATAGTCCATGAACCGATTGAGGAATTCCGCCGCCAGCCGGTTCTTCCCATCGCTTTTTTGCTCTGGAAATACAGCTCCGGCGATATCTTTCAGCTCCGGCGGGAAGCCGCCCTCCGGGGGATAGACATTAAATCCAATCCCCACCACCGCATACTCCAGATGGCCGTTTTCCAGCCCCATGGACGCCTCCGTCAGGATTCCGCTCACTTTCCTTCCGTCCATGAATATGTCATTGACCCATTTGATCTGAACGTCCCTTCCTCCCAGCGCCTCGATGGCCTCACAGCCGGCCACCGCAGCTATGGTGGTAATCCCCACTGCCCGTTCCGGCGGCCACGTCTCCGGACGAAGCAGCAGACTCAGATACACGCCTGTGCCCTCCGGCGAATAAAACTTTCTGCCCAGTCTTCCCTTTCCCGCGGTCTGCCGCCCGGCGACGATCACTGTGCCCTCCAGCGCTCCTGCGGCCGCCTGTTCCCGAAGACGGTTGTTGGTGGAATCCACCTCCTGCAGCACCTCCAGCTGCAGCCCCGCCGCTGCCGGTCTCAGATATCTGCGGATTCCCTGGACAGACAGGATATCCGTTCCGCTGGAAAGGCTGTAGCCCTTGTTGGGAACGGCGCAGATCTCATAGCCTTCTTTCCGCAGGCTGTTCACTGCCTTCCACACCGCTGTTCTCGATATATCCAGCTGTTTTGCCGCCTCCTCCCCGGAAATATACTGTCCCCGGTTCTTTTCCAGCAGCTCCAGCAGCCGCTCTTTCGTTCCCGTCATACTCTACCTCCATAATCCTTCTGTTTCCAGCGCCTGTCTGAACTCATGGTAGCATACGGAAGAAAAATAATCAACCGGTACCAATGCGTTCCCAATCAGGCATTCCCGCTGAAGATCCCTGCGATCTCCTAAGCCAGAAATGCCAGCAGGAGAGTCCCGGCCACCATGCACACGAGTCCTGCCCGGGCGGCTGGAGACAGCTTTTCTCCGAATACCAGGCGGGAAAAGGCAATGGTCACCAGAATGCTCAGCTTGTCAATGGACACCACCACGCTGGCAACCCCATCTTTTAACGCCCGGTAGTAGCACAGCCAGGAAATTCCCGTGGCTGCGCCGGAAACGCAGAGAAACACCAGTTCCCGCCGGCTGACCCGCTTTACCTGGCCGGCTTTTCCCGTGACAAGGACCATTCCCCATGCCATGATCAGCACCACCACCGTGCGGATGGCCGTTCCCAGGTTGGACTCCACGCCGGAGATTCCGATTTTTCCCAGAATAGCAGTCAGGCTGGCGAAGACGGCGGAAAGGGCGGCGTAAAACAGCCACCCTTTTCCCCCGCTCGCTCTGGATTTGTCCTGCTTATTTTTTCCGATCATCAAAAATGTGCCGGCGGCCACCAGAACCGTAGCTCCGGCTTTTCCCCAGCTGATTCCCTCTCCCAGAACAAGAAACGACAGCAGAATGGTAATGACTGTGCTGGACTTGTCCACCGGCGTTACTTTATTGATGTCTCCCAGCTGCAGGGCCCGGTAATAACACAGCCAGGAGGCTCCCGTGGCCAGGCCGGACAGAACCAGAAACAGCATGGTACGCCCGCTGATCTGCCTGATCTCCCCCTGGGAGCCCACTACAAACACCATCAGCCAGGAAAAAATAACCACCACCACAGTGCGGATGGCCGTGGCCACATGAGAATCCGTCTCCCGGATTCCGCATTTTGCCAGAATTGACGTGACCCCCGCAAAAAAAGCGGAACCCACCGCATACAACATCCACATATTGGATCCCTCCTTGAAAACCGGCAGTGTTCAGAAAAATTCCGCTGCCCAATTTCTATCATCATTCCATACAATAGCACAAATTCCGTTCCAGATCCATACCCTGAGACCCATTGGATCCCGGACCGGCCTCAATCAGCCCTCACCGGACCGCTTTTCTGAACTTTCTTAAGAAATCTGAAGGTTTGGCCCATTTTCTTTCTTTTCCCAGATCTCTGTGCTATACTGACAGCCCAGACATATCTGCAGATATATGGAATCCATTTATTATTTATTAATTGAATCGACTAGGAGGATCGATATGAAATTACGTTATAGTCTCATGGTATCTCTCTGCCTTCTGGCCCTGCCCGGGTGCCAGAGCCGCCCGCAGGAAACTTCCGCCGCCCCCACAGTGGCCTCTGAGACCACGGCGGCACAGCCGGACAGCGGCAAAACAAGCACAGAATCCGCCCAAAATGAGTCGAAAAGCCCCTCTGAATCCAGTGTGGATCTGAAAGAGCTGACCGATCTGGTGGGAAAAACCGATTCCGAGGTCACGGCGGTTCTGGGCCAGGGGGAGGAAATGAAAAACGGAGAGGGGCTGATTCTGGAACGCAGCTACACTCTCCCGCTTCTCGGCGAAGACGCCGATGTTTCCCTCACTTTTAATCTGTACCAGGAAGGCGCCGACCTGCTGGAGCAGGCCACCGTCAATCTGGGCCAGTCCAGCCTGGACGACTACGCCCAGAGTCTGACTCAGCTGTTTGGCGAGCCAACGGAAACCTATGAAGATTCCTATTTCTTTGTTTCCGGCAGCAAGACTCTGGTTCTGGCCGATCCCTACGGCGACGGAGCCTACATTGAAATATCCGCGGGCGAATGACCGTCTGCCCTCTGCCGGCAGGCTTTTCCTGCCGGCAGATCCGCAAAAACCATGCCGCCGTAAATGTCACCGTTCCCGGCAGGCCGGCCGCCGATCCGGCATTTCCCGGCGCGCCCACCCCAGAACTCTCTGCCTCATCCCATCCACATCCAGCACGCCCAGGGCAAATCCTTTCCGCACCAGCTCCTCCGGCACGTACTCGTCATATTTTTCAAAAACCGGAACCTCTCTCGGGTATACCAGCTCCAGAGGATCGAAGTCCTTCTCTGCCTCCTCCGCCGTGATCCGGTAAAAATCCGCCTCCCCCGCCTTCATGGTAAACTGCATATAGTAAGGCCTAGAAGGGCTTAACCCCCTCAATCCCAGCCGCTTTCCGCAGCGGATCTTTAAAAAACGCTCCAGAGCCAGAAAGGCATAGCTGCCAAGCCAGGGAAACAGCGCCCACATATTTCCTCCCAGATGAACCAGGGGATGATCCTCCATCCCGGACGTCCGGAAGCTCTCTCTGGCGTCCAGAAGCCGGCACGCCCCGCGGCGCATCAGATAGGGATAACTTTTCTCCTCCTTCAGGACGCCGTACATCCTCTCCAGGATCCGGGTGTGGATATCCCCCGCCACATCTCCGAAATAAGCCGGGATATTTCCCTTCACCAGAGTGCAGAGCACCTCCCGCTTTTTGTGGTCCACTTCCTCCACCAGCCAGACTCTCCCGGCAATGGCGATCTTGTCCCCCACGGGCGGCGGCTTCACGATGGTACCTAACTCCTCCGGGCCGGAGCGAACGGAGTACTCGATGTTTTCCTGGAACACGGCGTAAAATTTGTAATTGTTTACGATCCGTTCCCCGGTAAGGCCGACGATCAGGCCGCCGTTTTCCGTCCTGGCAATGTGGTCAATCTCCAGCAGATGCAGCAGCAGCGTCCGGTAATCTTCCTGGGATATCCGGTGAAAGCAGGAAAGAGTCAGCACCCGGGAGGCCAGCTCCCCCGGCGTCATTTCCCCGCAGGAAGCCAGGGTGCTCATAGTCTGGTGGTAGAGAAGGCTGTAGGGCAGCCGTCCTGTTCTCGGCGGCTCCACAAACCGCTCCTCCATATAAAGCTGCACCAGGGCGATGCCCTGAATCAGATACCAGGGAATCATATCCGGAAGCATGGCACGGGGCTCCGGATGGTTTTCCCGCATCACAAACCACATCTCCGAGGGATTTCCCCTCCTGCCGGTCCTCCCCATCCGCTGCAGAAAGCCGGACACAGTAAAGGGCGCGTCGATCTGAAACGCCCGTTCCAGCCTGCCGATGTCAATTCCCAGCTCCAGGGTGGCGGTGGCACAGACGGACATAAGAGAGTCATCGTCCTTCATCTCCTCCTCCGCGCTTTCCCGGTAGGAGGCAGAAAGATTTCCGTGATGGATGAGAAAACGGTCCGGCTCATGGTTTGCCTCGCAGTACTGGCGCAGGCTCTGGCAGACCGCCTCGCATTCCTCCCGGGAGTTGGTGAAAATCAGGCACTTTTTCCCCCGGGTATGCTCGAAAATATATCCCACCCCAGGATCGGCCGCCTTCGGCGCCCTGTCCGTGGGCGGCTCCGGCACCAGCGTCTCCGGAAGATCTTCCTTTCCTTCGTCCGCCTGGGGGTCTGTGTTGAAAAAATGCTCCATGGACAGACGCCACACTTCCTTCTCCCCCTCAAACCGGGGAATCACCGTCCCCCGGCCGCTGCCTGCCGCCAGAAACCGGCCTGCCGCCTCCGGATTTCCGATGGTGGCGGAGAGGCCGATTCTCCTGGGACTGCAGCCCGCCGTTCTGCAGAGCCGTTCTATGAGACAGAAGGTCTGCATTCCCCGGTCTCCCCGCAGCAGGGAGTGGATCTCGTCGATGACGATAAACCGCAGATCGCCGAACAGAGCCGGAATCTCCATGTGCTTGTTGATCATGAGAGACTCCAGGGACTCCGGCGTGATCTGAAGAATGCCGGATGGCCTGCGCAGAAGCTTCCGCTTCCGGGACTGGGGCGCGTCGCCGTGCCACCGGGTCACGGCGATCCCCGCCTCCTCGCACAGTTCATCCAGCCGTCCGAACTGGTCGTTGATCAGCGCCTTCAGGGGGGCGACATAGAGCGCCCCCACACTGGCGGGGGGATCCTCCTCCATCAGGGTCAGAATGGGGAAAAATGCCGCCTCCGTCTTTCCCGACGCCGTGGACGCGGCCAGAAGCACATTGTCCTCTGTGCCGAAAATGGCTTCTCCGGCGGCATTCTGCACCCCTCTCAGGGCCTGCCATCCGGACCGGTATATATAGTCCTGAATAAACGGGGCATATCGCTCAAACACATTCATAAGGTAAACTCCATATTATTTTTATCCGTCTGGTCGGAAACCGCCTCCGACTTGGCAAAGGTGAAATCGTCAGACTGGAGAAGCTCCTCCAGTTTCATGGACGGATTCTGGTAAAGCAGGTCCAAAAGCTCAATAAAGTCCCGGATCACCTCCCGGGGCGTAATATTCTGATCGGCGCCGATCCGCCCGTATTCCATTTTGATAAACTGAGCCAGCTCCTCCGTCCCGATTTTCTTTTCATAGCCGTAGAGACCGGCGTGCATGGCGGACAGCTTCTCACAGAGCACCAGCATCTCCTCCGGCGTCAGGGGCTCCAGCCGGATAACCGGAGCCAGCAGATCCCTGGCCCCCGGTCTGGAAAATTTTCCCTCAGACAGGCGGGAGCGGAGCGCCTCATAGCTGTACACCCCCCGCCGCTTGTCCTCGATGGCCTGGGGCGTGGCCCCCATAATAATTCCCAGATATCTGGCTTTCCCCTGGAGCGTGTCGTTGTACATGGTCAGCAGTTTCTCATAATTGTACTGGCGGGTGATGGCGTTGGGGATCTTGTAGAGATTCACCAGCTCGTCGATCATGATCATCATTCCCGTATATCCGGCCAGCCGGAAAAATACGGCAAAGATCTTCAGATAATCATACCAGTCGTCATCGGTGATGATGATATTGACGCCCAGCTCCTCCTTCGCCTCCCGCTTCAGGGCATACTCTCCCCGGAACCACCGCACCACTTTTCCCTTGGTGTCATCGTCCCCGTCCACATAGGCGTGGTAATACAGGGACAGAAGTCTGGCAAATTCAAATCCGTGGACCAGCTCACTGACGGCGGAGGTGACCTGGTAGATCTTCTGATCCACCGCCTTTGTAAGCCCCGGATCACCCGGCGTCAGGCCGGTCTCCTCCACCGCCTCCGTCTGTACGCTGCTGATCCACCGGTCCAGCACCAGGGTCAGGGCGCCGCCCTCCGGCCTGGTCTTTGTGGAAAGATTGCGGATCAGCTCCCGGTAGGTCGCCAGGCCCTGTCCCCTGGTCCCCTGGAGCCGCCGCTCCGGCGAGAGATCTGCGTCGGCCACAATAAACCCCTTATCCATCACGTAGTTGCGGATCGTCTGGATCAGGAAACTTTTTCCAGACCCGTATCTTCCAACGATAAAGCGGAAGGACGCGCCGCCCTCCGCGATAATATCCACATCGTGAAGCAGGGCTTCTATCTCGTTCTTCCTCCCGACGGCAATATAGGGCAGACCGATCCTGGGGACCACGCCGCCCTTTAAAGAATTCAATATGGCCTGAGCAATTCGTCTCGGCACTTTTTTATTATCCTGATTCATCTGTCGTCACCTCCAAGCATCTGCAGGATATCTTCTCTGTAATCTTCAACAACCGTGATGGCGTCCCCGTCGCACTCCAGGACGTTGTCGCCGATCTCATCAAACAGGGCCTCGTTGATCCTGTCCGCCGCCACAGAAGGCATCAGATGGGCCGCTTTCATCTCCGCCTCCGGGGACTTCCCCTCAAGGAGATCCAGAAGAATCCTGGTGTGCAGCCCATCCAGGCCCGGGAGCTTCGGCTCCGCCGCGGACCCGCCCAGTTCTCCTGCCAGTTCCTCCGGTTCTCCTGCGGGCCCGCCTTGCTCTCCCGCCGGTTCCTTCAGCTTTTCTGCGGGCCCGCCCTGCTCCTCCGGCCTTCTCTCCGCCCAGTCCTCCTCTTCCTCCGTCAGAAGGCTGTCCCTGGTAAAGGCGGCATCCCGGCGGATCTGCTCCAGCCCGGAAAAGTCTATGGCAATCTTCGGCTTCGCCGCCTCCATCTCCTCACGGCGCTCCGCCTCCAGAACCGCCTCCACACAGGCCTCCGCCCAGTCCTCCTGGGGATTCCTGCGGAGATACCGGCCGGTCTTCAGATATCTTCGCAGTCCCAGATCCGCCGCGTGGAGCAGGCCCTGAATCAGACTTCGGTTAAAATACAGCCTGTCATACCGCACTTCCTTCCACACTCCGTTCCGGCAGCAGTACGATCTGCACCCGTCCAGCACATAATCGGCGTCCGGATGGGGTCTTTCCTCCCAGTAAACGGCGTTGGCCAGAGGATACCAGGAAAAGGCTTTCCGCTCTCCAAAGCAGGAAGCAAAAAAATCCCGGCCGTCCCGGCTGTATGTCTCTGACACCTGCCGCCAGACCGCCGCAAACAACCGCCGTCCCTTCTCCCCGTCCTTTTGAATCACCGGAGATTCTTCCAGTTTCCTTCCGCCCAGTCCGCAGAGGGCGAAGAAGATCTCCTCGTCCGTGGATGTTTCCGGATCTCTCAGGATTTCCAGAAAACGGTCATTTTCCACTGTGGCCGGGTCGGCATACCTGCGGACCAGCTCCGGCGAAACATTGTGAATCACTCCGTATTCCACCATCCAGCGGCGCAGATTTTTTGCCATCCCCGGATCTCCCATACCGGAATCCAGAAAGCCGGCAGCAAATTCCTCCATCTTCTGGAGAGCCTCCTCCGGCGATCCCGTCCCGATCCCATTCAGCAGCTCGTACAGGTAAAGATAGGCGAAAGACAGGGCAATGGGCGTGTAATTTCCCTTTCTGACCCCGGACCGCCAGGTGAAATAGCCCCTAAGCTGCCGGATATTCAGATCGTGGTAGGTGGGAAAATAGTGCCGGTATTCTTCGTTCCAGGGAACGTCATCCTCGTAATCCTCCATGAATTTCCCCTGACGGTAAAAATTCCTGCACTTTTCCTGAAAGGAACCATCCCCGCGCCGGTACAGCTTCATCATTCTGCGGATCCGGTCCGGAACCAAGGGCCCCGTCCTCCCCGGCTTTCTTCCCATCGGCGGCAGGGCCACATCCCGGTACACCGTCTCATTTTCCCGGGGCGCCTCCACCCGGTATGGCCCGCCGTCCTTTCCAGCATTCTGATCCAGCACAATGGTATATCCCCGCTCATGGCCGGAATAAACCGCCCGGTCAAAAAGGCGGAAGACCACCTCCGGATCGGTGCCGTCGTCGAGCCGGACTCCGATCCAGTTTTCCCCTCTCATGCGGTAAGGCAGGGACAGATAGGGTTTCCTCATCTCTGAGAGAACCTGCCGGCCGCACCGGATATCGCATCTCTGGATCTCCGTCCCGGTATCAAAATCCCACTGGCGCATGAGGAGAGCGGCCCATTTTCCCGTACCCGGATCTGCCAGAACGGAAAAACCGGGAAAATCCGCCCACTTGCGCTGTTCCCGAATATGAAATTTTTCCTCTGCGTACGCCGTCAGCTCCGACAGTTCCAATGTGCCGCCTCCCTTCCGCTGGTGATTCCATTCTTAAATATTATAGTTCCTGTCCGTCTCTCTGGGTCAGTGAGGATCGGAGGTGGGCGATAAATTTCTCCGCCGCCGGGGCAAAGGGCTGATTCCGCTTCCACGCCAGCGCGCTGGTGGCGGAAAGAGCCGGAGACAGGGAACGGAACACGATCTTTTCCCGATCCCAGAACGCCAGGGACCCCTCCACCGCCAGGGAATATCCCAGACCGGCGCACACCATAATACTGCTGCTGGAGTTCAGATTGCTGGTGAAACGGACCTGAAGATCCCTGTAATCCTCTCCAAACCAGCTGGCCAGCTCACTCTGCAGGCTGAGCCGTCTGGGAAGAATCAGGGGACGGCCTTTCAGATCCTCCGGACGGATCTTCTCCTTCCCGGCCAGCGGATCATCCGGTCTCATGGCCACTCCCCAGCTCTCCTTCCGATTCAGGCGGATGTGCTCATATTTGTCCATCTCCACCGGTTCCAGCAAAAGCCCGATATCCGTCACGCCCCGGTCCATCCGCTCTTTAATATGATCCGCCGTAGCCGTGTAGAGGTCAAAGGTGACCCTGGGATATTTCTGAATGAAAGAGCGAATCAGCTCCCCCAGGGTCTGAACTGCCAGAAGATCTCCGCAGCCAACGGCCACCGTTCCCTCCACCAGCTCCTCCTGCCGGGCCATTTCCTGCTCCGTCTTGTCCACCAGCTCCAGGATCTCCTCCGCCCGGCGCTTCAGGAGCATCCCCTCGCTGGTGAGGGAAATCTTCCGGGTACCCCGGGAAAACAGAGTCACCCCCAGCTCCCCTTCCAGCTGAGCCAGCTGGCGGCTGAGAGTAGGCTGGGTGATGTGGAGAACTTCCGCCGCTTTTGTGATGCTCTCCTCCCTCGCCACTGTCAGAAAATACCGAAGCACCCGCACTTCCATAAAAAACCTCCCTGTAAGTTGCTGCACACTATATGGTTTCATCCAGCGCGCAGACGTATGGTTTCACATACCCCCATTATACCGAATAAATCCCCATCTGTGAACAAAAAACACAGAGACGGGGCTTTTCAAAAAACCTGTCTCTGTGTCTGAATCATATACAACAATTATGTCTGTCCTGCCGAAGCTGCTCCTCCAGCCAGGCGGCGCAGCCCTCCGCCCGGCCTCCGTCAGCGCCTCTGCTTCTCCTCTCTCTCGGCCTGCTCCTTCGCCAGCCGGGCTTTCGCCTCCTCCACCGTCTCTCCATCCTTTGTCAGAAAGCGGTCCACAAACTGGTCGGAAATCTTTCCAAATCCGTCCACCACGCTCTCCTCCATTTTTTTATAACCGGACACCACTCCGTCCTCGATTTTCTTATAGCCGCCCACCACGCCGGTTTCAATCGCCTTATAGCCCTTTGTCACTTCCCCGGCAATGGTCTCGTTTGCCTTTTTAAATTCTGACTGTTTCATAATAAACCTCCTCTAAAATATATCTTCTGCAGCCGGCCTGCGCCTTCTGTGAAAACTCATGTCTTAGAAATCTGCGGAAGCCCCGGATCTTACGGTACATCATTTTCCCTCTGTGCCCTTATTTTACCCCTTTTAAGAGCGGAATCAGCATCAGCAGCACTATAATTCCCACCAGTCCAATGACAATTCCCAGGATCATCTTTCCGAAAATCATGGAGAGACACATGCCTACGCCCAATAATAAGGCTCCCATGACTCCCACGAGCACCGCGCCGATCGTCTTTGCATTCAGTTTGATGGGAACTTTTCCTTCCATCTTTCTCCAGACCATCACTGTGATCAGCAGCACAACCAGCCCCAGGACTCCGCAGATGACTCCCTGATTGAACATTCCCCATTCCGGAAGCAACGCCATACACATTCCAAGAGCAAAAAATACAATTCCTATTGTTCCCAAAATTAACGCGACAAAGCTGCTCTTTTTCATATGAATCTTTCCTCCTGTTTTGACTTTTTTATGAGCTTTTGTTCACTTGCAGGTATAAGGTACCTCTGAAATATTTGCTTTCTATTTGATTTTTGTTTCTGAAATATTAAAAAACGGATACTGCCCAATCACAGCATCCGTTTTTATTACATGTAAATCAGATTATTTCCTTTTTCGCAGATTACATAAATCTCATCGTATTTCTGTTCAATCAGAGGATGGACTTCCGCTTCCTTTCTGTCCTCCAGGGTCCGATACAAAAAGTAAGGGAGTATCCAGCCTATAAACCCGGGAACCGCCAGCAGGATCATCAGCCAGATCATGGGAGGTTCCGCTGTCACGGCAAACACCGATCCCGCCATAAACCCCGTCCCCAGAATTCCCACCAGCAGGGAAACAGTCAGAGCCGCCGTGGTTTTCGACCGGTTTAACGTCTCGATCTCCTTGACGCAGCTGTCAAAATTCCGCTGCAGGCGGGTCAGCTCCGCCTTATTGGAGATACTGCGGTTTCTGCGGAAATAAAGGGTCTGGCTGTTATGGGCATTTGGATTTTTCTCCCATTCCGCTCCCGAGCTGTTTTCCGGAACCTGTCTGTTGGGATCCGCTTCCCACCCAAAGCAGGGGTAACTGTCCATATAAATAGAAATAAATTCTTTCGGCACCATGACCTCCCGATATTCATAGCTCATATATCCGGGGCCGCTGTTCATATTCTGAGCTGTCATACAGTGATTTTATCCTCCTCGCTTACTCTCACAGGAATCTGCACAATAAATGTGGTTCCTTTTCCTTCCTCGCTCTCCACCTTTATGGACGCTCCCATGATCTGCAACACCCGCAGCGCAAGGGCCAGGCCCAGGCCATTCCCCTCCATCGCATGGGAGGTATCTCCCTGATAAAATTTGTCAAAAATGTGTTCTCTGGCCTTCTGAGAGATTCCGCAGCCCGTATCGGACACTTCCACGGTAACCATGTCCCCATCCGACGTCTGTCTCAGGGTGACGCTGCCCCCCGGCTCCGTAAATTTAAACGCATTGGAAAGCAGATTGTTCCACACCAGCTCCATCAGACTCTCGTCTGCATAAATCGTCGCCCGATCCTCCATATCCGCCTCGAATTCAATGTCCTTATTCTCCCAGACCGACTCAAAGCCCAGGGCGCAGTCGCTTAACTGGCGGCACAGATCGTAGGCCTCAAACCGGGGGGTGATCTGCTGGCTTTCCAGTTTGTTCAATTTCAGAATATTGGTGATCAGGGCGGACAGGCGGTGGGTGCTGTCCAGAATCGCCGCCGTGTACGTTTCCTCCTCTTCCCTGGTCAGGTTCGGCTTCTGCAGAAGCTGGGCATAGTTCTGAATCACCGCGAGAGGGGTCTTGATCTCATGGGATACATTGGCAATGAAATCGGTCCGCATGGTCTCAATGCTTCCCAGCTCCGCCACCATTTTGTTGAAATCCAGGAACATCAGATCCAGATAGTCGTGGTGGTTGCTGGTGTGAAGGGGCGGGATGTAGACGGAAAAGTCCCCCTTCGCCACCTGATCTGCAGCCCGCGCCAGTTCCTTCATGGGCCTGTCGTAGGTTTTTATGATTTTATGGCGGGTAAATATGGTCAACCCCGCAGACACCAGCGTCCAGTAAACCACCGGGATGGCGATCTGAATCAGCGAATTCCACTGGTACTCATTGACCAGAGTGACCAACCCCGTATGGATACCGGACATCAAAAGCAGGATTCCCAGATAAATGGCAAACAGCGACGGCGGAAAACGGGTCTCCAGCCGTTTCTTTTCCCGCCTTGTCATTTCAGCACCGCCTTATATCCCAGCCCCCGGATCGTCTTTATCTCAAAGTCACTGCAGGCGGAAAATTTGTCCCGCAGCTTTGTAATATACACATCCACCGCCCGCAGCCCCGTATCGCTCTCCACTCCCCAGAATTCATCCATAAGCTGGGATCGGGAAAATGCGTGGTTGGGATAGGACAGCAGCTTGTGAAGGATATTAAACTCCCGCGTGGTCACCGGTATCTCTTCTCCCCTGATGGTGACCGTCCTGGCATCGGCGTCCAGGACCGTGTCCCCCACGGTGATTTTACGGCTCTCCTCGATGTTTGCCCGGCGCAGCAGGGCGCGGACCCGCATCAGAAGTTCACTGAAATCAACGGGCTTCACCATATAGTCGTCGATGCCCAGATCAAACCCCTTCTGTTTCGCCGGCAGATCGTCCCTCGCCGATATAAACAGAATGGGGATGGTCTTGTTCAGTCCCCGCACCGTCTTCGCAAACTCAAAGCCGTCCGTTCCCGGCATCATAATGTCGGAGATAATCAAATCATACAGCTTGTTGTACATCGCGTCGTAAGCCGCCTCAGCGCTGAGACAGCCTTTCGCCTCGTATCCGCTGTCGTTTAAATACGTACACACACTCTGGGTTAATTTCACATCATCATCCACTACAAGAATTTGAATCACTCGCCTCTTCCTCCTGTTTCTTCTTCCCTCCGTTTATTCTCCGGCCCATGAATATTATTTACCTTACCACATAATTGTTTCAGTATTGTTAAAAAAAGACACTTTTCCAAAATTTCCTTTAGAAAAGTGTCTTCTGATTACAAACAATTTAAAATGATTTTCTGTCCGCTTTAGTACAGCTTCGCTCCTGCCGGGATCTGATCGTCCAGCATGAGAAGATTCAGGCCCTCTTTTCCGTCATACTCGTACACCGCGGAAATCAGCATACCGCAGGAATCGATGCCCATCATCTTTCTCGGGGGCAGGTTGACAATGGCCACGCAGGTCTTTCCCACCAGCTCCTCCGGCTCATAGTACTCGTGGATTCCGCTTAAGATAGTGCGGTCCGTGCCGGTTCCGTCGTCCAGGGTAAACTGAAGAAGCTTTTTGGACTTGGGCACCGCCGCGCAGTCCTTCACCTTCACTACCCGGAAATCTGACTTGCTGAAGGTATCAAAATCCACAAAGTCCTCAAACAGGGGCTCCACCTTCACCTTGGAAAGATCCAGCTTCACCTGGGGCGCGGAAGCCTCCGCCGCCTTATCAGAAGCGGCTTCATTTCCGGAAGCAGTCTTCTTGGATCCCTCGTTTCCGCCCAGACTCTTCAGGGTGGGAAAGAGCAAAACATCTCTTATGGCCGCGGAGTCGGTGAGCAGCATGCACATCCGGTCGATGCCAAAACCGATTCCTCCTGTAGGCGGCATTCCGATCTCCAGAGCGTTTAAGAAGTCCTCGTCCGTGTGGTTGGCCTCCTCGTCGCCCTGGGCAAACAGCTCCTCCTGAGCCTTAAACCGTTCTCTCTGGTCAATGGGATCGTTTAACTCGGAGTAGGCGTTGGCCATCTCCCAGCCGTTCATAAAGAACTCGAACCGCTCCACGTACTCCGGATTCTCCGGTTTCTTCTTGGTCAGCGGGGAGATCTCAATGGGGTGATCCATAACGAAGGTGGGCTGAAGCAGATGCTCCTCCACGAACTCCTCGAAGAACAGGTTCAGGATATCTCCCTTCTTATGTCTCTCCTCATACTCCACATGGTGCTCCTTCGCGGCAGCTCTCGCCTCCTCCAGGGTGTGGATCTCGTTGAAATCCACGCCGGAGTACTTCTTCACCGCGTCCACCATGGTGATCCGCTCAAAGGGCTTGCCCAGATCCATCTCAATGCCGTTGTAGACGATGGTGGTGGTGCCCAGCACCTCCTTGGCCACGTAGCGGTACAGGTTCTCCGTCAGATCCATCATGCCGTGGTAATCGGTGTAGGCCTGATAGAGCTCCATCAGGGTAAATTCCGGATTGTGCCGGGTGTCCAGTCCCTCGTTCCGAAATACCCGGCCGATCTCGTACACCTTCTCCAGACCGCCCACGATCAGTCTCTTCAGATACAGCTCCAGGGAGATCCTCAGCTTCAGATCCTCATCCAGAGCGTTGAAATGGGTCTCAAAAGGCCTTGCCGCCGCACCGCCGGCATTGGCCACCAGCATGGGGGTCTCCACCTCCATAAAGCCCTCTCCCGCCAGATAGCGGCGGATGGCTGCGATGATTTTGGAGCGCTTGATGAAAGTCTCCTTCACATCCTCGTTCATGATCAGGTCCACGTATCTCTGGCGGTAACGGGTATCCGTATCCGTCAGGCCGTGGAACTTCTCCGGCAGAACCTGAAGGCTCTTGGAGAGCAGCGTCACTTCCTCCGCGTGAATGGAGATCTCGCCGGTCTTCGTCTTAAACACCGTTCCCTTCACGCCCAGGATATCGCCGATATCCATCTTCTTAAACTCCTTGTAGGGTTCCTCGCCGATGCTGTCTCTGGCCACATAGACCTGGATCCGTCCCTTTAAGTCCTGAATGTTGCAGAAAGACGCCTTGCCCATCACCCGCTTGAACATCATACGGCCGGCTACGGACACTTCTTTGCCCTCCAGCTCCTCATAATGCTCCTTCACATCGCTGCTGTGAGCCGTCACATCGTATTTGGTGATCACAAACGGATCCTTTCCCGCGGCCTGAAGCTCCGCCAGCTTGTCCCGGCGGGCCTGAAGCACGTGATTTAACTCCTCCTGAGCCTTTCCCTGATTCTGCTCTGCCACTGTTTCCACTCCTTTATTTTTAAATGATTTACGACATTTTTTTCTTGTCAGCATTCAAAGTATTATAGCGTAAACGCCGCTTCCTTGTCAAGCGCGGCGGCGCTGTCTTTCCGGGGAAAAACGCGCCGTCCAATGTTTTATAAATCATGAAAGAT
Source organism: Candidatus Lachnoclostridium avicola (assembly GCA_019114465.1). GTDB lineage: Bacteria > Bacillota > Clostridia > Lachnospirales > Lachnospiraceae > Lachnoclostridium_A > Lachnoclostridium_A avicola. The sequence continues at coordinate 128,075 of DXFM01000031.1, forward strand.
GGGCTTCATGTTCTCAAAGGTGCAGAACTGTTTATAGCCCAGGCTCTTTAAAATCTCATGGCCCTCGTCGATGTAAGCTCCCAGATGTTCCGGCTTGTGGCTGTCGCTTCCGATGGTGATGATCTCGCCGCCCAGCTCCCGGTACAGCTTTAAAATCTCCCGGGAAGGCATGCTGTCAGACAGACCGTAGCGGTGGAAGGAGGTGTTGAGCTCGATCCCCTTTCCGTCGGCGATGACAATCTTTAAGATCTCCTCGATCATGGGCTTCACATTCTCAAAGGGATAGATCCCCGCCTCGTCGTACCGCTTGATCAAGTCCAGATGGCCCAGAACGCTGTAGTTTTTGTAAGCCTTCACCACATCCAGCATTTCCTGATAATACCGCTCGTTGTACTCCTTCTGGGTTCTTCCCCGCTGGAAATCCTGGGTCCAGAACTCCTTGTCCTCCACCTGGTGAATGGAGAGAATGATAAAATCAAAGGGATAGCGGGCAAACAGGGCCTCAAACTCCGGGATGGTGTGCATCTGCACACCGAACTCCATTCCCGTGCGGATGGTGATCTTCCCCTGGTACTCCTCCTTCAGGGCGCGGATCTTTTCCATGTATCTGGGGTAGTCCACATTTGCCAGGGGATCGCCCTTGCGGTACTGAATTTCCTGGCCGCAGTCCCAGTCCACCTTCACCCCGTAGTCCACGTGATCTGTGATACAGATCTCATCCATCCCCATCTTCACCGCGTCCCGGATCACATCCTCCATGGGGTAGCGGGAATCATCGCTGAACTCTGTGTGAACATGATAATCTGCAAACATATTTCCACCTCTCAGAAATTTTATTGTTGTCTTTGATTATACAACGAAGTCTTTCTGTTTTCCATGAAATCCTTGAAAATCTTTCCAGATTCGGCTTTACTTTTCCCGGCCTCCATGGTTTAATTATTTTAAAATTTCCCTTCCGGCCCGAGCCGGCCATTTCCGGGAACAGCATTGACAACAACATCAGGAGGATCCGCCATGGACAAGCAGGAACCATTTTCTGAAATCCGATATTATTTTGAAGGTGAAATGCAGCCCTACCGCAAACTGTTTGAAAACATTTGCCCTCCCCCCATGAAAATGAGCCGTGGAATGCCCGTCTGCCGCCAGGGAGAGACTAAAAACTGGATGTACTATCTGTGCCGCGGCCAGCTGAAAGTATACGCCTGCAACTATGAAGGAAACGAGCGGCTGGTGGCCATTCTGGGAGAAGACAGCCTAGCAGGGCTGGACTGCCTGATGCCCGGTCTTCCTTCTCTGATGACCATTGAATGTCTGACCGACTGTTGGCTCATGCCTATTCAAAATACGGTGCTGGAAGCCTTAATTAGAGAAAATCCTGATTTTGCCGCAGCCGTCGCTCTTTATTACTGCAAGGTGCTCCGCCAGCTCTGTTTTGATGCCGCCAGCCAGAGCATCAGTAGCGTAAGCGTCCGTCTCCTCAGTTTTCTGAAGGCAAACTGGGGAGATCAGAAAGAATACCGCATTCATTTAAGCCAGCAGCAGCTGGCAGCCGTCATAGGCTGTTCCCGGGCCAGCATCGCCCGCATCTGCCGTTTTCTGAAAGATGAGGGAGCCATCGCTACAGAAGGAGTGGGATTCCGGATTCTGGATTTTAATCGTCTGGAACAGCTCTGTCAAAAATACGGGAAGCTGCTTTAAAGCAGCTTCCCCTTTCTGTCTGTCAGATCTTCCATCCGGCCTTATAGCCTGTATGTACCGCGTCATATATTTTTCCTGTATTCAGGCTGTCTCCCACATTGATCACGCGGCACCCTTTTTCCTTCAGCTGATCGTAAAGACCCCGGTTCGACTTCATGCCGGTAGCCAGAAATACATGATCGGCTTTCACAAGTTCCCGTTTTCCTTTTCTCTCAATGATAACTCCCTCTTCTGTGATTTCCATCACTCTGGAAGAAGTGAACACCTGAATATGGTGTTCTCGGATCATCTCCCGGTATATGGTATGATCACTGTCGCTGCAGCCGTTCATAATCTCTGGAAGCATCTCCACGATAGTTACCTGATTATCCGGATTCTGGCCAAAGAGAACTGCGGTCTCCGTTCCAATAAGGCCGCCTCCGATTACCACAATCTTTCCTGTCGGCTTTGGTGCTTCTTCACAGAGCACATCTACCGCCAGCGTCACATTTGGCCGATCCGCCCCCGGCACAGCAAGTCCTGCGGGCGAAGCTCCCGTAGCTACAATCACGCCGTCAAATCCATCCAGATCTTCCAGAACCGCCTCTTTTTCCACAACGGTAACCCCATGTTTTTTTACCTGGGTGATCAGGTAATTCAGTGCATCCCGAATATCCGCTTTAAACTCCGGATAGGAGGCCTCGTGAAGATAACCTCCCAGTTTTCTCTTCTCAAACAGGGTAACCTGATGGCCTCTCAGAGCCGCCGCGTCTGCCGCTTTCAGCCCCGCGGGGCCGCCGCCCACCACAGCGATTTTCCCTGGATGTTCCGCCGGTTTCAATGCCAGGGCATCCTCAAATCCCAGAAGAGGATTCATGGTACAGTTGATGGATTTTCCCAGATGATTGCCCCGGTCCAGGCAGCCTTCATTGCATCGGATACAGGGAGAAATATCTTCCGGATGGCCTTCCATAGCCTTCTTCGCCCAGTAAGGATCTGCCAGCAACGGTCTTCCCATGCTGATAAAATCCGCCTTCCCGCTGGCCAGAATCTCTTCCGCGAATTCCGGCTGAGTGATGGAACCAGTGGCAAATACCGGAATGCTTACTTCCTTTTTAATGGCCTCCGCCGCCCATACATTATGGCCTATGGGAATCTGCATGGGGGTCACCTGATGGATCATTTGATGATGGTCTCCGCCGCTCACGTCAATGGCAGCGCATCCCAGCTCTTCCAGACGTTTCGCGTAATAAATCGTATCTTCAATCGTCATTCCGCCCGGCTCATAGTCTGTTCCGCTCAGTCGTACAATAATGGGGAAATCTTCTCCCACATACTCTTTACACCGTTTAAACACCTGTTCCAGGAAGCGGAAACGGTTTTCTCTGCTTCCTCCGTACCAGTCTTTTCTTTGATTGGTAAAAGGAGAAAGAAAATTGGTAATCAGATATCCGTGAGCTCCGTGGATCTCCACCACCTGGAATCCGGCGGTTTTCGCCCGCAGAGCCGCCCTTCCGAAATCTTCAATCAACTGGTGTATTTCTTCAATAGTCAGCTCACTTGGAATTGCCGCCTGTCCGTACCGTTCATACATTAACGGCCAGGGATTGGGAGATGCGGATTTCATGGGCGGCCCCAGAAACCGCTGTCTGCCGCAGTGCTCAATCTGAATGCAGGGCACGCAGTCATAATTTTTAATGGTATCTGCCAGCCATCCAAGGCCCACGATATACTCATCGTCACAGATTCCCAGCTGATTGGACGCAGACTTGCTGCAGTCCCTGTCCACAAAGGCATATTCCACGATGATCATGCCCACTTCCCCTTTTGCCAGATCTTCATAGCACCTCACCAGGCGGGAAGACACGGTGCCATCCATATGGCTCAGTCCAGTAGTCTGGGGAGCCTTGCAGATTCTGTTTTTAATCTCCACATTGCCAATCCTGCACGGACTGAAAAGAGTTGGAAACTGATGATTCATATTACACGCTCCTTTCTTTTAATCTGCTTTCATTATAGATCCGCGGAATTTTTTTATATATATCCAATAAAAACTTTTCTGGCAGATTTTTTGTGGCATGTAATACAATTTTTTGTCAGTTTCCAACTCTTTTTCATTCAGGAGACTTTACGGAATAATCTCCAGCTCCTTGGAATCCTTATTTAAGCTCATGGCTCCATCCCTGGTGATCAGCATCAGATCCTCGATTCTCACGCCGAACTCTCCCGGAAGGTAGATGCCGGGCTCGCAGGAGAAGATCATGCCCTCCTCCACCACGTCCTGGTTGGCGGCGGACACGTCTCCAGCGTCGTGGACCTCAATTCCGATGCAGTGGCCCAGACGGTGGGTAAAATTGGGGCCGTATCCCGCTTCCGTGATAATGTCCCTGGCCACCTTGTCGATGTCGCAGAATCTCATGCCAGGCTTCATGGCCGCCTGGGCCGCCAGGTTGGCTTTCTTCACCACCTCGTAGACCTCTCTCTGCTTCTCCGTCACGCTCTGGTAGAAGAAGGTTCTGGTCATGTCGGAGCAGTAGTCGTTCACCCTGCAGCCCACGTCAAAGAGGACGCAGTCTCCCGGCTTTAATACCGTGTTGTCCGGCTTGTGATGGCCCTCCGCCGCGTTGGCGCCGAAACTCACCAGGGGACCGAAGGACGGGCCCTGGGTTCCCAGCCGCTTGTAGATGGCGTTCATGCCGGCGGCCACCTCCAGCTCTGTCACTCCCTCTCTGATCAGGCCCCGGAACTCCGCCATGGCCTGGTCGTTGATCTGGGAGGCGTAGATCATCTTCGCCTGTTCGTCCCCGTCCTTTACCCGGCGGGCGCCGTCCACACACTCGGAGGCGTTTACAAAGCTGCTGCCCGCCTTCAGATCCATAAGCTCCAGCAGAAATTTCGCCGCCATCTTCTTGTCGATGCCCAGGGGCTTCTCATGGTCTGTGTAGGACGCGATGATCTGGCAGCCGGGATCGGTGTCGGTAAACCACACCTTCTCCATGCCGATGTCCCCGTCCACCTTGAACAGCTTGTTCACAAACAGCTTATGGTTTCCAGATGCAGTCAGGTACAGGGCCAGCAGACGCTCGTTGGGCAGGATCCACTTTCCCGTCAGATAGAAAATGGAAGGCGGATCGCTGATGAGCATCTGCTCCAGTCCCCGCTCCTTCATTTTTCCCAGTACCCGGTTGATTCTCTCTTCAAACATCAGTATTTTCCTCCTATCTGTTCAGGATAATTACATTCCGTAAAATACCGGCGCTCCCGGTCCCAGGGGCAGATCCAGCACCATCCAGATCACCAGCAGAATGGTCCAGCCAATCAGGAAAGCGATGGAGTAGGGGATCATGGAGGACACCAGAGTTCCCCAGCCGCTGTCCTTGTCGTACTTTCTCATGATGGTCAGGATGTAGGGAATCCAGGCCAGCACTGGAGCGATGATGTTCATGGAGCTGTCGCCGATGCGGTAGGCCACCTGAGTCACCTCCGGGGACAGCCCCATTCTCATGAACATGGGCACAAACACCGGGGCAAAGATGGCGTATTTCGCGGAGGCAGACGCCATAAACAGGTTGATGAAGCCGGTGAGAATCACAAAGCACACCATCAGGCCGATGGGATGAATGTTCATGCTCTGAAGCAGCTCCGCTCCCTTAAAGGACAGAATCCGTCCGATATTGGTGTAGGTGAAATAATTGGTAAACTGAGCCGCCACAAAGGCCATAGCCACAAAGCCGGACACGGAAGCGATGGATTTGCTGAACGCCCCCACCACGTCCTTATCGCTCTTAAACACGCCGCAGATCTTTCCGTAAACCAGAGCCGGAATAAAGAACAGCAGGGTAAACAGGGGGATGATGGAGTTTAACAGGGTGGAATCCTCGATCAGGCTGCCGGTCTCTGCATTTCTCATAAAGGAATTCTGAGGAATGCAGGCGATCACGTAGAGAGCCACAATGGCCACAAACACCCAGTTGGCCACTTTCAGAGCGTGATTTTCCTTCTCCGTCATATGTTCGCTGGGCTCCACCAGGGTTCCGTCCCCGTTCTCCTTGTAGGAGCCCAGGCGGGGGATGATGATCTTTTCCGTCACAAAGGTTCCGATGGCCGTGATCACAAAGGTGGACACGATCATAAAGTACCAGTTGGACAGGGCGCTGACGCTGTAGGAGGGATCCAGGGTCTTTGCCGCCGCGTCAGAAAATCCGGACAGGATGGTGTCGGTGGAACCGATGATCAGGTTGGCGGAAAAGCCGCCGGACACGCCGGCAAATCCCGCCGCCACGCCGGCCAGGGGATGCTTTTTGTAGGCCCGGAAAATCATGGCCGCCAGGGGGATGAACACCACGTAGCCGGCGTTCTCCGCGATGTTGGTCATAACGCCGATGAACACCACCATGGGAGTTACCAAGAATTCCGGGGTGATCTCCACCACCTTGCGGATCAGGCCGTTGAGCCATCCGGAGTGCTCCGCCACGCCGATTCCCAGCATGATCACCAGGGTAAAGCCCAAAGGCGCGTAGCCGGTAAAGTTGGACACCGCGGAGGTGAGCATATACCGGAGGCCGGAAAAGCTGAACAGGTTTACAATGTTTACCGTGGTCTCCTCCACCACGCCGGTGCTGGAATTGTACATCTCGCCGGTGGCGCTCCACCCCATCAGGGAGCCGATTCCCGACACCACCACTACCAGCACGGACAGGTAGAAGAAAATGGTCATGGGATGAGGAAGCTTGTTTCCCGCCGCTTCGATCTTATCCAGAAACCGAAGAAGCAGGGATTTCTTCTTTGCAGTTGTCTTTTCCATACATCTTTCTCCTTTTCTTTTTCTTATCTATCCCCTGTTTGATCTGTTCATCCCCTTATTTCGCCGTGTTGGACGCGATCAGAGCCGCATCCCACACGCCGGAAAACGGCGGAGAATAGCACAGATCCATAAATCCCATCTCATCCACAGTCAGGCCGCTGTAGATGGCGATGGCGTAGTAATTGGCCCTGGGCACCACGATTCCCTGTCCCCAGGTCTGGGTCCCCAGAATTTTTCTGGACGTCCGGTCATAGATTACCTTGATGTTCAGCTTCTCCGTCCCGTAGTAGGAGGCGTAGCTGTTGCCGGTGATGGTGTGGGCCTTGTAATCCAGGCCGTGGGCGGCAGCTTCTTTCTCGGAAAGGCCCACCTTCGCCGCGTCCAGGCCAAAGAGCCGCAGGGCGGAGCTTCCGATGAGCTTAAAGGGCTTGGGCGTCACTCCCCCCAGCACGTCCCCGATGATCCTGCCCTGCTTGTTGGCGTTGGTGCCCAGGGGAGCGTAGGTGTACTCTCCCGTGATGGCGGAGCGCATGATGCTGCAGTCCCCGGCGGCGTACACGTCCGCCGCGCTGGTCTCCATCCGCTCATTTACCAGGATGGCCCCGTTTTTCGCCTTCTCCACCGAGTCGATAAAGGCGGTGGCCGGGGCGATTCCCGCGCTGTTGATCAGAATGTCCGCGGGAAGCTCTTCCCGGCTTCCGTCCCCGGCTTCCACAACCGCAGCGGCGATCCGGCCGTCTTCCACCTTCAGATCCACCACTTTGCAGCCGGTCTTTACCGTCACACCGTTTTTCTCCAGCTCTTCCTCCAGAGCCCGGCTCACCTCCTGGTCAAAGGAGGACAGAATGCGGTCCGCCAGCTCCACCACGGTGACCTCTTTTCCGTATCTGCGGCAGGCTTCGGAGACCTCCAGCCCGATAAAGCCGGCGCCCATAATCACCACATGGCGGTTTTTCTCGTCAAAGAGGGCCGTCTTCACCCTGGTGCCGTCCGCCACATCCCGGATCTCGAACAGGTTCTCATACTCCTTATCAAAGGGCGGGAAATGGCGCACCGCCGCACCGCTGCCCACCACCAGCTTGTCGTAGGTGTCTGTGAACTCCTCGCCGGTGCGGAGGTTTTTCACCAGCACCGTCTTCTTGTCCGTGTCCACATGGAGCACCTCGTGGTAGGTTTTGATGGGAATCCCGCTCTGGGAAAACTCCTCCGCCGTCCGGGCGATGAGATCTTTTCCCTGCTTGATATGATCGGAAATGTAAAAGGGGATGCCACAGGCTCCGTAAGACACCTCGCCGCCCTTCTCATAGACCATGATCTCCACCTGGTCTTTCCGGTTTCTCTTCAGCTTGGACGCCGCCGACATGCCGGCAGCCACTCCGCCGATGATCACTACCTTCATTCTTTCAACCTTCTTTCCGCGATAATCGCATTTGTCATACAGCCGGTTACATTGATCAGCGTTCTGGGCACATCTCCGATGGGGTCAATGGCGATCATCGCTCCCAGCCCGGAGACAGCTCCTTCCATTCCCGTGCCCATCACCGCCGCGAACTCCGCCATGGTGGCCGTTCCCGGCGCCCCGGTGATCCCGTAGGAGACCACGGTGACTACAATCAGCGCCGTCACAATCATCCCGGGGGTAAATGTTCCCCCGGCCATATGCACCGTAAATGCCAGAGCCATGGCCGGAAACAGGGCTCCGCAGCCCTGCATCCCGGAAGAAATGGCATAGGCAGATACTTCATCTGTAATCTCTTTTTTCAGGCCCAGCCCCTCTGAGAGGGCTTTCTGCGCTTCCGGCAGACAGGCCGAACCGGATCTGGTCTTCAAGGCCTTCACCATGGCCTCGCCTCCCGCCCTGAAAAACGCCCCAGGGCCCACGCCGCAGGCTGCCGACAGCAGAAGCTGAATGACCAGCATCACCGCCGCCGCCAGGGTGAGCACCAGCAGAAACTTCACGATCCTCCAGAGGATCTCCGGCCCGGACACCGCCGTCAGGGCCGCCATGATGGCCGCCGCCCCCGCAGGCTTCCAGGCAATCACCGTCTTACACACGCTTCCCATAATGGAAAACGCCGCGTCCGTCAGATCAAAGAACGGCTTCACCGTATCCATATATTTTCCTGACATTCTCCTGGCCGCGATCCCCGCCAGTCCTCCGGCGATAAACACCGCCGCCGCTTTTCCCAAAAGCAGGTCCGCCGCCAGATTGACCGGCATCAGCCCCAGCAGAATCTGCGGAAGACTCTCTCCTCCCGCCTGCACCGCCCCGAAGCCGCCGTCAACGCTTCCCACATGGAACAGGATTCCGAACACCAGTCCCACGCCGCAGGATAAGGCCACCATAAAAGTATTCACCTGCTTTTTCACCTTTACCTCTTTCGGCGTCACCTTAAATGCCGGGGTGTGGATCACCAGATGAGCCGTGCAGATAAAGATCACCGGCCCGATAAGCACCCGGAACAGCCCCAGATAGATCCTGGACGCCGCCGAAAACCACTGAGCAGTTCCCGAAACCGAAGAAGGGGTCAGCCCAAATCCCGCCGCTCCCAGGGCGTACACCGCCAGGCCGAACACCGTTCCGCAGCCGGCCCCCATAAGCACCCGGGCCGCGAAGCTGAATTTCTTCTTCGGCAGATGGTTCATGGCGTACACCATAACCAAAAACAGGATGACCGCGCACGCGGAAACAACTCCATCCACTCCAAATAACTCCTGTATCACTATACTATTCCTCCATTCTCCCCTGAATCTGACAAATTTTTGCTACTTATCCCCTATTTTGTTTAAAAATGTGAATATTCTTCTCTCTGTTTTTGTATGTTTCTACTAAATTATACTCTGGTGTGTAATAAAAGTCAATTATATTAATAATAAATTATTATTATGATAAAATTCTGATGGGATCAAAATTGGAATTTCCCATAAAATAAAAAAGTGCCGGCCCGGGACATCCTGTTTCCGGCGTCCCTGCCGACACAATTTCAAACATAGCAGATCTTCAGTTTTTTCCCTTTGATATTTTTGAAAGATACCGGTAAATGCTGGCCTCTGAACAGTACAGGTACTCCGCTGCCTCGCCCACAGCTCCCTTTAACTGAAACAGGCCGCTGCGGTTCAGCTTTTCCACAATGGCGATGCGGTCCTCCTGGGTCAGCCTCTCCCGCACAATCTCCTCGCAGGAGCCCATGGTCTCCATCACCGCCCGCTCCAGCAGATCGCGGATCACGTCGTTGGAGAAAGTCTCCACCGTCTTCCCGCACACCAGACCGTCTTCCTCCTGGGGAAGCAGATCCACTCCGCCCAGATGGAGAATCTCCTCGCTCAGTTTCTGGTACCTGGTCGTATCAATGTTGATGCAAAGCTGTCCCACCAGTTCCCCGTTCTCCCGGATAAAATAAGTGGAGGAGCGCAGCTTTTTGTTGGGCTTTGCCTTTCCCAAGTAATTGACCACATAGTCCCGTTCCTTCCACTGCTCACTGGCAAGCACGGACAGGGTAAAATCGGTGATAGGCGCTCCTATAGTCCTGCCGCTCACATGGCCGTTGGCGATGGCCACAATGTCGTGGTTAGGCTTGCGGCAGTCCCTTAGGACCACCTCTGTGTCCTCTCCCATGACCAGTCCGAGAAACTCCACCAGCTTCTTGTAATAATCTAAAATATCCACAGTCTCTCCTCCGGTGCCTCTGCTGTCCACCGGTTTATGATACCCGCTGAATCTCCAGCACCTGATACTGGATGGTGCCCATCTGCGTCTCCACATCCACGATGTCGCCCACCTTTTTGCCGATCAGGGCCTGGCCCACGGGAGACTCGTTGGAAATCTTATTCTGCAGGCTGTTGGCCTCGGTGGATCCTACGATGGAGAACTCCATATCCTCGTCAAACTCCAGATCCCTTACTTTCACCTTGCAGCCCACGTTGATCTTGTCCAGGTCGATCTCATCCTCAACCACGACCTCCGCGTTCTTTAACAGCTTCTCCAGTTCCTCAATCCTGGCCTCAATGTCTCTCTGCTCATCCTTGGCCGCATCGTACTCTGCATTCTCAGACAGGTCTCCCTGCTCTCTCGCCTCTTTGATCTTCTGTGCCACTTCTTTTCTCTTGAACACTTTCAGATTCTGCAGTTCATCCTCATATTGTTTCAGACCTGCATAGGTCAGAATATTCTTTTTCTCTGCCATTTTTTCTGCTTCCTTCCTTACTTTTTATTTCTCGCCTGCCGGACTGCAACCCTATACAGTATACGGCGGGCTACCTTCTCGCATTCACAGTATTATATCTTAAACCATTTCCCATGTCAAGAATTCTGAAGGCGCCGCCCTGCGGGCCTCTGACGGTTCATTCTTCCTGTACGGTCAGTCTTTCCTCTCCTCCAGGCATTCCAGAAATCTTCCCCGGATCAGACGTTCCAGACTTTCATAGTCCTCCACCAGGTTTACCTCGTTTCTCAGGGCCGCCGAGTGGGGCAGTCCGGTGGTGTACCAGGCCACATGCTTTCTCATCTCCCGGATTCCCGCCAGCTCTCCCCGCAGCTCCACCTGCATGGAAGCGTGGCGGAGCACTGTCTCGCAGATTTCCCGGGCCCCGGGCCTGGGCAGCAGCTCGCCCGTCTCCAAGTAATGGTTGATCTCCCGGAAGATCCAGGGATTGCCCTGGGCGCCTCTGGCCACCATCACCCCGTCGCAGCCGGTCTGTTCCAGCATCCGGGCGGCGTCCTGGGGCGTGCGCACATCCCCGTTTCCGATCACCGGGATGGATACGGCCTCCTTCACCTTCCGGATAATCTCCCAGTCCGCGCTGCCGGAATAGTACTGTTCTCTGGTCCGCCCGTGGACGGCTATGGCCGCCACGCCGCAGCTCTCCACGATCTTCGCGATCTCCACGGCGTTGACGTTTTCGTCGTTGAAGCCCTTCCGTATCTTCACCGTCACCGGCTTTTTCAGCCGTTTTACCATGGCGGTGAAGATCTCCTCCACCAGCTTCGGATTCTTCATGAGGGCCGATCCCTCTCCGTTGTTGACCACCTTCGGCACCGGGCAGCCCATATTGACGTCGATGATGTCATAGGGCCCGTCCTCGATCCTGGCCGCCATGGCGCTCATGATCTCCGGGTCAGAGCCGAACAGCTGCACCGCCACCGGCCGCTCCTGGGGAAGCACCCGCAGGAGATCTTTTGTATTCTTGTTGTTGTAAAGGATGGCCTTGGCGCTGACCATCTCTGTGTAGAGAAGTCCGCAGCCCTGCTCCCTGCAGAGCAGACGAAATGGCAGGTCGGTTACCCCTGCCATTGGTCCCAGCGCCAGCCGGTTTTCTATTTTTACCGTTCCGATCTGAAATCCCGCCATCACTGCTGCTCCTTCCCGCCGTCCTCCGGGTCCAGGCCCAGATAGAACACCCGGAAATAGAGCTCCAGGGATTCCAGAAGCTCCCTTCTCTCCTCCCGGATCTGCTTGATCTTCAAGTAACTGCCGATCTCGTCGATGCTCCCGTCGTACTCGTCGGCTTCCGTCCGAAGCTCCAGATTTCCGTCCTCGTCAAATTCCAGAATCAGCACGCCGCCCACCTCCTGGACGAACCACACGCACATGATCTGAAGCTCCTTCTTCACGCTCTCCGGAAGGCTGTCAAACTCGTCATTAAAATAATATTTCTGATTGTAAGCATTTGCTCCGCAGAGCACAATCTTTTCGTCTTTCAATCTCTTTCCTCCGCTTTTCTGTGCTGCATTGTCCTCTATTCTAGCACAGGCGGCAGGAAAGTTCAATGGAAGAAATCCCGGTTCTCCAGGAGGCCGGCGGCCTGTTCAGACATGCGCACGGTCACGTCTCCCCAGTAAGAGACCTCATAGGAGTGGAAGGAACGCTGTTTCAAATCCTCCAGGAGCTCATCCTTGCACTCCCACAAAACCTCCAGATCCCCGTTCACGTCACTCCAGAGGAAAAAGCTCTCCCGGTTCATCCCACTCTTCTCCCGCTCGATATAGGGCGTCACTGCCATTTCATTGTATTCCACCTGAAAAACCAGGGTATCGTCAGGCAGGGTGGAGTCCGTCTCAACATGGACGTTCTGCCAGTTCCAGCCTCCGGTTTCGATGGAAAAAGGTTTTTCCGGATCCCTGGTCACGGAAAGCGTTTCCGTGACCATATGTTCCCGTCCCACCCTGGTCTCCCCCAGATAGCGGAAGGAAGAATACTCCCCGAAGGCGATTCCGCCTCCCACTCCCATCAGAAGGGCGCCTGCCAGAAAAAATCCAAATAACACCAGCCTACGCTTCATGTGCTCTCTCCTCCTCTCCCCGTTCCGGCTGTGAGGCCGGGCCGCCCGCCGGTTTTCTGCTCCTTCTTCCCGGAAATAAAAGGTCTGCCGCCAGAAGAATCAGGGCGGTGCAGCTGAGGATTCCCCCAAAGGCTCCCACCGTCAGCCCGGCCGCCGGATAACCCATGACGCAGAGCACCAGCAGACCGCCGAACAGCAGAACCCCCATAAAATCCACAGCCGCCATGGGAAGAAGCACAAACACCGTTCCCAGAACCTGTATGCACAGGACTGCCAGGCGGAAGACCGCCCGAAACAGCCGCTTAGAAAGCCGGTCTGTCCCCATCTTCGGAAGCCGCGGGGCCGGATTCTGCCCTGGAGCCGGGATCTCCCGCAAGGCCGGGATCTCCCCCGTATCCAGGTTCCCCCGAAACGTCTCTTCCCGCCGCTCCCAGGTCTGAGCTTCCAAAGCCATTTTCCGTCCCGGCCGCAGACTCCGGGAAACCGCCGAGACTCCTCCCCGCAGCAGCGTCCACAGACGGCCTGCCAGCCCGGCCGCTCCCTTTAACACTCTCAGGATCCATCCTTTCAGGGCCGACGCCGCCCGCATTCCCGCGCTGCCGGCTTTCCGGGTTCCCGCAAGCACCGCCTCCCCCGCCGCTTTCGCACTTTCTTTTCCCGGCATCCTCTGCCTCTTTCCATAATCGGGATTGACGCTGTAAGCGTCCAGAATCTCCGCCACCAGCTCATCCAGATCGCCGAAATCCCCGATGGCTTCCTCCTCCGTCAGTCCGCTCTCCATCCGCAGCTCAATGTGCTGCCGGTACTCGCTGACAATATCTTCCCGCTCCTGGCGGTTGAGGACCTGGAGCCGTTCTTCCAGGGCCTTTAAAAACTCTTCTCTCTTCATTCCCTGTCACTCTCCTTTATAAATCCATTGACCCGGCTGCTGAACTCCTGCCACTCCTTTTTCAGCTGATCCTTGTAGAGGATCCCCGCTGCCGTCAGGTGATAGTACTTCCTGGGAGGTCCCTCTGTGGATTCCCTGAGGTAGGTTTCAAAATACCGTTCATTGGTAAGGCGCTTCAAAAGGGGGTAAATAGTCCCCTCATTCACATCCACCACCTTGGAAACCTCACTCACCAGCTCATACCCGTACATATCCCGCCTGGTCACCGAGAGCAGCACGATCAGCTCCAGCACTCCCTTTTTAAACTGTGCGTTCATAGCCTCACCTCTCTGATACCATATTATATCCAGTACCTTGTATTGTCAAGTACTAGGAAAAATAAAATAGCATCTTTTTGGAAATGCTGGCATATCAGATGAGTTTATGCTATAATTTCAAAGCCTTATGCTGCGGCCGCCCGTTCCGGGGGACACAGCCCTGTCGGCGGCATTCCGGACACAGCATAACTCTACAATAAGGAAAAGGAAGGTACACAATGGAACAATCAAAAAAAATCAAGTGGTACACCCTGGCCTTCATGGCGTTCTCCACCGTGTGGGGTTTCGGGAACGTCATCAACGGCTTTGTGTACTTCAACGGAATCCAGGTAATCTTCAGCTGGATCCTGATGTTTGCCCTGTATTTCGTTCCCTACGCTCTCATGGTGGGCGAGCTGGGCTCCGCTTTTAAAAATTCCGGCGGCGGCGTCAGCTCCTGGATCCATGAGACCATCGGTCCGAAGTGGGCCTACTACGCCGGCTGGACCTACTGGGCCTGTCACATCACCTACATCGCCAGCAAGGGAAGCGGCGGCTTAAAGGCGTTAAGCTGGATGATTTTCCAGAACGGAACAACCTACGACACGTTCCCCACTCTGTGGGTGCAGCTGGCCACGCTGGCCGTACTGCTGTTCTTCTGCTGGGTAGCCAGCCGGGGATTAAATCCCTTAAAGAAGCTGTCCACCATCGCGGGAACCAGTATGTTCGTAATGTCCATCCTGTATATCCTGATGATGTTTGCCGCTCCGGCCATCAACCCCGGCGCGGACTTCGTCTCCATGGACTTCTCCCTGAAGAACCTGATTCCCAACTTCAACCTGGGATACTTTACCTCTCTGTCCATTCTGGTCTTTGCTGTGGGCGGCTGCGAGAAGATTTCTCCCTATGTAAATAAGGTAGAAAATCCCTCTAAAGGCTTCCCCCGGGGCATGATTGCTCTGGCAGTGATGGTAATGGTCTGCGCGATTCTGGGAACGGTAGCCATGGGCCTGATGTTTGATCCGGCTCTGATCAATGAGAGCACGGAGAGCTTCAACTCCTATGTATCCAACGGCGGTTACTGGGCATTCCAGCGTCTGGGCGAATACTATCACGTGGGCAACCTGCTCATGATCATCTACGCAGCCTGCAACATGATCGGACAGTTCGCCGTGCTGGTGCTGAGCATCGACGCTCCCCTGCGGATGCTGCTGGACAACGAGGACTCCCGTCAGTTCATTCCCAGCGGACTGTTAAAGAAAAATAAGTACGGCGCCTACACCAACGGAATTCTTATGGTGGTAATTCTTTCCGGAAGCATTATCCTGTTCCAGTCTTTCGTTCCCGGCGCTGCCGCAGTGCTGGCACAGCTGACCAAATTAAATTCTGTGACCATGCCCCTTCGTTACCTGTGGGTATTTGTGGCTTACCTGGCTCTCCGCCGGTCTCTCCACAAATTTAACCCGGAATATCAGTTCACCAAAAACCAGGGCCTGTCCCTCTTAGCCGGAGGCTGGTGCTTCTTCGTTACCGCCTTCTGCTGCATTTTCGGAATGTATGTGGCCGGAGATGTGAAAGCTACCGCCATGAACGTGGTGACCCCCTTCGTGCTCACAGCCCTTGGTCTGATTCTCCCGGAAATCAAAAAACGGGAAAAGAAAAAAGCCTAATTTATAACACCGACAGGCGGCCCGCAGGCCGCCTGCTGTTTATAGAAAGGAGATTTTACTCATGTACAAGGAAACTGCAAAAGAAGTGCTGGATTTTATCCAGAAAAGCCCCAGCTGCTTTCACGCCATTCAGGAGATCGGCAGACAGCTGAGAGAAAACGGATTTGAAGAACTCAGGGAGACGGACCGCTGGTCCATAAAAAAGGGCGGCTCCTACTTCACCACCAGAAACGGCTCCTCCCTCATCGCCTTCCGCGTCGGGAAGACCCTGGACGATTATCATTTTCAGGTGACCTCCTCCCACTGCGATTCCCCCACCTTTAAGGTGAAGGAGAAAGCGGAGCTGAAAGGAAAAGGGGGCTATCTCCAGCTGAACACGGAGGGCTACGGCGGCATGATCTGCTCCTCCTGGATGGACCGTCCCCTGTCCCTGGCCGGCCGGGTGCTGGTGCGGGAGGGAAATACCGTCACCTCCCGCCTTGTGGCCTTTGACCGGGATCTTCTCATTATTCCTAACGTGGCCATCCACATGAACCGGAGCATCAACGATGGCTTTGCCTTCAACAAGCAGGTGGATATGCTCCCCTTATTCTCCGCCGGCGAGTGCGGCGAAGACAGCTACCGGGAGCTGATTGCCCAGGAGCTCGGGGTGGATCCCCAGTCCATTCTGGGCATGGACATGTATCTGTACAACCGCACTGCCCCGTCCATCTGGGGGGCAAAGGAAGAATTCATCTCCTCCCCGAAGCTGGACGATCTTCAGTGCGCCTGCACTTCCCTGAAAGCCATGATTCAGGCGGAAAACGACCGCTGCGTCACCGTCTACGCCTGCTTTGACAACGAGGAAGTGGGATCCGGCACCAAGCAGGGAGCCTGCTCCACCTTCCTCCGGGACGTACTCCAGCGGATCAACGACGGCCTGGGCTTTGACGGGGAAGACTACCGCCGGGCGGTGGCCGGCAGCTTTATGGTGTCCTGCGACAACGCCCACGCCGTCCATCCCAATCACCCGGAAAAGACGGATGCTGAGAACTGCACCTGGATGAACAAGGGCATTGTGATCAAATTCTCCGCCAACCAGAAGTACACCACCGACGGCATCAGCTGCGCCGTGTTCGCCGGCCTCTGCTGGGACGCCGGGGTTCCCGTCCAGTACTTCGCCAACCGCAGCGACAGCGTGGGCGGCAGCACCCTGGGCAATCTGTCCTCCCAGAAGGTGTCCATGCACACCGTGGACATCGGCCTGCCCCAGCTGTCCATGCACTCCTCCTACGAGACGGCGGGCATCCGGGATTCCCAGTACATGGTGGACGCCCTCACCGCCTTCTACCGCACCAATCTGCACATTACGGACAGCGAGCAGATGGTGCTTGGCTGATCTCAGGCGGAATTTTTCTCATCTAAAACCTTATCCGTGAAAAAATTGAGTCCTGCAAAGGCAATGCCCTGCAGGACTCAATTTTACTTTTCACCTTTTTATCAAAGTTCCTTTTCCAGCTCGCTTCTGTCCGGAATGGACGGCGCCGCTCCCGGCCGGGACACGGCGATGGCGGCCGCTTTTGCCGCGTGGTCCAGGGCAGTCTTCGGGTCCTCCCCCTGCATCAGGCCGCCGATGAAAAATCCGGTGAACGTGTCTCCCGCCGCCGTGGTGTCCACCACCGGAACTCGGTAGATCGGCTGCTTCAGCACCAGATCCCCGTCCTTGTACATGGAGCCGTCCCCTCCCAGGGTCAGCACGATCTTCGCCTTCGGGAACATGGCGGACAGTTTCCTTAACAGCTCTTCCCCTTCGCCCTGCTCCCTGCAGATATCCCCCGCCTCAATCTCATTTAACAGGAAATAATCCACATATTCCAGGGGATATCCTCCAATTTTCTCATCCATGGGAGAGGGGTTGAGGACGATCTTCATCCCTTTCTCATGGGCTTTTTCCATAATATAAGCGATCTCATTGATCTCGTTCTGAAGGATCAGGAAATCCCCCGCCTGGAAATGTTCCATGGCCTGATCCACCTGCTCCCTGGTGATCTTCTGGTTGGCGCCTCCGTAGAGCAGAATGCAGTTCTGCCCGTCACCGTCTCGCTGGATGATGGCATGGCCGGTCTTTCCCTCCACGTGGGATACCAGGCTCACATTCACTCCCGCGTCCTTCATCATCTCCAGCAGAAACTCCCCGTCGTTTTCTCCCACAGCTCCGGCGTGCCATACCTCAGCTCCGCTTTTTGCCAGGGCGATGGACTGGTTTAACCCCTTTCCGCCGCTGAAAGTCTCCATCTTCGACGAGGAGAGAGTCTCGCCCCCTCTGACAAAATGATCCACACTGTACACATTGTCAATATTCAATGACCCATAATTTAATACCTTCATATTGTTCCTCCTGCTCCTATTCTTCTGTAAATATGATCTCATTCTTTTTCAAGAACGCTTTCACCGCCTCGTCCCACTGGTACTCCAGGGACTTATCCATGGTAAAGACCGTCAGAGACAATCCCGTGACGCAGAGCAGTCCGCCGTTTTCATAGCGCACCCCCAGATAAAGACCTTTTACCATATCGGCCCGCCAGCTGCCGCCGGCTGCCTGCACAAACTGCTCCGTATATTCCGGATCCGCCGCGAATTCTATGCGGAAGCTTCCGGGAAGCTTCTTCCCCCTGATCAGGGCAAAGCACAGGGGACGGACCGCCTTCCACCGGGAAAACTCCCCGATCCCCTCTGCCTCAATCTCATCTTTCGTGTAATATCCCTGCCGGATCCGTCCGTCGATGGTAAAAGCATTGTACGTCACCACCTGGGCCTCCCGCACCAGCAGCCGGTCAAAGGTCTCCCGCACAAACAGCCGGGAGGTAAACCCTCTGATATCCCCGATTCTCAAAGCTACCATATCTGTATCCTTCCCCCGGGAATCTCCGTCCCCGCTTTATTCCGGAAAATATTCCCGGTACAGCTCAAAGAAGCTGGTGGTGGTGCAGCCGTCCCCGGAAAAATCCACGCCGTCCCAGAAGTCCTCCCCGAAGGTCACCACGTGATCCGCCGCGAATTCGTCATAAATGCCCTTAAAGCCCCTCTCCTTTTTCAGGAGCTCCAGAGCTGCCTTCCGCTCCTGGGTGGCCGCCTCATTGTAATCGCTGACGCATTTCACAATGTAGAAAGTCTGGCCGCAGGAAATCACTCCGCTGACCTGTCCTTCCTGCAGGGCAAAGGCCCCTTCCTCCAGGGCCGCGTCCGCCTCTCCTCTGGCCAGCTGGCGGTCGATCTGGGAGTTTATGGAGTACTCCCCGGCGATCCTGGCAAAATCAGCCCCTTCCTCCTGGGTCAGAGCCAGAACCGTATCCGCCGTCTCCTCATCCGCCACCTCAATCTGCTGAATATCAATCACCTTCGCCTCGCTGTCGCTCACCTCCAGGTCCATATCCTTCGTCAGCTCTGCCACCGCCTTGTTGGCCAGACAGTAGTCGCTGTACATGGTCTGCACATCCTCCTGAGTGATGCCCATATAGGCCACGTCCTCCGCCGTCAGCCCCTGGAAATACTCCTGGGAGAGCTGGCTCACCAGTCCCTGCTCCTCCCCGTTAAGCTGGATTCCCTCTTCCTCCGCCAGCAGAGTCACCGTCTTCTGCTCCCGCAGGAATTCCTCCACCTGCTCCAGAAAGAAGGTCTGAACTGTGGTTCCGTCTTCATCCAGAACGGTCTGCCAGAGCTGATCTGTGTAAGCGTCCTCGTAGCGGTTCTTCTCCGTAGCCGCCACGATCATGGCCTGCCGCAGGGGATACCCTTCGATCTCCCTCACCTGGGACACAATGGGAATCCCGCCCCGACAGCCCGTCAGCAGAGCTGCCGCCGCAGCCGCGGCTGCCAGCCCCTTCCATCTATTTAAAAATCTCATCCGCGAAAACTCCTTTTTTCATATATACTAAGAAGATACCATACTTTCCGCGGAAATTCCACTGCCAGTATCTGTTTTTTCCCCTCTCAGATCAGGGCTTTCAGCACCTTCAGCACCCCGTTGCGGTCATTGCGGTCCGCCTGGAATCTGGCCGCCTTCTTCACTTCCTCCCTGGCATTTCCCACAGCGAAACTGTAGTAGGCCCGCTCCAGCATCTCCAGATCGTTGAGCTGGTCTCCGAAAGCCATGGTTTCCTCCGGACGGATGTCCAGACTCTCCTGAAGTTCCCGGACTGACACGCCCTTGTTGGCCTCCATAGGAATGATGTCCAGCCAGGTGTCCCCGGACACGGCCATTCTCACCTTGTCTCCGTACTTTTTCCGGTATTCCTCCGCAATCTGATCCACGTGGAAGGGGCAGTCCAGAGCCAGCTTGATGATTCCGCTTTTCACCTGAGTCAGGTCGTCGATCAGCTTCATATTGTACTGATAGCCTTCCTGAAGCCATTTCCAGGTTCTCCCCTTGACTTCCATGTATGCCTCATTGGCGCAGCTGGCCGCCACCTCCACGCCCTCCAGGTTCCTGGCGTCCCGGATGATGTCCATGGCCGTATCCATCGGCAGAGTGTGGACAAACAGCTCCCGCTTGCTGGTTCCCAGATACGCCCCGTTGTCCGCAATGTAAAAGATCTTGTCCCTCACCGGGCCAAACAGCAGGTCTATGCTCTTCCAGTGTCTTCCGCTGGCCGCAGCGAACTGAATTCCTTTCTCTCTCAGCCTGGTGATCACCTCAAAATATTCCGGATCCAGAGAATGGGTTCCCTCCGGAAGAAGAGTTCCGTCAATGTCAGTCACTATCAGTTTGATCATGCCTTCCAACCTCCTGTTAATTTCTTTATCTCCTGGTAAAGCCGTCCCACCGGAAGCCCCACCACGTTGCTGTAATCTCCCTCTATTTTCTCCACATAGGCGGCAAACCGTCCCTGAATTCCATAGGCCCCCGCCTTGTCCATGGGCTCTCCGCACCGGGCATAGGCACGGATCTCCTCCTCCTCCATGGGATAGACAAATACATCCGTCCCCTCCGCAAAGGATGACCGCTTCGTCTCCCCGGACGGCTCCTTCCAGATCAGAGTCACTCCCGTGTACACCTGGTGGCTCTTTCCCGCCAGGGACCGGATCATCTCTTCCGCCTCCTCCTCAGAAGCCGGCTTGCCCAGAATCCGCCCTTCCGACGACACCACCGTGTCCGCTCCGATCACCAGCACGCCGTCTCCGTCAATTCCGGCCGCCACGTCCTCCGCCTTCTGGCCGGAAAGCTCCAGCACCACCTGTTCCGGCACCGTGGAGGTGACTTTTTCTTCCACCGAGCTGGGAATCACCTCCGCCCGGACTCCAATCTGCTCCAGCAGCTCCCGGCGTCTGGGGGATCCGGACGCCAGCACAATTCTCATAGGTCTTCTCATAATTCTTCCTCTCTTAACGAAAGCAAAGGCCATGGAGATTTCCACAGCCTTTCTTTTTTTCTTTCAGACGTACAGATATTCCATACCGATCGCCAGCACGATCCCCAGTACAGCCCCCGCCGCCACCTGAAGGGGGGTATGACCCACAAACTCCTTCAGCCGCTTCTGGAACAGTTCGTTGTCAAATTTGAAAAAGTCCTGTTCCATAATCATGTTCAGCAGCTTCGCCTGCTTGCCCGTCTCCCGGCGGACGCCCATGGCATCGTACATCACCACCGCCGCCAGCACAAAGCTGATGGCAAACTCCGCCGATCCCAGGCCGTAGCAGTAAGCCGCCGATGTGGTCAGAGCGCAGACTGTGGACGAGTGGGAGCTGGGCATCCCGCCGGAACCGTAAAGCCTTTCCGGGGAAAACCCCTTGTTTAAGGCGCAGTCGATAATGGTTTTCAGCACCTGCGCCACCACCCAGCCCACCACCGCGCTCATCAGCACCTGGTTGTTCAGTAATTCCATCCAAAATGTCATGTTCTTCTCCCGTAATTTCCGATCCGCAAATCCGGTTTAAAATACGGTCCTCCTTCCGAACAGGTCCGTCCATTTCCGGCCGATGTGAGCTCTCACTTCCAGAAGGCCGCACACCTTATCCTCCCACATGACCGCCATTCCGGCCATGGTCGCCGGGGGAACCAGAGTCAGAGGCCACATATGCCGCAGAATGACCTGTTTCTCTTTTTCTGAAACGGAAAAGTATTTCTCTGCATTTTCCGCAGCCGTGCGGGGGTGGGTGAACCCGTGAAGATAATGTCCCCTCACCTTGGCCGGAACATGCCAGTCATACAAAAACAGGTCATGGAGCAGGCCGCCCCTGGCAGCCGCCCTCCAGTCCCATCCATGCTTTCTGCAGGTCTGGTAGGCCCGGTAGGAAACCTGGATGCAGTGATCTTTACAGGTAGTCTCCCCGTGCTGAATATACTGATCCATGGACCGGAACACCGGATGTTCCAGAATATCTTCCACACAATCCAGATATTCCCGGTCCTCCTCATACATCTGTTTTGTCCTGTTCAATGTCTGTCGCTCTCCTGTCTGTCAGTCTCTGACATCAATATCCGATCAGCCAGTCATACAGCTCCTGATACTTCTGGGCGGAAGTATTCCAGGAGAAATCCTTCGCCATGCCCCGGTCGATGATCTTGTTCCATTCCCGTTTCTTATTATAATAAACGTATTTGGCGTACTGAATACTTCCCAGCATTTCATGGGCGTTGTAATTGGCAAAGGAGAAACCTGTGCCCTTGCTCTCATACTCATTGTATGGCTCCACCGTATCCTTTAAGCCGCCGGTCTCCCGAACGATGGGCACTGTGCCGTAGCGCAGAGCCATGAGCTGGGACAGGCCGCAGGGCTCAAACAGGGACGGCATGAGAAATGCGTCGCAGCCCGCATAGATCTTGTGGGACATCTCGTTGGAGTAGTAGATCTGGGCGGAAACCCTGTCATGGTATTTCCAGTCGTAGTGACGGAACATGTTCTCATACTTCTCGTCACCGGTTCCCAGAACCACCAGCTGCATGTCGTCGGTGCACATCTCGTCCATCACGCACTGGATCAGATCCAGGCCTTTCTGGTCCGTCAGGCGGGACACAATGCCCACCATAAACTTCTTCTCATCCACCGGCAGTCCCAGCTGCTGCTGAAGAGCCGTCTTATTCTTCACTTTTTCCTTGCGGAAATTCCTCGCGTTGTAATTCTGGGCGATAAATTTATCCGTCTCCGGGTTAAACTCGTCGTAATCGATGCCGTTTACAATCCCCCGCAGGCTGTTGGCCCGGGCTCTCATCAGGCCGTCCAGGCCCTCGCCGTAAAACGGAGTTTTGATCTCCTCCGCATAGGTATTGCTCACGGTGGTGATGGCGTCCGCGTACACGATGCCTCCCTTTAACAGGTTGCCGTCCTTGTACGCCTCCAGCTTATCCGGCGTAAAGTAGTAATCCGGCAGCATGGAGAAGCGCTGGATGGTCTTCACGTCCCATACACCCTGGAATTTCAGGTTGTGGATGGTCATCACGGACTTCATATTCCGGAAAAATTCCCCGCCGTGGAACCGGTCTTTCAGATAAACGGGGATCAGGCCCGTCTGCCAGTCGTGGCAGTGAACCACATCCGGCTGGAAGCCGATGACAGGAAGCGCGGACAGAGCCGCGTTGCAGAAGAAGGAAAACTTCTCCAGATCGAAATACCAGTCCCCGTAAGGCTTGGGGCCGCAGAAATATCCTTCATTGTCTATGAAATAATAAGTGATTCCGTCGTAAACATACTGCAGGATGCCCACATACCGGCTCTGCCCCAGATAGTCCATGTAGAAATGATTGATGTAGGTCATCTGATTGCGCCATTCTTCTTTGATGCAGAGGTACTTCGGGATCATGACTCTCACATCATAATACTCTTTGTCGAAGCATTTCGGCAGAGACCCCACAACATCCGCCAGACCTCCCGTCTTGATAAACGGCACCGCCTCAGAAGCAACAAACAATATCTTTTTCACAAGATAACCCTCCTTTTACCCAACCCCCGTTCAGACCGCGGGTTACATACCTATAGTATACAATACCGGAGGGAAATTAGAAAGCCTTTTTTTCAGAAAAGAGCGACGGTTAAGCCGGGCAGAGCCAGGCGGCCGCCGTCACGGGAGCCGCTTGTAATCCAGGCGGATCTTGTCGGCGATCAGGGCGATAAATTCCGAGTTGGTGGGCTTTCCCTTTCCGTTGCTCACCGTATAGCCGAAGATCTCGTTGATGGTGTCCATCTTGCCCCTACTCCAGGCCACCTCGATGGCGTGGCGGATGGCCCGCTCCACCCGGCTGGGCGTGGTGTGATGCTTCTTTGCGATGCTGGGGTAGAGGATCTTTGTGACGGAAGTCAGCATATCCTGCTCCTGAACGGAGATGGCAATGGCGTCCCTCAGATACTGGTATCCCTTGATATGGGCGGGAATTCCGATCTCGTGGAGCATCTGAGTCACATCGTGCTCTAAGTTCTGGGCGATGTACTCCTCCCGGTTCACATAGGGCTTCACCTTGCGCACTCCCGCCAGAGAGAGCTCCTTGGCGTCCGTTCCCATCCCCAGTCTTCTCACCTTATCCACCACCGCTTCCTTGCTGAAGGGCTTCATGATGTAGTAATTGGCTCCTTTCGCGAAGGCCTCCGACGTGACGCTCTCACTGCCGGCAGCCGTCACCATGATAAAGGACGGCATCTTTTCCAGTCCGCTCTGCTTGCGTACCTTTTCCATCACAGAAATTCCGTCCAGTCTCGGCATGATGATATCCAGCAGCACCACGTCCGGCCTTGTCTTCACAATCATATTGTAGGCGTCTTCCCCATTTTCCGCCTTTCCCACGACATGAAATCCCTCCTCCTGTTCCAGTATATCTCCAAGCAGACTCAAAGTCTGAGGATTATCATCGGCAATTGCAATGTTGATCTCGGTCATTTTTGTTTCCTCCTCTTTTTTCCTCTTCGTTAGGTGTATTATAGACTTCATTTTTCGGCAGTTGCAACGGAATTCCATCGCAAATTTCGACACCTGCGTGAAGGTACAGACGAAACAATTCCGATTTTGTTGCAGTATTTTTATGAATTTTCGGAAAAACTTTTACAATAAGTCCATTTTTCCCCTTGTCAATCGGTGTCGATGATTCTTCCCCGTTGTTTTCTCTTTTCGGAAGAAACAGATGTACTTCGTCACAGATTTCCTGACGTGCAAAAAAATAGCAGAGTGATTTTCCGATTCCTTCACATAATAAAACCGGAGCGCAAAAAGCTTCCCATTCACAAGAGGAGGTAGACAAATGACAGGAATACGGAAATTCAAAAAATTCATGGTGAAAACCTTTTTCGCCGCCGTCCTGGTCACCGCCCTGTTTACCGGATGGTATGTGGAGCGCATGATCCCCGACCATTTTTCCATCGTGGCGGACCAGGTGGAATCCTTCCGTTTTCCAGGGCTGATCAACTCCACTCTGCTGTCCGAGAGTGAGGAGGTAGCCCTGGGAAATGGCTCCCACATTCCGGCGGATGAGATTAAGATCACCAGAAACGATACCTTTACCATGTACGCCAAAAATAAAGGAAGCTACCAGCTGAACCTAAAGCTGTTCGGCCTGCTTCCTTTAAAGAATATTCAGGTGGATGTGGTGGACACCCAGTACGCCGTTCCCTGCGGTCTCCCTGTGGGCATTTACTTAAAATCCAACGGCATCATGGTCATCGGCACCGGCGAGGTGGCCGGCCCGGATGGGACAGTGGCTGAACCGTCCCTGGGGATCCTTCAGTCCGGGGACTACATCGAGGCGGTCAACGGCAGCCCCTTAAGCACGAAAGAGGAGCTGGTGGAAGAAGTAAACGACTCCCGGGGACAGGAAACGGTTCTCACCGTCCGCCGGTCCGGAACGGAAATCGATGTGAAAATCAATCCTGCCATGAGCGCCGACGGCGACTATAAGCTGGGGGCCTGGGTCCGGGATGATACCCAGGGCATCGGAACCATGACTTATGTGGACTTAAACGGCCATTTCGGCGCCCTGGGGCACGGCATCAGCGACAGCGACACCGGCGAGATCGTCCAGATTGAAGATGGCTCCCTCTACGACACGGCAGTCATGGGAATCGAGAAGGGCAGCGCCGGAAAGCCGGGAGTTATGTCCGGCGTCATCTACTACGGCCCCGGTTCCTCCCTGGGGTCCATTGAGGCCAACACGGAAGAGGGGGTGTTCGGCACCGTAAACGACCGTTTTCTAAACCGTCTGGAGAGCGAGCCTCTGGAAATCGGCTATAAACAGGACGTGCAGGAAGGCCCCGCCGTAATCCGCAGCAGCGTGTCCGGGGAGTTAAAAGACTATGAAATCCAAATAGAAAAAGTGGACTACAGCTCCGGCAAAACGGGAAAAGGCATGGTCATCCGCGTCACCGACCCGGACCTTCTCTCCCTCACCGGCGGAATCGTCCAGGGCATGAGCGGCAGCCCCATCATCCAGAACAACAAGCTGGTAGGCGCCGTCACCCACGTCTTCATCCAGGACTCCTCCCGCGGCTACGGAATTTTTGTGGAAAACATGCTGAAGCACTGAGCCGGGCGGAAAGACAGTTTCATCAGGCCGTTGAAAGCTTGCTTTCATAAGGCCTTATGAAGCTGTCTTTCCATGGGGCGAACGCCCCACAGCCCCAGGTGCTCCGCACCTGGGGCTGCCGCCCGGCTCTTCCTTTGCGTCGCTGCCCGCCCGGCCATTTCTGCGGGGACTTTCTCTTTCCACAATTTACCGTTTCTTAATTGTTCCTCTTGTTTTGATATGATATACTAGATCTGTAAACCTACCATTTTTAAGGGGGAAGAAAGATTATGATCACAAGTGAAAACACAAAGACCATCCGGGATCTGGTAGAGAACGCCGGCAGGGAATATGGCGACCGGATTTATCTCCGCTACGAGGAGAACGACGTCGTCTATGAGGTCTCCTACAAGCAGTTTGCCGCCGAGTGCATGGCCATCGCCGCCTGGACGGCGGAACAGAGCCGCCAGGCCGGGCATACCGTCCATGTGGGTCTCATGGGCAGCAGCAGCCATCACTATCTGGCCGTCCTGCTGGGCGTCATGAGCGCCGGATGCGTGGCCGTCCCGCTGGACATTCAGGTAAACCTGGATACTTTCTGCGACTGCCTGACCCGCTCCGACGTGGACGTGCTGTTCTACGACTGGGAACACCGGCCTCTGGTGGACGGAGCCATGGAGCGCTGTCCCGGAATCCGTACCTACATATCTCTTCAGCACGGCCGTCATGTGCCCTGCTCCGACAACATTCTGAAAGAATACGCCGGCCGCTCCGTCCATCCGGACATTGACATCAACGCCTTGGCCATGATCCTGTTTACCTCCGGCACCACCGGACGGGGAAAGGGAGTAATGCTCTCCCAGGGCAATCTGATCGACAACGTATTCTGTACCGACGAACCTGACATCTACTGCAATCAGATCTTTTTAAACGTCCTGCCCATTCACCACGTATTCTGCATCAACGGAGATGTTCTGCTCACCATGCGCTACGGCAATACCCTGTGCCTGAACCTGGATATGTCGAAGCTGGTGGAGCACATGCGCCTGTTTGAACCCACCAGGTTCCGCACGGTGCCCATGATTCCCAAATCCCTGTACAACCGAATTATGATGCTCTCCAGGCAGTATCCGGACAAACCTCTGGAAGAAATTAAGAATGAAGTGCTGGGCAGCCGTCTGAACCGCATCGCCTGCGGCGGAGGATATCTGGCACCGGAGCTGAAGGAATGCTACGCAAAGCTGGGCATTGAGATGGCCCAGGGATACGGCATGTCCGAGTGTTCTCCCAAAATTACCACAGCCGTCTGGGGCCGGCCGGACAAGGCCGCCTCTGTGGGCCAGATCGTAAATGGCTGCCAGGTGCGGATCGTGGACGGGGAAATCCAGGTGAAGAGCCCCTCTGTCATGCTGGGCTACTACAAAGACCCGGAGCAGACCGCCGAAGTCCTCACAGAAGACGGCTGGCTCTGCACCGGCGACATCGGCTACGTGGACGATGAAAATTTCCTCTACCTCACCGGAAGAAAGAAAAATCTGATCATCTTAAGCAACGGAGAGAACGTGGCCCCGGAACAGCTGGAGCACATGTTCGACGGAGACCGGCTGGTGGAGGAGATCCTGGTCTTCGAGGAAAACGACGCCATCACGGCTGAAATTTATCCCAACTTCAAATACGCGGAGGCCTCCGGCATCACCAACATTGAGGAAGAGCTGTCCCGGCTGGTGAACCTTCACAACCAGGAACTTCCCTCCTTCAAGCGGATTCTCCGGTTCCGCGTCCGGGAGACGCCCTTTGAAAAGACCTCCTCCAAGAAGATCATCCGCTCCAAATATTTCAGACGGAAACAGGCGGAGGAAAAGCAGATGGCCAGCCTGAAGCTGCCGGAAAACCAGCTGCAGACCCAGATCTACAACTCTGTGGCCGCCTGTCTGGGACACCGCCGCTTCGGCATCGACACCAACCTGTACGAAGCTGGCCTGGACTCCCTGGGAAGCGTACTGCTTCTGTCTGACCTGGCTGCCGGCCTGAATTTCTCCCTGACCCTGGATGAGCTTATGACCCATCCTTCGGTGGAACAGCTGGAGGCATTTTACAAGGAAGCGGAAGACCGTCCCAAAGTGGACTACTCCATCCGCCCGGTGTATCCCCTGACCAACCTGCAGATCTATTTTGCCTATGTGATGCGGGGCAACACCACCGCCAATCTGCCCTTCTTCTTCAAACTGGACAGAAGCGTGAACCTGTCCCGCCTGCAGAAAGCGGCGGAGGACCTTTTTGACCTCCATCCCGGCCTGAAGGCCATCATCCAGATGGACGAGGGAGCCTACAAGATGTTCCGCCACGACGAAACCCACGTGGTGGTTCCCATTATCCGGGTCAGCGACATGGACTGGGAGATTCTCCGGAGCCAGCTGTTAAAGCCCTATATGTACGAGAAGGACGAACCCCTTTACCATGTGGGCATCTACGAGACCGACTCCGCCAACTACCTGTATTTTGACATCGCCCACATCGTGGGAGACGGAATGACCATGAACATTCTGTTTGAGGACCTAAACGCCCTCTACCGGGGAGACAAGGTGGAGAAGGAGTCCTACACTCTGTTTGAATACGTGCTGGACGAGAAGGACCGGGACGCCAGAGGCTTAAGAGCCCGGGACATCAAATATTTCCAGGGCATCATGAAGGACTTCCGCATCCGCAAGAGCATTCTGAACCGGAGGGATTTCCACGACCTGGACCACGGAGAGAACGCCGCCCTGAAAAACCGGTTCTCCCGGCTGAACTTAAAGAAGGTCACCGCCTTCTGCAGAGAGCACGGAGTGTCGGAAAATGTGCTGTTCCTCACCGCCTACAACTACTGCATCGGCATTTTCAGCGGAGAGAAGGATACCATCAGCACCAGCATCCACAGCGGGCGGACCGACGGACGGTGGGCCCGGCTGGCGGGACCTCTGTTCCTGACCTATATCTTCCGCTGCACCCAGCACCCCCACGAGACGGTGGAGCACCTGTTAAAGACGTCCGGCCAGCAGATCATGGACACCATGCGCTGCTACGTCTCCACCCTCCACGCCGATGAGATGTTCTTCCAGTACCAGGGCGACATCCTGAACGTGGACGAGATTGGCGGAGCTCCTGCCGTGAGACAGAAGGTTCAGCTGGATTCCCTGCCCTTCCATCTCCAGGTTATGTCCGATTCCAAGGGCTACTACTACGAGCTGCGCTACTGGAACAACCGGTTTGACACGAAGCAGCTGGAGATCTTCATGGTCTGTATGGAGCGGATCGTGGAGGCCATGCTGGAGGAGCCGTCCGTCCGCCGGTTAAAGAGCCATCTTCCGGAAAATGTGTTCCCGAAGCACTACTTTATCAAGGCGGAGACCGTAAACCGCACCGTAGGCTACCGCCTCATCGAGGATGTGGACGGCAGCGCGGAGGTGAAGGCCTACGTCATGGACGACGCCTGCCGCAAGCAGCCCTTCGGCGGCTGGGGAACCCTCTACATCATGGATCATCCCACAGCCGGCTGGAAAGATAAGGTGACCAACCCCTACGGGCCGGGCACCCTCTATCAGACCGGCATTACCGCCAGAATCCTTCCCGACGGAACCCTGGATCTGCTGGATCAGGGCGGAAGAACGGTGATGGTGGAGAAACTCAACGGCAGAGACTTCGTGGATCTGGCCCAGCTGGAGAGGCTTCTGGAGAGCCGGGAGGACGTTTCCCGGGCGGACGCCTACTTCCGCTGGGGCGAGGAGCACCGCCTGGTGCTGGCCGCCGACGTCTTCGGACCGGAAAAGCCGGAAGAAGAGGCTATCACCGCCTTCCTGGACGAACGCTGGGACAAAGCTCTGCCGAAGGTGGAGATCCACTGCTTCCAGGAGACAGTCTGAAAATTTTCCTGTGATTAATATGAAATAAAAAAACAGCCCGGAGCGCTTCCTCTGTTTTGGAAGCGCTCCGGGTTTTCTCACAGTCTGAATTTCTCACGGTCTGAATTCCGGACCTTTAATCCTGTTCAATTTTCGTGACCACATTTCCGTCTTCGTCAAATTCCAGCTCCGCCGGCTCGTCCAGAGCTTCCAGCCCCGGATATTTTCCCGCCTTCACGTCTCCGTAGTATTCCTCCGACAGCATGATCTCACCGATGTGAAGAGTGTTGGCGATCCGCACCACCCGCACGTGATCCTGGTCGATCTTATTGCAGGTCTTGATGCAGATCTGAATGGCCTCTTTATCTGTTCCCACCACACAGGGGATGCGGGCGGAGGCCAGCACCGTGCTGGTGATGCAGTTGGGATACATCTGCTCCGCGTCGATATCGTCGAAGATCTTTTTGGTGATGGCGGAGGCGAGGCCGCAGCCTAAGCCGTTTCCGTGGGATTCCTTCGTCAGGTTCAGGAAACAGGTTCTCTGCACCTTCAGGCCCCCTGACGCGTAAGGCGTGGAGAAGGTTCCGGCAATATTGGGGTCCACCCCGGTACCGCTGAAGTTTTTCCCCACATTGTCCACCACCAGCACATCCGCCTCTCCCACGATCAGACGGGGCATGTTGGCAAAGGCGAATTTCAGCAGCTCCGGCTCCCGCTCCAGGATCTTCTCCGCGGGGATCGCCTCGATCCGGCAGGTCTCGTCGTAGGCGTTCTCAATACAGGGGATGGCAAACAGAATGTTGGCCTTTTCCAGCACCACCTTCGCCATGGTGGGAATATTCTGGGCGATGACGTCCATACCGTCCCCGTGGACGATGGATGCGCCCACCTGCTTGCCCAAGCCCACGGTCATCATCTTGCAGGGGCCGCTCTCGTAGGGGCCGCGGAAGGCGTTGTGAGGCTTTAAGCGGCAGGAAATGATGATTCCGTCCGCCTCATAGGCGTTTTTGTCCAGGACTACCCGTTTGCCCCGCTCGGAGTACCCCAGCTCCACCACCTCCATGGAAGAGCGGATGGGACAGCCCATGGTCTCCGGGGTGATTCCGTACCCGGCCAGCATGGCCAGCTGGCCCTCCGCCGTGGCTCCCCCGTGGCTTCCCATGGCGGGGACGATGAAGGGATTGGCCCCCCTGGCCTTCACCTCATCCACCACCGCCTTTGTGATAATATCCACATTGCGGATTCCCCGGCTTCCCGCCGTGACGGCGATGGACATTCCCGGGCGGATTCTGGACCCGATATCCTCCTTCTCCATCTCCCTGTGAACCGCGGCCGGGATCTCCTCCGGGCGGATGATCTCCCTGGGGAACGTCTGTCTGGCATGGAACATTTTCGGTATCTTGGTATCCTGCAGAAGTTCGGAAACTCTGCCTCCTTTTATCACTTTCATAGGAATTCCTCTCTCTTTTTTCTTTCAATATAGCATATTTTCAGCCCCTGATAAAGCAGCTGGATCTTTAAATTTCCTAACGCTGTCCTCTATTTTACTTCATGCCGTCTGCCTCCGGATATGCTACAATAGAGAAAAAGACAAAGGAGACGGCCCATGTATTTAAAAGAAGTGGAGTACATGCTGAAAATCGCAGAAGAACAGAATATTACCAGGGCGGCGGAAAAACTGTTTATCACCCCTTCCGCCCTCACCCAGCAGCTGACCCGTCTGGAGAGCGACCTGGGCGTTCCCCTGTTCCACAGGGACCGCCGGGGCTGCACCCCCACGGAAGCCGGAGAAATCTACCTCCAGGCGGCCAGGGAGATGATGAAGCTGAAAAAGGAAACCTACCTCCGTCTCCAGGACCTCTCCGCCCGCAGGCAGGGGAAGCTAACCGTGGGATTTCCGCCGGACCGGGGCGCTTCCGCCTTCACCAGCATTTATCCTAAGTTCCACCGGGAATACCCGGAGATCTCCATCAACATTATGGAGACCAGCGTGCGCCGGCAGCACAAGCTGATCGCTTCCGGAGACCTGGACTTCGGATTTGTCACCCTGCGGGAGAGCCAGAAGGCGGATCTGGAGTACATTCCCATCTGCCAGGAGGAGCTGGTGCTGATTCTCCCGGCCTCCCACCCCCTGTGCCGGGAAGCCCAGCCCTCGAACGGGCCCTATCCCACTCTGGATCCCGCCCTGTTAAAAAACGAATCCTTCGCCATGATCTACCGTCTTTCCACCATCTACCAGTTTGTGGAGGAGATTCTCCACTCCGCCGGAGTCATCCCCAACGTCCTGTTTGAAAGCCCCAGGACGGCCACCATCATCAACATGGTGGAATCCAACATGTGCTGCGGAATCATCCCCGATTCCGCAGCCACCCGCCATCCGTCTTCCGTGGCCTTCTTCTGCCTTCCCGGCCATCCGTCCTGGATGCTGTACGCCTGCTGCCGGCGGGGCGCCTATCTCTCAAAAGCCTCCCGCCGCTTCATCCAGCTGGCCTCCCATTACTGGCAGAACGGAAAAAGCCCCTCTCCCATGGCCTGACCGGCCGGGAGAGGAGCTTTTCTTTCATATTCTTTCAGACCACCATATATCTGGAGATTTCCGGTTCCTTTGCCGTTCCCTCCCTGCTCATCTTCTGGTAGAAGTACTTGATGATCTCTTTTCTGGTGATGATCCCGATAAAATTCTTCTGATCATCCACCACCGGGATAAAATTCTGATTCAACGCCCGGTCCAGCATATCCTCCATCCGGGAATCGATCTTCACCGGCAGGTAATCCATCCGCCTGGGGATGGCCGTCACAGGCACGTGTTCCGCTTCTTTCAGATTCAGATTGAATTTGTTCTTGATCCCCCACAGCATATCTCCCTCTGTGATGGTCCCTATGTACCTTCCCGTGCGGCTGATCATGGGAATGGAAGAATATTTGTGATACTCCATCTTTTCCAGAGCCTGTCTCAGGCTCTCATCCTCATAGATATAAGCGACCTCGCTCTTCGGTGTCAGAAAAAATAATATATTCATCAGAAACCCTCCTGTTTCATTAGTTCCACTCTGACATCAGTATATCACCTGTCTATGAATCTGCTGTGAAGAATTTATTATTTTTTTATAACTTTCTTTCGTTTCGGCCTATAAAATTCTTAAAAATTTACAAAAATTTCCAGCGGCAGATGGCTGAAAAGCCCATTCCGCCGCCGGCTCCATCCGGCGCCTGCAAAGGCGCCGGGTCTTTCTCTCTCATTCCAGATAGTCCAGGGGATCCACGGGAGTTCCCTCGTGGGTCATCTCAAAGTATACGTTGGATCCCTCCACGGAATAATATTTGGTGGGTTCCGCCACATATCCCAGCAGGCTGCCCTTTTCCACGTAGTCGTTGACCGCCACGGGAATTTCCTTTAACTGGCCGCAGACAGCCCTGTACTCATTTCCCAGATCCAGGGTCACAAAATTGCCCAGCTCCTCGTTGCTGCCCACCTCCAGCACGCGGGCTGCAGCCGGGGCATACACCGGAGTGCTCACCTCGCTCTGCACCACAATGCCGGGGCTGCACTTATACTGCTCCAGGGTGGGGAAATAGGTGGTGGTCTCCATGCTGTAGTCGATAAGCACGGAACCTCTCACCGGCCAGCCGAGCCTGTCAGTGGCGGCAAAATTCAGTACCTGGGCCATGGCCGCGTCGTTTCCGGCTCCCGCCGGCTCCGCCTCCGTGTCTTCTCCCGCACCGTTTCCGACGGCCAGGCGATCCGTCTCTCCCGCCGGCTCACCGGCTCCGTCCGCCTCTTCCCGGTCCGCCCCGGCAAGCATGGCGCCGTCCGCGTCCCCTTCTCCCGCGTCTGTTTCTTCCGCTGCCTCCATCTCCGAGGCACCCGCCAGGGATCCGGCTCCGTCCTCAGCTTCCTCTGCGATCAGACTCTCCTGATCCTCCATGGACAGGTAGGGATTTTCCTCCGCCCCGCCTCCTCTCTGGATCGTAACCACGCCTGCTGCGGCTACTATAGTCAGCAGGCCCAATACCAGCATGACAAGAACTAACTTATCCTTGAACATCTGCCTTACTTTATTTTTCACGTTTATCACCTCGGTACTATTTTTACCAAAGCGATGTCAGTTATACAGAAATCAGCACAATATTTTTATAAAAAAACTGGAGGATCTCCTCCGCCGTCCGTCCCTCCCCGCTCAGAAGGCTGGCGGTGTACTGACTTAAGCCGTAGCCGTGGCCGATTCCCCTCGTCACCACCCGCAGGCCATCGCCGTACTCCTCCACCGAAAAGCAGGGGGAGGCCAGCCCG
This sequence comes from Candidatus Lachnoclostridium avicola, assembly GCA_019114465.1. GTDB lineage: Bacteria > Bacillota > Clostridia > Lachnospirales > Lachnospiraceae > Lachnoclostridium_A > Lachnoclostridium_A avicola. Next base: position 162,318 of record DXFM01000031.1, read on the forward strand.
AGAGCTCTCTGCACTTCCTCCCCGGTACAGCTTCCCGTGCCGATCTGGATCTCCTTCACGTATCCCGTCTCATCCGCCGCCAGGATCTGGATGTCCCCCGGCAGTCCCTCCGCCGCCACCTCCCCCGCTCCGGGAATGGTCCTGATTTTCTCCGCCAGCTCCTCCTTCGTCATGGTCACCGCCTGGAGACTGCCGTCCGCTTCCAGATCCCCGGGACAGTCCGCCGCCGTCAGATAGGGATAGCCGTCCCCGCCTTCCCTGGTTCTTCCCGCGCTGGCCCGGTGAAACAGAGGCTCAATCAGCTCCCCCTCATAAGTGATCACCTGTCCCCTGGTCTCCTCCGCCGCCTCCCTCAGCCTGCGGTAGTTCTCCGCCGCCTGCTCTCCCCAGAGGGCGGCCAGCTCTTTCCCGTCCAGGTAATCCATGTCCAGCTCCGACTGGGAGATCTCCTTCTCCTCCCCCATCCGGCCGCAGATATAGGTTCTGGCGATAATGGCCTGGGCCTTTAAGGCCTCCTCCCCGAAGTCCGCCGGAATCTGGGCTGCCAGAGCCCCCGGCAGAAACTCTTCCATACTCATATAAGCCTTCACATTCCCCTCATCCAGCAGGATTCTCCGGTCTCCCCCCGCCTCCGTCCGGACTCCCGTCCCCTCCACGGTGCCTGTCCACGCCAGCGTGACAATATACGGAAACAGGACCGCAAACACCAGAGCCGCCCCAAATTTTCCCATAAAAAATCCCCCTTTCACAGGCTGCTGTTACATGCCTATGAACAGGGGGATGAAATTTATTCCTTATTCCGTCTTATCCAGAGTCACCGTAATGGGAGACAGATGCCAGATATCCCGGACGTACTCTCTGACCGTACGGTCAGAGGAGAACTTGCCGCTGTTGGCCACGTTCAGGATAGCAGCCTTCGCCCACCAGTCCTCGTTCCGGTATGCCTTGTCGATCCGGTCGTGGGCCTCCGCGTAGGAGCGGAAATCCTTCAGGATAAAGTAGGTGTCTGCCCGGTCGCTGCTCTTGGTATTTAACAGGGAATCATAGATATCCCGGAACAGCTCCGTATCCTGGGGAGCATAGTAACCGTTGATCAGCTGCATCAGCACCCGGCGGATATCCTGGTCGTTGTTGAAGATATCCATGGGGTTGTAGCCGCCGTTCTTCTCGTAATTGATGACCTCGTCAGAGCTCATGCCGAAGATGAAGGCGTTCTCCTTGCCCACTTCCTCCACGATCTCCACATTAGCTCCGTCCATGGTTCCCAGCGTCAGGGCGCCGTTTAACATGAACTTCATGTTGCCCGTTCCGGACGCCTCCTTGCTGGCGGTGGAGATCTGCTCGCTCACGTCCGCCGCCGCGAAAATGATCTCCGCGTTGGACACCCGGTAGTCCTCGATGAACACCACCTTGATCTTTCCGCCGATGCTCTTGTCGTTGTTGATCACATCCGCCACGGAATTGATCAGCTTGATGGTCAGCTTCGCCCGCTTGTAGCCGGCTGCCGCCTTCGCGCCGAAGATAAAGGTTCTGGGCACCATATCCATATTGGGGTTATCCTTCAGCTTGTTGTACAGATACATTACGTGAAGAATATTCATCAGCTGACGCTTGTACTCATGAAGCCGCTTTACCTGCACGTCGAAGATGGATCTGGGATCCACGTCGATGCCGTTGTGCTCCTTGATGTATTTTGCCAGGCGTACCTTGTTCTGGTACTTGATATTCATAAACTCCTGCTGACTTCTCTTGTCGTCGGCGTAAACCTCCAGCTTCTTCATGTGGGACAGGTCGGTGATCCAGTCGTCACCGATCTTGTCGGTCACCCAGTCAGCCAGCAGAGGATTGCCGTGGAGGAGGAAACGTCTCTGAGTAATACCGTTGGTCTTATTGTTGAACTTCTGGGGCATCATCTCATAGAAATCCTTCAGCTCCTGCTTCTCCAGGATCTCCGTGTGAAGCTTTGCCACGCCGTTTACAGAAAAGCTGCCCACGATGGCCATATAAGCCATGCGCACCTGTCCGTCGTGGATGATGGCCATACGGTTCACCTTGCCCGGGTCATTGGGGTATCTCTTCTGTACCTCGGCCACGAAGCGGCGGTTGATTTCCTCCACGATCTGATAGATTCTGGGAAGCAGACGGGAGAACAGCTCGATGGGCCATTTCTCCAGGGCCTCAGCCATAATGGTGTGGTTGGTGTAAGCGCAGGTTCTGGTGGTGATATCCCAGGCCTCATCCCAGCTTAAGCCCTCCTCGTCCATGAGGATTCTCATAAGCTCCGGAACCGCCACTGTGGGATGGGTGTCGTTCATCTGGAACACCACCTTATCCGGCAGCTCGAAGATGTTGCTGTGGTTCTCCTTGAACTTCCGCACTGCAAGCTGAACGCTGGCGGAGATGAAGAAGTACTGCTGTTTTAACCGCAGCTCTTTGCCGGCGTAGTGGTTGTCGTTGGGGTAGAGCACCTCCACCAGGTTCTTGGCCAGATTCTCCTGCTCCACCGCCCGGTTGTAATCTCCCCGGTCAAACTCAGAGAGGTTGAAGCTGTCCACCGGCTGGGCATCCCAGATGCGCAGGGTGTCCACCACATTGTTGCCGTAGCCCACCACCGGAAGGTCGTAGGGAACTGCCATGACGGACTGATATCCCTTCTGGATGAAGTTGTTCTTGTGGCCGTCCCACTGGATATCCACATAGCCGCCGAACTTCACCTCCGTGGCGTACTCGGAACGGCGCACCTCAAAGGGATAGCCGTCCTTGAGCCACTCGTCCGGAACTTCCACCTGGAAGCCATTCTCGATCTTCTGCTTGAACATGCCGTAGCGGTAGCGGATGCCGCAGCCGTAGGCCGGATATCCCAGCGTAGCCAGGGAATCCAGGAAACAGGCGGCCAGACGTCCCAGGCCTCCGTTTCCAAGAGCCGGATCCCGTTCCTGGTCCTCGATCACATTTAAATCGAATCCCAGCTCATCCAGCACCTCTTTCACCTCTTTCTGGGCGCAGATGCTGATGATGTTGTTGCCCAGATACCGTCCCACCAGAAATTCCATAGACAGGTAGTAAAGCTTCTTGGAATCCTGTTTCACGATCTCCTTCTGCGTTGCGATCCACTCGTCGATAATCACGTCTTTGATGGCGTATGCCACCGCCTGATACGCCTGCTCCGGAGTCACCTCATCAATGGTCCTGCGGAACAGGTTCTTCGCATTGGCGATCACACTCTTTTTAAACGTTTCCTTATCAAATCCCTGATACATGTCTGCCTCCTCAATTTCAGTCGGTGAGTTTTTCCACTCCCAACGTTACTTTCTCTCCGTTAATATTCCATTCCTTCACATAACCGGCGGTCTGGCCGTATACGATCCGGTCTGCCATAACTTCGCTGCGGACTGTCTCTTCATTCGCTTTTAAAATGGTCTCAATCTTCTCATTGTCCTGCTCATAGACGGCGATATGGTCCATCACCTCAAAGCCGGCTTCCTTTCTCATGGTCTGGATCTTGCTGATGAGCTCCCGGACAAAGCCTTCCTCAATCAGCTCCGGCGTCAGATTGGTATCCAGAACCACTGTCACCTCGTTGTCTCCTTCGGACACGAATCCGTCCTTCTGGGCGGTGTCGATGAGCAGATCATCCTTTGTCAGCTCCACCTTCTGGCCGTCAAAATCAAAGGTTAAAACGCCGGTCTCATTTAAGGTGTCCATGGCCTGATTTCCATCCACTTCCCCAAGAGCCTGGCGGATCTGATTCAGCAGCTTTCCGTACTTCGGACCCACCGTCTTTAACTGGGGCTTGAAGGTGTAGGAAGTGAAGGCTCTCACATCGTCGGTGAATTCCACCTTCTTCACATTCAGCTCATCCTCGATGATCTCCTGGTAGAACTCCGGAAGCACTTTGCCCTTCACGAACATGCGGCTGATGGGCTGACGGTTCTTGATGGCGGCATTGTTTCTGGCTGCACGGCCCATCACCACCACTTTCAGCACCTCATCCATCTTCTCTTCCAGATCTTTGTCGATCATCTCCTCATGAACCGCCGGGAAGTCGCACAGATGGATGCTCTCCGGAGCGTCCTTGTCGATCTTTCTCACCAGATTCTGGTAGATATCCTCCGTCATGAAGGGGATCATGGGAGCCGCTGCCTTGCAGATGGTGGTCAGAGCCGTGTAAAGGGTCATGTAGGCATTGATCTTATCCTGCTCCATTCCCTTCGCCCAGAAACGGCTGCGGCTTCTTCTCACATACCAGTTGCTCATGTCGTCCACAAAGTCCTGAAGGGCGTTGGCCGCCTCCGGCACCTTGTAGTCGTTTAAAAAGCCGTCCACTGCCTTCACCGTGCTGTTTAACTTGGACAGCAGCCATTTATCCATCACCGGAAGCTTGTCGTATTCCAGTTCATGCTTTGTGGCGTCAAATTCATCAATATTGGCGTAGAGCACGTAGAACGCGTAAGTATTCCACAGCGTGCCCATAAACTTTCTCTGGCACTCCCGCACCGCCTTGCCGTTAAACCGCTTCGGCAGCCAGGGGGCGCTGCTCACGTAGAAATACCAGCGGATGGCGTCCGCTCCGTAGGTGGAAAGGGCGTCGAAAGGATCCACCGCATTTCCCTTGGATTTGCTCATCTTCTGGCCGTTCTCATCCTGCACGTGGCCCATGACGATTACGTTCTTAAAGGGCGCCTTGTTGAAGATCAGGGTGGAGATGGCAAGCAGGGAGTAGAACCAGCCTCTGGTCTGGTCCACCGCCTCGGAGATAAAATCTGCCGGGAACTGGGATTCAAACAGCTCCTTGTTCTCAAAGGGATAGTGATGCTGGGCAAAGGGCATGGAGCCGGAATCAAACCAGCAGTCGATTACCTCCGGAACACGGTGCATCTCCTTGCCGCACACCGGGCAGGTGATGGTCACCTGATCGATGTAGGGACGGTGAAGCTCGATGTCGTCCGGGCAGTTCTTGGACATGCTCTTTAACTCCTGGATGCTTCCAATGGAGTGCTGGTGGCCGCACTCACACTCCCAGATATTCAAGGGTGTGCCCCAGTAACGGTTGCGGCTTAAGCCCCAGTCCTGAACATTCTCCAGCCAGTCGCCGAAACGTCCTTTTCCGATGCTCTCCGGAATCCAGTTGATGGTGTTGTTGTTGCGGATTAAGTCATCCTTCACCGCGGTCATCTTGATGAACCAGGACTCTCTCGCGTAGTAGATCAGAGGAGTATCGCATCTCCAGCAGTGGGGATAGCTGTGCTCAAACTCGGGAGCGTCAAAGAGCAGTCCTCTCTCCTCCAGGTTCTGAAGCACCAGGGGATCGGCTTTCTTCACGAACACGCCGGGCCAGGGAGTCTCCGCCGTCATGTCGCCCTTGCCGTCCACCAGCTGCACAAAGGGCAGGTTGTAGTTCTTGCCCACCTTGGAGTCGTCCTCACCGAAGGCCGGCGCAATGTGAACCACGCCGGTACCGTCTGTCAGGGTGACATAGGTGTCGCAGGTCACATAGAATCCCTTTCTTCTCTGCTTTTCCGCCACCTTTGCGGCACAGTCAAACAGGGGCTCATACTCCTTGTACTCCAGATCTTTTCCGATGTATCTCTCCAGCACCTCGTACTCGCCCAGGCCGCCGAGGACTTTCTCCACCAGGGCCTCCGCCATGTAGTAGACCTTTCCGTCTCCCGCCTTTACCTTGACGTAGGACTCGTTCGGATTGACGCAGAGCGCCACATTGGAGGGCAGGGTCCAGGGGGTGGTGGTCCATGCCAGAATGTAGGCATCCTCGCCTTTCGCCTTAAAGCGGACGATGGCGGAACGCTCCTTCACATCCTTATATCCCTGAGCCACCTCGTGGGAGGACAGGGGAGTGCCGCAGCGGGGGCAGTAAGGCACGATCTTGAAGCCCTTATACAGAAGTCCTTTGTCCCAGATCTTCTTTAACGCCCACCACTCAGACTCAATAAATGTATTGTCGTAGGTCACGTAGGGATGATCCATATCCGCCCAGAATCCTACGGTGTTGGAAAAATCTTCCCACATGCTCTTATATTTCCACACACTCTCCTTGCAGTGCTGGATAAAAGGTTCCAGACCGTACTCTTCGATCTGCTCCTTGCCGTCCAGACCTAAGGATTTCTCCACCTCCAGCTCCACGGGAAGTCCGTGGGTATCCCATCCGGCCTTTCTGGGAACCATATATCCCTTCATGGCCCGGTATCTGGGGATCATGTCCTTGATGACACGGGTCAGCACATGGCCGATGTGGGGCTTGCCGTTGGCTGTGGGCGGTCCGTCGTAGAATACGTAGGGGGTGCCTTTTGCCCTGGTCTCAATGCTCTTCTCAAAAATGTGGTTGTCTTTCCAGAATTTCTCTACCTTTTTTTCCCTGTCCACAAAGTTGAGATCCGTGGATACTTTGTCGTACATAATTTTCCTCCTTACTCTTTCCGCAGCATAAGCTTCCGGCAGCGGCGGCTTCGGCGAAGCCCCGCCGTCTTTTCCGGCCCGCCATGTTCTCCATGGCTTCCCGCAAAACGAAATTCTGCTGCGCAGGGATGAAAGTTCCCGTATGACAACAAAGGCTCCGCCCTGTACACTCAGGACGAAGCCTACCAAACCTCTTCGTTTTACCACCTATTGCTGCATACTGTCATATGAGTTCTCTGTAACGTGAGAAATACGTCCTGACCTACTGAAATTCAGCCGGCAACTCCGGAGTGATCTTCACCTCTGCCCTACTCGTGCCGGTCTTCCACCTGCCCCGGCTCGCTGCCCCTTTCCGGCAGTGCTACTCTCTCCTTCACAGTCTTTCCATTTATTAACTACTCCAGTATAAATTTCCGGGTATCAAATGTCAAGGGATTTCTGGCTCCTTCTGCCAAAAAATTCGTTATTTTTTTATCAAATCGTTTGCTATTTTCCCGGTTTGTGTTATACTACCTAAAATACAATCCGGCCAGAGGCCGCCTGAACGACAGGAGGATGATTATGAACGAGAGAAATCTTACCCTTTTGACTGATTTTTATGAGCTCACCATGATGCAGGGCTATTTTAAGGAAGAAAATGCCAACGAGACCGTGGTCTTTGACGCTTTTTACCGCAACAATCCGGACGGCAACGGCTATGCGGTCTGCGCCGGCTTGGAGCAGGTGATCGAATACCTGGAGAACCTGCACTTTGACCAGAAAGATGTGGACTATCTCCGTTCCACCGGCATGTTCCAGGAAGATTTCCTGGACTATCTGCTCCACTTCCGCTTTTCCGGGGACGTCTACGCCATTCCGGAGGGCACGGTGGTATTCCCCAGAGAGCCCCTCGTAAAGGTGGTGGCACCCATTATGGAAGCCCAGCTGGTGGAGACTGCTCTCTTAAACATTATCAACCACCAGAGCCTGATCGCCACAAAGGCGGCCCGGGTGGTCTACGCCGCCGCCGGAGACGGCGTCATGGAATTCGGCCTGCGCCGGGCCCAGGGGCCGGATGCGGGCATTTACGGAGCCAGGGCGGCCATGATCGCCGGCTGCATCGGCACCTCCAATGTCCTGGCCGGGCAGATGTTTGACGTGCCGGTGAAAGGTACCCACGCCCACAGCTGGATCATGAGCTTTCCTGATGAGCTCACCGCGTTCCGCACCTACGCCCACCTGTATCCGGACGCCTGCATCCTGCTGGTGGACACCTACGACACGTTAAAATCCGGTATTCCCAACGCCATCAAAGTGTTCACGGAGATGCGGGAGGCGGGAATTCCCCTCTCCTTCTACGGCATCCGCCTGGACAGCGGCGACCTGGCCTACCTCTCCAAGCAGGCGAAAAAGATGCTGGACGCGGCAGGCTTTTCCGACGCGGTGATCTCCGCCTCCAATGACCTGGACGAGCATCTGATCGCCAGCCTGAAGCTTCAGGGCGCTGCCATCAACTCCTGGGGCGTGGGCACAAACCTGATCACCTCCAAGGATTCTCCCTCCTTCGGCGGCGTGTATAAGCTGGCCGCCATCATGGACCGGGAGACCGGAAAATTCATCCCCAAAATCAAGCTGTCCGAGAACGCGGAAAAGATCACCAACCCCGGCAACAAGACCATCCAGCGGATCTACGAAAAGGATACGGGGAAAATCATCGCCGACCTGATCTGCCTGGCGGATGAAACCTACAGCAACAAGAACTCCCTGCTCCTCTTCGACCCCATCGAAACCTGGAAGAAGACGCTTCTGGCCCCCGGCACCTACACTCTGCGGGAGCTTCTGGTTCCTGTCTTCCAGAAGGGAAAATGTGTTTACCACTCCCCGAAGGTCATGGAGATCCGGGACTACTGTCAGAGAGAACTGGATACCCTTTGGGAGGAATCCAGACGTCTGGTGAATCCCCACGAAGTCCATGTGGATCTCTCCAACGAGCTGTGGCACATGAAAAAACAGCTGCTGGATTCCTACCATTTCAGCGGATGTTAGACGCAGACCCGTTTATTCACAATTTTTTCATAACTTTGCTATAATTTTTTCATATTTCTTCGATATAGTAAAGACAGTAGCAGAGGCAATGCTAATGACTACGCAAAACTTTTTCATAATTGCCGGCGGCCGGAAGGTTCGCCGGCTCCTCCCTTTTTCAGGGGATTTTTCACATCCCTGTCTGCCCCTCCATATAATAGGTTAGAATCTATTGTGGAGGTTTTTTTATGGCTTCATTTTTCCCCATCACCGGTACCATTTCCCAGATCGAACCGATGCAGTCCTCCTCCGGCGGCTGGTGCGGCTGTTCCCTCCTGATCTCCGTCACCACCCCCTGCCAGGGCATGGTGAACCTGGTGGTCACCCCCTACACCTACATTTTCAACCAGGAACCCCTTCAGGCGGGAGATTCCATCACCGCCTTCTATGACGCGTCCGCCCCCGCTCCTCTGATCTTTCCCCCGCAGTACCGGGTGACGGCCATTGTGAAAAACATGGAGGGCCGCATGGCGGACTTAAGCTATTACGACGGAAACCTGGTAAACGCCGCCGGCACCCTTCAGCTGACCATCTCCGACAGCACCGTCATCGCCTGCCCCAACGGCCAGACTTTTTACGGAACTCCCGGAGACCACTACCTTCTGGTACTCTATTCCTCCAGCACCAGAAGCATGCCCGCCCAGACCAGCCCTGACGCCGTGGTGGTCTTCTGCTGGGCATAGGCCCGCCCGGAACACTTCCTGCCGGGATAAAGGAGCATTTGCATTTCCCGCCCGGCAGGACTATACTGAAGCTATTCCCATATACGGAAGGTATTCTAATTCCAAGGAGAACGACTATGATAACCAGACTTCTGAAGCTGACCGCATGGCCCATGACGCCGCCGAAACCCTATTCCTTTTTTCACATATTTCTCTGCCTGGCAGGGATCTCCTTTTCCATCTGCCTGGCAGTCTTTCTCAGCCGTCGGCGCCGGGATCCCGTCCGCCGCCTGTTTCTGTGCGGCCTGATCCTGGCTGTCAGCGAGGTGTACAAGCAGCTCTTTCTCACTCTGGTGGCCCACCCCGGAGTCTACGACTGGTGGTATTTTCCCTTTCAGCTGTGCAGCATCCCCATGTACCTGTGCCTGATCCTCCCCCTGCTCCCAGAAGGAGGACGCCGGACTGCCGCCACCTTTCTGCAGGATTTCGGGCTTCTGGGGGGCTTTATGGCCCTGGCGGAACCCAGCGGGCTCATGCACCCCTACATTACTCTGACCCTCCACGGCTTCATCTGGCATTTTATCCTGATTTTCACCGGGGTCACCTGCTTTCTCTCCCCCCTCCCCTGCCGGTCCCGCCGGGGATTTCTCAGGGCTCTGCCTCTGTTTCTGGTCTGCTGCCTCATCGCCCTTTTCATCAACTGGGCCGCCGGGCCGGACACCAACATTGACATGTTCTACATCTCCCCCTACCACCCCTCCCAGCAGGTGGTATTCCACCAGATTGCCCTGATAACGGGAATCTTCTGGGGAAATGTCATATACGTGGCCGCAGCGGCTTTCGGCGCCTTCCTGATCCACCTGGGCCTTTTGATCCTCTCCCGCAGACTTTCCACAAGGTAAGTATCTCACTTGAATTTCAGTACTTGCCTTTTTCCCCCGTTTTTACTATTCTACATATAGAAAATATTAAAAAGCGGGGTGCTTTTACCTTGAGCATCGCCGATGTGGACCATCTGGAGGCCGCCGATTTCTTCGGCATCGCCACCGGCAACAAGATGACCGATAAATTTGAGCGCAGCGGTCTTCACGCTGTAAAGAGCACACGGGTAGACGCCCCTGTGGTGGAGGAATTCCCCGTCACCCTGGAGTGCAAGGTGGCCGAGCTGCAGAAAAGCCAGTACGGCTTCCGGGTGCTTGGCGAGATCGTAAACGTCCTGGCAGACGAGAAGGTGCTGGACGAAAACGGCAAAGTAGATCCTGCAAAGATCAACGCCTTCGTATTCGATCAGTTCCAGAACGGCTACTACCGGATCGGCGAGAAGGTGGGTCAGGCCTGGAAGAGCGGAGCCGGACTGATGAAAGACTGAAAACAGCAGGGAGTCCGACGCTGTTTTTTTTAAACGGCAGTCCAAGGGGGATCTCAGGAGAACCTTCCCGGGAATCCCCTTTCTTCCGGCCTTTTCCCCCGTCAAAAAAATTTTTAAAAACTTTTTTAAAAATCTGTTGACAATCCCATATATTCATGATAATATATCCTAGGTTCGCGTGAGGCGAACGAACAGGATTGCTGCTGTGGCTCAGTCGGTAGAGCGTCGCATTGGTAGTGCGGAGGTCACGGGTCCGATTCCCGTCAGCAGCTCTCTTCAAAAAAAACGGAATTCAGGATTTCCTGAGTTCCGTTTTTTCTTTTCTGCGGATCCGTGGTCACGGTCCGCTCCTCCCCGCATATGATAAAGTAAAAAAGCATGAGGTATCATATGGCTGAAATGAACTATTTTTTCAGCAATCCTGCTTCCCGGCCAGGGGAAAACGGAGCCGTTCAGGCCCAGAACATGACCGGGCAGTCTGCTCAGACAGGCGCAGGGACGGCCAGGACCGGAGCGTCTGCGGCCGCAGGACAGACGGGTGTGACCCAGCCGGCGGATCCGGGCACCGTTCTTCCCGTATATCCGGAAACCAGTGCCGGCGGCGGAAACAGCGGCGGAAACGGCAATGATTATGGAATTTCCCTGCCGGTGGCACCCCCGGACAGTCCGCCGGTGGCCCCGCTGCCGTCCACTCCCTCCGTTCCCGATTCCTCGCCGGGATTTCCTATTTTTCCAAACTTTCCCGGAACCGGCAGCACCTTCAGCGAGACCCGCTTTCTGGTGGCTGCCACCAACAACTTCCCCCTCCGCCTGTCGGTGGATTCCTCTGTCTATGACACCGCTGCCCGCTTCGGCACTGTCACCGGCCACGGCTTTGTGGCCGACGGCTTCCACACCGTCACCGTGCGGCGGGCCAGCGATCTGCGGGCCATCCTGTTCCAGAAGAGTTTTCCGTTCCGGGCGGGGGAGAAAACCACGCTGGTGGTGATCGACTCCGGCCAGGGCGGCATGGACGTGATTCAGGTCTCCGACTCCGGCTGCCGCAATTTCCCCGCGGGAGCCGGCTGCTACCGGGTGGCCAACATGTCCTTTGACGGCTCCTCCTACAACGTACAGCTCCAGGGGGCTGGCACCATATTCCGCAATGTAAACTACACTTCCGTGACCTCCTTCAAGCAGGCCATGCAGGGTTCCTACCTGTTTACCGTCACCGGCGCCTCCTGCTGCGGCGGCTTCCGGGAACTTCCCATCATCGCCATCGGCGTCCTGGGCGCAGGAAGCGTTTCCTCCAACTCTCTGCTGTCCGTGCCGGTGGATATCCAGGCGGGAAAGAGCTACACCACTTACATTATCGGCAACAACTGGTCCGATTTCAGTCTTCGGGCCGTCACCCTGGAGAGCTGAAAAGGGGAAGGCCTCCCCTTCCCCTACAGAATTCCCTCATAGCTCTCCCGGAGAGTTTCACAGGAGCTGGACAGATGGTTCAGCTCCTCCTCTGTGAGAGACAGAGTCAGCACGCTCTGGATGCCGTTCTTATTAATGATGCAGGGAACCCCCGCAAAGACTCCGGACTGGCCGTACTCCCCCTTTAACATGGCGGATACAGTCAGAACACTGTGCTCATCTCCCAGAATGGCCTTCGTGATCCTGGTGAGGGCCATGCCGATGCCGTAATAGGTGGCATTTTTCGCCTCAATGATCCGGTAAGCGGCGCTTCTCACCTCCTCGGCGATCTGATCCAGCTCTTCCCGGCAGATATTTCTGCCGCCCGTCTCCCCGCAGAGGCTTAAAATCGGCTTCGTGGCCAGCATGGCCTGGCTCCAGGGCACAAACTCGCTGTCCCCGTGTTCCCCGATCACATAGGCGTGGACGTTTCGCGGGTCCGCGTTCAGATAACCTCCCAGCAGATAGCGCAGTCTGGCGGTGTCCAGGGTGGTTCCTGTCCCCAGCACCCGCCTGGGATTGAACCCGGACAAGTCGCAGGTGATCCTGGTCATAATGTCCACCGGATTGGTGGCCACCAGAAAGATCCCGTTAAAGCCGGAGGCGGTCACCGGATCCACAATGGACTGGAATACCGCCGCGTTTCTCTTCAACAGATCCAGCCTGGTCTCCCCCTCCTTCTGGGCCACTCCGGCGCAGATCACCACAATGTCCGCGTCCTCGCAGTCCCCGTAATCTCCGGCATAAATCTTCATATTAGAGGGGGCGAAAGCCAGGCCGTGGTTTAAATCCATGGCTTCCCCCTCCGCCCTCAGCCGGTTCACGTCGATGAGCACCAGCTCGTCGCAGGCGCTCTGATTCAACATGGCGTAGGCATAGCTCATGCCCACCATTCCTGTTCCGATCAGCGCCACCTTTCTGTTGTCAACTCTCATCAGTTTCCTCCTTCCTGCAGCGTCCGGGAACAAGGTCTTCCAGGGCCGGACTGTACACTCCTCTCCCATCCCTTCCCGGACCGGGTCCTTACAATACAGAAGGCGCCGTCTCCGGCGCCTTCCACCTTCTCTGTTCTATTGTAACCTCTGACGCACGATTTCATACGCCAGCACTCCCGCCGCCACAGAGGCGTTCAGGGAATCAATATCTCCCTTCATGGGGATGGCCGCCGTCATATCGCACTTTTCCTTCACCAGGCGGCTGACTCCGCTCCCCTCATTTCCGATCACCAGGCCGATGGGCCCTTTTAAGTTCAGGCGGTACATCACCTCACCGCCCATGTCCGCGCAGACAAACCACAGCCCCTGCTTTTTCAGCTCATCAATGGTGGCGCCCAGGTTGGTCACCTTTGCCACCGGCGTGTAGTTTAACGCTCCCGCGGAGGTCTTCGCCACCGTGGCGGTCAGCCCCACCGCCCGGCGTTTGGGGATGATCACCCCGTGGGCTCCCGCCAGGTTGGCCGTCCGGATGATCGCGCCCAGATTGTGGGGATCCTCAATCCCGTCCAGCAGAAAGAGGAAGGGGGACTCTCCCTTCTCCCTGGCCGCCGCCAGCATATCCTCCACTTCCGCGTACCGGTAGGCCGCCGCGTAGGCCACCACCCCCTGATGGTGACCGTCTCCGGAAATCTGATCCAGCCGCTCCTTCGGCACAAACTGGATCACCGTGTCCTGCTTTTTCGCCTCCCGGACGATGGTCTGCACCGGCCCGTCCTTGCATCCGTCCTGAACAAACAGGCGGTCAATGGTCTTTCCGGAACGGAACGCCTCCAGAACCGCGTTTCTTCCCTCTATGGTCAGCTCTTCGTATCTCATCACAACTCTCCCATTTTCTTTAATCCCAGGCCTACCAGCTGCGTCAGCCGCTCTATCCGGCCGGCCAGATACAGCCAGCCCATGAGCGCCTCAAAGCCGGTGGCCATGCGGTAGTCCTTCATGGTGGCATGCTTTGCCATGGTGGCGGATTTTGCGTTTCTGCCCCGCCGGTACACGGCCCGTTCTTCCTCCGTCAGCTCCTCCTCCAGAAGCATGTACATCTGAGCCTGGGCCTGAGCCTTCACCAGACCCGCCGCGGCCCTGTGCATTTTATTGACCTGGGTATTTCCCCGGTTTACGATCTTGGTGCGGATCACCAGCTCATACACCCCGTCGCCGATATAAGCCAAAACCAGAGGAGAGTACCCGTCAGGGTCCCTCTCCTCCAGCTCTAAATATTCTCTGCACCGGGAGTTCATGCTCTCTTCCATTTTACTCCCTCTCTTGTATCCTCCAGAATGATGCCTTTCTCCAGAAGCTCTCCACGGATCTGATCCGCCAGGGCAAAATTCTTTTCCTTTCTGGCCTGCTGTCTCCTTGCGATCATCTCCTCAATGTCGCCGTCCAGCATCTCCTCCTTCTTGTCCGCAATGATTCCCATCACGTCGCAGAGCTTCACGATGGTATCTTTCAGAGCCGTGAGGTACGCCTTCGTGCTTCCTTCTCCGGCGGTGGAGTTGGCCAGCTTCACCAGCTCAAAGATGGCGGAGATGGCATCTGCCGTGTTGAAATCGTCATCCATGGCCGCCTCAAACTTGGCCACCAGGCCTTCCATCTCTTTCTGTCCCTTCTTCTCCTCCTCTGTCATCTCTCCGTCCGCAGCCTTCTTTAAGAAGTCATTGAGACGGGACACGGAGTTGAGAATTCTCTCCAGACTGTTCTTGGACGCCTCCATCAGCTCGGCGCTGAAGTTTAAGGGACTTCTGTAGTGGGCGCTGAGCATGAAGAAGCGGAGCACCTGGAGATCGTACTTCTCGCTGATCTCCCGCACAGTGAAGAAATTGCCCAGGGACTTGGACATCTTTTTATTGTCAATGTTCAGGAAAGCGTTGTGCATCCAGTAGTTGGCAAAAGTCTTTCCGTTGGCCGCCTCGCTCTGGGCGATCTCATTTTCATGGTGGGGGAAGATCAGGTCCTCTCCGCCGGCGTGGATGTCAATCTGGTCTCCCAGATACTTCTTGGACATCACGGAGCACTCGATGTGCCAGCCGGGACGGCCCTGGCACCAGGGGGACTCCCAGTAGGGCTCTCCCTCTTTCTTCGGCTTCCAGAGCACGAAGTCCGCCGGATCCTCCTTGCCCTCCTCGCCGGTCACCTTGATCTCCCGGAAGCCGGACTGAAGATCGTCTAAGTTCTTGTGGGACAGCTTGCCGTAATCTTTAAATTTCTTTACCCGGAAATACACGGTGCCGTCCTCCGCCTTGTAAGCGTAGCCCTTCTCAATCAGGGTCTCGATCATGTCCAGCATTCCGCAGATCTCCTCCGTTGCCAGGGGATGAGTGGTGGCAGGTTTTACGTTCATGGCCGCCATGTCCTTCTTGCACTCCGCAATGTAGCGCTTGGAAATGGTGTCGGCGTCCACCCCCTCCTCAATGGCCTTCTTGATGATTTTGTCGTCCACGTCAGTGAAATTGGAAACGTAGTTCACCTCATAGCCCTTGTACTCAAAATACCGGCGCACCGTGTCAAACACGATCATAGGCCTGGCGTTTCCGATGTGAATGTAGTTATATACTGTGGGGCCGCAGACGTACATCTTCACCTTTCCCGGCTCCAGGGGCACAAACTCGTCTTTTCTTCTGGTCAATGTATTATAAATTTTCATGTTTTTCTCCTTTTCTACACTGTTTTCTGTCCGGGTGATGCGCTTCTTCTCAGTCCCTGCCGGGACAGCTTCCGCACCCTCCGCACCCGGCGGACGGGGCCATCCGGTCATAGTAACAGTTGTCCTCCACCGTGGTGAGCAGGGCGATGGCCATGGCGGAGATTCCCTCTCCGGCCCCGGTAAAGCCCAGGCCCTCCTCCGTGGTGGCCTTCACTCCCACCTGTTCCGGGGTAATTTTTAAGGCAGCCGCCATATTCTTCCGCATCTCCTCCCGGTAGGGGGCCAGCTTCGGCCGCTGGGCGATCACCGTGGCGTCAATATTCTCAATGACAAATCCGTGTTCTTCCAGCAGTCTTCCCACTTCCTCCAGAAGCCGGATGCTGGAGATCCCCTCGTACTTCGGGTCCGTATCGGGAAAATGCTGTCCGATATCTCCCAGGGCGGCAGCCCCCAGCAGGGCGTCCATCACCGCGTGGATCAGCACGTCCGCGTCGGAATGGCCCAGCAGCCCTTTCTCATAAGGAATGGTCACGCCGCCTAAGATCAGCTTTCTGCCCTCTGTCAGACGGTGCACGTCATATCCCTGTCCGATTCTCATATCCGTTCCTCCATTATATTCCGGCAGCCCGCCTCCGGCCCGGTTTTCCCCTGCCGTCCGCAGCTTCTGCCCTCCGTCCGCCCGGCAGTCCGCCGTCAGACGATCACTCTCATTTTTTTCTGAATACACCGCAGCTGGATGTCCTGCTGCATCAGGCAGCTCTCCCCGTCCACATGGACCGCCATGGGCCGGTCCAGATGGATGGCCGCCTCCCTGCACTCATACCTGCGGACACCGGAGCGCCGCTTCCTGCGGCCCGTAAACGCGTCCAGCAGAATCTGCAGAAGCCGTACCCGGCTGGCAGTGTGGACCACGCACAGGGACAGCCGGCCGTCGCTGCAGTCCGCCTCCGGCGCGAAGCGGAAACCGCCTCCCTCAAAGGGATGGATGTGGGCGGAGATAAAGCAGATATGGTTAAATTCCACCTTCTGTACCCCGTCCAAAAGCAGGTAGCCCTTCACCGGCCGCAGCCGGAGGATCTGCCAGAGCCCCACAGCCACATACCGCAGTTTCCCCGGCCACAGCCTGGTTATGCCTCCGTGGAGAAGGCTGTGGCAGACCGCGGCGTCAAACCCGATGCCAGCGCTCACCACAAAGCGGCGGTGTTTTACCTCTTCCTCTCCGTAGGACAGCACTCCGTAATCCACCAGTCTGTAATACTTCGGATGCAGGACCCTCTTCAAGCCCTTTCCAGGCCGCTTCGACAGGCGGAGGCTTCTGGCAAAATCATTGCCGGAACCGGCGGGAATAAAGCCCAGAGTCACCGGCCCGTTAAAGCTCAGCCCGTCCACGGCCTCGTTTAAGGTGCCGTCTCCGCCGGCCACCACGATGACCCGGGGATCCCTGCTACCCTCCGTCAGCTCCCCGGCCACAATACGGGCGTCCCCGGCGCCGTGGGTAAAGTATGCCTCATACTCCACACAGGAACGGCTCAGCACGCTTTCCATTTTCCGCCATACCCGAAATCCCTTTCCTCCGCCGGAATTAGGATTCACGATGAAATAATACATGGGAATCCTCCTGTCTCATTACTGTTTTCTAGTATAACATACTACCTGTAAAATGATAAGAAAATTTCTATAAAAAATTTGGTCAAAAAACTATTGACATTTTTTTCAATTCCAATTATACTGTTTAGGCAATCGCGATTGGCGTGCCGGTCGCCGAGTGCATCTGATGGGGTCTTAGCTCAGCTGGGAGAGCATCTGCCTTACAAGCAGAGGGTCACAGGTTCGAGCCCTGTAGGCCCCATTGATTCCCTTTCTATTTGAATATGGCGGAATAGCTCAGTTGGCTAGAGCACACGGTTCATACCCGTGGTGTCGAGAGTTCAAATCTCCCTTCCGCTACTTCTTCAGCCCGGTGTCTTCGGACACCGGGTTTTTTTCGTATTTTCGGCCTCTGTTTCTGAGATAGAACTTGCTTTTTCCATGCTACCGGTGTTATATTCATTTCGGAAATAATTATGTATGAATTTAAGAAAATCTCAGGAGGGAAAAAATGAGAGGTGTAGAAACGCGTATTCAGGAGATCCGTCACTGGATCTTCCGGGAAGTCGCACGGATGGCCTATCACACAGAATGGCCTGTAGACAAAAGGATTGAGGAGCTCCCCTATAAGATCATCCCCGGCGAGGTGGGCAATTTCCGGAACGACGTGTTCCTGGAGAGAGCCATCGTGGGCGAACGGCTGAGACTGGCCATGGGACTCCCCTGCAGAGGAGCCGGCGAGCACGCTCCCCTGTCCGACAACATTGAGGCGGCGGACAGACCGGAGACTTACTATACTCCGCCCCTGATCAACGTGATCAAGTTTGCCTGCAATGCCTGCAAGGAAAAACGGGTATACGTAACCGACGGCTGCCAGGGCTGTCTGGCCCATCCCTGCGAGGAGGTCTGCCCCAAGGACGCTGTGAAGCTGGACCGCACCAACGGCCGGGCCCACATCAGCGACGACAAATGTATCCGCTGCGGAAGATGCGCTGACGTCTGCGCCTACCACGCCATCATCATCCAGGAGCGCCCCTGCGCTGCCGCCTGCGGCATGGACGCCATCGGCACCGATGAAAACGGAAAAGCGGATATCGACTACGAGAAATGCGTATCCTGCGGTATGTGCCTGGTCAACTGCCCCTTCGGAGCTATTGCCGATAAATCCCAGATCTTCCAGGTTATCCGGGCCATCCAGTCCGGCGAAAAGGTATACGCCGCGGTGGCTCCCGCGTTTGTGGGACAGTTCGGCCCCAAGGTAACTCCCGGAAAGCTGAGAGCCGCCATGAAGGCCCTGGGATTCACCGATATTTTCGAGGTGGCCATCGGAGCCGATCTGTGCGCTACCCAGGAAGCCATTGACTTTGTAAACGAGGTTCCGGAGAAGATCCCCTTCATGGGTACCTCCTGCTGCCCCGCCTGGTCCGTCATGGCCAAAAAGCTGTTCCCGGAATACAAGGAGTGCATCTCCATGGCCTTAACGCCCATGACTCTGACCGCCCGGCTGATCAAGCGCCACCACGAAGACGCAAAGATCGTGTTCATCGGCCCCTGCGCCGCAAAGAAACTGGAGGCCATGCGCACCAGCGTCCGCAGCGATGTGGACTTTGTGCTCACCTTTGAGGAGATGGCCGGAATCTTTGACGCGAAGCACGTGGACATCGAGAACATCGAGGAAGATCCCGACGGCGTAAACGACGCTTCCACCGACGGCCGCAACTTTGCCGTAGCCGGCGGCGTAGCCAAATCCGTGGTGGACGTGATCCACGAGAAATTCCCGGATAAGGAGATCAAGGTAGTCAACGCCGAGGGCCTGCGGGAGTGCCGCAAGATGATGACCCTGGCGAAGGCCGGAAAATACAACGGCTATCTGCTGGAGGGAATGGCCTGCCCCGGCGGCTGCGTAGCCGGCGCCGGAACCATGCAGCCCATCAAGAAGTCTCAGGCGGCAGTCAATCTGTACGCCTCCAAGGCAAAGCACAAGACCTCCAACGAGACGGAACATGTGAAAGAGCTGGACAAGCTGGTGGACTGATAACAGCCGTCCAAAAAAGGCGGGCGATCCCCGAAACGGGCGGTCGTCCGCTTTTCTGCTCTGTTTTTCAGGATTTTCTGTTTTTTTCGTCATTTCCCTTGACAATCCTGTCAAAACGTGGTAATCTATTTAAGCGTTTGAATTTGACATGGCGGAATAGCTCAGTTGGCTAGAGCACACGGTTCATACCCGTGGTGTCGAGAGTTCAAATCTCCCTTCCGCTACTTCTCAAGCAAAAAGTCTCTTCAGCGAAATGCCGAAGAGACTTTTTGCTTTCTGAAGACTTATTTCCTGTTTAATTTTCCCATTTTCTGCATAAAATGAACCACAAGGGCGGCCGCCTCCCCTTTCTTCCGCCGTCGGGAGTTTCCATACCTTAAAGTTTCTATGCCTTAAATTTTGATAATAAATCATTAACTTTTCTAAAACTCTATTGACTGGTTTTGCCGTTGTGCTATAATTCTTTTAATCATTTTCGGAGAGGTGCAGTGCCATGAAGCAGATTCTTCAAAAATACAGACATGCCTGGGTTCTCTTATACGTTTTCCTGTATATTCCCTGGTTTTTCTATCTGGAGAGAACCGTGACAAGCCACTACCACATCATCCATGTGGCCCTGGACGATTACATTCCGTTTAACGAGTACTTCATCATCCCTTATCTGTTCTGGTTTCTCTATGTGGCAGGAACGGTAATGTACTTCTTTTTTAAGGATAAACACGATTTTTACCGGCTGTGCGCCTTCCTGTTCACCGGCATGACCATCAGCCTGATTATCTGCACCTTTTACCCCAACGGCACCGACTTCCGGCCGGCGGTGGATCCGGACAAAAATATTTTCTGCGCCCTGGTGGCCATGATCCAGCGGGCAGATACCTGTACCAACGTGCTTCCCAGCATCCATGTGTACAATTCCATCGGCGTTCACATCTCCATTATGAACAGCGAGCGGCTCAGCCAGAAGCGGTGGCTTCACCGGGCGTCTTTCTTCGCCATGACAGCCATCTGTCTCTCCACGGTGTTCTTAAAGCAGCACTCCGTCATCGACGGGCTGGCTTCCATCACCATGGCCTACTGCCTCTACGACGTGATCTACGGGCGGGTGTACGAGAGCAGCCGCCGCAGAGCAGCGGAGAAAGTGGCGGAATCTTAAAGCATTTTTCCGCCTTCCGATATTTTCTTATGAAACGAAAAAGATCGGACAGAGGGATTATTCCTCCATCCGATCTTTTTTCTGGTATTATATTACAGCCACTTCTTGATCTGCTCGTCTCTCTCCTTCTCCACATCGGTCTCCAGGATGGTCTTTCTCACGGAAAGGACACGGCTGGGAGATACGGACAGCTCGTCCACGCCGATGCTCAAGAACAGCTTCGTCAGCTCCGGATCAGCGCCCAGCTCGCCGCAGATGCCGGCCCAGATGCCCGCCTTGTGGGCATTCTCAACGGTCATGCGGATCATGTTCAGCACTGCCGGATGATGGGGATCATAGAATTCCTCCAGCTTCGGATTCTGCCTGTCAATAGCCAGGGTGTACTGGGTCAGGTCGTTGGTTCCGATGCTGAAGAAGTCCACCTCTTTTGCCAGAGCCTCGCTCACCATAACGGCGGCGGGAGTCTCGATCATAATGCCCTGCTCCACATCGCCGAAAGCGATCTCCTGGCTGGTCAGCTCTGCCTTTACTTCCTCCACGATCTGTTTGATCTTCTTCACCTCATCCACGGAAATGATCATGGGGTACATGATGCTGATATTTCCGTAGGCGCTGGCCCGGAACAGGGCTCTCAGCTGGGTCTTGAAGATCTCCGGACGGGTCAGGCAGATACGGATAGCCCGGTATCCCAGGGCCGGATTCTCCTCGTGCTCCATGTTGAAGTAGGATGCCTGCTTGTCCGCTCCGATATCCAGGGTACGGATGATCACCTTCTTGCCCGCCATGGTCTCGGCTACGGCGCGGTAGATCTTGAACTGCTCCTCCTCTGTGGGATAGTCCTCCTTCTCCAGATAGATGAACTCGCTGCGGAACAGACCGATGCCGCCGGCATCGTTCTGAAGCACCATGGCCAGATCCTTGATATTGCCGATATTGGCGTAAACATTAATCTTTTTGCCGTCCAGGGTGATGTTCTCCTTGCCCTTCAGATTCTGAAGCAGCTCCTTCTGCTCCAGATCTTTCCGGCGCTTCTCCTCCATGGTCTTCATGGTCTCCTCGTCGGGATCCACATAAAAAGTTCCGGTGTAGCCGTCCACCACGGCCATCTTTCCGTCCACAGACTCCAGGTCCACCGGAGTTCCGATCAGGGCCGGGATACCCATGGTCCTGGCCAGAATGGCGGTGTGGGAGTTGGAGGAACCATGCACGGTGACAAATGCCAGCACTTTGTCCTTGTCCAGCTGAACCGTCTCGCTGGGAGCCAGGTCGTCCGCCACAATAATGGACGGCTCGTCCGTGGCAACCGTGCTCTTGGCGCCGCCGCTTAAGATGGCCAGAATTCTCTCCGATACATCCTTTACGTCAGCAGCTCTCTCCTTCATGTAGGCGTCGTCCATGGATGAGAACATCATGGCAAAGTTGTCGCTGGTGGTGGCCACGGCGTACTCCGCGTTCACCTCCTGAGTCTCGATCATATTGTGGATGGAATCCAGATAGTCCAGATCCTCCAGCATCATCTGATGGATCTCAAAGATTGCGGCGCTGGCCTCTCCCACTTCCTTCACAGCCTTGGCGTAAAGCTCCTTTAACTGCTCCACTGCCTCTGCCTTTGCACCCTCAAATCTCTCAATCTCCGCTTTGGTATCGCTTACGCGGTAGCGCTTTACCTGCTGCTCGCCCTTCTTATATACCAGAACTTTTCCGATGGCAACGCCGCCGAATACGCTCTTTCCCTCATATGTTTTCATGGTTTGCACCCTCCTTATGACCTAAAGAAAGAGGAGAGCCATCAACGCTCTACTCCAGCTCTCCTCGCGTAGTCTCACAATATAATGCGCAGCTTACAGCGCAGTTCTGATTATAAATTCGCCTTCATGAACTCTTCCATTGCAGCGGCAGCTGTATCCTCATCTGCGCCCTCGATGGTAAGGGTTACTTCCTGTCCCTGCTTAATCGCCAGTCCCATCAGAGCGAACAGTCTCTTCACATCAGCAGATTTGCCGTCCTTCGTGATCGTAATAGAAGACTGGAACTCCTTTGCCTTCTTTACCAGCTCTCCCGCCGGACGTGCATGAATTCCCTCCGGATCCGTTACCGTATACTTGAATTCTTTCATGATGTTATCCTCCTTTTTACTTACCGCCCATCCGGTCTTCCTGTATTTTATTGGCCGGAAGGGCTGTTTTCCAGGATTTCGTCCCCGTTAATCCTATATGCTATTTTACTAGCTCCGGGCGGATTCGTCAACGGTCACTTGCCGATAATCTACAATACTTTGTCAAAAAAATCGCCATCCTTCGTCCTTTTGCCCACTTTTTCCGCTTCCCGCAGACATCTGACCGTCATCCGCGTCCGCTCTTCCAGACTCTCCCAGCCGTTCCAGAAATTAATTAAATCCGAAGAATTTCTGGGCGATCTTGTATCCGGCGGAGGATACCTTCCTGCCTCCTTTTCCCGGCAGATTCACTCCCTGCCCCAGAAATCCCCATCTCAGTCTGAGGTAGAGAGGCAGGTTTTTCTGTCTCAGATACTGCCACAGCTCTTTTTTCTTCTCCATATTCTCCGGCGTCTCTGACCGGATGGCCAGAATAGAGCAGATGGTCATCATGATCTCCAGGTATTTGATCATATAGCTGCGCAGCCGGCGGTTGGGCAGCTTCATCACGTCGTAGTATCCCAGCATCAGCTTTGTCACCAGAATCTGCTGGTCAATCCTGCCGATCATCACCTTCTCATTGACGGACTGGTCCTCTCTTCCGATAAAATACCGGTAGAAGTTCACATCCAGATAGTAAAGGGTCTTTACATAAGGAAGGGGCTGATACACAAAAATATTGTCCACATAGAAGGTGTGCTTCGGCAGCTCCAGCCCGCACTCCCGCAGCAGCTCCGTGCGGTAGATCACCGAGTGCATCAGGATGTACTGGCCCAGCATGAAGTGCTTCACCTCGTTCCAGGTGATCAGCTGGCGCACGGGAAGGGCCTTCTGGTAGTTCATCACCTTTTTCCGCTTCACGCCCTGTTTTTCATAGACAAAATTGCTGACCAGCAGATCCAGGGTCTTTTCCCCCTTCACAAAACTGCGGAGAGTGTCCAGGATCTCCATGTAGGCTTCCTCGTTGACCCAGTCGTCGCTGTCCACCACTTTGAAATAGATTCCGGAGGCACCTCGCAGGCCGGCGTTCACCGCCTCTCCGTGGCCGCCGTTTTCCTGGTGGATCGCCCTGCATATGCCGGGATATTTCTTTTCATATTCGTCCGCAATCTCCCCGGTGCGGTCCTTTGTGGATCCGTCGTCCACGATCAGGATCTCCACCTCGTCGCCGCCGGGGAGCAGGCTCTCGATGCAGTGCCGCATATAGTTTTCTGAATTGTAGCAGGGGATTGCCACTGACAACAGTTTCATGTCGTACCTCCTTCGGTTAATCTCTTTTTCCCGTATGCAGCCGCACGGCGCAGGCTGAGCACCAGGATTCCTCCAAATATTAGAATAGCCGCCGCCCGCCGGAATATACCCACCGACAGAATATCTCCCGTGCCGGCCCAGGTGAGCAGCACCGAGACCGTATTGGCCGCCATATGGGCCAGAATGGGGGCCGCCGCGCTGTCATAGGCCTCCATGAGCAGAGCCAGGGCGGCTCCCACAAAAAAGGCGTAAAGCCCCTGGGAAATATTTCCATGGTACAGGGCGAACAGCAGTGCGGAGACTGCCACCGCCGGGACTGTATTCATATTTCTTCTCAATCTCCGGTAAGTGAGCACCCGGAATACCATCTCCTCCGCCAGGGGCGCTGCCAGACAGGTGCTCACAATCACCACCACAGGATTTCCCTGTTCCAGCGCCGACTGAGCCTGTCCGCTTCCCAGCTCCGTCAGATGGAGAAGGGAGAGGAGACAGTTTCCCGCCACGCTGGCCCCCACCGCCGTACCGATGCAGGGAAGCACCGCCTCCGCCGGCAGTTTTCTGCGCACCTCGCCGTACCAGATTCCCTCTCTCCCATCGATCCTCCACAGGATCCAGGCCGCCCACAGAGCCGCGGCCCCCGACAGCAGAAGGGTCACATCCACCATATGGCTGTACAGAAATGTCAGGCGGCTCCCAAGCATCATCCAGAGAATGCCAAATGCGCTCACCACCGCCGCCGTCACTCCCCAGAATATAAACAGGGGACTCACTGTCTGCCAGATCATTCCGGCATATCTTCTCAATTTCTTCATAACATGGTTATCATACCACAGGAATTTCCCCTTTCCAACTTATTTCTTGCATTTTTCTCCCCCTGCCCCTATAATATCCTTAACGAAAACAGGCGCGCCGCGCCTTCAGAAGAAAGCAAGGAAAGAGGTATTTCATATGGCAAAAAAGAGACTTGTAATGGCTCTGGGCCACGACGCCCTGGGGACAAACCTTCCGGAGCAGAAGGAGGCGGTGGCCAGAACAGCGAAAACCATCGGGGATTTCATTCAGGACAGCTGGCAGGTGGCCGTAGTTCACAGCAACGCGCCCCAGCTCTCCATGATCCACACCGCCATGAACGAATTCGGCCGGCAGCACGAGGGCTACACCCCCGCCCCCATGTCCGTCTGCTCCGCCATGAGCCAGGGATATATCGGCTATGACCTGCAGAACGGCATCCGCACAGAACTGGTAAAGCGGGGCATCTACAAACCGGTTTCCACCATCCTCACCCAGGTGACTGTGGATCCCTATGACGAATCCTCCTACACTCCCGCAAAGAAGATCGGCCGCATTATGACCGCCGCCGAGGCGGAGGCTGAGGAGGCAAAAGGCAATTACGTGACGGAAATTCCCGGCAAAGGCTTCCAGCGCATGGTGGCCGCTCCGAAGCCGGTGGCCATTGTGGAGATCGACGCCATCCGCGCCCTTCTGGACGCCGATCAGCTGGTGATCGCCTGCGGAGGCGGCGGCATCCCGGTGATGGAGCAGGGTCAGCTCTTAAAGGGAGCCAGCGCCATCATTGAGAAGGATCTGGTGAGCGGACTTCTGGCCAAAGAGGTGGACGCGGATATGCTGATGATTCTCACCGACGTGGACTGCGTCTCCTTAAATTACGGAAAAGAGAACCAGACTCCCATCCGGGAAATGACGGCCGCCGAGGCAGCCGCTTACCTGGAGGAAGGCCAGTTCGGCAAAAACAGCATGGCGCCGAAGATCCAGGCCGCCGTGGAATTCATCAAGGCCGGAAAAGGCCGGACCGCCGTGATCACCACCCAGGCCCTGGCAAAAGAGGCCCTGACCGGAAAGGCGGGTACTCTGATCCGGGAGTAACTCATAAAACAGGAAAACGCCGTTCCCATCCGGGGCTGTTTCGCCCGGACGGGAACGGCGTTTTCTTGTGTAAGGAGTTTGTTTTATGACAATAATTTCTGCTGTTTTCCTTTTAGAATGCAGTCCAGCCAGACTCGGTCAGGATGAACATGATCACAAATCCCAGCACGATAAAGCCAAGAACTTTCGGCAGAGCCCATTTTAACCATTTCGGATAGGGCACGCCCGCCATTGCGCAGGAACCGATGGTCCAGCCCAGGAACGGGGATACGATGTTGGTAAAGCCGTCGCCGTACTGGAAAGCCTGCACTGCCAGGTTGGGATCCATTCCCAGAGTGTTGGCAATGGGCTGGATAATGGGCACCAGAATGGCAGCCTTGGAGGTTGCGGACGGAATCACCAGGTTTATCACGGAGATGATCGCCGTCATACCGATGCTGGCCACAGATCTGGGCAGATCCATCAGCGGTCTCGTGAGCACGTACACGATGGTGTGAAGAATATTTCCATCGGTCAAAACCAGAGACATTACTCTTGCAAGTCCGATAACGAAGCATACAAATACCATGCTCTGAAGGCCTTTTACAAACTCATCGCCCAGCTTGTCGGGAGAATACCCGGCGATAATTCCGCAGATGATGGAGACAAGAATAGCCAGAGCCACCATCACCGGCTGAGTATTGGTGCCGCCGCTGAGGGAGTAAGCCACAATAATCACATACTGAAGAGCAAACACCAGAACGATGCCAACGGATCTTCCAGGCAGCTTCACGTCAGTTCCCAGCTTGGACTCGTCGCTGGCGTTCACTTCCATGGCATCCGGATTCCATCCCTCGTCCCACATCAGGGATTTGGTGGGATCCTTGCGGATCTTCTTCACATACATCAGCAGGAATACCAGGCCGACGATCATAAAGAAGTTCTGGCTGATGAACATGGTTCCGAACGCCCCATACATGGGAACGCCCATCATCAGCTGGGTGATGTACTGCTTGGTGGGGCCGGTTCCGAAACCGATCAGCGTTGCATAGGTGGTAACGCCGATGGCGCAGATGGGATCCAGCTTCATTTTCTTACAGAAGATCACACCGATGGGCACCACGGCGATCAGGGCGTCTGATCCGCCGAAGGATCCAAGGTATACCATCAGGATGAACAGACCGGAGATCAGCACCATCTCGCCTTTGTCTTTCAGTTTGAAGATGGCATAGTTTAAAATGTCATCGAAAGCTCCGGTGGACAGTACCACTCCCGTCATGGCTCCCATGCTCAGAACGGTACAGATTACGGCTGCGGAGCCGCTGAAGCCGTCCACGATCATCATGAGCATCTGCCAGGGATTCACCGGTGTCTGATAGCCCAGATAATTAAACTGGTCTCCCAGCACGTTGCCCGCCTCATCTGTGGCAAACTGTCCGGCCGGGATAATGTAGGTCAGGATGCTGGCGATCAGCAGCAGACCCAGCATAATCCACAGCAGATGGGGCATTTTAAACGCTTTTTTCTTTGTTCCCGCTTCTTTTTTACCCATTACACATTCCCCTCTTTCTTTTATGATTGATTTATTTTAAATAATCAGCAATGTAACGGCCCATAAATTCTGCGCCTTTGCGGAATTCCGACTCCTTCACATCGAACTTGGCGTGATGCTGGGGATAGCTGTCCGGTGATCCCGCTCCCAGGACTCCGTAAAAGCCCGGATACTTGTTCAGAATGTAGCAGAAGTCATCGCCTGCGCAGATGGGATCTGTCTGGGGAGATACCTCCAGGCCATCCACGTCCGCCACCAGCTCTTTCGCATGGGGGATCAGCTCCGGAGTATTGTAAACCGGAAGCACGCCGCCGTTGTGGTCGATCTCAATGTTCACGCCGTAGGTGGTTCCCACGCCGTCGGCGATCTGCTGCATGATCTTCTTGATGGCATCTACGCCGCCGGTCTTGTAGTAGCGGGTGGTTCCCTTGATCTCCGCGTAGGACGGGAAGATATTGCCCATGGTTCCGGACTGAATCTGTCCCACAGATACTACGGAGTGATCCAGCACGTCGTAGAAGTTGGTGGGAATGGACGCCAGCTTCAGCACCAGGTCGCAGGCCGCCTTGATGGGATCCTTCACCAGATCCGGTCTTGCTCCGTGGCCGCCCTGTCCGTTGA
This sequence comes from Candidatus Lachnoclostridium avicola, assembly GCA_019114465.1. GTDB lineage: Bacteria > Bacillota > Clostridia > Lachnospirales > Lachnospiraceae > Lachnoclostridium_A > Lachnoclostridium_A avicola. Next base: position 190,123 of record DXFM01000031.1, read on the forward strand.
CCCTGCAGGTAAATCCCGTGCCGCCGGCAAATACAGATCCGGGAATCAGCAGAATCTCACCCGCGGGAAGGGTGCTCCAGATATGAAGACCGATCACCCGGTCCACACCGCCGATGGATTCAAAATAGTCCAGAATCTCCTGGTAACCCATTCCATTCTCCTCAGATACCTGGAATACCAGCTTCACCGTGCCGTTTAACTCATCCTTCACCTCGTTCAGCACCTTTGCCACTCCCAGAAGCATAGCCGCATGGGCGTCGTGGCCGCAGGCGTGCATCACGCCGGCATTGCAGGAAGCGAAAGGAAGCCCCGTGTCCTCCGTCACAGGCAGTGCATCGATGTCAGCTCTGGCTGCAATTACCTTGCCGGAATCCTTTCCCTGGATCGTGGCCACAACTCCGTAGTTGGGCTTTAAATCCTCATGGGGAATCCCCATTTTGTCCAGCTCTTCCTTGATCTTCTCGGAAGTCTCCTTCTCCTTCAGCGAAAGCTCCGGATGCTGATGAAACCAGCGGCGCATTTCGATGATGTAAGGTTCTGCCTCCTTAAATTTCTTTCCCAGATCTGTCATATTAAAGATCTCCTTTCTTCTGGTACTTTATTATAATGTCCTTAATCATTAAGTGCCTTATGTATTTAGTGTCTTAATTATACAATCATTCCCATAGGTTGTCAACAGCAAATCACATTTTTGCCGTCATTTTAAATGACCAAATGGTTTATTGCCTAAACTTTTTAGTTGAAATATTCCAATTTTCTTTTCGTCGAAACCTTTGTGTTTTCAGCATTTTCTCTCTTTCACAGCCATTGCTGTGAAAGAAAAAAGCAAAAAGGCTCCCCGCCGGGTCTCTCTTGACACCGGCAGGAAGCCTTTGCTTCCGGTAAATTGTTCAGCTTGACGCGTTTGATTTCTGGCGCTTCGTGCCCAGCTTGCGGCTCTCCTCCACATCCAGGTGGAACGTGGCGTTCATGCACCGCTGAATGGCTATATAGACTCTGAGCTCTTCCTCTGTAAATTCATCCAGACTGTGAAACGTTCTCTGATAACATCTCTCCTCAAACTGTTTGTGGTTCTGATAGATCGTCTCCCCCTCTTCCGTTAAGAAAAGATTGTACAGACGGTTGTTGTCCGGATTCCTCTCCTGTCTGACCCATCCCTTTTCTTTCATCTTCCGGATCAGCTGAGACGACGCGCTCCCCGTCTTTCCAAACCGCTTGGAAATCTCCGATGCGGTAATTCCCGGGTTGTCTCCGATCATTTTTATCATCTGGGATTCCGCCTGAAACAGGATCGTCCCGTTGTAATTGTGCAGAAGGGCGTCGTATTCCTCCGCCAGGTCGCAGCCGCGGTCAAATTCCTCCACCAGCTGGACAAATAAATTGTAGCGCTCGTTTTCCATTTCTTCCCTTTTCCTTCCAGACCTTAATCACGGATAACAGGACGGAGCGGCTCCCCGCCGCTCCGCACCGCCCGCTGCCTGTTTTTCTATCATACCACAAATCCAGATGTTTTCCCACCGGATTTTATTTTTTTCGGAGAAAAAATTATCATTTTAAAAATTTTTTTCCAGATTTCAGCGGGAATCCCCCACATTCAGGCGGTACACTCCCACCAGAATCAAAACAGAGCCGATCAGCTGGGGAAGACCGAAAGGTTCCCCTCGGAAAACCACTCCCGCCGCGATGGACACCACGGTGGAAATGCTGGCAAAGGAAGAGGAACGGCGGGCCTCAATCTTTCCTGTGCTGTAATTGATCAGAAGGAAGGCCAGCACGGAGGACACCAGAGCCAGATAGATCACCGCCGCCGCAAAATCCGGCTTGGCGCAGGCCGCCAGAGCTGCGGCGATTCTCCCCGGATCAAACCGGTTCTCCGCCGCCGCCAGCACGGTAAAAGCCCCGCCTCCCATGAGGAACATGACGTAGGTCCTCTCAAAAGCGGAAAACTCCTCCGCCAGGCTGCGGCTCAGGACCATAAACAGGGCGTTGGACAGCACCGCCGCCACCAGGATCAGAATTCCCTTCGCAGACACCACTCCGGCCTCACTTCCGAACAGAGATACCACCGCCACTCCCACAAAGGAGCAGACTGCCCAGCCGATCTGGGCCGGACCGCAGGTTTCTCCCAGAAAGATAATCCCCATAAACAGGGTCGCCAGGGGAATCAGGGCAATCATGGTTCCCGCAAAAGAGGAATTGGTGTACATGATTCCATAGTTTTCACAGATAAAATAGATCACCGGCTGAAGCAGCCCCAGGGGAATCAGCCGCCAGGGCCTCTTCCCCTTCAGATGAACGCGGACGGCTCCCGCCAGGATCAGAACGGTCATAAAGCCTGCCGACAACAAGAAACGTATGGCCAGCAGAAGCAGAGGGTCCGCTGCCTCCATGGCAATGCTGGACGCTAAGAAGCTGAAGCCGAAGATGATGTTGCTGCCGCAGGCGGCAGCGCAGGCTTTCTGCTGCTCACTCATTTTTCCGCGTCCTCCCCGCAGAAGGCCGCTGCGTAGGCTGCTGTAGCCAGAACACCCAGGGGAAGTACTCCCTCGTCCACATCGAAATAGGTGTTGTGATGCTCAGCTCCGCTTCCATATGCCTCGTTTTTAATGCCCAGGTGGCAGAGGATGCCCGGATAGGTGGAGAGGTAGAAGCTGTAGGACTCCGACGCATACCATTTCTCCGCCGTGGTGACAGTTCCCTCCGGGGTCACCGCGCCGATGGCCGCGGCCGCGATCTGGCTGCACTTTTCATCGTTGATGCAGGGATTGCCCAGCACACGCTCTCTGACCGGATTGTGTTCCGCCCGGCAGCCCATCATCTCCGCTGTGGCGTCGCTGACCTTCCGATATACCTGAACCGCTTTCTCCCCTTCTTTCACATTGAAAAAGCGGAAAGAACCGCGGATGCGCGCCGTATCCGGAATGATATTGGAAGACTCCCCGCCGCCCTCAATGGAGGTAATGCCGCAAGTCACCGTCTCTTCCACATTTAACTGATTGATAAAGGCGGACGCCAGGTTAGGCAGAATGCTGGCCGCGCAGAAAACGGGGTTGATGGCCCGGTCCGGCCGGGAGCCGTGGCCGCTTTTTCCTATGATAGTCGTATCCACTCCGGCCGCTCCTGCCATTCTGGGGCCGGCGTCCACGCAGAGTTTTCCGCTCTCCAGCTTGTTGTAAACGTGGATGGCCCACACCGTGTCCACACCACCCTGTTCTTTTAAGTAGTTTAAGATGCCGGTGGCTCCAATCAGCTTTCCGGTCTCTTCCCCCTGCTCAAAGCAGAAGTAAATCGTTCCGTTCAGATGGTCTTTCTCCTCCGTCAGAATCTTCGCCGCCGTCAGAAGCATGGCGCTGTGGGCGTCGTGGCCGCAGGCGTGGCAGGTTTTGTCCGGGGTATTGGACCGGCACACCCGGGGGCCCGCCAGATTGTCAGGATTTTCCGGCACCGCAAGAGCATCCAGATCTGCCCGCAGAGCCACCTTTTTACCCGGTCTTCCCGTATCCAGCACGGCCACCACCGTGTACTCCGCCGGCCGTACCGTGGGCAGGCCCATCTTCTTCAGCTCTTCCTCCACGAAGGCGCTGGTGTTTACTTCCTCGTTGCTCAGCTCCGCCATCTCGTGGATCTTCCTGCGGCAGTCGACGGTGTAATCCTTATAGCTTTCTGCCTTTTCCTGAAAATGCCTCTGTAACTCTGTCATGACAATTCCTCCTCTTCTATTTTTTAAACGTACTTAATAGTTAATGTGCTTAATCATATGATACATGGGCGGAGGGTTTTTGTCAATGATGAATAAAAATATTTATCCCACAATCACATTTTTCGGCTTTCCGTCCATATAGGCCCGGATATTTTCCGCCGTCAGGTTGATCAGGCGCTGCCTGGTCTCCAGTCCCCGCCAGCCCATGTGGGGAGTGAGAACCACGTTGTCCATGGTGTAGAGGGGACTGTCCTCCCGGGGCGGCTCCTCCTCCTGCACGTCCAGGCCGGCCCCGGCGATCACTCCGTTCTGCAGGGCCTCGATCAGCGCCTTCTCATCGATCAGGGCGCCTCTGGCGGTGTTGATCAGGAAGGCGGTGGGCTTCATCAGAGCCAGTTTTTCCTTATCAATCATGTGTCTGGTCTCCTCCGTCAGCGGATAGTGGAGGGACACGTAATCGCTCTCCTTCAACAGCTCCTCCAGGGACACATAGTGGATCCCGTCCTCATCCTCTTTTTTCCGGCGGGAACAGGCCAGAATCTTCATGTCCATGGCCTGCGCCACCCGGATCATCGCTCTCCCGATGTGACCGGCGCCAACGATCCCCAGAGTCTTTCCGTTGACTTCCACATGATCTACCATCAGCCGTTTGGTGAAATTGTCATGGTTTCCCTCAAAAAGCATCCGCTGCTGACGGACCATGGAACTGCTCAGATTCAGGATCATCATAATCACCGTGTGGGCCACCCGCTCCGAAGAGTAGGAAGGCACGTTGCACACCATGATTCCCCGCTCTCTGCTGGCTTCCAGATCGATGTTGTTGTACCCCGTTCCCGCCTCGCAGATCAATTTCACGCTCTCCGGCAGCTTCCGGATCAGCTCCCCATCCACAGGAAGCTCCTTTGTCACCAGCACCTCAGCCCCTTCCGCCCGGGCCAGGATCTCCTCCGCTGTGCTGTCCGGATAGATCTCCGCATTTTCTCCCATAGCTGAAAAATCCATTTTGTGGTCGTAATCAATTTTCTCCGCGTTGACTACTACGATTTTTCCGTTCATACATTCCTCCATTTCCGCCGGCTCCGGTCATAAAATTCGCACGTAAAAGTATAGCACAGACCACAATTCCCCTCAACACCAGAAAGGGGAGAAATGACGCCGGCAGCATCATTTCTCCCCTCTTATTTGTCAGATCTCTACCTTTTTCCCATCGTAATACAGTTCTTTCGTCTCCGGATCCTTGGAGAATCTGGAGAACCACTGGGTCCAGGCCATCTCACACTCAGAAGGCCAGATGGCGTGGGCCTTTGTGGCCGCCTCCACACAGCGGAGGATGGGCACTCCGTCCTTGGTGCGGAACAGATAATTGGTAAACAGGCCGTCCTGGAAACTGCAGTTTCTGCCTCCGTCGGCGTAGGTGTAGCCGTCCCAGCCCGGTTCCAGATGGAAGCGGCTGCACCAGTGGTCGATGAGCGCCTTCGCGTCCTCCGTCCCATAGCCGCCCTTAAACATTCCATCCTCCAGTCCCAGATTGGTCATCACCGGGATGATGGAGCCGTCCACCGGAGGATTGGGATGCTCTGACTCAATGTCGATGCACTTCGCGGACACCGGAGCGGTGGCTGCGAAATAATCCGGCCGGTAAGCCGCGCAGGCCCAGGACATCATGCCGCCGGAGGACTGACCGCTGGCATAGATCCGGCTTCTGTCCACGTTGTAGTGCTCCGTCAGCCATCGGTACAGGTAATCGATGAACAGCATGTCCGCCGGACGCTCTTTCTGGGGATTTCCCGTATTCCACATGCTGCGGAACATCTCGTTGGTCACCATATTGCTCACATAACGGACACGGTTGGGAACGGAAGCTCCCGGGCAGATAATGAGAAATCCGTACTTTTCCGCCACATAGGCCCAGCCGGAGCGGTCCGCGATCTCATCGCAGCTTCCCCCTGCCCCGTGGAACACAAACACCGCCGGAACCGGCTTGGTCCGGTCCGCGCTCTCCGGCAGATAGACCCACCACTCTCTCCGGTAGCTGTCCCTGCCGTCCTCATGATATCCGCCGGCCACTTTTTCCGAAAACTTCTGAAATCCTCTGGAACGGATATCTCCGTTTCTGCGGAGCGCCCCGTTTCCATTGCCGGGATAGCGGTACACGCCTGCAAATACGGTGTCATAGATTCGGCAGGCGCAGTCAAAGCCCAGACAGTCCTCCCAGTTTCTCCGGTCAAAGACCACGTTGGCGCACCAGTGCTCATCCACGGTGCCTCCCGCCTGGGGAGTCCAGATCTCACCGCCCGCTTCCATGGTCCGGCTGCCGCCGCTGTGGTCGGTGCCGCAGTAGAACGCAAGCTCCCGCTCCACATCTTCTGTCTTTTCCGCAGCCGCAATCCACGCCGGCATCTGTACCTGGCTGCAGGTCACGCCGGGAACCTTCGTCTCTTTTTCCTCCAGGAAGGTCTTCTCCTCCTCCGTCATCCCCTGACTGCCCAGCAGAGCGATCCCGGCCCAGCATTTGGGGGATCTGCGGGCCTGCTTTCCGAGGGTATCCGCCGCTGTCCCGTAGGCCACGCCATAGAAATTGGAAGAAAACGCGCAGAAAAACGGGCGGAAGCTCACATCCTCGTTGAGGGCTGCGATGTAGGCCATATCTGCCTCCTCATCCTTCCAGGCGCCATTTTCCGGCTCCATGAGAACGATACACAGATGTCTCTCGTCTGCCATTTGTTTCCAGCCGCTTTTTACCAGGAACTCCCAGCTCTCCTCCCCGTCGGGGACCGCCACGAACACTGTGGGTTGGTTGAATACCGTATTCTCCGGAATGTAGAATTTGGCAGAGCGGGTGACTCCCTCCTGCACGACGCAGTCAAACTGATAATATCCGTGGAGCACCTGTCTGTAATAATGTTCCGGATCGATGGTCAGGCTCTCCACATCCGGCAGAGCCTGGGCCTGAACCTGTTCTCTCATATGAAATCTCCCTCCAATCTTAAGCCGGATATACCGGGAAGAAAATGCTGGCGCTGATCACCAGGGTCACCACCGCGATCAGCAGATAGGGCAGGGTGAATTTCAACAGGCCCACCGGGCTGTGGCGCCCTGCCGCGAACATCAGCGCGCACTCCGCAGATCCGCTGGGGAACGCCACTGCCATAATGGACGCGATATTGACGATCAGCACGATTCCTCTCGGGTCCATTCCTCCCGCCAGAGCCATGCTGGCCGCGATGGGGCTTAAAATCGCCGCCGTTCCCGTGTTGGACATGAACGTGGTCATCACGATGGCCACCACCGCAAATACCACCATTACCACCAGACCGCTGGGGGAATCTCCCAGAATCTTTAAGATTCCGCTTCCGATCAGCTCTCCCACTCCGGAACTTCCCATGGCATCTGACACCACCAGCACGCCGGCGATCATCCACACCATGTCTCCCGTCATGTTGGTGATGGCTTCCTTTGCCGTCAGAGATCCCGTGTAGATCAGAATCAGCACGCCGATGGCCGGCGCCAGGTTCATCAGGTTGCCCAGTTTGGTTCCGAAGAAGAAGGCGATCATCACTCCCACAAACACTACGATGATGCAGATCTCATCCTTTTTCGGGATAGCCTCTGTCATCTTTACCTCTTTCACGTTGCTGCTGTCGATGGCATGCTTCGGGATCAGCTTCCACGCAAACAGGGCGTAGATGGTCAGGGCGATACAGGGGATGATGGCTACCTTAAAGAAATCTCCCGTCTGCAGCATCATGGCCGGGTCGGACACGATTCCCTCGTAGTAGGCATTGGCCGTGGCGGACATGGTGGCTCCCGCCGCGATGGGCACCTTTAAGCTCCAGGCCGCGATCACCACGAACACTGCCGTGATCACCCGGGACGGGCACAGCTCGTCGTCGTCGCTTAAGGAGGTGGCAAATAAAATCATAATAGATAAAACGGCGGTTCTTCCCATGAGCTGGGCCAGAACAATGGCAATGCCGAACATACAGGCCAGCAGCACCAGTCCGCTCTTTCCTTTAATCTTTGTCATCTGGGCCCGGATCCGGTTGATCAAACTGGTCTTGCCGAAGGCGTAGGCCAGGGTGAACATACCCGCGATCAGGATGGTGGTCTTGTTGCAGAGACCGGAGAAGGCCTGGGGCACATCATAATATCCGGTGATGGCCAGCAGGGCACAGCAGGTCATGGTGGTAACGCCGTAGGGAATCTTTCCCACGACAAATGAGATGATCATAAAGGCGGTGATCGCCA